>CAZLSV010000028.1:35618-56029 GCA_964562235.1 uncultured Desulfatibacillum sp.
AATTCGTCGAACCCTCGGTCGGATGCGAGGCATGTCATGGGAAAGGTTCCTGGCACGCGGCGCTGCCCAAGACGGCCGTTTTCGAAAAGCGCCAGACCATCGTCAACCCCGCCAAGCTCACCATGGGAGTGGCGGTGCAGATATGCGGATCCTGCCATAACCGCGGAACAGCCACCAAACACAAGGGTGCGGAGTGGGCCGTGGGCTACGAGCCCGGCAAAGCGCTGGAAATCTATTACAAGTCCACCTCATTTGCCGGCGGCGATGCGACTCACCTTTACGGCAACGAGTTCTCCAAGGCCCACCATCAGCAGTACATAGACTGGAAGCAATCCAAACATCATGATGAAGGGGTAACCTGCACCTCCTGCCACTATGTCCATCAGGCCGGGGTTCCACCGACTCGCTTTCAAACCCAGGAGGCGGGATCCAAGCAGTGTTTCCAATGCCATGTCCAAACCAGCCTGAACATGGCCCACTCCATTCACTCCTTCGCCAACTGCGTGGGCTGCCACATGCCGCGGATTATCAAGAATGCAGAAACCGGAGACTTGCACAGCCATGTGTTCAAGACCCTGCTGCCCTCGGAAACGATAAAAAATAAAGATATGCCCAATTCCTGTCAGACCTGCCACAAGCACAAAAACCAGGATTTGCAGGAACTCCAGGCTCAGTGGGAAGCTTTGGCTAAAATCCCGAAGCCGGTGGGAAAGCCCATCGAGCCCATCAGCTACAAGCAGGCTCCCCCAAAGAAATAGGGGAACAGGAGATCAAGATGGCAAGGACATCAGCAATTCTGAGGCTCTTTGTCACGCTGGCCCTTGTGGCGGCGGGAGCGGTTCTGCTCCCGCCGCAGGCCTCCGCGCAGGAGGAGGTTGCCTCCGCCATCCGGCGCTACAAGGACCGGGAGGCCAGCACCGGCTACTACGAGGAATACGAAGTGCGGCCGCGCCGCAGCCGCGCTTTTGTAGAGATCCCCGGGGTGAGGGAGGGGCTTTTCCCCTACAGCCCTTCCGCCGCCAAGGTTCGGGTGCGGGCGCGGCTAGCCGACTCGCACTCCGGAGTTCCGTTCTACACCGTCAAGAGCTGCGAATCGTGCCACCCCGACCAAGCCCGGGACATCCACACGGTGCGGGCCAACCTGACCTGCCGTCAGTGCCATGGCGGTGAGCCGATCGCGAGCATCGCGCACTATTACTCGTCCATGAACCCGATCCGGCGTCACGCCTACGTCTGCGCCAAGTGCCACCCCGGCGCGAACGCCTCGTATGCCGCGTATGTGGTCCACGAACCCAGGCCTTCGCAAGCCTCAACGCTCAAGAAGTTTCCCGCACTGGCATATGCCTTCTGGATCATGGTGGCCATTGCCGTGGGGACCTTCGTCCTTTTCCTGCCCCACACCTTCTTATGGGGCCTCCGGGAGCTTTTCACGAAAAAGGAGAAAAAGGGAAGTGAACCCGCAAACAAAGACCAGGGTTAGGCGCTTCACCCCGCTTCAGCGGCTGTTTCACCTGGGGTTGATGGCCTGCTTTCTCATCCAGTCCGCGTCAGGGCTGGGCCGGATGTTCATTCAAACCTCCTGGGGCCAGGGATTGTGCTGGGGGTTCGGGGGTTATGACGCGGCGCGCACGGTTCATGTCTATGTCGGGGTTTTCATGCTCTGCTGGTTTGCGCTGCACGCGCTTTACGTCCTGGCCAAGATCAACTGGAAGGAGTTTCCCGGATGCCTCTTCGGCCCGGACTCGCTCCTGCCCCACCCCAGGGACCTCCGGCAGGCCTTCCAGCACACCGCCTGGTTTATCGGCCTGAGAAAGATCCCGCCGGAGTTCGACCGCTGGGGCTACTGGGAAAAATTCGACTACTGGGCCGTTTTCTGGGGCATGGCGATCATCGGCGTCACCGGCCTGGTCATGGCCTACCCCTTCGTCTCAACCCAGGTGATCCCCGGCTGGGGGCTGAACGTGGCCTTCTGGGTCCACCGCATCGAGGCCATCCTGGCCATGGCGCATGTCTTCATCATCCATTTTTTCATCGGCCACCTGCGCCGCCACAACTTCCCCATGGACCGCGCCATGTTCGAGGGCAGCGTGGACCTGCACGCCGCACGCGAAGAGCGACCGGCCTGGATCGCGCGGCTCGAAGGCAGCGGAAAGCTGGAGGGGTCCATGGTTGCCGAGACGAGCCGCGGTCTTAAAACGGTCTATTATTTATTTGGCTACACGGCCATCGTCATCGGTGTTTTCCTGCTGATCGGAGCGCTGTCGAACTCGGGTCGGCTTGTTTTTTGAAAAAAAAATCGACATCGGCCGAGGGCAGAGCGGGATACCGTTCTGCCTTCGGCTTGTTCACGGGCTGAATGAGAACCTTTAACGGGCTCCGGTGCTGGACTGCACCAGCTGCTGCTTCTGTGCGGAGCGCATTGACAAACCGGGTGAATCACTGGTAACATAATCAAATAAGATAGAGGGGAGTAGCTTCCATCGGCCATTGCCGATGGTCCATTCTTCGACATGCCGGTGGCACAGCCACCCGGAGATGGAATCGCTGCAGACGCCGCGGGCTTTAGCCAGACCTTTATCCAATGCATAACTTGCATCGGATAAAGGTTTTTCTTTTGTCGGCCCCCCGGGAAGCATTATCCGAAAGGAGAGGAGATGGAGGCTTTTCTCGCATCGCTCGTGTTCGTCGTGCTGGCTGAAATGGGCGATAAGACGCAGCTTCTGGCCATGGCTTTTTCATGCCGTTACCGATGGCAGACCGTTATGTGGGGTGTTTTGGTGGCGACGGCCGCCAACCATCTCCTGGCCGCAGCGCTGGGGAACTATCTCACGACGATCGTGCCGCTTGATTGGATCAAGGCCGCGGCCGCGGCTTCGTTCATTCTGTTCGGTCTGTGGACGATCCGCGGCGACAAGTTGGAGGGGGAAGACAAGCGGTTTGCCTTCAACCCGTTCTGGACCGTGACGGTCGCCTTCTTCATCGCGGAGATGGGCGACAAAACGCAACTCGCCACCGTGGCACTGGCCGTCGAGTACAACTCCATTTTTTCGGTCTGGTGCGGCACGACGATCGGCATGCTGATTTCGAACGCCATCGGAATCATCGTCGCGGTGGTCATGGGGAGGCGGATACCGGAACGGACGATCAAGTGGGCCGCCTCATTGATTTTCATGAGTTTCGGCGTCTGGGGGCTTTACGACACCCTGCCGGCCCGCGTCTGGAGCCCGGCCGTCGTCATCGCCGGCCTTCTGCTGCTGGCAACGGCCGCCTTCATGGTGCAGCGGCTCAGCGCGCGCAGGGGCTACCAATCCATCCAAGAGGTAGCGAACTGCGAACTGCCCGGTGCCCTGGCTTCGGATCCCGAAATGGCCGAAATCGTGCCGAAGGTAAACCCGGTGGAGATCCGCAGGGTGTAGAACTCGCCTTAGGGCTTGTTCCCAAAACCGGTGCGCAGAAGGGAGTCCTGGCTGATCATGCCTCTGAACCTGCCCTCGGGATCGAGCAGCACGGGAAGCCGCTTGAATCCTTTTTGGGTCATGAGGGCTATGGCCGCATCGATGCGGGTCGATTCCTGGACCGTAGCGACATCGGTGTTCATCACCTCGGCAGCCGTTTGGGCCTGGAGGCGTTCTTTGAGCTCCCGGTGCCGTTTCCCTTCGCTCGGAAAACGGGATGACGCTCAGAAACTGATCCCAGATGGAGTCCGGGAAGTCCGGGGAAAAAGCCACCAGGAGGTTCCCGAAATGAGCCCTAAAACGGCCCCCTTCGTCCACCACCGGCACCCCGGTAAAAACCGACGAGAGCAACAGCCGGACCACCTGGTCCGACGGGGTCGCGAGGGAGACTTTCCGGCGGTCGGGGGTCATGATATCCCGGACCTTGATCTGTTTGGGGAACAGCTGCTTGCAGGTCTTGCGCGACACGACGTCGAGGCGCGGCATCGCACGCCACCCCTATCTGAGCTTGGCCATCCACATGCCCAGGAGCACCAGCGCCACCCCCAGCAGGTTGTTGGCGGCGACGCTCAGAAACGCCGACAGGTTGTCTTGCCCGCCGAGCGCGTTTGTGGTCTCCAGGGCGAAGGTCGAAAAGGTCGTCAACCCTCCGAGATACCCGGTTACGAAGAACAGCCGCATCGATGGGTTCATGAGGCCGCTGCCGCGCTCGGCCAGGGCGAAGGCAAGGCCGATGAAAAAGCAGCCGACAAGGTTCACCGCGAGCGTCCCCCACGGGAAACGGCTGCCGAAAAGCTTAACCGCCAGAAGCGATGCGCCGTAGCGGCTGAGCGCCCCTAAACTACCTCCCAACATCACCAGGAACACATTGGTCATAGCGTCCGCTCACCCGTCATGCTCGGTTCAATTCCAAAAAGTGCCGATTACCCGGCTCAAATAATAGAAGGCGACTGCGAAAAGGCCCACCCAAATCAGGATGATGACGCCGCCGGCAACCCAATTTCTGGGTTTGCCGGCCGTCGTGGTCAAAGCGGCCCTTTCCCGGCAATCCTGCAGCACCTCGGCGGGGATCCACTTTATCACTAAAGCGATGCCCAAGGGAATCAGGATGAGGTCATCCAAATAGCCCAGCACCGGGATGGGGTCGGGAATCAGATCGATCGGGCTGAAGGCATAGGCGACGACGACCACCGCCAGCACCCGGGCAGGCCAGGGGACCCTTCGATCCCTGGAGGCGAGATAGAGCGCATGCACTTCCAGTTTTAGCTTGCGGGCCTTTTCTTTCCACCTTTCCAATGCCATCGCGCTTAACCATCCCATATCGTTCGACGGTCGAACATACCGGTTTGATAAGCCTCTTCGGCTTGCAGCGTTTCTATTCTTGACGGGCCTTAAAAATTAAAGTACACTAAATTAACACTAGTGTTAATTAGGTGTCCCTAATGAAAATAAAAGAGCTGAACTCCATAACCCGATTATATTTCGGCTACGAGGATATTGCCAGAGCTTTAAAGATCAGCCCGGTCTCTGCCAAGGTGAGTGCAAGCCGGTACGTGCGCCTCGGGCTTCTGATGCGGCTCAAGCGCAATATCTATGTGCTTAGAGAGCGATGGCAGGCGGCAGGTCGGGAGGAACGGTTCGCACTGGCGAACCTGGGGCAGGCCCCCTCCTACATTTCGCTGCTGACGGCCATGGATTACCACGAGGTCACCACCCAGGTGCAGCGGGAACTCATCGAATCGGTGGCCGTCAGAAGGACAAAGGAAATATCTCTGAACGGCAGCGTGTTACGATACACCAAAGTCAGCCGCAAGCTCTTTTTTGGATTCATCCGGCAGCAGGAGTGCTTTATCGCAACTCCCGAGAAGGCGTTTCTCGATGCCGTGTACCTGATGTCGTTCGGTCGCTATGCACTTGATCTCGCCGCCATCGAAGACGAGAAACTCAACCGTAAAGAGATCCGGCGCATGAGCCGGAACTACCCTCCGAAAACGAATAGGTGGCTTGAAAAAAATGGATATCTTGGACCGTCATGAAGTTTTTGAAATCGAAGTTCTGGACAATCTGGCCAGAGCAAAATTGCTTGACCCTTTGGTTTTCGGCGGCGGCACCATGCTGCGGCTTTGCCATGAGCTCAACCGCTATTCCGTCGATCTCGATTTTTGGTTTGTCAGAAAGACGGCCGAAAAGACCTTTTTTGACAAGCTGCTAAAAACGCTTGGTCCGGGCTACGAGATTACCGACGCACAGATAAAGCATTTCACACTCTTGGTAGAAATTCGGTCCGGCCTCTATCCAAAAAGACTGAAGATCGAAATCCGACGAGAACAAAAGGAATGCGACTATCAGACCAAAATAGCATTTTCACGTTTCAGCACCAAGCAGGTCCTTCTCAGGGCCCACTCACTGGAACAAACGCTGAAGAATAAAATTGAAGCGCTGCTCGACCGTGGTGAGATCAGGGACTGTTTCGACATCGAATTCATGCTTCGGCGAGGGACTGCCCTACCGGAGCTCTCCGGCAAGCGGATGACCGACCTTCAGAAAAGAGCGGCCGGGTTCAAAGACAAGGACTTCAAAGTCAAACTCGGGTCTATCGTGGACAGCAACACGCGGGCTTACTATACCCAAAACCGTTTCAAGTACTTGATGGAAAAACTCAATGCCATCTCTTCCGGCGCGGGAAATTAATTTGCAACGGGAACGTTTCAGCTTTCACTTGACGACAGCTACCACAGCCGGATGTATTTGACCCCCTCCCGGAGCTCGCCGCGCACCTTCTCCATGTGCCGCAGGGCGGCGATCTCGCGCTCGAGGTCCATCGGGGAGATGTTCAAGCGCTCCACCAGGTGCCCGGGCGGGGCGCCGCCGGTCTCTTTCAAGACCTCGAGAATTTTTTTCTGCCGCTCGGTCAGATCGAACCTGCCGCCGGTCTCTTTTCCGAAAGACTTGGCGCTGTGCACCGCCCAGGGATCGCAGGTCTTGGCGGGCGAAAGCGCATCCATGTAACAGTCTTCGCAGAGCACCCGGCCGAGGTGCTCCCGGCCTTCGCCTTCAGCAATCGCTGCTTCGCAACGCGCGCATTTCATGATTGACCTCTGCATTTTGTAAGACCTTCCATCAGATACGGCAAGGTCTTGGCATGGCGCCGGAGCAGGGGGATGCCCGCCGCGGCGGTTGATTGAATTCTGGAACTGGCCATATTCCACCACCGTAATAAGGTTGACGAATCCGCAATATTCGTCAAGGCTTAATGTGCTGCTGGCCGTGATAGGTGGCGATGATCCCTGCTAAACAGGTCAGGACCGCCCCGACCAGGGTCAGCCCGTCCATTGTCTCCCCCCAGAGCAACCATCCCAAAAGCGCCGCAAATACGACGTTGCCGTAGCTGAAGGGCCCCACCTGGCCGGCCGGAGCCAGGCTGTATCCCTTGGTGAGGCACATCTGGGCCATGATCGCCAGCACCCCCATCACGACCAGCGCCCCGAACATTTGATTTGTGGGGGTTTGCCACGTCCACGCGAGTGGAATGGCGGACACAAGGGTGCCGAACACGGTGAAGTAGAAAACGACGCGCACGACCGGCTCGGTGACGGTCATGCGGCGGATGCCGACGATGGCCAGCGCCGCCAGAAGCCCGCTGGCAAGACCCACGAGCCCGGCCGCCTGGAAAAGGCCGAAACCCGGCTTGAGCACCAGGCCGATGCCGATGAATCCAACGATCACCGCGATCTTGGTCCGGCGGCTGACCGGTTCCTTCAACCAGAACCGTTCGATGATCGGGATGAAGATCGGCAATGTGTAGCAGAGCAGCATGGCGTCGGCCAGCCGCAGCAGCTTCAGAGCGATGAAAAAGCAATACATGGCCGCCAGGCCGGACGCGGCCCGCAGAAAATGCAGCTGCGGACAGTTGGTTTTGAGGCTGAGATTCCGGTAGCGGATCAGCAGCCATGGCAGCAGGAGCACCATGGCCACCGCGTTGCGGAAAAAAACGATGACCTCGCTCGGCAGCTCCGCCGATGCGGCCTTGACGAACGCCCCGACCCCTGCGAACAGCAGCGCGGATGTCAGCACCAGCAAGCCGCCCGCCACGGGCCGGTTGCGGCGGGGAGGGGTCAATGGCAAAGATTCCCATGTGGAACCAAATCCCCCTTCGCCCCCTTTGTCAAAGGGGGTTGGGGGGATTTCAGGATCGATTCCTCCGGAGACTTTCACGGCTCAACTCCGGCCAGAGTGCCCAGGTAAACCGGCTTAACCGGCATGCGCACGGAGGGCAGGGAAATGTGGGAGAGCGGATTGCCGGTGAGCGCCGCCAGCACATCCAGCAAAATGCTCTTGCAGGTGCTGCCCTGGCAAATGCCCATGCCGCAGCGGGTGGCCTTCTTGACGGCGGCCGGCGTGTCGAACCCTTCGGCGACGGCCCGGCGCACCGCGCCCAGATTCACCCCCTCGCAGCGGCAGACGGGGAGGTCGTCCGGCAGGCCGCGGACCCAGTTGGCCAGATATTCCCGCGGGAACGTGTACTGGGAATTGAAATAGCGGGCGAACCGCATCTGATGCTGCCGCAGCTTCTTGAGCGCGGAGAGCTCCTCGCGCATTTCATGCGGCTTCAACAGTCCCATCCGGCGCAGGATCCCCAAGCCGGCCAGGCGCCCTTCGGTCAGAGACTTGGCCGCCCCGCCGACGGCGGTGATCTCTCCGGCGGCATGAATCCCGTCGACGCTGGTTTCGAGGTCCTCGTCCACTTTAACGACCCAGCCGCCCAGCCCGGAATTGTACGCCAGCCCGCAGCCGGCCAGCTGAGCCAGCTCGAGGTTGGCGGTGAAGCCGAATCCCACGGCCAGGCTGCCGGCGCGATAGACCGATTCACTGCCGGGGATCACATTTCCGTTTGGGTCCACCCGGGCCGCCACCACCTCGCGTAAGGCCCCGTCCCCGCGGGCCGCCAGGACGCGGGAGCTGTTGCAAATGCAAGCGCCCGCCAGCCGCAGCCGGGCGAGCATGCCGAGGCCCTGCGCGAACTTGGCGAATTGCCGGGCCAGAAGCGCGGGCGCCGGCACCTGCTGAAAAAAGGACGCCTCGTTCAGAACGACCGGCACGCGGCCGCCGTTATTGAGAATGTCGCGGGCTGCCGCGGTCAGGAAGAGCCCGGCGCCGGCGACCAGCGTCTTTCGAGCCGGGAGGATGCCCGACTGCTTGATGAGGATCTGGACGGCGCCGGTCGCCAGGACCCCGGGCAGCGTCCAGCCGTTGAAAGGCATGAACCGCTCGCGGGCGCCGGTGGCGAGCAGGAGGCGCTCGCATTTCACGCTCGAAAGGTTGCCGTTCCCGTCCGCCACCAGGAGCTCGAACCCGGCCTCGATACCGAGCACCTCGGCGCGGCTGGCAATGGCAACCGTGGATTCCGGCAGGTGCTCGATCAGGCTCAGCCCGCGGCGCCGGACCCGGTCGCTCCACGCCCCCCCCGACCGCCGCCCCCCGCGAAGATACTGCCCGCCCGGATGCAGGTTGTCGTCGAGCACCAGCACCCGGGCCCCGTGGCGGCCCAGCACATCGGCCGCGGCCGCGCCGGCGAGCCCTCCCCCGACGATGGCGACATCCACCTTCCTATCGTCCATCGGTGAGGATCTCCATGCCCTCGCGGACCTCGGTCATGCAGGCGCGGCCATCGGGCCTGCCGTCGATGGTCACGCGGCACTCCTGGCAGACCCCCATCCCGCAGAAACCGCCCCGGGCGGTTTCCGGTTGGTCTTTGAACGGGTGTCGAAGCGTGCGTATGCCGGCCGCCAGCAAGGCGGCGAAAACGCTCTCGCCATCGTAAGCCGCAACGCGCTTGCCGTCCACGTGAATGGTGATCGGACGGCCGCGATGCCTCTTTGGGACCCTCAAAGCCCTCAATGCTCCTCCATGAGATCCCCCTTCCCCTTGCGCGAGGCGGGATCCTTCATGCGGTTTGCACTTCTTTTTCTCCGAAGCGTTCCAGACGGAAGGCGTCCAGCGGGATATGCGTCCGCCCCGTGGCGATCAGGTCGGCAATGAGCTCGCCGGTGATGGCCGAAAGCGCGATGCCGTCGCCTTCGTGGCCGGCCGCCATGATGAACCCCTCCAGCCCCGGCACCTTCCCCAGGATCGGCAAACCGTCGGGCGTGTACGGCCGAAGCCCGCCGAAGGAGCGGATCACCGGCACGTGTTTGAGCGCCGGAATCACTGGAGCGATGCGGCGCGCGATCGTGCGGATGCCGTCGAAGGTGGTGCGGCGGTCGAAGCCCGCGAACTCCCGCGTCGAGCCGATCAGGATGTTGCCGCTGTCGGCCTGCTCGAGCGAGAAGCCCATGCCGCCGGCGGCGGCGAGTTCCGGCTTGAACTTGGCCGCCACGTACTGGGCGGAGATCAGGCAGTGCCGCAGCAGCGGGGCAACCGCAGCGGTCACGAGTATCTGCCCGCGCCGCGGCGTGATGGGGACCGCCAGGCCCGCCATCCGGCCGACGTCGGCCGCCAGCGCCCCCGCGGCATTGACGACGACGGGTGCGCTGATTCGGCGATTGGCCGTAAAGACCCCTGCGGTTCTACCCGAAGCCAACTCGACTCCCTTGATATCTATCCCTGTCAAAATCCGCGCCCCCGCGGATTTTGCCGCCGCCAGGAAAGCGAACGTGAGCGCATACGGATTTACTTGGGAATCGAGCCCCGAGAACGTCGCCGCGATCACCTGGTTGGAAAGGCAGGGTTCTCGGCGCCGGGCCTCGTCCCCGTCGATCAGATCCACCTCGAGCCCGGACCGGCGCTGTTCGGCCACGAAAAGCTGCATGGCATCGAGCTCCGCCCCGTTTTCGATGAGGCACATGCCCCCCGGGCTCTTGAACTCGATGCTTTTCCCGAAAACCTCGGCCAGGCCCTCGAAACGCCGGCGGCTTTCCAGGGCGAGCTTCAGATGCAGCCCGGGTTTCTTCGACTGCAGGAACACGAGCCCGTCGCAGGCCCCCGAGCTGCCGGCGGCGGGATGGCTCTTTTCGACGAGCAGCGGCTTGATCCCGTGACGGGTGAGGTGAAAGGCGATGGAGGCGCCGATGACGCCGGCGCCGATGATGAGGACATCTGCCGTTTCGGGGCCCACGGAGAAAGTCTCCTTCAGGCTTCCTGGCCGGCGTCCGGGGGTGGCGCCGCGGCCGATCGGCTTTGCATGAATGACCAGGCCCAGGTTCCCAGCCCGGCGCAAAGGCCGATGATGATATAGACCTCCTCCGCAAACACCAGGAAGCAGGCGGCACCGACGAGAAGGATTCGCTGGAGGGGCTTGAGGGCTGAAAAAAGGTGACCGATCACCCCGGCGGACAGGCAGACCACGCCGAAGACCGTTGTCGCCAGGGTCGTGGCGATCTGCCAGGGGGTGCCGTTCAGAAGCAGCTCCGGCTGAAAGACGAAGGCAAAGGGCACCAGGAACCCGGCGATTCCAAGTTTGAACCCCTCAAAGCCGGTCGCCATGGGCTCGGCGCCGGCAATGTTGGCGGCGGCAAAGGCGGTGACGGCGTCGGGCGGGGTCATGTCGGCCAGCACCGCGTAGTAGAACACGAAGAAATGCGCGGCCAGGGGGGGTACACCGAGCTTGCTCAGGGCATAGGCGCCGACCGTTACGGCGATGATGTAGGCGGCGGTCGTGGGGATCCCGGTCCCAAGCACGCTCACGACGAGGAACACCAGGATCAGGACGAGAAGCAGCGAGTTCAACGAAAACGAGACCAGGATGGAGCCGAAGGCCAGGGCGACGCCGGTGCGGGTCAGAACGCCGACCACCATGCCCGAGCCGGCCAGGACCGCGGCGATCAGGGCGCAGTTGACCAGCGACCCGTAAAGGATGGCCATAATTTTTTTCGGGTCGAGCCAGGTATTGCGGTCGAGAAAACTCAGCAGAAGCGTGATCCAGATGGTGTGAAAAGCCGCCTTGGAGGGCGAGTAGCCGTAGGCCAGCAACCCCACGACCGTCAGAAACGGGAAAAAAAAGTAGAAGTGGCGGAAGAGGCGACGGAATGCCGGCCGATCCGCCCGATCGATGGGGTTGATGCCGCGCTTGAGCGCGATGAAGTGCACCATGCAGAAGACGCCCAGGTAATACAGGATGGCCGGGATGATCGCCACCTTGATGATGGTGAAATAGGGAACACCGGTCACCTCGGACATGATGAAGGAGCCGGCCCCCATGATGGGCGGCATGATCTGCCCGCCGATGCCCGCCACGGTTTCGATGGCCGCGGACTGTTTGGCGGTGTAGCCGCTGCGCTTCATGAGGGGAATGGTGAACGAGCCGGTCGCGTAAACGTTGGCCACGGTGGACCCGGAAACGGTGCCGTAGAGGGCGGAGGAGACAACGGCGATCTTGGCCGCCCCGCCCCGCGCCCATCCGGCGGCCCAGCCCGCGAAGTCGATCAGGAAGTCCCCGGCCCCGGTCTGAAGCAGCACCGCCGCAAACAGAATGTAGATGTAGAGGATGTCGGCCGAGATCCCCATGAGGAAGCCGAACATGCCCTCGTCGTTCGGCAGATAGAGGATCTCCACGGCGCGGTCGAGCGTGAAGGCCTTGTAATGAAACAGTCCCGGCCAGTACTGGCAGGTCAGGAGATAGACCAGGGTGGCGCCGACGGTCACGGCAAACCACTTGGAGATCGATCGCCGGCAGGCCTCGATCACCGCCAGCGCCAGAAGCCCGCCCAGCACCACCTCCTCCGGCCGCACGGGGTGGAAGCTGACAAAACGCTGGTTCAGCCGGTCGGCGTAAAAAACCGTGTAAAGCGAGGCCGTCAGGCACAGGGCCGCCGCCAGGATATCGACCGCGCTCGGCCGGTGGAGGGGTGATTTTTTACAGGCCGGGTAGAGCAGGAAGACAAACGGCAGGAGCATGGACAGGTGCAGGCCCCGGAAGGTGCGGGGCTCGGGCGAGCCGAACCCCGCGCAATAATAATGGAAAACCGCGGCGATCGCCGCGGTTACCATAATCAGTAACTTCCAGGCCCCACTTAACTGGCGCATGCTCTTAAGAAGCTCCTGTCACCGGCCGGCATGATACGGCCGATTCTTTAAATATAAGATGAAACGCCGGAGGCGTTTCATCTTATGGCGTTTCATTTCAGAAGCCCCTTCTCCTTGTAGTACTTGATGGCCCCCGGGTGCAGCGGTACGCCGCAGCCGGTCGGGCCGTCCTTGATCTCGTAGGTCTCCATGCTGGAGTGGACCTTGCGGACTTTTTCATAGCTGTCGTTGAAGGCCTTGGTCAGCCGGTAGGCCAGCTCATCACTCATGTCCTTGTGGACGGTGATGACGCTGCCGGCCACCGCGGTGACGACGTCCTTGGTGTTTGACGCTTTTTCATAGGTGCCGGCCGGGATCTTGCCCTTGGTGATGCCGAATTGCTCCAGGTGCTTGAGGGCGCTCTCCGAAAAATCGATCAGTTTGAGCTTGCGGCCGACCGAGGCTTCGGTCACGGCCGCGCCGGGGATGGCGAGGAAGGTGAAGACGCTGTCCGCGTTCTTGTCCTTGAACTGGTTGGCCTGGAAGGCATAGTTGCCGCGCAGGAAGGTGAAGCCGGCCTTTTCCAGGTCGGGAAGGGAGGTCTTGTAGGAATCGAGCACGCGCTCGAGCACCCAGGTGTCGGAGCTGCCCGCCTGGGAGATGGCGATGCGCACTTTTTTCTTCTGGCCGAAGATCTCGTCCATGGTATTGAGGGGGGACTCGGCATCCACGTAGAAGTGGAAATAGTTCATGCTCATGCCGCCGGCCAGCGCGCGCAGTTCGTCGAGGGGTTTTTCAAACGGCGCCATGCCTTTGTAGGCCGCGGCGTTCAGGAAAGGCAGGCCCCAGCCGATCTCGGCGCCCTTGCTGGCGACCACGGCCGGGTTCTGGAGACCGCCGCCGGGGACGACCTTGATCACGATGTCCGGGTCGGCTTCCTTGACGATGGTGGCGATCCCGCCGGCGATGCTGTACCAGCCGCCGCCGGCCCCGCCGGCCGTCCAGGTGAGGGTGACCTGCTGCGCCTGCAGCGGCAGGGCGGCAAAGACCACGAACGCGCAGAGAGCTGCGAAAACCCCGATGCCTTTTTTCATTCGACACCTCCCGAAATGGTTGGAAAATCGGCCGCAAGGCCAGGTGGGTGATTAAACTGTCAGCAAATAGCAGCGCCGGATAAAAGCTGTCAAGCAATTCCTACGGCAGCGGGTTGTATGTTGGAAAATCTGATGGTAAACAGGCGCCATGAGCGAGAACCCGACCCCCGCGCCCGCCATCGGCATCCTGGTGATGGATGCCCGCATTCAGCGCATCCCGGGGGACGTGGGCAATCCCGCCACGTTTCCCTTCCCGGTGATCTGCCGCACGGTGGCGGGCGCCACCCTTCAGCGGCTGATCGCCGAGCGCGACCGGTCCCTGCTGAAGCCGTTCATCGAAGAGGGGTGGGAATTGGTGCGCCAGGGCGTGAAGGCGCTGACCACCACTTGCGGCTTCATGGTCCTGTTTCAGCAGGAGCTGGCGGCCGAATTCCCCGTGCCGGTCTTCACATCGAGCCTGCTGCAGCTCGCGTTCATCGAGCGTACCCTCGGCCCCCGCGACCGGATCGGCATCTTGACGGCGGATGCGGCCCATCTCACCCCGGAGCACCTGCGGCGGGCCGGCGGCGATGCGGGCCGGGTGACAGTGGTGGGCCTTGAAAACGAGCCCTGTTTCAAAGAGGCGATCTTCTCGGGCAGCGGTCGGCTGGAGGTCGAGAAGGTCAGGGCCGAGGTGGTGGCCAAGGCCCGGCGCCTGGCTGAGGCAGACCCCGCCATCCGGGCCATCCTGCTGGAGTGCTCGAACCTGCCGCCCTATGCGGCCGCCATCCAGGCGTCGCTGGGGCTGCCGGTCTATGATTTCGTCACGATGCTCCATTACGTCCGGGCGGCCCTGGCGAGAAATCCCTTTGCCGTTGTGTCGTGAATCAGAGTTGCTTTTTCAGCGCCGATGAATAGGATAATAGACTGGCAGGCAAGATCCTGAACGGCCTGAACGCGGATTCTCCGAAGGACGCTGCGGCAAGTCACAAGCGGCTTCACGTGGGTACCGGTGCCTCGACATGCGTTTCAATAACTTTTGGTGCTACCGCCACATCCTGGTTTCCAGGGGGTTTGCCAAGTCCCTCTGGAATTCCAGAAAAAATCTCCTGGCGGACCGGAATCGTCTTCCCATGCCGGCCGGGCCCTACATGGCCGAGCTGGACATCACCTACCAGTGCAATCTGCGTTGCCGTATGTGCCAACGCTGGCAGGACCCGCGCCGGGGCGAGCTGCCCCTTGAAACCTATCGCCGCCTCGCCCGCGAATTCGAGGAGTTGGGCGTCCACCAGATCAGCATCGCCGGCGGGGAGCCGCTGCTGCGCGAGGATGTCTTCCGCATTATCGATGGGTTTGCCGCGGCCGGCATGTCGGTCAACCTCTGCACCAACGGGATGCTGGTCGAGAAATACCGGCGTGAAATCGCCGACAGCGGCGCCACCTGCGTGACCGTCAGCCTGGATGGCGCCACCGCCGACTGCCACGACACCATCCGCGGCCGTGCCGGCTCCTTTGAGCAGGTCGAGCGCGGAATCGAATCCTTCCTGGCCCGGCGAGCCAACGGCACCCCTGTGCTTCGGGTCCGCATGACCGTCTCGGAAGAAAATTCGGGCGAAGTTCGGAAATTTTACACGGATTGGCACGAAACGGCCGACGATGTCCTTTTCCAGCCGGTTCATCAGTGCAGCGATTCGTATTACACCGGGATGCGGAAGGCTTCTCTGAAGGTGGATCCCGCCGTGATTTCCGAGCAGCTGCTGGGCACACCGCTCGCGAGGGATCCCTACATGAAAAAGTGGGTCGACAGCCTCGCGGCCGGGCAAGGGGTGCCGAACGCCCCCTGCTATGCCGGGGTGTTGATGGTCCGCATCGACCCCTGGGGCAACGTCTATCCCTGCCTGGAGCAGCACGTGTGCGTGGGCTCCGTTCACGAAAAGCCGTTTTCCGAAATCTGGAACTCCACCGCCCTGGAACAGGAAAGAAAGCGGCTCTCCTGCGACCGGGACTGCCGCTGCTGGTACAACAACACGGCGCTCATCGGTCATTTCGGCACCCTGATCAAAAACACCCTCCCTAACGGTCGAAGAAGATGTTCTTCCCGGCGGCTGCAAGGGGCACCCCCATCACGAAATCCCAGTCCACCATCTTCATTTCCCGCGCCACGGTCCCGATCCGGTACATGATGCGGTTGTCCGCATTGAGCATGCTCGCGGTCTTGACGGCGGAGCCCAGAGCGATGCCCATGTCGAGCAGCCGGAAGGCGCAGGCCGGGCCGGAGAACTCCTTATCCGTCTTGGCCTGCTGCTCGAAGCTCCTGCAGTCCGGGTGACCGCAGGCCCCGCAGTCGAGGCCGACCGGCTTTGAATCTTTCAGGCCGATCAGCACCACGGCCCCGGAGCGGGCAATCCCCTTGGCGTCGCGGTCGAAGTCCTTCTTACCGGTGCGCTCGCCGAAGCGGACCATCCCGTCGGCCAGTTTCTGAAGGGCGGCCCCGGTCAGAACCAGGGTCTGAACAAAATTCACCCCCTTGCTCTTGGGCGCGGTCACCGCCGACAGCTCCATCAACTTGGCCACGATTTCAATAGCGTCCATCTGATCCTCCTTGGCGTGTTTACAAGCACATTTCGCCTGTCTATAATCGAACAACAGATGAAGGGTTCAGGGCCTGGAGAATTTTCAATAAAAAAGCAATAAGTTGTATTCATTTCCAGCAGTCAACTTCGAGCTTCGAGAGATCTCAATATGCATCGACACACGCTTCACCGCTGGCAGCACCCGCACCGCTTTAACATCGATCATGGCCGGGGCGAACGCGCCACTTACCGGGTGATCGCCCTGACCTTGACCATGATGGTGATCGAGATCGGCGCCGGCCTGGCCTTCGGTTCCATGGCGCTGCTGGCCGACGGCTGGCACATGGGCACCCACGCGGTGGCCCTGGGCATTACGGCCCTGGCATTCTACTTCGCCCGCCGGCACGCCGACAACCCCCGGTTCACCTTCGGCACCGGCAAGGTCGGCGAGCTCGGGGGGTTCGCCAGCGCCGTGGTGCTCGCGGTGGTTGCGATCATCATGGCGGCCGAGTCGCTGCAACGCCTCATTTCACCCCAGGCCATCCGTTTTAACGAGGCCATTGCGGTGGCGGTGGTGGGGCTGATCGTAAACGTGGTCAGCGCCCTCATGCTCCAGGACCGGCACGCTCACGACGCCGCAGACGGACACGACCGGGGGCACGGCCACGATCACAATCTCAAGGCGGCCTACCTGCACGTGCTGGCCGACGCCCTCACCTCGCTGCTGGCCATCGTGGCGCTCTTGGCCGGCAAAGCCTTCGGCTGGGTGTGGATGGACCCCCTCATGGGGATCGTCGGCGCGGTGATCATCACCAAGTGGGCCCACGGGCTGCTGATGGACACCGGCAGAATCCTGCTCGACCGCGACGCGGACCCGCAGGTCGGCGCCGCGATCGTCCAGCGCATCGAGGCGGAGTCCGACAACCGGGTGTCCGACATCCACGTCTGGCGGGTTGGCGCCGGCAGTCTTTCCGTCATTCTCTCAATCGTCACCCACCACCCGCAGCCCCCCGAGCACTACAAAGCGCTTCTGAGGGATTTCGACGAGCTCGCGCACGTCACCGTGGAGGTGAACAAATGCGAGGGCGAATCCTGCGGCAAGCCTCCGCCATCCGCCGGCTGAACCGGGCCGCGCGGAGAGCAGTCCCGGCTCGACCCGCGCTCCTGTTGGCGACCGGCCGCGGCGGGCTCCCCGATCCGCCCGCGCGTTGATGGCTGGTACTCGGCCTGGCGGATGGCCGGGGGAGTCGTGCTCCATCACAAAACACCAGGGGCGACCGCGGTGTCTCGGTCGCCCCTGATCCTCCTGAACCGCTTACACGCTATCCCAGCCGCTCCTTCAAGGACTTGAGCTGGTCGGCGAGCCGCACCGGAAGGCGGTCGCCGAATTGCTGGAGATGCACCTCCTCATCCTCGAGCTCGGCCCGGAAGGCGTCCCGGTGAGGCCTCAGAAGCTCCGCCAGGTCCTCGGGCGGGACCGAAAGCCCGGTCAGGTCGAGCTCGGCTTCCTTGGGAAGGATCCCGATCGGCGTCTGCCGCCCCTCGACCTTGCCTTCCACGCGCTCGCACATCCACTTGAGCACGCGCGAGTTCTGGCCGTAGCCGGGCCACAGCCATTTGCCGTCCGGCCCCTTGCGGAACCAGTTCACGTAGAAGATGCGCGGGGCTTTGGCCCCCAGGCGGTCGCCCATGTTCAGCCAGTGCTGAAAGTAGTCGCCCATGTTGTAGCCGCAGAAGGGCTTCATGGCGAAGGGGTCGCGCCGCAGCTTTCCGACCGCGCCGATGTTGGCGGCGGTGGTCTCGGAGGCGGCGGTTGCGCCCATCAACACCCCGTGGTCCCAGCCGAAGGCCTCGTGCACCAGCGGCACGACGGTTTCGCGGCGGCCGCCGAAGATGAAAATGTCGATCGGCACGCCCTCCAGCTTCTCCCAGTCCGGACAGATGATCGGGCACTGCCGTGCCGGGGCCGTGAAGCGGGCGTTGGGGTGGGCCGCAGGCGTTTTGCTCGCCGGGGTCCAGTCCTGGCCTTTCCAGTCGATGGCGTGCGCCGGCGGCGGCCCGTCAAGGCCTTCCCACCAGATATCGCCGTCGTCGGTCAGCGCGCAGTTGGTGAAAATGACGTTTTCCTTGAGCGTATAGATGGCGGCCGGGTTGGAGCTGTAGGAGGTCTCGGGGGCCACGCCGAAAAAGCCGCTCTCGGGGTTGATGGCGTACAACCGGCCGTCGGGCCCGATTTTCATCCAGCAGATGTCGTCCCCGATGCACTCGGCCTTCCAGCCGGGGATGGTCGGGTTGATCATGGCGAGGTTGGTCTTGCCGCAGGCCGATGGGAACGCGGCCGCGACGTGAAAGCGCCGGCCCGCCGGATTCGTCAACCGCATGATCAGCATGTGTTCGGCCATCCAGGCCTCGCGCCGGGCCATGGCGGATGCGATGCGAAGCGCCAGGCATTTCTTCCCGAGCAGGGCGTTGCCGCCATACCCCGAGCCGTAGGACCAGATCATGTTTTCGTCCGGGAAGTGGCTGATGTATTTCTGCTCGATCGGCGCGCACGGCCAGGGGACGTCCTTCTGCCCCTTCGCGAGCGGAGCGCCGACGGAGTGCAGGCAGGGGATGAACTCGCCGTCTTTCCCCAGCAAGTCGAGCACCCGGATCCCGACGCGGGTCATGATGTGCATGTTGCAGACCACGTAGGGGCTGTCGGTGATCTCGATGCCGATTTTGGCGAGCGGGGAGCCGACCGGGCCCATGGAGAAGGGGATCACGTACATGGTGCGGCCCCGCATGCAGCCCTTGTAAAAGCCGGTCATGGTCTTTTTGAGCTCAACGGGGTCGATCCAGTTGTTGGTGGGGCCGGCCTCGACTTTGGAGGCTGTGCTGATGAAGGTGCGGTCCTCCACCCGGGCCACGTCGCTGGGGTCCGAGCGGAAGAGAAAGCTGTTGGGCCGTTTTTTGAGCGGGATGGCGGCGCCGCTGGCCACCATCTGCCGCATGAGCCGGTTGTACTCCGCAGCGGAACCGTCGCACCAGTAGACGGCGTCGGGTTGGCACAAAGTTGCGCATTCCTGGACCCACTGGTTGAGCCTGACGTTGATCGATGGAGATCTCATTCCTCACATTCTCCAATTTTGAAGTGGCCGGTTGACTTTGAACTTTTATGGTATTTTACCCCATGCGGGTTGTCAAGGAAAGCCTTCGCCCTTAACCCTACTGTTTTGCTGCGTTTTTTACTCCACGCGCCCTCCGGATTCCTTCCAGGCCTTGAGGCCGCCCTCGATGAAGCGGACATTCACCTGCGCTCGGGCAAGGTTCTGGGTGATCGACTGGCTGACGGACCCGCCCTTGACGCAGTACACCACCACCGGCTTGTCCTTCGGAAGCGCACCGCCCCAGGCGTCCACTTTCTCGGGATCACGCCAGGCCGCGCCGGGAATGAGGTGGGGGTCGGCATCGTAGTCGGCCTTGCGCCGCACGTCGACCAGGGTCACGCTCTTGTTCTCGAGCAGCTTTTTCAGTTCTTCAGGGCTGAGGGTTGGGTTCATGGTCTTTCTCCTTTTCGTGGCCGGAAGATCTCTCGGCGGTCAGCACGCTTGTAATCCCGGCCCGTTTTGTGTTAGTAAAGAGTACTCCTTTCGGCTACCGAAGCTCTTTTTGAAAGCGTCTCGATTTTCGACTTCTGCATCTCTTTTTTTCACGCTGTCTCCAAAAAAGCAAACTCAATGCTTCACGGAACCCTTCACGGAAGACCCCCTCATGCCAGGGAATGAAACTCGAGAACCGGCGGGCATCAACGGGATCAGCGTTCCGGAGTGCGCCGGGGAGGACTCGCACCAGGACAAGCAGCGCCGCCGAAGCCTGATGGAGGTCACGAGCGGCTGGGTTTGGGAGGTGGACCCGGACGGCAGATACACTTTCAGCAGCCGGGCGGTCGAGGATATTCTCGGATATTCGCCCGGGGAAGTCCTCGGCCGAAAGCCGTTTGATTTCATGCCGCCCGCCGAGGCCGCCAGAATCACCCGGATTTTCGGCGCCATTGCAACCGCCAGAAGGCCGTTTGCGGGGCTGGAGAACATCAATCTGCACAAGTCCGGCCGGAAGGTGATCCTTGAAACCAGCGGCGTGCCGATTTTCAGCGAGAAAGGCGAGTTTCGTGGGTTCAGAGGGATCGATCGCGATATGACCGCCCGCAAGCGGCGCGAGAAAGACCGCCGGAAGAGACACGACGGACTGGAGAAGATAACCCCAAAAACCATCCTGCAGCAGGAGCTCCACACGCGCAGGCAAATCCAGACCGAAAAAGCCTTGCACCG
>CAZLSV010000028.1:56039-60403 GCA_964562235.1 uncultured Desulfatibacillum sp.
CGCTACGATTGATGCCTGCGTCGCTGTGGCAACGGGCGAAAGGTTCGATGTCGATGTGGTGGTAGCCGATGTCCCCCCTATCGCTGGTTGGGACAGTTTTTTCACCTTCGACGGTTCCATAGTTCGTGTAGTTGCTGCGGACGTGAATCTGCTCCTGGCCGCCGCGAGCGGCAGCTCAGAGAGAAAACCTTGCGCCTGCAGGAGATGAACACGGCCCTGGAGGTTCTGCTGCGCAAGCGGGAGCAGGACAAGGCCGTCATCCAGAAGCGAATCCTGGCAAACCTCAGACGGCTGGTGGCGCCCTGCCTGGATGCCCTCGGCGAGACCCGTTTGAGCGAGCGCCAGCGGTTTCTGGTGGACCTCTTGAGGTCCAACCTCCACGAGATCATGTCGCCCTTTGCCGAAAGGCTCACGTCGGGCACGATTGATCTGACCCGGACGGAGCTGGAGGTCGCCAACCTGGTCAAAATGGGGAAGAACACCACGCAGATCGCCGCCGCCCTGAACATGGCCTACAAGACCGCCGAAACCCACCGGTGGCGGATCCGAAAAAAGCTGGGCCTGACCCACAAAAAGGCCAACCTGATGAGTCATCTCTGCCGGCTGCAGGATCCCGCATACAATCATAGGGAATCCGGAGGGGAAAATAAGGTTTGAACCCTTGTTGGAATCGATTACGATCACTACCGCAGGGCGGGCCGAGTTTGCACCTCCCCCGTTCTGCTGCGATTGTTGTGGGGTGGCGCTCCGGCGCCACCCTCATCCAGCGGCTGCGCTGGCATCGTTCTCAACCGCCAGCGGACGGTATTATAGCCCTCTCGCCTCCAATACTGCGCAACCTCTGCAGCGCCGCTTCAGCCGTGTTTTTCTAAAATAATCATCGTCGAAAAGAGAGGACCCTCATGCCAAAGGCCTCAGTCCCACCCCGGTCATCAAAAAAAGATACCTCCGTTCAAGCGGGCCCTTCGACCGAGAAGATCCTGAAGATCAGCGAGGAGAAATGCGCCTTGATCCTGGAGAACACCCAGGACGGCTACTACGAAGTCGATCTCGACGGCAACTACACCTTTTTCAACGAAGGACTTTTGCAGCTTACCGGCTATACCCGGGATGAAATGCTCGGGATGAACAACCGCAAGATCGTCGACGACTACAACAACCGCAAGGTCTTCAAGGCCTTCCACCAAGTCTATATGACGGGGGTATCGACCCACGCCTTCGATTGGGAGTGCATTCGCAAGGACGGCTCGCGGCGGTTTGTCGAAGTCTCGGCGTCCCTGAAAAGGGATCCGGATAATAAGCCGGTCGGCTTCATGGGCATTGCCCGAGACGTTACTCAGCGCAAATTGGCGGAGCGCGCCCTGAGGGAGAGCGAGGAGCGCTACCGCACCATTATCGAGAACATTCAGGAAGGATACTACGAAGTCGATCTCGACGGAAACTACACATTCTTCAACGATGGGCTGCTGCGCATTACCGGCTACTCGCGGGAAGAGATGCTCGGGATGAACAACCGCCAGATCGTTGACGATTACAACAACAAAGAGGTCTTCAAGGTATTCCACCAGGTTTATCTGACAGGGGTCCCGGCCCACGCCTTCGACTGGGAGTGCATCCGCAAGGACGGCTCGCGGCGGTTTGTGGAGGTCTCGGTCTCCCTCAAACGGGACCTCCACGGCAAGCCCGCGGGGTTCATGGGGATCGCCCGCGACATCACCGAGCGGAAAAAATATCAGGCCGAGCTCGAGGCCAAGGAAAATGAGTTGAAGCACAAGAACCGGAGTCTTGAGGAAGCCAACACGGCCCTGAACGTTTTGATGAAAAAAGTGGAGGAGCACCGGATCGCCAATGAAGAGACCCTCCGAAACAACCTCAACAAAGTCGCCCTGCCCTATCTGCAGAAGGCGAAGGAGAAAATCAGAGACAAGGCCGCGCTGGAGCATCTGCGCCTGCTGGAAGAGAGCCTGAATTCCATCTTCGCGCCGTACGCCCACGACCTGGCACCCAACTTTCCCCGCCTGACCTCCACCGAAATCGATGTGGCCAACTTCATCGTTCAGGGCAAGCGCACCAAGGAGATCGCCGACGTTCTCAACGTCACGCCCAAGGCCATCGAAGTCCATCGGAACAACCTGCGCCGCAAACTCGGCCTGACCCATCAGAAAGCCGGATTGCGCACCCACCTGCTCTCTCTGCGCTGACTTGACCCACGCCTTAAGAATCCTTCAACCGGTTCACGACCGGTTGACCTCCGCCGTCGGCCGCCACTAGTCATTTCTTTCTGAATTCTAGAGCTTTTTTAGGGTTTTCGTTGGGTTGTATCCCTTCGTCACTGTGCTTTAATTGGGTTCAATCCAACGGCGAGTCCCGCCGGGCCAGAAGGCGCCGACGGGCGGTCGAAAAATCCGAAAACCTACAAACAAAGGGAGGCAAGCAATGAAAACCAGACTCGTTATCGGAATTGCTATCGTTTGTCTGACGGCCGGCATTTGGACCCTTCCGGCCTGCGGGGGCGAATCGACCGCCAACCAACAGAAGGACTACTACCTCAAATGCATCAAAGAAGAGATCGACAACTACAGCTGCAAGGTGGTGCACGCGACCTCCCGTTCCGGCAACCTTCAAGCCTATGGCCAATCCGCGGCCCGACGCACGGCGTTTCTGGCGCATAACCGGGATGCGCTGGTGCAGGAGATGATCGCCAAGAAAGTCAGCATGCGGCCCCATGCGGTCCACCAGTATCTGCGGGAGCGCTTCAGCCAGGAGGACCATGTTCAGGTCGCCACACAGCAGCCGTGAAAGGAAAGCACCATGAAAACTCCAACGAAAATCCCGGAGCGCCGCCGCCAAAAGCGGTGGGGCGTCACCGGCAACCCCCTGGCCGTGATGCGGCCTGCCCCCGCATGCCCCGGCAAGCTGCTTCGCATCAGCGACGAGGCCGCTGAGATCATCTATCGCCAGGTCAACGGCACATGCGAGACTGCGACGGACGAGCTCGACATCCTCGTTCCCGACTTCACCCGCGGCCTTTACCTCGAGCGGATTCCGGTGAAAACGGTCGCGGATCAGCCGGCCGCTTCACCCGCGGCAGAGGCGCCCGGCGATAAGCGGCTGCGCAAACGCGTGGTGAGTTTCGGGAAGCTGACGGCTGACCAGATCGGCCAGTTGCGCAGCTTCATCAGTTCATTCGCCGGTTGAGGGCATCTGGGAGCGCTTCACCGGGAGGCCGGGGTTGAGACGCGCCCGCGGGCGTTCATCGCGGGATCGATGAACGCCCTTTTCACAAAACTCGACGGCGGTTAAACCCGACGGCGCTTCAGGCGGGCGGCGAAACGGATAAAGCGGACTGATAGCCGGCCTCCGCGGCTTTGACATCCAGGTGCAGGCTGGCGACCTGCTCGAGCGGCGGGTAAGAGGTGCGGGCCAGATGCCGGCTGTCTAAGGTTTTGACGTATTTCCGGCAGGCATCGCAGAGGTCCAGGCGGTACTCCTTCTCTTCCGCGCTGTAGATGTAGGAAAGCCGGCCGGGGTCGGCGGTGTCGCAGAAGGGACAGACGGCGCGGCGGCCGGGCCAGCGGTGCCAGCAGAAGCCGCAGAAGAGAAACCGGCGTCCGTCGGCCTCCAGCCGGGCGAGCGCGGGCGGGCTGCCGCAGATGGGGCAGTAACCCTTCTCCCAGGAGAGGGCATCGGTGATCCATCCGGAGAGCTCCTGTTCGCACCGGCAAAGCGACGGCCGGAGGCTGTGGTAAAGGAAAAAACTCAGGGCCTCGGCGGTGGCTCCAAAGCCGTCCGCGGCCTGTCTGAGCCGGTCCTCGTCCCCTCCGAGAAAACCTTGAAAGAGCGCGCAAGCCTCCGCGGTGTGCTCGAGAAGCAGGGTCGCCGACCCGGAAAGCCCCGAACTGCGGTCGACGGCGACCCGGCAGAGGACCTGGAACAGCGTAGCGCTGGTCTCGGGATCGAAGCGCATCTCCGCGACCTGGATCAAAGGGAACCGGTCCTTGAGCTTGATCCGGACGAGGTCCGGCGGCAGCCGAAACGGATCGATGCGAACCCGGGCCCGGGCATCCTCCTGCGCCGCAAAGATGTCTGCGTAAAATCCGATCAACTCCCCATAGGCCGGCCGGACCGCCAGGATCTCGGCGGCCGCCCGTTTCACAAACTCAGGTTCATATTCAAAATCGGCGCTCATATCACCCGCCCGTCAATGGCAACGCTTATCCCGTTGCCCTTCAAAATATTACTCCGGCAGTCAATTACGTTCAATTCCCGCATCTCACGCAGAGGCGGAGCGGGGTGCCCGCCGCGGCGCGCCGCAACCAATTTTTCAGGTGACCCTGCCACGCCCCCCAGCCGTCTCAGGGTTA
>CAZLSV010000029.1:0-31599 GCA_964562235.1 uncultured Desulfatibacillum sp.
TACGTGCATGACTTCCGTAACATTCAGAGCACCGTTCTTGAAAGCGTACGCGATGCCGAGGCCGTCCGGAGTGGTCAATAGATCGACGCCCTTGTCGGCAGCCGCAAGCGCTTCGGCGTACTTACCCATCGCATAGTAAGCCCGGGCGAGCCTGCCGTAGAAAAAGGGCGTAGCAGAGGTGACTTCCATGTCTTTGGTGTAGGTCGAGCGCAGTTTCTCGCGTTCCTTCTGGGTGAAGCGGATCTGTTCACGTACGTATTCGCTGTTTTCGACTTTGGCTTTCGTGTCGGCCGCGGAGGCTTCGATGCCCTTTTTGTATAACAGAATTTCATCTTCGAAGGCGCTCTGATCGTCAAGCACGTCTCCCAGGAGGAAATAAAGGCTGAAATCCATCGGGCTTGCCTGGAGAGCCTGCTGCAGAGCCGCCTGCGCTTCGCGGTACTGCTTTTTCTTCGACAGTGCCGCGCCGACGGCGGCAAGTGCTTCGGAGTTTCCCGGCTGCAGCTCAAGTGCCCGCCTGCCAGCCGTCAGCGCATCGTCGTACTGTTTGTTGCGGACATAGAGGGAGGAAAGTGCGGTATAGCTCTCCACCCGTTCCGGGTTAATCTCGATCGACCGCTTTTGGGCTGCAATGGCGGCGTCAAACTCTCCCAACGCTTCGTATGCCAGACTTGTTTTTGCATAAAGACTCCATTCCTCAATGTATCTGAGCGGGCGAGGTTTGCTCGCCGCTTGGTTGTATGCTTGGATTGCCTCCCGATATTGTCCGTTTTCTTCATAGGCCTCGCCAAGGTAAAACCAACACCATTCGTTGTTCGGGCTGTTCTCGGCAATGCTTTTCTTCTCAGCAATCTTCTCGGGTCCGCTTAAATTTTGGGGTTTATGGGCCGCACAACCGGCACCAGCAAAAATCAGCACCATTGACAACATCAGGAACCTTTTCATCCCGTGCACCTCTCAAAGTTTGGGGCGTTGTAGTTTATCACGCGGGCTTTCGGCGGCACGGGCCTCAAGCTTCTTTACTTTTGAGGCCGCCTCCTCTTTTTTGGCCGTCGCGGCGGCAACCTTCCCGTTTGCCTCGGTGAGCTTGATCTCGATTCTATCAAGTTCGCCGATCTGGATATTTGCCTCCTCGTAGATCTTTTTGACAGCCTTGGTCTTTGCCGCTATGGCGGCCCCGGATGTCTTCGGTACCCGGCACTCGATATGGGTGGGCTCGCCGTTCATGACGCGCTCGGCCTTATCCGAATAAAACTTCGCATCAAGCGCAGTACTACTGCGCTTGCCTATATCCGAAAAGAAGGCCGCGCACATGAGCCGCTCAAAGGTATCAAGCTTTGCTGTTGCGAAGCCCCCGTGGTCTATCGACTGGATCTCAAGCTTCGGGTTGCTGAAACTGAAGGGCTCAAGCTTTCCGCCCCTGACCGGCTGCATCTGGGAGAGGACCTTTTCACCTTGTTTGATCTTCTCCTGCCGCTCGACCTCTTTTCTGATCGACTCATCCGACTGGGCTTTCGCCCATTTGGCCAGGGCCTCCCTTTTGGCGGCCGCGGCCCGGGCCTTTTCCGCCTCCTGACGGGCTTTTTCGGCCTCCTCGCTCGAACCGGCCGACGGCGGGTTGAAAAGGCTTTTGAACATGGGCTTCATGATCGCCTGCATCATCATAGTCTGCGGGCTGTAGCCGTAGTGGGGCCCAACGCCCACGGAGCCAGAAGAGGACTTGGGAGCAACGTAGGATGAGCAGCTTATGGCGTGTCCCTGCGTCCTAATCAGATCGCACGATCTGTTGCATTCGGCACAGACGCAGTTATGGGATTGAGCCCACGCGAAAGCAGAAACAAAAATAGGGGCGAGCAAAATCACTATCAGGGCCAAAACCCGGTTTGGTGCAAGCATGATGCGTTCTCCGTTTTTAGAAAATGCGATTGACCCGGGCCTCGGCGATCCTCCATGGATGCTCACCGGAAGAACGCTTCAGAAGAACCCGGTAGCCGGTGCCCATCTCGTAGTCGCAAACGTTTTCGACCTCCACTATTGCCGTGGTGTTGTCGAGATTGAATCTGACTCTCGAAAAGCTTGTCAGGCACGGTTCCATCACATGCTCCCGGCGGAAAGCAACCCATCCACCTGCTGCGAAGTTGGACTTGCGATGCTCTTCTGAGATAAAAGCTATTTCTTTTTGTTTCGCGGGCGGGACTGCCGCCAGAAACCCGTGTTTTCCAATCGTGCATCCCTCCAGGTTCCTTGCCGCAAGATCTTTTGCCGCATCGTGGTCAGGCGTTTCGGTTTCGATGATGTGGATGGCAGTCGTGGTCAGACTTACGAGGAAGGGGCCCGGCCAGATGCCTTCCAACTCCGGTCTTCTCATTTGCACGCCCTGCAGCTGTGAAACATTGTCTGGCGTTGTGCCACCCATTAGATCGTCGCTGTCTTGAGGGAAAAGGACCGCAGCATATACCTGATATTCCGCATTACTTACGCAAGGAGGGGATGCCCACAATAATATGGGAAAACATTCTGCGCCGATTGCCAGAAGGCAGATGAGCCGTATGAACGTAGACCAATGCAACTGTTGTTCCCCTCTCAGTTTGGAATTTCAAATAGGGCATTTTCGCCTTCTGTCTTCCTGCGCCGAGAAGGCCTTGAAGTCAAGGGCCTTGCTTGCATGTACCGGTCCTCGATTTGGACACCCGTATCTTTTGACGAAGCGCAAAACCTTGATGTCGAATTGCGCCTTAGGCCGTTTTACGATCGACTGGTTTCCCTTTGTGGTTTGACATTTTTTACTTGCAGTTACCTTTCGAGCCATCGTCCGCATTAATCTGCCCATGGTAGCGATACGGTGTTTTATCGGTAAAGTTTGGATTTTACTTAAGCGTACGAATGGATCACTGCCCATGCCATCACTTTAAGAATCCCCAAGAACAAAGTCGGCCTCACCCCAATCGTCCCCCTATTGCCGACCTTGTAATATCGATTCAGAGAATTGCAGATTAGTTCAGACGCGGGTGGGCTCTATGGGCAAAAAGCCACTGTGATTCGCGGAAACAATCTCAGAATTGGCTGTTTGGTGATTAGTCGGATGAAACACGGGAAGCCGGCCATCTGTGAAAATGCCCTTCGGCTTGGCCATATCTATCGCTTTTGCGGGGCCCGATCTTATAACGTTCGATGTCCGCACTGCAAGTTTTAGGCTTGTGGGGTTTTTATGGCGAGGGATCTTGAGTGGCTCGGCCACATATGCCGGCCTCGTTGCGGCGTAGTTGGTGGTCGACAGACAAGAGGCTTCGGGTGGCGATTAGATATCTGCTGCGACAATATCCTCGAGGGTCTTAAGGAATCCGGAGTAAAAGTGATCCGCCCCGGCAATCACCTCGAAGGCGGCCGACGGGTTCCAGCGGGCGCGGACGCTTTCGATCATGCCCGTCGGGGCGATCTCATCCCGGCTTCCTGTGACGATGAGACCCAGGTTGGCGATGGGCGCCGGCGGCCCGAAGTCGATGAAGGCGAGCGGCGGGGAGACCATCACCATGCGCTGAAAGCCCTCGTTCGCGCCGGCGTTGACCCAGGCGCCGAAGGAATATCCCGCCAGGTCGATCTCCGTCATCCCCAGCCCGGCCAGGCAGGAGCGGGCGGCCTGCACGTCCCGGCGTTCGCCGATCCCCTGGTCGTGACGGCCCTCGCTGGCGCCGACCCCGCGGAAGTTGAAGCGCAGGGTGCTGAACCCCTGGCGACGATAGGCGTTGCGCAGGGCCAGGACCACGGGGTTGTCCATGTCGCCCCCGTAAAGGGGGTGCGGATGGGTGATGACCGCTCCCTTGGTCTCCGACCCACGCTCCAGCACCCCTTCGAGCCGCAGGTTCCCGGAGGAGAAGAAAAAGGTCGTTTCGGCCATGGCGTTCAGCGCACTTTCTGCAGTGCGACCAGGATCTCCTTGCCGAACGCCTTCCGCTGCCACTGCTTCAGCCCGTCCAGATCGGCGAGATCCTCGATTTTCAGGGGCCGGCGTTCGGCCAGCGCCCCCATCGTGGCTTTGGAGCAGATCAGGGAGGGGTCGATTTTCAACCGGCGCGCCTGGGACTCGCGCCAGCTGCGCAGGGCCTGGATGCGGTTGGACACCACGGCGGGGATGGTCTTGGATTTCTGGCGCGGGTAGCGCGGCAGCTGAGATGCCGGGAGCTCCATGGCTTTTTGGATGGCGGCGAGGACCTCGCGGCCGTGGCGTTCCAGCTGGGTAGCGCTCAGGATTCGGGCCTGCTCGAGCGCTTCGCGAGCCTCCGGCCTGGCCGCGGCCAGGGTCAGAAGCGTGTCGGGGTTGAAGACCTTGAAGGGGGGCCGGTCCTTGCGGCAGGCGAGCTGTCGGCGGAGCTGCAGGAGATTTTCCAGGACGGCCAGTCCGCGCGGGTCCAGGCGCCCGGCCCCCTTGCAGGTGAGAAACAGCGGCCCCTCGTCGGCGGCGGCCGGCCGGACCTTGCTCAGCAGCCGGCACTCCTCTTTGACCCAGGCCAGGCGATCCTTGGCCGCGAGCTCCTCCTCCAGCCGCTCGGCCAGCGGCAGCAAATAGCGCACGTCGGAGGCGGCGTACGCCAGCATGCCCGCCGGCAGCGGCCGCAGGGACCAGTCCTTGCGCTGGTATTTTTTGTCGACGCTCACGCCGAAAGTGTTTTTCAACACCGCTTCCAGGCCGGTCTCCTTGAAACCAAGGAAGCGACAGGCGAGCTGGGTGTCGAAGAGGGCGTTGATCCGGATCTCGAAGTCCCGGTAGAGGGAGCGCACGTCGTAATCGGCGCCGTGGAACACTTTGAGGATGTCCGGGTTCCGGAAAACCGGTTTGAGCGGGGCCAGGTCCCTGACCGCGATCGTGTCGATGATCACGTTGCGCCGCGCCGTGGCGAGCTGGATCAGGCACACCTTCTCCTGGAAGTGATACATGGAGTCGGCTTCGAGGTCGATCCCCAGAAGGGGTTCGCGCTCGAGCTCTACGGCGAGGGCGTCAAGATCCGGGAGGGTGTCGATGATGTCGTACCGAAGCGATCCGTCTACAACCATTTTCTGCTTGACCCGTCCGTTCCTTTTCTTTAAGCATTACAAATTCGTAGGCAAAACGATGGGCGTGGGCGCTGCCGGTTGTAGAATCGGGCGAATCGGTGTAACATAAACAATCGACCGGTGGACCCGTCAGCCGGTCTTTTGTTTTTTTGTTCGGGCCGACGGGCGACCGGCGGACCGGACAGCCCCTCAGGGCGTCAACGCCCCGACGTGATAACTCTCAACGGCAGACAAGAGACGGCTCATCATGATCAACATAACACTTCCGGATGGTAACATAAAGTCTTTTGATAAGGCCATTTCCGGCCTGGACCTGGCCCGCAGCATCTCCGAGGGCCTGGCCCGCAACTGTGTCGCCATGGAGCTGGACCACCGGCTGGTGGACCTGGAGGCGACCATCGAGCGCGATGCGACGGTGCGGCTGGTCACCACCAAGGACCCGGAGGCGCTGCAGGTCATGCGCCACAGCGCCGCCCATGTCATGGCCCAGGCGATCCTGCGTCTGTACAAGGACGCCAAGCTGACCATCGGCCCGGTGGTCGAAGACGGGTTTTACTACGACATCGACATGCCGCCGGTCTCCGAAGAGGATTTCCCCGCCATCGAGGCCGAGATCCAGAAGATCATCAAGGCCAAGCTGCCGGTCCGCCGGCGCGAGGTGACCAAGGCGGAGGCGCTCGAGTTCTACCGCAACGAGCCCTACAAGCTGGAGATGATCCGGGAGCTTCCGGACGGCACGATCTCCGTCTACGAGCAGGGCGAGTTCGCCGACCTCTGCCGCGGGCCGCACGTGCCGCACACGGGGCTCGTCAAGGCGATCAAGCTGCTCAAGGTCTCCGGCGCCTACTGGCGCGCCGATCCCACCCGGGCGCAGCTGCAGCGCATCTACGGCACGGCCTACTTCGACAAGAAGGAACTCGACGCCTACCTCACCTTCCTCGAGGAGGCCAAGCGCCGCAACCACCGCAAGATCGGCCAGGCCCTGGACCTCTTCAGCTTTCACGACGAAGCGCCCGGGATGCCGTTTTTCCACCCCAGGGGCATGGTCATCTGGAACGCGCTGCTGGAGTACTGGCGCAGCGAGCACCGGGCCGCCGGCTACGTGGAGACCAAGACCCCGATCATCCTCAACCGTTCGCTCTGGGAGCGCTCCGGCCACTGGGAGAACTACCGCGAGAACATGTACTCCACGACCATCGACGAGACGGAGTACGCCATCAAGCCCATGAACTGCCCCGGCGGCATGCTGCTTTACAACCGCAAGCCGCACTCCTACCGGGACCTGCCCCTGCGGGCGGCCGAGATCGGGCTGGTCCACCGCCACGAGCTCTCCGGGGTGCTCTCGGGGCTGTTCCGGGTGCGGGCCTTCCACCAGGACGACGCCCACATCTTCATGACCCCGGAGCAGATCGAGCAGGAGATCCTGGGCGTGCTGCGGCTGGTGGAGCGCATTTACGGGGCTTTCGGCCTGGGGTTTCACCTGGAGCTCTCCACCCGGCCGAAGAAATCGATCGGCACCGACGCGCAGTGGGAGCTGGCCACCCGCGGGCTCCGATCGGCCCTCGACGCCTATGGCCGTGAGTACAAGCTCAACGAGGGCGACGGCGCCTTCTACGGCCCCAAGATCGACATCCACATCAAGGACGCCCTCGGCCGGACCTGGCAGTGCGGCACCATCCAGCTCGACATGTCGCTGCCCGAGCGCTTCAACCTGCACTTCATCGACACGGACAACGAGCGCAAACGGCCGATCATGATCCACCGCGTGATCTACGGCTCCATCGAACGGTTCCTGGGGATCCTCGTCGAGCATTTCGCCGGACGCTTCCCGCTGTGGATGTCCCCGTTTCAGGCGGTGATCCTGCCCATGAACGACGAGCTCAGCGCCTACGCCCAGGAGGTCAAGGCCCGGTTCGAGGCGGCCGGCCTGCGCGCGGAGGTGGACAGCCGCACCGAAAGCTTGAACCGCAAGGTGCGCGAAGCCCAGCTCAACCAGGTGCCGCTCACCCTGACCATCGGCGCCAAGGAGAAGGAAAACGGGACGCTCGCCGTGCGGACGCTGGACGGCAAAGTGACCTACGGGATCACCCACGACCGGTTCATCGCCGCAGTGTCGGAGAACATCCGGCAGCGGGCGATTGGTTTCGACGGATTTTAGGGAGCCCACCGGGCACCGGAAGCCCGCCTCCACGGGCGCCGGGCCTTCGCATCGGCATCGGCGCCAAAGGACCAACCCCATGGCCGTCAGAAAACCCAAAAGCGTGCCGGCCAATGCCGGCGTCACCACGAGCCGGGTCGTGTTCTGCGACCTGCGCTGCGAAAACGCGGATTTCGCCAAGGCCGAGGCCATGGACGGCAGCTGCCGCACCTTCATCTCCGTGTGGTGCCGAAAGCTGTGCCGGCACGTCACCAAGAACGCGCCCTGCGAGGCGCGCCACGGCCGGCGGCGGCCGACGACGGGTTTCTGAAAAGTGAACCGCTTCCTCCGCTACTGGCTGCCGCTGATCGGCTACGCGCTTTTCATTTTTATGATGTCGGGTTCGGAACACCCGGTGGACCTGCCGGAATTTTCCCACGCGGACAAGCTCCTGCACGCCGGCGCCTACGGCCTTCTCGGCATTCTTTTCTACCGCGCCTACCGCTCCCGCTGGCCGAACGCCTCCGGCTGGACCATGGCCAACGCCAGCCTGGTGTCCGCCGCGCTCTACGGCCTGACCGACGAAATTCACCAGTACTTCGTGCCCGGCCGTAGCGCGGACCCCTGGGACTGGCTGGCGGACACGATCGGCGCCATGCTGGGAGTGATCGCCTACCACGGCCTGCTCCACCTCCAATCCCGCGGGGTCTGGTCGCGGCCCAATTGACAAAGCCGGCGGGTTCAGATACAAAATCCGCTGGACGACCAGGGGCTGAAAGCCCGATCCCGCCAGGACAAGTGAAGAGCCTATGAACGACAAGACCGATCCGATCGTCATCAACGGAAACCGCTTCGCCTTCGAGCCGGGTGAAACCATCCTGGAGGTGGCGCGGCGCAATTCCATCGACATCCCAACGCTGTGTCATCTCAAGGGGGCCTCGCCCACCGGCGCCTGCCGGGTCTGTGTCGTGGAGGTCCAGGGCGCCCGCTCCCTGGTCGCCGCCTGCGCCATGCCGGCGGCGGCCGGGATGGTGGTGCAGACGGAATCCCCCAAGGTCGTCGCCGCCCGGCGGATGGTCCTTCAGCTGCTGCTCTCCTCGGGCAACCACAACTGCGCCGTGCGCGGCTCGGACGGACGCAACTGGACGGATTTCCAGCTGACGGTTCAACGCGACGACGGCAGCCAGGAGCTCTGCCCGGTCTGGGGGGATTGCCGGCTCCAGGACCTGGCCTACCGCTACCAGGTCAGCGGCGAACGGTTTGAACCCACGGCGCCGCGCTATCCCATCGAAGACGTCAACCCCTTCATCGTGCGCGATTTTTCACGCTGCATCCAGTGCGGCCGTTGCGTCCAGGCCTGCAACGAAATTCAGGTGAATCAGGCGATTCACTTCGGCTATCGCGGCTCCAAGAGCAAGATCATCGCCGCGGGCGATCGCCCCTACCGGGACTCCGACTGCATCTTCTGCGGGGAGTGCGTCCAGGCCTGCCCGACGGGGGCGCTGGTGGAAAAGGACGCGCGCTACGCGGTGCGGCCCTGGGAAACCCGCAAAGTGCGCACCACCTGCTCCTACTGCGGGGTCGGCTGCCAGATGGAACTGCACGTCAAGGACAACCGGGTGGTCAAGGTCACCGGGGTTGAAAACGCGCTGCCCAACTTCGGAAGCCTCTGCGTCAAGGGCCGTTTCGGCTTCGACTTCATCGGATCCCCCGAGCGTCTGACCCGGCCGCTCATCAAGGAAAACGACGGCTTCCGGGAAGCCTCCTGGGACGAGGCGCTGGACCTGGTGGCCCGTCGGCTCGGCGAGATCAAGGCCGCCTCCGGCCCCGAGAGCATCGGTGTCCTGACCTCGGCCCGCATCACCAACGAGGAGAACTACATCGCCCAGAAGTTCACCCGGGCGGTGCTCAAGACCAACAGCATCGATCACTGCGCCCGCCTCTGACATTCCTCCACTGTGGCCGGTCTGGCCGCAGCCTTCGGCAGCGGGGCGATGACCAACACCATCGGCGACATCGAGCAGGCGGACGTCATCCTGATCACCGGCTCCAACACCTCCGAAAACCACCCGGTCATCTCGAGCTTCGTCAAGCGCGCCGTGCACCTGAAGGGCAAGCAGCTCATCGTGGTCGACCCGCGGCGCATCACGATGACCCGCTACGCCCGCAAATGGCTTCGGCCCCATCTCGGCACCGACGTGGCCTGGATCAACGGCCTGATGCACGTGATCATCGCCGAGAACCTCCAGGACCAGGGGTTTGTGGAAAACCGCACCGTGGGCTTCGACGCCCTCCGGAAAGCGGTGGAGGCGTTCACCCCCGAGCGTGTCGAAAAGATAACCGGCATCCCGGCCGCGGATCTGATCGAGGCCGCCCGCATGTACGCGGGCGCGGAGCGTGCGAGTATCCTGTACTGCATGGGCATCACCCAGCACACCACCGGCACCGACAACGTCAAGTCCCTGGCCAATCTCGCCATGCTCTGCGGCCACCTGGGGATGCCGGGCGGCGGCGTGAATCCCCTGCGGGGCCAGAACAACGTCCAGGGCGCCTGCGACATGGGCGGGCTGCCGGATGTCTTCTCCGGTTACCAGAAAGTGGCGGATGAAGCGGCGCGCGGGCGCATGGCGGCCGCCTGGAAGGTCGCCGATCTTTCGGACAAGCCCGGCATGAAGGTGACCGAGATGCTGCCGGCCGCCCACGACGGCCGGCTCAAGGCCATGTACATCATCGGCGAGAACCCGCTCGTCTCCGATGCCGACCTGAACCACGCCGAAAAATCCCTGCGCCACCTTGAGTTTCTGGTGGTCCAGGACATCTTCCTGACCGAGACCGCGCGCCTGGCGCACGTGGTGCTGCCCTCGGCGTGTTTCGCCGAAAAGGACGGGACTTTCGCCAACACCGAGCGCCGGGTGCAGCGGGTGCGCAAGGCGGTGGAACCGCCGGGCGAGGCGCGCGATGACTGGCGCATCCTCTGCGACATCGCCACGCGCATGGGGCATCCCATGTCTTACGCGGACAGCCGGCAGATCATGGACGAACTGCGCACCGTGACCCCCTCCTACGCGGGGATCAGCTACGAACGGATCGAGCAGCAGGGCCTTCACTGGCCCTGCCCCAACGAGGAGCACCCGGGGACGCCGATCCTGCACCGTGAGCAGTTCACCATCGGCCGGGGCGTTTTCAACGCCATCGACTATCTGCCGCCCGCGGAGATCGCGGACCGCGACTACCCGCTCTACCTCACGACCGGCCGGGTGCTTTATCATTACCACACCGGCACCATGACCATGAAGACCGGCGGCTTGAACGAGATCGCGCCGGAGTGCTTTGTCGAGATTTCACTGGAAGACGCGAAGCGCTTCGGGGTCGAGGACGGGGCGGAAGTGGGTATCGCCTCCCGCCGCGGCCGCATCCGGGCGCGGGTCAAGATTTCCCCCAAGGCCGTCGAGGGGACGGTTTTCCTGCCGTTCCATTACGCCCAGGCCGCCGCCAACCGCCTGACCAACGCCGCGCTGGACCCGATATCGGGCATTCCCGAGTTGAAGGTCTGCGCGGTCAAGCTGGAACGGGCCGCCTGAAAAACGGCGAGTGCTGAGTGCTGAGTGATGAGTTCTGAGTAAGAGCCAAAAAAAGCCATTGGCCGAGCAAGGGTTTTCAGCCGAACAAAAAAACCCGATCCATTCCGGATCGGGTTTTTTTTGCGTTTTTCTTTTTTAACTCGTTACTTGTGACTCATCATTCGGAACTTTTTTTACTCCTCCGCCTCTCTGGTTTCCGGAATCAGAAGCTCCGCCAGGTCCTCGCCGAGGTAGGCGCGCTCGTTCGGCCCCAGGATGCCCATAGACAGGCAGATGAGGGTCCACAGGTGCACCGTGTGGTAATGTCCCTCGTAGTGTTCGCTCAGGTCGTGGATCTGGGCATGGCAGTTGTGGCAGGGCGCGATGCAGTAAGTGGCGCCCGTGGCCATGATCTGGTCGAACTTGATCTTTCCGTAGGTCCGCCGCGCCTCCGTGTAACCCGCCTGGAGCGCACCGCCGCCGCCGCCGCAGCAGTAGTTGTTCGAGCGGTTGGGGGTCATGTCGGCGAAATTCTCCTCGCCGACCACGCACTTGGTCACGAATCGCAGGTCATCGGCGTAGGCGTCGCCGAAGGTCTTGCGCACCTGGTTGCAGGGATCCTGGACCGTGAACTTGACCTTCAGGTCCTTGTTCCAGTCGGAGTTGACCTTGAGCTTGCCCTCGCGGATCCACTGCGCGTAGAGTTGAATGATGGTGGTGATCTCGAACTTGTGGGGGATGTTGTACTTTTTCAGTCCGGCCCGGACTGCGAAGAGTTCGTGCCCTCACTCCGTGTTGACCCAGTATTTACACCCCAGGTCGTCCACGGCCTTGGCCTTCACCTCCACGATGTGTTTCCATGCCACGTCGTCGGCCAGAAACATGCAGTAGTTTTCGGCCGCCCACCCTTTGGTGCCGTAGGTCCAGTCGGCGCCGACCTTGTGCATGATCTTCCAGAGCGGCACCATCTCGTCCGGCTCGGTGACGGGCTCGCGCGAATTCTGGTTGAGGTAGAACATGGCGCCCTGCTTGTTAATCGGCGCCTGCAGCTCCTCCCAGCCCACCTGGGTGTTGCGGACCTCCTCGACGACGTCCTCCACCACGAAGCGGAAGTCCTCCTCGCTGGCGCCCATGGCGCTGCAGGTGTCGTGCTTGAGGGCCATGTCGCAGGAGCCGCGGATCCCCTTGGGGCGGTCTTCGCGCGGCCAGCTCTTGCGGGTGTGGAAGATCAGTTGCGGGATGTCGATTTTCATCGGGCAGACGTACATGCAACGCCAGCACATGGTGCACTGCCAGGCCCAGTCCGATTTCAGGATCTCCTCGTCCATGCCGAGGGCCGCCATGCGCAGGAACTTGCGCGGGTCCATGCCCGAGAGACCGGTCGCCGGGCAGCCGGACGAGCAGGCGCCGCAGGTGAGACAGAGGTTGAGATTGCCTCCCTCCGGCAGCACCTGTCGCACCTTGTCGATGAAGGTGCTTTTTTTCTTGCCGCTGATTTTGATCGCTTCTTCAGCCATTCCAATCATCCTCCGTCGGAATTATGAGGGGATTTTGAATCCGTATAGCGCTTAAGAATACAGAATCCATACCAAATTACAAGTGGAATTTTAGCCCCTGCGGCCATTTAGACCGTGAAAACCGAAGAGCCCGTGGTCTTGCGCCCCTCCAGGTCCCGGTGGGCGCGCGAGGCCTCGGAGAGCGGGTAGGTCCGGCGCACCTCGACCTTCACGGCGCCGCTGCCCACCACCTCGAAAAGATCGCGGGCATGGGCCAGCAAATCCTCGCGCCGGGCGGTGTAGGTCATGAGGGTCGGCCGCGTCAGGAACAGCGAGCCCTTCTGGGCCAGCACCGCCATGTCGAAGGGGGGCATCGGCCCCGAGGACTGGCCGAAGGAGACCATCATCCCCATGGGCCGCAGGCAGTCCAGGGACTTCATGAAGGTGGTCTGGCCCACGGAGTCGTAGACCACGTCGACGCCGCGGCCGTCCGTTATCTCCTTCACGCGGGCCGCGAAGTCTTCCTGGGTGTAGACGATGGGGTGCTGGCAGCCGTGGGCGCGGGCCAACTCGGCCTTCTCGGGGCTGCCTACGGTCCCGATCACGGTGGCCCCCAGGTGCCGGGCCCACTGGCAGACGATGAGGCCCACGCCGCCGGCGGCGGCGTGGATCAAAAGCGTGGTTCCCGCTTCAACGTGCCAGCAGCCTTTGAGCAGGTAGCGTGCCGTCATGCCCTGCAGCATCATGGCGGCGGCCTGAAGCGCCGAGATCTCCGCCGGCAGCTTCACCAGCCGGTGGGCCGGGATGCGGCGGACCTCGGCATAGGCCCCCGGCGGCGCTCCGGCGTAGGCGACGCGGTCGCCGACGGCGACCTCGGTCACGCCCGGGCCGATCCCGGCGACCACGCCGGCCGCCTCCAGGCCCGGGGTCGCCGGCAGGCCGGGCAAGGGGTAAAGGCCGGTGCGGTGGTAGACGTCGATGTAGTTCAGGCCGACGGCCTCGTGGCGCACCAGCGCCTCTCCGGGGCCGGGCGGGCCGGGCTCGAGCTCTTCAAATTTCAGGACTTCGGGGCCTCCGTGTTGGTGGATGCGAATGGCTTTTGGCATTGCGGCCTCCTTGGACGTTTGAAGCGTTGAAAACGAATATGTTTTGATAGACCCTCCCTTTTGGTGGAGGATCCGAAAAGGATTGACCCGGCCTTGGCCTGCCAAGGCAGCCATATAAATAACGGAATCGGGCAACCGATTTCGTTATTTATTCCCCGATGATCTTCACCAGCACCCGTTTGCGCCGGCGGCCGTCGAACTCACCGTAAAAGATTTGTTCCCACGGCCCGAAGTCAAGCCGGCCTTGGGTTACGGCCACCACCACCTCGCGGCCCATGATCTGGCGCTTCATGTGGGCGTCGGCATTGTCCTCGCCGACGTTGTGCCGATACTGGGAGACCGGCTCGTGAGGCGCGAGCTTTTCGAGCCAAACCTCGTAGTCGTGATGCAGCCCGCGTTCGTCGTCGTTGATGAAGACCGAGGCCGTGATGTGCATGGCGTTCACCAGCACGAGCCCTTCGGTGATGGCGCTCTCCTTCAGGCACTGCTCCACCGGGGGGGTGATGTTGATGAACCCCCGGCGCCCGGGGACCTCGAACCAGAGCTCCTTGCGGTAGGATTTCACGGCGCCTCCTGATCAAGTTGCTTTATGTCGTCTCATAGCAGCCCCCGATGGATATGCCAAGCGGATTCATTCCAACGCAACTCATCGCAATTGGTTGTAAAAACTAAAAAACCCTGCTAACATGCAAAACCGCATATCCTGATGATGCTCCAAAACGGCCTGCCAGATAATTATGGACGCACGGAAGAATATCATAGCAGCGGTAAAAATCGTCCTTGAATCGGACCCTCGACTGGTGTTTGCCTATCTGTATGGTTCTTTTGCTCGTTGGGAAGATTTTCGGGACATCGATGTAGGCGTCTTCCTGCGCGACCCCAATCAGAATCCCTTTGAGATCTCCTCCGATTTAAGGGAAAGAATATCACGAAATCTCCGAGGCGCGGGGGTCGCAGCCGATGCGGACTTCTTCGATGTGACCATTTTAAACGGAGCACCGTTTACTTTTCTAAAGCGAATTTTCGTTGAGGGGTTGCTTCTGGTCGACCGCGACCCGGACCTCAGGACCGACTTGATCGAGTATGTGTCCAGGAAATATCGTGAGTGCGCCGGGTTGATGTTAGAGGCATCGCTCCTATGAATATCGACACGGAAAAAATCAATCGTTACTTGCTTGAGATCAGAGCGCGTCATCGGGAAATCGTCATTCTTTTGAGCGAAAACACCGATGAGGGCATCCTGCAGGATGCCTGGAGGCTCAAAGTCTACGTATCGCCAAAGTGAATCTGCCAAGCACGTGGTTACCCTTCGATCCAGGATCCGCCGCATTGAATCCCTGCTGTCCGAGACCATCGCCACGGATCGCGAAGCGCTGCGGCGCGGCGTGGCCCGGATGCGCCGCGCCGGGGACGATGCCCTGACCGAAGCGGCGGTCAGCCGGCTCGAGGCCCGGCTGGCGGAATCCGTCGCGGCCAGGACCCGGCGCCGGCAGAACCTTCCGGCGTTCACCTTTCCCGAACAGCTTCCCATCACGGCGAAAAAGGATGAAATCATCGCCGCCATCCGCAGGCACCCGGTGGTGGTTGTCTCCGGCGACACCGGTTCCGGCAAGTCCACCCAGATCCCCAAGTTCTGCCTCGCGGCCGGACGGGGCGTCGACGGGCTGATCGGCCACACCCAGCCGCGGCGGATCGCGGCCCAGGCGGTGGCCCGGCGCATCGCCGAGGAGATGGGGCAGGGCATCGGGCAGGCCGTGGGCTACAAGATCCGCTTCCAGGACGCCACCTCCCCGGCGGCCTACATCAAGGTCATGACCGACGGCATCCTGCTCGCCGAGGCGACCGGCGACCGGACGCTTTCCGCCTACGACACCCTCATCGTGGACGAGGCCCACGAGCGCAGCCTCAACATCGATTTCATCCTGGGCTACCTGCGGACCCTGATCCGCCGGCGCCGCGACCTGCGGGTGGTCATCACCTCGGCCACGATCGACACCGCCAAATTTTCCAAGGCCTTCGGCGAGGCGCCCGTCATCGAAGTCTCCGGCCGGACCTACCCGGTGGAGGTGCGCTACGAGCCGCCGGAGGAGACCCGCGGCGAGGGCGAGCTCACCCCCGTGGAGCAGGCCGCGAGCGCCGTGCGGCGGATCCAGCAGGAACGGCGCGCGGGCGACATCCTCGTCTTCATGCCCACCGAGCAGGACATCCGCGAGGCCTGCGAAATCATCGCGGGGGCCAGCCCGCCCGGCACCCTGGTGCTGCCGCTTTTCGCCCGGCTGACCGCGGCCGAGCAGGGCCGGGTGTTTCACCCGGCCCACGGCCGCAAGATCATCGTCGCCACCAACGTCGCCGAGACCTCTCTCACCATCCCCGGCATCACCTTTGTGGTGGACACGGGGCTGGCCCGCATCCCGCGGTACTCGCCCCGCACCCGCACCACCGCCATGCCGGTGGTGCCCGTCTCCCGCAGCAGCGCCGACCAGCGCAAGGGGCGCTGCGGCCGGGTCTCGAACGGGACCTGCATCCGCCTCTACTCCGAGGAGGACTACCTGGGCCGGCCCGCGTACACGCCGCCGGAGATCCTGCGGGCCAACCTAGCGGAGGTCATCCTGCGCATGCTGGCCCTCGATCTGGGCGATGTCGCGGAGTTCCCCTTCATCGACCCTCCCGATGCGCGCAGCATCGCCGACGGCTTCCGGCTGCTCTCCGAGCTGGGGGCGATAAAGGAACGTGACAAGGGGCAGGGCGCGCGGCCTGCCGAAAAGGGCACGGGGCGCGGTTCAGAGAGCACCGGCCCGAAACGCCCGGATGCCGTAAAATCGGATGCCGTAAAACCGGATGCCGGGAAATCGGAAAGCGGGGTCGAGCTGACGGAGATCGGGCGCCTGATGGCGCGGATTCCGCTGGACCCGCGGCTGTCCCGGATGCTGATCGAGGCCCGAGAGGAAGGCTGCGTCGAGGAGATCGCCGTCCTGGCCGCGGCCCTGAGCATTCAGGACCCGCGCGAGCGGCCGGTGGACAAAACCGCGGAGGCCGGCCGGGCGCATGCCGCCTTCAACCGCCCGCACTCGGATTACCTGACGCTGCTGGAGATCTGGAGCCGCTTCGGGCTGGCCCGGCAGGAATTGAAGGGCAGCGGGGCGATGCGGCGCTTCTGCCGCCAGCATTTCCTCTCGTTCCGAAGGATGCGCGAGTGGGAGGACGTTTTTCGTCAAATCATGGAGGTCGCCCGCGAGTTCGGGATTCGGAAGGGAGCCGCGGCCGGCCTGGCGCCGGTGGCCGGGCGCCCCCGGGGTGAAAAAGAGGAAGCGGCGGCCGCGGCCGGCCTGGCGGACCCCGCCTTCGGCCGCATCCACCGCTGCATTCTGAGCGGCTTTCTCGCCAACATCGCCTTCCAAAAAGAGAAGAACATCTACCGGGCCGCCAAAGAGCGCGAGGCCATGATTTTCCCGGGCTCCGCGCTGTTCAACTCGGCCGGAAACTGGATCGTGGCGGCCGAGATGGTGGAAACCTCGCGGCTGTTTGCGCGCACCGTGGCCACCATCGACCCCGGCTGGCTGGAGAAACTGGGAGGCCGCCAGTGCCGGTCGACCTACCGGGACGCGCGCTGGGAGCCCGGCCGCGGCGAGGTGGTGGCCACCGAGCAGGTCACGCTCTTCGGCCTGGTCATCGTCCCCGGCCGGCCCGTCTCCTATGGCCGGGTCCGGCCGGAGGAGGCCTCCGAGATCTTCGTCCGCGAGGCGCTGGCGGGCGGGCGCATCGCCAAACCCCTCGCTTTCCTGCAGCACAACCAGCGCCTGGCCGCGAAAGTGGCGGAGCTGGAGAACCGGCTCCGCCGCCGGGACCTGCTGGTCGGCGATGAGGCCCTTGCGGCGTTTTACCGGGAACGGCTCGAGCCGGTCTACGACCTGCGTTCGCTCGCTCACCTGATCAAGACGCGGGGTGGTGACGGCTTCCTGCGCATGCGCGAGGAGGACCTCATGAACTACCGCCCGGATGAGGGCGAACTGGGCCTTTTCCCGGAGCGTCTTCAGGCGGCGGGGCGAGCGCTTGAGCTGCGGTACCGTTTCGAGCCGGGATCCGATGCCGACGGCGTTACGCTGCGCGTGCCGGCCGCACTGGCCCCGGCGGTGCCGCCGGCCGTCGTGGAGTGGCTGGTGCCCGGGCTTTTGCGGGAAAAGGCGGAGACCCTCCTCAAAGGGCTGCCCAAGGCCCTTCGCAAGCGCCTGGTGCCCTTGAACGAAACCGTGGAGGTCATTCTGCGCGAGATGCCCAGAGGCAAGGGCCCCTTTCTCAGCGCGCTCGCCGAGTTCATCCACCGGCGCTTCGGGGTCGATATCCCGGCCTCGGCCTGGCCGGCCACGGCGCTGCCGGATCACCTGAAGATGCGCCTGGCCCTGACGGCGCCGGACGGCCGCGAGCTTCTGTCCGGCCGGGACCCCGCCCTTTTGCGGTCGCAGCCCGCGGCGACCCGGCTCCCGCCGGAGGTGCGGGAGCGCTGGGAGCGTTCCGGGGTCACCCGCTGGGATTTCGGCGACCTGCCCGAAACGGTCGTGAGCGAAAAAAACGCCGGCAGCCACTGGGTCGCGTTCCCGGCCCTCGAGGCCGGGGCGGAGGGGGTCCGGCTGAGGCTTTTCACCCGGCGTGACCAGGCCGCGGCCGCTCACCCCGGGGGGGTGGCCGCGCTGTTTGGCGTTCATTTCGCCAAGGAGCTGAAGTTTCTGAAACGCAGCCTGGCGCTTCCCGAGGAGACCCACCCGGCGGCGCGCTATTTCGGCGGGGCCCGGCGGCTGGAAGAGGCCATGGCCGAGCGCGTCATGCAAAGCCTTTTTGCAGCGCCGACCCGTACGCAGCGGGAGTTCGCCGCGCTCGCGGAAGCCGGTGCTGCGAAGATCCTTCCGGCCGGCCGCGACCTGCTGTATGCGGTGATGCCCGTGATTCAGTCCTATGCCGTGGTGCGCCGGGAGCTGGAGGCGCTCTCCGGCGGCAAGGGGCCTTTGGCCGCCATCCGCAGCCGGTTGGACGCGGACCTGTCCCGCCTGGTGCCCCAGAATTTCATCGAACTTTATGAGACCGAGCGGCTGCCGCATATCGAGCGCTACCTTCAGGGCCTGGCCATCCGCGTCCGGCGGGCGCTCGTGGCCCCGGAGAAGGACCGGGTCAAGTCGGAGAGCCTGCAGGCCTGCTCCGAGCGGCTCAAGCGGCTGCTGGAAACGCTGGGGCCCGGCTCCTCGGACGAAAAGCGCCGGGCGCTGGAGGAGCTGTTCTGGATGATCGAGGAGTACAAGGTGTCGCTCTTCGCCCAGGAGCTCAAAACCGCAATCCCGGTGTCACCCAAGCGGTTGGAGGAGCGGTTCAGGGAGATCGAAAGAATGGCCTAATCAAGTAACGAGCAACGAGCAACGAGGCAAGCAGAGTGAGTCGGAGTGGGGAGTCGGAGTGATGAGTGATGAGAAGACAAGGGCGGTAAAGCCCCAATCTGCCAAGCCGCTGGTTTCTGTTATCATTCCCACTTTCAACCGTGCCTGGTGCCTGGCGGAGGCGGTGGATTCGGTGCTCGCGCAGGAGTTCGGTGATTTCGAGCTGATCGTGGTGGACGACGGCTCGTCCGACGGCACCTTCTCGCTGCTTGCGGGCTACGGCGATGCGATCCGGGTGCTGCGCCGGGAAAACCAAGGGGTGAGCGCGGCCCGCAACGCCGGCATCGCCGCAGCCCGGGGCGCCCTGATCGCGTTTCTGGACTCCGATGATCTCTGGCTGCCGGGCAAGCTCCGGCACCAAGTCGCGTTTTTCGCTTCGCATCCGGAGGCGCTCATCTGCCAGACCGAGGAGCTCTGGGTGCGAAACGGCCGCCGGGTGAACCCCGGCAAGCGGCACCGCAAGCGGTCCGGTATGATTTTCGAGGCGTCCCTCGATCTGTGCCTGGTGAGTCCCTCGGCGGTGATGGTGCGGCGGGAGCTTTTCGAGCGGGTGGGGCTTTTCGACGAGCGCCTGTCCGCCTGCGAAGACTACGATCTGTGGTTGCGGGTGAGCTGCCGGATTCCCGTGCATCTGATCGAAACCCCGCTCATCGTCAAGCGCGGCGGCCACGCCGACCAGCTCTCCCGGGCCTGGGGGCTGGACCAGTTCAGGATTTCCGCCATGGTGAAGCTGCTTGAGGGCGATATCCTGGACCTGGTGCAGCGACAGGCGGCTCGGCGTGCTCTGGGTCAAAAGTGCGTTGTCTACGCCGGCGGCTGCCGCAAGCGGGGACGCACGGCGGAGGCCGAGCATTACGAACAGCTGGCCCGGGCCTTCAGCAACCCATCGGCAAACCCCCGAATCGATCTCTTCTGAACATCTTGGATTTATTGACTTCATCAGATCGGACCGGTAAGATCGCCGTACCCATTCCGGAGTCACCCATCGAGGCTTTTTAAGCCGCTTCCAAACTGGACCGTCGCAAGGAGGATTCGCACATGTCCGGCGAGAAGAGAACCCTTTCAAGACGAGATTTCATTAAAGCCGCCGGTGCGGCCGGTTTAGGGTCCGCACTCCTGCCCTTGAGTCCCGTGACCCCGGCGCATGCCGAAGCCTCCACGAAAGCGCCGGAACAGAAAGTCGTGCCGACGCGGCCGTTCGGAAAGACGGGCGTTGAAGTTTCCATCCTCTCCCTGGGCGGCGTCCTGAAAGAGACCGACCAGCTCGTATTCCGCCAGGCTTTCAGATCGGGCGTTACCTATTGGGACACCGCCGATTCCTACGGATGGGGAAACAACGAAAAGGCGATCGGAAACTACTTCGCCAAGTTTCCGGGCGACCGGGAAAAAGTGTTCCTGGTAACCAAGGCCGCCAGTTCAAACGCACAGGAACTGGCGGATAAATTGAACACCTCGCTTCAGCGCTTAAACACCTCCTATGTCGACATGTATCTGCTTCATTATGTCAGCGATGTCGGCAAGGAGCTGACCCCTGAGGTCAAAGCGTGGGCCGAGCGTGAAAAGTCCAAGGGAACGATCCGTCTGTTCGGGTTCAGCGCCCACAAGAACATGGAAGCCGGCCTGCTGGCGGCAGCCAAGCTGGGTTGGGTCGACGGGATCATGATGAGCTACAACTACCGGCTGATGGTCAAGGATGAGATGAAAAGAGCGGTCGACGCCTGTGCCGGGGCCGGAATCGGGTTGACCGCGATGAAGACCCAGGCCGCCTTCTCGGCCCATTTCTACTCCTCGATCGGATCCGAGACCGATGACGCGCTGAAAATGACGGAGAACTTCCTCAAAAAAGGGTACACCGCCGAACAGGCCAAGCTCAAGGTGGTATGGGGAAACCCGCAGATTGCCAGCATCTGCTCGGCCATGCCGAACATGACGATCCTCCAGGCCAATATCGACGCGGCACTGAACCCGCAGCGTCTCTCCGAAAATGACCGGCAACGGCTGGAGCGATATGCCCGCGAAACGGCGCCCGGTTACTGCGCCGGGTGCGCGAACATCTGCGAATCAGCGGTCGGCCCGAACATCCCGATCAGCGATCTGTTGCGCTGCTCCATGTACGCGCACGGCTATGGCCGTCGGGATATGGCCCGGGGCCTGTTTGACCGGCTGCCGGCCGGCGTCCGGGACAATGTCTTTGAGGCCGACTATTCGAGGGCCGAAAAAATCTGCCCCCAGAAAATCCAAATCGGCAGGATCCTGAAAAGAGCATGCGAGGATTTGGGATAGCCGGAGGGCCATCTGACCCTGGATGAGCTTGCAGAGAAGCTCATGCGGTTTTGATCCATTCGCGGATGGCCCTTTTTTTCCCTTCCGGAAAATTATCGTGAACCTGATCATACAACCAACGCAGCGACTTGGCCCTTAGCCTGTTGCGGAACTCTTCCTCCGCTTCCTGTATGACCACTTTTATCAGACAAGGACATTTATCCGTGAAGACGGACGGATCATCCACAAAAATATTTTTTTTACGAATTTCAACACATTGAAAAAAATACGAAGGCCCCTCAATCGCCTCAATGATGTCCCAAAAAGAAACATCTTCAGCGCGTCTGGCCAGTTCGTACCCCCCTTTAACGCCGGGAATGGATCGGACAATCCCGGCCTTTCGCAGCTTTGCGAAAACCTTCGACAGATAACTTTCTGTAACACCATGTAGTTCTGCTATATGCCTGATTCCGATTGTTTTGGGTTCAGGAAGGTCCACGATGTAAAAAAGTGAATGAAAAGCATATTCTACCCCTATTCCAAATTGCATCCGTTATCTCCTTTCGTCGTTACAAGAAATAATTACCGCATCCGTGAAATTTTGTCTTGACTTTTCCCTCATGGGGTGATTAATTATAGCCAACAAGGATAGATGTTGTCCACAATTAAATGACGAAAAGGGGAAAAATCATGTTCACAGAAAAATTTCGGGAAGTTATCAGTAAGGAAGGTATCGTTTCTATCGTCTCATGTTCCGATGGCGAAGCCCATGTGGTAAACACCTGGAACAGCTACCTCGTAACGCCAGATGACGAAAGGCTCTTCATTCCCGCTTGGAAAATGAGAAAAACTGAAAAGAAGACGCTGCAGAACAACAAGGTCTTGCTCACGGTCGGGACCAAGGAACTCGACGGTCGCATGGGCCCCGGCACAGGGTACCTTCTTGAAGGTACCGCACGATTCATAAGCTCGGGACCGGAATTCGATATGATGAAAAACAAGTTCTCGTTTTTGACTCGCGTACTCGAAGTCACCGTCACTTCAATAAAACAGACACTGTAACGTTTATCGTCGCTGTCGTGCAAACCGGTAATTTTTTATGACAGCCTGGATGAAAGGAGCGGGCCAGCCTATCAACGTCTATTTTTAGGCCTGGCCGGCACCTTTCAATTTGTCTGGTTGAGTATTACCCGCTGCAATTCGCTCGTCACTCGGTGCTCCTATCCTGTGGCCGCCCGCTACCCCTGCGTGACGCGCAGCACCTCCTCGAGCGTCGTCACCCCTCCCAGCACCTTCTCGATCCCGTCCTCGCGCAGCGTGACCATCTTCTCCTGGGTCGCCATGGCTTTGATCCGGTTCGAGTCGTAGGTCTGGATGATGAGGGTCTTCAGGTCCTCGCTCATCACCATGATTTCAAAGATGCCGAGCCGGCCGCGGTAGCCCGTCTGGAAGCATTTCTCACATCCCACCGCCTTGAAGATGGACTGGCCCGCGAACCGCTCCGGCATGACGCCGATGCTTTGCAGGTAGACGGTCTTCGGGCTGTAGGGCTGCTTGCACTCGGTGCAGAGCACCCGCACCAGACGCTGCGCGAACACGGCCAGCACCGAGGAGGAGATCAGGAACGGTTCGACCCCGATGTCCACCAGGCGCGTGATGGCGCTGGGCGAGTCGTTGGTGTGCAGGGTCGAGAACACCAGGTGGCCGGTCAGGGCCGACTGCACGGCGATGTCGGCGGTCTCCTTGTCCCGGACCTCGCCGATGAGGATGACATCGGGGTCCTGGCGCACGATGGACCTCAGCCCCCGCGCGAAGGTCAGGTCGATTTTCGGGTTGACCTGGATCTGGCTGATCCCCTTCATCTGGTATTCGACCGGGTCCTCGATCGTGATGATGTTGATGTCGGGTTTGTTGATGCTTTGCAGGATCGCGTAAAGGGTCGTGGTCTTGCCGCTGCCGGTGGGCCCGGTGACGAGGATGATGCCGTTCGGGGAAGCGACCAGCCGCTGCAGCAGCTGCATGCGCTGCGGGGAGAGGCCGAGGTCCGAGAGCCCCAGCAGGGAGCCGGACTTGTTCAGCAGCCGCAGCACCAGCCGCTCGCCGAAGGAGGTCGGGATGGTGGAGACGCGCACGTCGATGTCCTGGTCCCCCACGCGCACGTCGAAGCGGCCGTCCTGCGGCAGGCGCTTTTCGGCGATGTTCATCTTGGCCATGACCTTGACCCGGGAGATCAGGGCGGGCTGGATCCACTTGGGCGGGCTGAGCAGGTCGTAGAGGATGCCGTCCACCCGGTAGCGCACGGTGAAGCTGTTCTGGTAGGGCTCGAAGTGAATGTCGCTCGCGCGCGCCTTGATGGACTGGGAGATGATGTGGTTGACGAGCTTGATGATCGGCGCGTCGCTGGTGTCGTCGAGAAGGTCGGCGGTCTCATCGATCTCGCTGAGGATGGCGCTTCCGTCCCCCTCCAGGTCCTGGACCAGTTGCTGGGCGGAGTCCCGGCCCATGTCGTATTGCAGGTTGATGGCCGCCAGGATCGTGTCGCGCGCCGACAGCACGATCTGGTAGTCGGGGATGTTCAGCATCCGCACCAGATCGTCCAGGGCCTGGAACTCGATGGGCTCGCGCACCGCGATCACGCAGCCGGCCTCGCAGACGGTCCGATTCGGGTCGGTCAGTTCTATCCCGTTGAGACCGCAGTCCACGGCCGTCGGCGGCTTGCGGCAGCTGAGCGGCACCAGGCAGTGTTTTTTCAGAAACTGGATGGGGATCTTGGCGACCAGGCTGGGGTCGAGGTCGTTCAACGGGAGCTTGGGCCAATAGGGAATGTCGAGCTGGGCTCCCATCGCCTCCAGCAGTTGCTCCTCGGTGATCGCCTTTTGCTGGACCAGGATCTCGCCGATCTGGCCGCCTTTTTCGGTTCGGATCCGGTCGGCCGCGGCAAGCATGTCCGGGGTCACCGTGCCGCGCGCGGCCAGTATGTCGGAAAGCGGAGTCATGGTTCCGGTTCACTTGTCATTATAGAGTTTGATTTCCCCGCCCTTGAATTTTTCGGGGATGGAGTCCGGCAGTTTTTTCTTGTCGGATACCAGCTTGTCGGCCTCCTCGGGGGTTTTGATCACCCGCGGGGTGAGAAAGACGTAAAGGTTGGTCTTCTGGTTGGCGTCGCTTTGGGTCTTGAACAGCCATCCCAGAAGAGGGATGTCGCCCAGCCCAGGCACCTTGGTCTCGTTCGAGTTGCGGTTGTCGTCGATCAAGCCGCCGATGACGACGGTGTGGCTGTCCTGCACGAGGACGGTGGTGTCGATGGTGCGCTTGTTGGTGACCGGGCGGGTGGCCGTGGTGGCCACGGTGGCGACCCGGTCGAGACTCGTCACCTCGAGCGAGAGCTTCAGGCGCACGTTGCGGCCCTCGCTGACGTGCGGGGTGATTTTCAGAATCTTGCCGACGTCGCGGTACTCGTAGGACTCGTAGGTGCCGCCGGAGACGTCGGTGGTGGCGCGGGTCTGGAAGGGCCGGTTCTCGCCCACGGTGATGCGCGCCTCCTCGTTGTCGGTGGTCAGGATCTGCGGGGTGGACAGGATGCGGAAGTCATCGTCCTTCTTGACGGCGTTGACGATGGCGCTGATGTTCGACAGCGTGATCCCGCCGAAGGTGAACGGTTCGGTCAGCACGCCGACGGCCAGCCCGGGGCCCAGGGCGTTCGCGGGGTTCAGCACCCCCGCCGCCCCGCCGAACTTGCCGCCGTAAACGACATTCTGGTTGTTCACGTTGGTCTGGTCGAAGAGCTGCCACTGCACCCCGAGATCCATGCTCTTGGTGGCGTTGACCTCCATGATGAGCGACTCGATGTAGACCATGGAGCGCGGGATGTCGAGTTTCTTGATGACCGATTCGACCACGTCGTAGTCTTCCTTGTCGGCCATGATGATGAGGCTGTTGGTGGCCTTGTCGGCATTGATCTGGACCTTGCCCATGACCACCGCGGTCGGCCCCCGGGCCGCACCGCCTGCCGCACCGCCCGCCGCGCCGCCGCCCGCGCCCCCGGCGCCCGCCTGCTGGGAGGGGATCTCCTGCAGCACCTTGGCCAGGTCCTCGGCGTTGGCGTGCTCGCAGTAGTACACGTTGATCTTGCCCTTGCCGCGGGGGGTTTCCTTGTCGATCATGGCGATGAGCTGCTTGATGCGCAGAGTGTCCACCTCGCTGGCCAGCACGACGATGGTGCTGGTGCGTTCGTCGGCCACGATGATCGCCTGCTTCTCCGCGGCCCCGACGGCCTGTGGGGCCCGGGGGGCGGCGGTCGTCTTGAAGAGATTGGTGAGCAGGGTGGTGAGCTTGGTGGCATCCGCGTACTGCAGCGGGACGACCGAGATCTGCTGGCCGGCGCCCGAGACGTCGATCTGCTTGAGGATCTTCATCAGCCGCTGGATGTTGGACTGCACGTCGGTGATGATGACCGTGTTGGCCGGCGCGTAGCCCAGAATGACGCTGTTCTTGGAGACCAGCGGGGTGAACAGGCGCTTGATTTCCTCCGGGTCCGCGTACTTGAGCGGGATGAGCTGGGTGACCACCCGGTCCTCGGGGTTGGCCTTTTCCTGCTCGAGCAGCGTTTGGATGTTCTTGGTGCGGGCCTCCGGGGCCGGCACGATCTTCACGATTTCACCGGACTTGACCGTGGTGAACCCGTTGACCTCCAGGACGGATTCGAACACACGGTAGGCCTCGTCCAGGGAAATCCGCGCGGGCGAAATGATGGTGACCTTGCCCTTGACGTTGTTGTCGATCACAAAGTTCGTGCCCGTCAGCTCGCTCATGAACTTGATGAATAGATTGATGTCGACGTTGTTGAAGTCGATGGAGACGAACTGCTCGGGGGGCGATTTGGCCGACGCCGCGGGGCCGGCCGGCTGGGCGGCCGCCGGCGATGCGGCCAGCAGGCCGCAGAGAACGAGGACTCCGACCGCTGCTGCCAGTCGGCGATAGTAGATTCGCATGCTCATATGAACTCCCGGTGCGGGGTTGCCGCGCTCATTCGATTTTGTACTCAAGGGTTTCTTCCTGTCCGCGCCGCTTGACTTTGACCTGGACGGGGCCCTCGGTCGAGAGGGTGCCGAAGACTTTCATGGCGTCATCCACCGAGGCGATCGTCTGGCCGTTGACGCCGGTGATGATGTCCCCGTTGCGCAAGCGCAGTTTGCGGAAAATGGCGTTGGGTTTGATGCCGGTGATCGATATCCCGGCCGGCCGGCCGTCCTCGACGTGCGGCCGGAAGGTGGCCTGGTTCAGCAGGTCGCCCAAATTTTCCATGGCCTGCTCGGCCTGCTCCTGGCTGACGGTGACCTGCTGGACGGGCTCGGCCGCGGGCGGCCGGAAGGCCGCCCCCGCGTCGGCGCGGGCCGGGCCGGGTGCGTTGCTTTTGGTGACGCCGGGCTCCTCCTGGGTCAGGACTTCGTCCCGGCCGCTCACGGTCAGCACCACCTTTTCGCGCAAAACCATCTTGACGACGGCGTTCTGAATCGTGTCCCCGAGACGATAGAGAAGCTGTTCCCGGGTCTTCTGGTCCTCGATGACGGCGTAGGCCTGGCCGTTGCCTCCGATGCCGGTGCCCCAGAGTCTCAGCTTCAGGTCGGTCTGTTTCAGCTTGTCCACGTCCAGCCCGGGCACGGCCGCCTTGTCGGCCCCGGCCAGGGCCTGCCGCCCCGAGTTGAAGAGGTTGCGATCGACGATCACCTGGTAGTCCGACGGGCTGGCGGGAGCGTCGACCACGGCCACGGCCTCCGCTCCGGACGAAGACACGGGCGCGCTGCCGCTGTCCAGCCGTGAGACCAGAACGGTGTAAAAGATCGAGACGCCGAAATAAACGGCGGCCGTCAGCAGCAGGAGATTGGCGGCGGTAAAGTAGCGCTGGACCATAGTCGGATTATGCCGGATTTGTCTCTCCGGCTCAACCTCTCTTTTTCAGTTGAGCGAAAACCCAGGGGCGTCCAGCGGACCGGTCACCCGAAAGGGAATCGCCGTGCGGCGGCGCAGCAGATTGGCCGGCAGCCGGCCTTCCGCCTTGGCCATGAAGGCGGGGTGCGGCGTCAGTCGGCCGCTCAGGCTCACCGTGCCGGCACCGGGGGTTTGCCCCAGTGCGATGGAGCCGGAGATCTCCGCATCCAGTTCATTGCCTTTCAGCCGTCCGTTGCGCAGCATAAGGGTCCGGTTCTGAAACGCGATGTCGGCATCCGCCGTTCGGAAGGAGAAACTGGTCTGGGCGAACACCGGTGATGCCAGCTCCAGTTGCGCCTCCGTGACGCTCAGCTTCCCCGCCAGGGCGCCCGTGGGACTCATGGTGAGGGTGCCGTCCAGGCGTCCGGAGAGCCGGCTGCCGTAGAGCTCCTGCAGCCCGGGGATCTGCTGCAGGAGAACGCCCGTGGCGCGCGCATTCAGGCTCGCTTTCGGTTGCGGGGTCGTGGAATCGATCTCCGCCCGGCCGCTGATGTCTCCGGACCCGGCGGCCCCGCTGAATTCGTATACAGTCCTCGGCTGCAGCAGCGACATCAGCTCCGGCTGCACCCGCAGCCGGTCGACAACGGCCAAGGGTTTTTCGGCATAGGAAACCCGCACCCCCCGCAGGGACATGCCCGCGGGCCGCGACAGCCGGACGTCGGCGACCGCCACGTTCAGGCCGGGCAGGCTCGCGCTCAGCCGGGAAGCCACATGCTCACGCAGCGCCTCCGATGGAAAACCGATGTAGAGAAACACGAGCGCCGCGGCGAGAAGGTAGACCCCTGTCAGCACGCGACGAATTTTCAGGGTCCAAGGCATCTCTTCAAAGCTCCAGGGTGTCCACCTGCAAGATGGCGTCGAGCAGGCCCTCTTTCTGGTCCCGGCGGGTAATGGAGATCTTGCTCACCACGGCCGCGTTGCGCGAGGTCTCCACCCCGGCCAGAAACGTCGTGAGCTGCTCCAGCGTCACGGCCTCCAGTTTCATCTCCACCCGCGAGAGTTTAAAAGCGCTGTTCTTCTGCTCGATTTTCGAGGGTCGCATGTAATTCACGCGTTCCTTGATCTGGGACTGGCCGGCCAGCTGATCCAGAAAGGAAAACAGGGTGAAGCCCTTGTCGCGCCGGGTGAAGCGCGCCTCGGACTGCCGGCTGCGGGATTTCAGCCCGTCGTAATCGGACTTCATGCGGTGCATCTCCGCCAGCATGAGCGTCTTGGATTTAACGGCCTGCCGCATCTGGGCCCGGTGGCTGAACACGGGCGCAATCACCAATTGAATCAGCAAAAACAGCACCAGTGCGCAACCGCCTCCGGCCACGATGATTTTTTCCCGCCGGCTGAGCTTGCTGAGATTCACGCGCTTGAGCACGGAATCCATGATCGTTCGCGGGTTCACAGATCCACCTTGATCTGAAAGTTCACTTCCTTGCCGGAGCGGTCCGTGTTCGCCGAGCTGATGGTCACTTTCTTGAAGGCGGGGATGCGCTCCAGCTGGCCTTTGATCTCGTCCACGGCATTGAACGCGGCCGTGGTGCCTGAAATCAGGATGGCATCCGGGCCGATCACCATGCGGTCGAAGACGACCGAGATGTTCTCGGGAATACCGTCGCTGATGTTTTTAATCAGGTCGATGCTGCGGGCGGTCGGCAGGGACTCCCCCGGCTGGGCGGCGCCCTTCTTGAGCTCCTGCAGGTTGATCTTCATCTGCTGATAGGGGTCGGCCACCTTCTTGGCCTCCGGAAACGCATCCTTGAAAACGGCCCCGATCTGCCGGTCAAGACCCTCCAGCCGGTGCTGGTACAGGAGCGATTCGACCAGCAGGCTGGCGAACATCAGCACCAGCACCGCGGCGGCCAGGGCGCCGGTCTTGATCAGCGGCTCCCGGTGGCGGGAGAGGACCTTCTTGCCCGGGAATTGACTGCGGTGGAAGCTCAGGCTCTGGAGACCCTCGATTTCCGCCAGCGCCAGCGCCAGCGCGCCGTCCATGAGACCGGGGTCCCAGGCGGATGCGTCCTCTGCGCCGGCCATGCGGCGCTCCTGCCTCAGGTCTGAAGTTCGCAGCGCGATGGGAAGGGCGCCCGCAAACCGCTCCAGGTCGATCTCTCCAAAGCCGGAGCCGGACAGGACCGCTTCCGCCGGGCGGTCGGCCTCGCCGCCGAGGTCGGCCAGCGCGCCGAGCGTGGTGCGGATGTGGTGGTGCAGGGCGCGCTCGCGGGCGGCCGGCGCCGCCGGCAGGGGAAAGGAGCGGATCAGGCGCACACCGGCCCCGTTGGCGATCTGCAGGGACCCGAAGGTGTCGCCCACATCCAGGCACAGGGCGGCGGCGGTGGCCTCGGGGTTGCGGCCGATCCACAGGGCGAGGGAGAGCCCGCTCAGGGTCAGCCGCTGCGGATCGATGGGCACGGCGGAGAGCGCCTCCAGGACGGCGCCGAGCTGCTGTTTGTTGACGGCCGCCGCCAGGACCTCCGTCTGGCCCGGGGTCGCGCCCGGCCCCAAGACGTTGAAATCGATGGCCACGTCCTCGACGGAAAAAGGCAGGGAGGGCTCGATTTCAAACGGCAGGACCATCCGGATTTTCTTCGGATGGGGGAAGGGAACCTGTACGTTGCGGCAGGAAAAGAGCACGGCCGGGACGGACACCGCGCAGTCGGCGTCCTTCAAGTCCATGCCGGCGGTGACGGCCTGCAGTGCGGCCCGCAGCCCCCCCCCGTCCTCGCTCTCCGGGGGGATCGGGGCGGACGTGAAGGCAACGATGCGGCTTTCGCGCAGGGTGCTTTTGACCAGCACCGCCCGGACGCTTTCGGATTGTATGTCCAGCCCAAGAACTTTTCGGCTCATTTCAATTCACCTGCCAGCTCAGGATGCGGCACGTCCATTTTCCCATCTTCGGGGCTTGCACCCGCTCCAGCACGGCCGTGACCGTGGTTTCGGCATCGTGCAGGCTGGCGGTGGATTCCACGCGGAACAGGTCGCTCGACATCGTGATCACCTTGGGGTCGAGCTTGAGCTCCGCCAGCCCCGGGACCTGGTTCAACCAGGCGGGGTTGCGCAGGTCCACCTTTTGTTTGCCGGAGGCGATGTCCTGCCGCAACTCGTTGATGGCCTCCACCAGTTCTTTGTTTTCGGCCGGCAGCAGCGCGAAGAGCACCGGGATATCGGCCGTGGTCATGTTGATTCGGCCGGGGAAGCTGACCCCGGTGCCTTGGCCGGGCGCCATGCCGAAGACCGTCAGGTATCGCGAAATCCCGGGGGTTTCCGGCGTCCCGTAATAGAGTTCGGGAGTGATCCCCTTCACCAGCAGCAGATCCTCCAGGTCGGTCAGCGGGCCGTTGCGGGCGGCGTACGGCGGCCGCCGGCCCTCGTAGTAACTGGTTTCGGCGCCGCTCAGTCCGGTGATCGCGTCGTCGTCCTTGCTGTCCATCCAGTCTTTGAGCGAGTTGATGATGGCCGTCGGTTCGCTGTCGTTTTTCAGTTCGAGCTTTAGATCCTTGCGATCGACGTAATACTGCAAAAACCGCTCCCACAGGGTCCGCTGGGCCTCGTTGAACTGGCGGGTGTCCGGGTGGTTGACCAGGGCATTGACCTGGATCCGGCCCAGTTCATCGGTGATGAGCAGCGACAGCCGGCCCTCCTCGAAAGGAAACTCTCTCAGGACCTCGTCGATTCGCACCGGGTCGGCCCACTCGTCCATCGGCGTGTCCTGGTCGTTGTCGACCTTGTCCTTGGCGAGAATCGCCATGGCCACGTGCACCCCGGCAGCGGCCATCTCCGTCATGGTGAGGCCGTTGCGCGCCGCAACGCTGGAGATCACTGCAAAGCGCGCCCGCCGGTTGTATTCCAGAGCGGCCGCCACCAGCACGGTCGTCACCCCGAGCGTGACCAGCAGGGCGACCCCGCGTCGATTCCGCAGACACTGGAGGAAACCCGGCATGGGTCACCTCGACTTCGGGCGCACCAGCGGAAGCGCCACGGTGGTCTGAAACCCGTAGCCGTCGTCCCTGTCGCCGATTTCAAGCCGCACGGCCACCATCACCGGGGTGGCGTTGCCGGTCCGCGGGGATTCCGAATCCCACGCGTCGGAGGCCGTGCCCTCCGCGTCAACGTATTCAAATGCCAAGGATTTGACGTTTTCACAGAGCACGGGATCCGCGCTGCGCTCCTCGAAGCGCGGGTATGGGTAGCGGTTGTCGGCGCGCTTCAGCCGCAAACCTCCATCCGGGGCGGCCTGCACGTAGTAAACAATTTCGGCGATGCCGCCCGCATGCGATCCCTCCAGAGGCACGTGCGCCTGGCTGGTGAACCTTAGCTTTGCAAGCGTTGTGCCACCCTTGTTCTCGACGGTGCCCTGGAACCGGTAGGGGTCCGGGGGGGTGTCGAGGGCCGGCGGTTTGAAGAGCGGCGGCATCAGGATGAACGCATTTTCAAGATCGCGGGTGATGCGGGCCATGCAGCTCCGACCCATTTCGAACGTGCTCGCCGAAGTTTCCAGGGCGTCGGCGTTCGAAAAAACCATGTTGAAGGAGGAGAGGACCGTCGTCACCACCACCCCCAGGATAAACACGGCCACCAGGATTTCCAGTAGCG
>CAZLSV010000029.1:31609-59996 GCA_964562235.1 uncultured Desulfatibacillum sp.
GTGAACCCATCGGCCTGCCGGCGGTGGGTTTTAGTAACGAGTGATGAGTGATGAGTGATGCAGTACTCATCACTCATGACTCGGCACGCATCACTCTCTTCTGAACCGGTACGTCCTGAATTCATACGAATATTCACCTTCGTTGAGCGTCACCCGCACATCGACGCGCTTCATGTCCCGCGAGATGTCGACCCCCAGGGCGGCCGAAGGCGCGTCCTCAACCGATATTTTCCACTGGTAGCCCGGATAGTCGCGGCCGAAATCGCCCTGGCTGGTGGCGAACCGGCGTTCCGTGGATTCCTCGAAACGGGTCAGCGCGCTGCGCGCCAGCAGCGGCGCCTGGGTGGCGAAGCGGCTCTCGATGCTCATGGCCACCGTCTGGGATTGCAGGCGGTAGACGCTCATCAGCACGATGGCCATGATGCCGAGCGCCACCATCACCTCGAGCAGGGTAAATCCTCCCGGGCCACCCGACGCGGAAGGCTTGGCAGGAAATGCAGCGTCGATCATCCATGGGCGGTTCATGTCCGGCTCATCGCGTATCGGGCCGACCGGCAAACGGGCGGACCGGTTGGCCTCAAAGCCGCACATCGTCGAAACCCACGATGCGGTCGAACATCTTCACCCGGGAGAGAAAGGGCTCAAGCAGGAAGGAGGTGAAGGTGTCGCCGTGTTGCAAATGGATCAGGGCGCGGTCGCTGTGCCCGTCCCGTGAAAACCGGATCGCCACCCGGCCGGTGTTCACGCGGCCCTGGCGGGGGAAGTCGACGCCCACCACGCGGCCGCCGCCCGGCAGCCGCTGGGCCCGTCGAAGGGCCCGGTCCGTCTCCTCGGGGGTCATGGCCTCCGCTGTCTCCCAGAGCCGGTTTCCGTCCAGGTCGATGTGCAGGACCTGCTGCCGGTGCGTGCGCAGCGCCTCCTCTCTCAGCGTCTGGAGCTTGCCGATCAACCAGCGCGAGCTCTGCTTGGCGTCGTCGATGAGAAACGAACCTTCGAACCGCGGGACGGCGAAGAAGAAGACGATGCCCATCAGGGCCATGACGACGATCAGCTCCAGGAGGGTGTAGCCGGCCCGGTGCTTCGCCATCAGTCCGTGTCCCAGTTGGTAATGTCCTTGTTTTCGTTCTCGCCGCCCGGCACGCCGTCCGCGCCGTAGGAAATGATGTCGAAGTCCCCCTTGAGGCCGGGCGACAGGTAGATGTAATCGTTGCTCCACGGGTCTTTGGGCACCTTGCCTTTTTCGAGGTAGCCGCCCTGTCGCCACTTTTTGGGGATTACCCCGGATTCCGGCCGCTGCACCAGGGCGAGCAGGCCCTGCTCGGTGCCCGGGTAGACACCGCTGTCCAGCTTGTAGAGCTTGAGCGCGGTCTCCATGGCGGCGATGTCCATCTTGGCCCGCACCTGCTTGGCCTCTTCCGGCCGGCCCATCAGCTTGGGGGCGACGTACATCGCCAGTATTCCCAGGATGATGATGACGACCATGATTTCGATCAAGGTGAACCCCCGGTGGTCGGCTGCTTTGCCGGCGCCCCGCCGCGGGGATGATACCCAGGCGCGAGGCTGGAAGCGTGAGCCTGAAAACTGGAAAACACCCCGGGATTTCTTCATTTGTCTCGGCCTTCGGGCTTCGGGCCTCGCGCACGCAAAGCCCGTGTTGGCGTCAATGATCATCATATACGCTCACTCCTTGTTCTAACGGATCAACTGGTTCATTTCGAATATGGGCAGGCAGATCGACAGTACGATGAACCCCACCGCGCAGCCCATCACCAGGATCATCACGGGCTCCAGATAGGAGGTCAGCCGCAGGATCGTGGTTTCCACCTCATTCTCAAAGACATCGGCGATCTTGTAAAGCATTTTTTCCAGTTCGCCGGACTGCTCTCCGACCTGGATCATCTGGATGGAGAGCGCGGGGAAGACGCGGCCCTCGGAGAGCGAAAGCCACAGGCTCTTGCCCTTGCTGACCTCCTCGCCGGCCATGGACACGGTGTCGGCGATAAGGACGTTGCCCACGATGTTGCGGACGATGTCGAGGGCGACCAGCAGGGTGACCCCGTTTTCCAGCAGGGAACCCAGGGTGCGGCTGAACCGGGCGACCGCGAGCTTGCGGGCGAGGGTGCCGAAGCCGGGCAGCTTGAGAAGGGTGGTGTCATACCACCGCCGGCCCCGGGGGGTCCGGCGGAACTGCCGCAGGGCCAGCGCCCCGGCCACCGTCAGCGCCAGGATCATCCACCAGTAGTCCCTGAAGAAGTCGCTCAGCGCGATCAGAACGCGCGTGGGGGTCGGGAGCACCTGCTTCATGTCGGTGAAGATCGAGGTGATGGTGGGGACGATATAGGTCAGGAGGATGAACAGCACGACGACGCCGAAGAACAGCATGAACACCGGGTAGGCGAGCGAGGCTTGGATCCGGTTGTTGAGGGCCTGCTGTTTTTCAGTGATTTCGGCCAGGCGCTCGAGCACGATCTCCAGCGTGCCGGAGGTCTCGCCGGCCCGCACCATGTTCATGTAGATCGGCGGGAATATCCCGGGGAACTGCGAAAGGGCGTGGGCGAAGGTGTTGCCCTCGACCACGAGGTCCTTCACCCGCGCCAGGGTGCGCTTCAGGGCGTAGGAGGAGGTCTGCGGCAAGAGCGCGTCCAGGGCCGACACCAGCGGGAACCCGGCGCCGATCAAGGTCGCCAGTTGACGCGTGGTGATGGCCACATGGGCGGGCTTGACCCGCGAGAACCAGTCGCCGAGGCTGAAGCGCTGGCGGGTTTTTTTTGCCAACACCTCCTGCGCCTCGCGGATCGCCACCGGGAATTTCCCCGAGGCGCGCAGCTTCTGCCGCGCGGCCTGGATCCCGTCGGCGTCGATGATGCCGGTGGTGTTCTTGCCTTTGGCGTCGAGCGCCGTGTATTCGAAGACGGGCATATCAACCTGCAAGGTTTGTGAAATAGTGCAATGATAACAGTTTGCTAAATTAATGGCAAGCGGCAGGCCCCAGGTGGCTGCGCGGCCGCCGGAATTTCCCCCGAGGGCCGCCGGGGGTTTAGCGGCATCCGACCCGAACGGCTTCCTTCAACAGTCCGGTAAACGAAGCCGTCACGCTTCGGCCGGGACGGGGACGCTGTCCAGGACCTCCTGCAGAAGTTCTTCCTCGGTGCGCCCTTTCAGGCGGGCTTCGGTCTTGAGGATGATGCGGTGGGAAAGGACCGGGACGGCCAGGGCCTTGACGTCGTCCGGGGTGACGAAGTCCCGGCCGCGGCAGGCGGCCAGGGCCTGGCTTGCCGCCTGGAGGCCGAGCGCCGAGCGCGTGCTGCCGCCCAGCCGAATGTCCGGGTGCTCCCGGGTGGCGCGGGTGACGGCCAGGATGTAGCTGCGAACGGGATCGACCACCAGGGTGTGCCGGGCCTGGGTCTGAAGCGCGAGCAACTCGTCCATGGCGATGACGTTTTCGAGCCGATCCAGCGGGTTCTCCTGCTGGTGGCGGCTCAACACCTCGGCCTCGTCCGATACGGACGGGTAGCCGAGCCGGAGTTTCAGCAAAAACCGGTCGAGCTGGGCTTCCGGCAGCGGGAAGGTGCCCTCCAGTTCAATGGGGTTCTGGGTGGCCATCAGGATGAAGGGCCGGGGCAGGGGCACGGTCTTCCAGTCGACGGTCACCTGGCGTTCCTGCATGCACTCCAGCAGGCAGGACTGGGTGCGGGGCATGGCACGGTTGATTTCGTCCACCAGTACCACGTTGGCCAACACCGGGCCCGGCCGGAATTCGAAATCCGACAGCTTCTGGTTGAAAAAATGCAGGCCCACCACATCGGAGGGCAACAGGTCCGGGGTGCACTGAATGCGCTTGAAGCTGCCGTCGAGGGAGCGGGCCGTGGTCCGGGCCAGCAGGGTCTTGCCCAAGCCCGGCACGTCCTCGATCAGCACGTGCCCCTCGCAGAGCAGGGCGATGAAAATCAGCTCCACGACCTCGGAGCGCCCGACAATGACCCGGCCCACGTTCGATGTGAATCGTTCAGATACGGATTGGATGTCCAGCGGTGCGCGTGCCAGCATGCTCAAATGCCTCCTCCCTGATGGGTAACCTTTCCTGCCTGTCCCCGCGGCCGTTTCCGCATCTGTCGCACATCCTGCCAGGCCGACTCAAGCAGTTTGACCACATCGCGGTTCGGTCGCCGGCCCCCGTAGCGGACTTCGGTGTAATGCGCCGTGATCAGCAAGAGCTTTGCGCGGGCCTCCGGCAGCCAATCGCAGAGACGAACGAGAAACTCATCGGGGGTTTGATGGGGCCGCCGCGGGCAGCCGCCGGCGGCGGACCAGACGAGCAGGTTGCGATACAGTCTGCGCACGGCGGCGGCTTCCGCCGGCAGCGAATCCGACACCGGCCCTCGGCCGAGCGCACAGCGCAGCCACGCGATCCACCCCCTCAGCCGGCAACCCACCCGGTAGAGCAGGCGCCGCAGGTCCTGCCGGAAGCCCCCCCGCAACGTCTCGACCTCGGCGCCGTCGAGATCGTTCAGCTGCCGGCGCAGCCAGGCGGCGACCTGGGAGGCCATGCGCCACAGGCACACGCCGAACAACGCGACCCAGAAGGCGGAAACAAGGAACGCGGCGGCCTGGCGCACGTAGTCCGGGATTTTCAGGAGCTCGGCGACGGCGGCGGGGTTCTGGGGGCCGGGCCCGACGCCGCCGCCCATGGGATGGGACCTGATTTCGGGCTGAGGAATCCATCGCGCCAGAAACGCGATGAACCGCACGACCCCCTCGATCACGGCGTCCCACAGCGCCTGCAGGCCGTCGAGAACGAGCTTGATTGCCTCGGGGGTGACGGTCGCCGTCAGGAGCAGCCCGGCCCCCAGGACCAGGGCGGCATTGCAGGCGAGGGCGAATAGCCAGCGGGCCCGCGCCGGGCCCTTCATCCAACCGCCGGCATCGCCGCCCCGGGCCGCGGCCATGCCCAGCAGGAACAACGTGAAAAAACAGAACACCGCCGCCGCCGTTCCCGGAAGCGCGGCATCCCACTGCGCGGCGCAGAAGAAAATAAAAAACAGGATCGGCAGGCCGAATTGAAACTCGCCCAGGAGTTGCTCGGACCCGATCCGCACGGTCCCCAGGCGCAGTCCGCCGGTCCAGGTGGCGGCCGCGGCCAGCGCGGTGAGCTGGATCGGGTTCGGCGCACCCTGTCTCTGGAAAAGACGGCCGGCCGCGCCGGTGATCCAGGCCGGTTCCGGCAGGGCCTCGTCCGGGAAAGTGGACCACAGGACCAGGAGCAGCGCCCAGGTCACCCCCCCGGCCAGGCCGGCGGAAAAACGCAAGGACGGAGACAGGGCCCGGGTGACCCGCCACATGGCAAATGCCAGCGGAACGCCGAGCATCAGCTCGAAAACGGGCAGCGCCCCCGGCGCGGCGCGGGCTTCCAGAAGCCACAGGCCGCAGATCATCCAGCAGGCCTCCATGCCGCCTGCGAAAAGGGCCCCCGTGCCGCGGGGCAGGGCCTGGTTCATGGCGGAGAGCCTCCGGCCAAGTCGGCGGGGTGCCGGATCCGGCGCCATTTGACTTGCGGCGGCAGGGCGGGGTCGCCGTGCCCGCCGATGAGCAGCACCAGGGTCCTGAACCCGGCGGCCCTCAAATCGGCCGCTTGCTCCTGAAAGCGATCCGGCAGACGCCCCAGGATGAAGATCACGGTCGTGCCGGCGGTGAGTTTCTGTTTTTGCCGATCCCAAAAAGCCGTCGACGGGCCGCTGCTGCGATCGGTGACTTTGGCCAGGGCTTCGAGGACTTCGGTGACCCGGTTTCGGCCGGCTCCGGGAGCGATGACCGCCGGCTGCCCGGTGTCCGCCAGGCGCGTGTTCACGAAAAGCCCCACCGGGCTTCCGCGTTCGCAGAGCGCGGCGGCGATGGAGCCGGCGGCGCTGATCCCGAGCTCGAAATCGGCTTCGGCAAAAGACCCGTTGTCCCGAAAGCTCTCCACGGCCATGACCAGGGCCACGTTGAAAGCAGTCGTGGCGTCAAGCAGTTTCACCTGGAGGGCGCCGCGGCGGGCCGTGGCCTTCCAGTGGATGGACTTGAGGTCGTCGCCCTGAACGTACTCCCGCACGCCGAGGGCACGGGTGGGGTCGCGGAAAAGACGGCGGTCGGCCCGGGCCTCGCCCATGGGATAGAGCGATGGGATGATGCGGGTGTCGACCGGAAAGAGCCGCGGGTAGACGATGAGGTGCTCGGTGTTTCCGGAAAACCGCGACCGCGAATAAAGGCTCAGCAGGTCACCGGAGACGAGCTTCAGCGGGCCGATGGGATAATATCCGCGTTGCTTTCCGACCAGCTTGAGTTTCCAGGAGATGCCGCGGTACCCTAGCAGCGAAGCCGATCGCCGGATGGACGCGGCGCCGGCTCGGCCGTCCGGGTCCACCAGGCCGAACCCCAGCGGCAGGTCGTTTTCGAGTTGCACCCAGGCCAGCGGAAGGGGCTTTCGGTTGAACAGCCGCAACGTGCAGGCGATGGGCTCGCCGGGGAAAAGGCGCCGGCCGTTGAGGTTCCGTTCCGCCCGGACGCCGACGAGAGACAGCCGGCTCCAGAGCCGGGCCAGGCCGGCGGTGGACAGGAAAAGACCGGTCAGGAGCAGGATGCCGGTATGGGAATACCACGCGGCCAGAACGAACACGGCCGCCAAGGCAACCAGCCCGGGCGTCCTGAGCAGGTTGCCCGCCGCCGTGGTGGTTTCTTTGACTCGCTCCGAGAGATTGCTGTCCGTCAATTCCGGTTACCCGCCTGCCTCCCCGGTCAAAGGGGAGCGCGCCTTTTGCCTTTCCTTCCGGTGATAACCCGCCGGTCAGGGCCGGCGGGTCATCGTTACCTGAAAAAATCCGGGCTCAAAAACGCCGGGTCCGGATAGGCGTAAAATCCTTTTCCGCTCTTTACGCCCAGCTCCCCGCGGTCGATTATCTCTTTCAAGGCCCGGGGCGGGTGGTCCTTGGGGTCCTTGGACTCGTTGTAGTAGACCATCTCGATGTCCCAGATCACGTCCAGGCCGACCTTGTCCATGAGCGCGAAGGGCCCCTCCTTCATGCGCGTGAAGATCATCCAGGCCCGGTCGACATCCATGAAGTCCACGAACCCGTTGCCCCACATGTAGAGCGTCTCGCGCTTGATGGCCCGCCAGACGCGGTTGAAGCAGAAGCCGAGCAGCTCCTTCTTGACCGTCAGGGGCACGAAGCCGATGGACTTGATCCAGGCGATGCCCTTTTCCATCACATCCGGCCGGGTGCGGGTGCCGCCCATGATGTCCACCATGTTGACGCCCTGCATGGGGAAGTAGAAGTGGATGTTGAGCACCTGCTCGGGCCGGCCCCCGGCCTTCTCGAAGCGCGAGACCGGCATCGAGGAGCTGTTGGTGGCGATGATGGCCCCGGGCGCGGCCTTCTCGCCGATCTGCTTCCAGACTTTCTTTTTGATCTCCAGGTTCTCGGGCACGGCCTCGAGGATGAGGTCGGCGTCCCTGACCGCCTCGCCCAAGTCCTGCACCTGGCGGACCTTCTTGGCGCAGGCCTCCCACTGATTCCAGGGGATGACGGGGGTGACTTTCTTGGCCTTGAGGTCGGCGCGGAGCTTTTCGAACGTCTGCCGGAAGGCGCCCTCGCGCGGATCGAACACCGTGACCTCGTAGCCGGTGCGGGCGGCGATCATGGCGACCTGGGTGCCTTGGATGCCGGAGCCGACCATGGCGAACTTTTTCAGCGGAAGAACAGAGGATTTTTTCGTGGCCATAGAATCACCCTTCTTGTTTTCCCCCTCCCGCGATCTCTCCCGCCAGGGGTGGGAGGAATACGCCTCCCCCTTTGACGGCGGAGGTTGGGTGGGGGTGTTTTTTTTTCGCAAATAAAAGCCCCGCCGAAGCGGGGCTTTTGTTTGCCGTTGCATTGGGAGTGGACCGTTACCCCAGAACGCTGGGCCCGAAGAACTTGGCCGGGGCCCACATGATGATGTCCGGCATGAAAATGCACATGATCAGGCCGAGCCACTGCAGGCAGACGAACGGCACCACGCCCTTGTAGATGTGGTAGATGGTCATCTCCGGCGGGGCGATGCCCTTGAGGTAGAAGAGCGAGTACCCGAAGGGCGGGGTCAGGAAGGCCATCTGCAGGTTCATGCAGATGAGCGTCCCGAACCACAACTGGTTGAAGCCCAGTTCCATCGAGACGGGCATGAAGATCGGCGTGACGATCAGCAGGATCCCCAGCCAGTCCAGAAAGCAGCCCAGGAAGAAGACGATGGCCATCATGAGGAAGAGCACCGCGATGGGCGGGAGCTGGGTGCCGAGAATGAAGTTGGCGATGGCATCCCCGCCGCCCAGCCCCATGAAGATGGCCTGGAAGGCGTTGCCGCCCAAGAACAGGGTCATGATCATGGAGGTGGTGATGGTGGTGGTCCAGCAGGCCTCCTTGAGCATCTTCCAGGTGAACCTGCGGTAGCCGACGGCCAGCACAATGGCCCCGGCGCATCCCATGCCGGCGGCTTCCGTCGGGGTGGCGATCCCGGCCACGATGCTGCCCAGCACGATGAACACCAGGATCACCGGCGGCACGATGGACTGGGCGAACATGGAGATCTTTTCGGCGCCGCTGTGTTGGCTGTCCGTCTCCGCCGGCCCGAACTCGGGTTTGATGAAGCAGATGATGGCGATGTAAAGCACGTAGAGGGCGGCCAAAAGGAAGCCCGGCCCGAACGCGGCGGCATACAGCCAGCCGACCGAGATCTGGGTGAGGCTGCCGTAGACCACGAGCATGATGCTCGGCGGTATCAGGATGCCGAGGGTGCCGCCCGCGCAGATGGCCCCCGCGATGAGCGGGATGTTGTACTTGACCCGCATGAGGGCGGGGATGGCGAGCAGTCCGACCGAGACCTCGGTTGCGCCCACCACGCCGGCGGTGGCCGCGAAGATGGTGCAGGCGATGATGACCGCAATCCCCAGCCCGCCGCGGATCCGGCCCATGACGATGTGCATGGTCTCGAACAGGCGCTCGGCAATGCCGGAGGCGTCCAGGATCTGGGCCATGAAGATGAAGAGCGGCACCGCCACGAGCACGTACTCTTCCATGACGCCGTAGGCCCGGTTGGCGAGCAGCGCGAAGACCGCGTCGGCCGACCCGCCCCAGCCGATCACGCCGAAGACGACCGCCAGCATGCCCAGAGTGAAGGCCAGGGGGTGGCCCAGCATCAGGCCCACGAAGAGCGTGAAGAACATGACGATGGCTAAGGTTTCCGGGTTCATATCTTCTCCCCCTTGAGCGCGTAGAATTCTCGGACGAAGTTGGCGAATCCCTGGATCAGGAGCAGGGCGAGGGACACGGGGATGATGGTCTTAAAAGGATAAAGCGGCGGCTTCCAGGCGCTCCAGCTGTGCTCCAACTGCCCCCAGGACGTGGCCGCGTATTCCATCCCGGCCCAGAGCATGGCGCCGACGAAGGGCACGAACACGAGCCAGAAGGTGACCAGACGCAGGACGAGCTGGATCTTCTGGGGCATTTGCAGGGTGATGATGTCGATGCGGATGTGCTTGTCGTATAGCATCGTCACCCCCATGGCCATCATGTAGTGAAAGCCGTAGAGATAGACGGTCATCTCGAAGGCCCAGACCGTGGGCAGGTTGAACAGCTTGCGCATGAAGACCTCGTAGCACACCACGAGCACAAGCGGGATGAGAAGATAGGAGGTAAAGCGGCCGACGAACTGGTTGACGGCGTCGACCGCGTGAACGAATTTTTTCAGCATGGAATGGGTCCTTTCCTCCGGGTGCGAAGGCGAGCGCCCCGCGGCCGGAAGACGCCGCGGGGCACAAACGTCGGAGACTACTGAGCCAGTTTGCCTTTCAGGACTTCCGCCTTGGGCCAGGGGGCCAGGCGGCCGCGCAGGTCGCGCCACTGGGAGAATTCTTCCTTGAACTTCTCCTGGGAGTCCAGGACCTTCTTCACGTCCGCGTTCTTGGCGGCGAGCTCGTCAAGATACGCAAACGAGGTTTTGGCGAAATCGACGATGGTGGCATCGTCCATCTTCACGAACTCGGTGCTCTTGCCCATGATCTTGAGGGCCTCGATGTTGAGGTTCTCCTGCCAGGCGTTGGACCACAGCTGGGTCTCCTTGGCGGCGGTCTCCACAATGATCTTCAGGTCCTCGGGCAGCTCGTCAAATTTCTTCTTGTTGAAGACGACGTCGAACTGGCAGGAGGGCTGGTGCACGCCGGGCATGATGGCGAACTTGGTGATTTCATGGAACCCGGAGGGGACGTTGGCGGCCGGGGAGCTGAACTCCGCGGCGTCGACGACACCGCGCTCGAGGGCCAGGTAGACTTCGGGACCGGGCAGCGGGGTGACCGAGACGCCCATCCGGGTCAGGATGTCCATGTACCAGCCGACCGTGCGGACCTTCATGCCTTTGAAGTCGTCGAGCTTCGTGGCGCGCTTGTTGGAGTGCATGCCGATCTCCATGCCGACGTTGCCGCAGAAGAAGGGCACCATCCCGAAACGGCCGTAGAGTTCGTCAAACATTTCTTTGCCGCCGCGCTCGTAGTACCAGATGTTGTAGCCTTCGTTGTCGAGCCCGAAAGGCACCGAGGCGTAGGCGACGAAGGCCTCGTTCTTGCCTTTCCAGTAACCGGGCCAGGAGTGGAAGGCGTCCAGCGTGCCCTTGGAGGTCGCTTCGAAGATCTCCATGGCCGGGACGATGGCGCCCGTGGGGAAGACCTTGATGTTGAGACGGCCGCCGGAGCAGGCGCGCACGGTGTCGGCGAAGTGCATCGCCATGTCGTGGAAGTTGAGTCCGCCCCAGGGATCGCTCATGCGCAGATTCAAGGTCTTGTTGGATGTCTCGAATTTCTTCTTGCTCCACTCCTGGATGCGCTTGTCTTCGCCGAACTTCTCGATTTTCTGTTTCTGCTGGGCAAAAGAATTGGTGGGCCCCATGGCCACGAAGGCCACGGCCACAAAAGCAATCAGAACTGCCAATGCGAGCTTTTTCATCAGATCTCCTCCTGGATGGTTTTAGGGTCGACAAAAAGGTTTTGGTTTCCGAGCCGAAACAAGCTGGAGTCTCGATCACCTCCTTCCACGGTTCAGGGGCGGCCACGCGCCGCCCGGAATTAAAGGTTCAGTTCCTGGGAGCGCTTCGTCAGGAAATACCGGCCGCCCGCGGTCTGGGCCAGGATCCCGGCCTGAACCAGGGCGGCCACGGCCTTGGGCCGGAAATCCCGCAGGCCGATGCGAAACAGGTTGGATTTGGCATAGGGCAGTTCGATCGCCGACTCCGGGGTGTGGGCTTTTTTGAGTTCGAGGTCCCGGATGATGTTCCGGGCGGTGCGCTTGATGCGGTAGCCCACCACCATCTGAGTGAGAACATACACCCCGATGAGGAGGAGGATGCCGAAGATGATCTGGACGGTTTCGGACATTTGGCATTTACCTGTTGGTTGATTGGAGGCCCTTTTTCCCGGCGGCACGGCTGAAAGTGCGCCCCAGGAAAGCAGATCTCAATGGCGTTTTCGTGGAGGCCGCTTTCCCGCCGCGGTTCAGCCGTCGCAGCCATCCCATCCGGGTTTGTATGATTAAGTGCATCAATATGTCAACACCACGCCGCCGTCGAAGAGCAGGTCGCCGCCGACCAGAAAGCGCGCGTAGTGCGAGAACCCGTAGATGAACAGGTTGGCCACCTCGACCGGGTCCATCATCTCCTTGATGCGCGATTTCCCGAGCATGACCTCCCGCACGACCTCCTCCTGGGTGATGCCGCGCTGAGCGGCCTGGGCCGGGATCTGGTTCAGGGCGAGCGGGGTCTTGATGAAGCCGGTGCTGGCGGTGAAGGAGCGGATCTTGCCCTCGCCCTCGGCCGAGATCGACTGGGCCAGGGCCCGCAGCCCGAACTTGGTGATGTTGTAGACCGGCTTGTTCTTGGTGCAGATGTGGGCGTGGATCGAGGCCATGTGACCGATGACCCCGATGCCGTCCTTGCTCTTGCGCATGTGGGGGATCGTGAGTTTGGAGAGCAGGAAGGGTGCGCGCAGCATGAGCCGCTGCATCAGGTCGTATTTTTCCATCGGGAAGTTTTCGATGGAGTCGATGTGCTGAAGGCCGGCGATGTTGGCCAGGAACTTGATCGTCCCGAGTTTGGCGGCGTCGGCCACGGCCCGGGCGATCTCCTCGTCCTGGCAGAGGTCGGTCTTGATGAAAATCATTTGACCGCCCATGTCGCGGGCCATTTTCTGGGTCTTCTTGCCCTCTTTTTCGTTGATGTCGAGGCCGACCGTCATCAGGTTGTTCGCGGCGGCCGCCATGGCCGTCGCCCGGCCGATCCCGGTGCCGGCACCGGTGACGATGCACACGTTCTCGGCCTTGAAATGGTCGTCCTTCAGAATCAGGATCTGCTCGCGCTTGATTTCCGGCTCTTTGATCTCCATGGACGGTTTTCCTCCTTCAGCCCTGTGAGCGAATGCCTCGGACGAGGTGGAGGGGTTGCGGACCTCCAGCCCCGCTATTTAGATTTCGATCGAATCGGGAGCAGTCGCCATAAGAGCAAATACCGAGCCATGCCCAATGGGCGCCGGTTTTATCCGGTCGTAAAAAAACAAATCCATTGATTATAGGACCTTATAAATAGCCTTCCTTGCCGAAGGCGCCGGCGTGCGCCAGCCGCACAGGAAAATAGGTAGATTAAATGCTACATGTATAAAAATTGCTACGTTTTCCCGAGACCACGGCATTCGGTTGCCTCTTTGCCTGGGCATTCGTGAATCCGCCATGTTTAAAAATGGTATTACCAATATTTTTTATTTATTTTTTTCAAATAATAATAATTAAACTATATAGTTATCAATATTTAACGGTTTATTCATTAAAAAATTAAGCCATATTGGTTCTAATAAATTGCCAATACGGCAGATGTCAAGCTGTTTTTTCTTATGAGGCCACGGCGCCCATCGGGTGCGAAACGCCCTTGAATCCGGTTTTAAATTGTATTTAGTTTTTTTTTGAGGTGTTAGGAGCTAATATTCGGTCTTTGTCCAATCCGCTCCCCGTTCCGGTAAAACGATATATCTTGATGACAATTCTTTAATGTGGTATTACCAGTTTTAAACCCCAGAAACATCTAACCCTGCAACATTGGGCGGGTGCCATGGCCAACCTTTACCGATCCGTCAACCCGAAAAAAGCAGCCCATCTTGTTTTTGAACAAATCAGGGATCTTATTTATGTCGGCCGGGTCAAACCCGGCGACAGGCTGCCCCCCGAACGCGAACTGGCCGTAAGCATGGGCGTGAGCCGGCCCACGATCCGCGAAGCGGTGAGCCGGTTGGTCAACCTGGGGCTGCTCGAGCAGCACCAGGGGCAGGGTACCTTCGTGCGCAGTTTTTCAAGAGGCCAAGAGCTCAATCCGCTCAAAGCGCTGATTCAGGAGGAGGGCGGGTCTTTACTGCATCTGCTGGAAGTCCGGTCGGGCCTTGAATGCAACGCCGCGGTTCTGGCGGCCCGACGCGCCACCGAGGAGGATATCCACCGGCTGGAAGAGAGCCTGGCCTCGATCCGGGAACTGACCGACGCCGGTCAGACGGCCTACCAGGAGGATGTTTATTTCCACATGCGCATCGCCTACGCCAGCAAGAACCCGGTGCAGATCAACCTCATGAAGCACTTCTACGATCTTCTGCTGCTGGGCATCCGGGACAACCTGACCCATCTTTACCGAGAACCCGGCAACAAGCATCTGATCCGGTCCCAGCACGAAAGCATATTCACCGCCATCAAGAACCGCGACACCCAGGCCGCCTTCGATGCCATGCGCCAGCACATCGTTTTCGTCATGGGCTCGGTCAAGGATGCGCCCCTTTCCGCCGACGTCGCCTGGAAGGCGGCCCGCCCGACCGGACCCGTGATGCCTGTCGACGGTCTCTCGGATAGTGTAGAAGAATAGATACACTCCCGCGGCGGGCGAGGCAGTGCCCGTAATAAGGGCTCGCCGTTCGATTTTTATTTTATATTTTATTTTAGGTAGTTAAGTTCCATGAGGGGGCGTTCGGCCACGATGAGGGCGTTGCCAAAGAAACCGGCGGCGCCTCCCTTTTTAGAGCGGCGCTCCCCTGCTTAACTGCATGTTATTTAAGTAAATTTAAATTTGACCGCGTGGCATGTTTATTGCTTTTTGAATGGCCCGGAGTGCGTATCCCGGTTGAATATTCACGTACAACTCTCACATGATTTGGAGGAGAACGTTATGAAGGTGCTGGATCAAGGGGTCAACCCGATCTTCATGGATCCCGACCCGGACAAGGCGCGCGAGTTCTTTCGCCAAAAGCCGCGGGCCATGGTCGACAAGCGCATGACCGAGAAGGAAGCGGTGGAAAAATTCATACCCGACGGCTGCTACCTCGCCATCGGCGGGTTCGGGGCCAACCGCATCCCCACGGCCGTCGTTCACGAGATCCTCAGGGCCCGGCGCAAGAACCTCGGGTTTCTCGGCCACACCTCGACCCACGATTTTCAGCTGCTCTGCGCCGGGAAGTGCTTCGACCGTCTGGATGCCGCCTACATCGTCGGGTTGGAAGCCCGCGGGCTCTCTCCGAACGCCCGCCGCTACATGGAGTCCGGCGAGGTCAAGGTCACCGAGTGGACCAACTACTCGCTGGCCGCCCGCCTGAAGGCCGCCGCCGAGGGGGTCTCCTTCGCCATCGTGCGCTCGATGCTGGGGACCGACACCTTCAAGATGTCCGGGGCCAAGGTCATCGAATGCCCCTTCACCGGCAAGAAGTTCGCGGCCGTCCCGGCCATCTGGCCGGACGTGGCCGTGATTCACGTGCACGAGGCCGACATCTACGGCAACGCCGTGTTCAAGGGCATATCCGTGGCCGATCTGGAGCTGTCGCGGGCCGCCAAGCACGTCATCATCACGGCCGAGAAACTGGTCACCAATGCCGCCATCCGCGCCAACCCGACCGCGACATCGATTCCGTTCTACCTCGTGGACGCCGTCATCGAGATGCCCTTCGGCAGTTACCCGGGCAACATGCCCTACCTCTATTTCTCCGACGAGGAGCATCTGGCCCAGTGGATGAAGGTCGAGAAGGATCCCAAGGAGTTCGAGAAGTTTCTTGATCACTACATCTACGGCGTCTCCTGCTTCGAGGAGTACCTGGAGCGCTGCGGCGGGTTGAAGAAACTGAAGGCGCTGCAGAAGCTCGAGAACCTGGTGGAAAAATGACGTCTGGCCCCGAATGCAAAACCTGTTGAACGAAGGAGGTATATGGTGGCACCTTCATATAATACGATGGAAATGATGATCTGCGTGGCCTCGCGCTACCTGGAGGACGGCAAGACCGTGGCCGTCGGCACCGGCGCTCCCTGTGCGGCCGCCATGCTGTCCCAGAAGACCCAATCGCCCAACCTCGTCATCCTCTTCGAGGCCGGGGGGATTTCGCCCCTGCTGCCCCAGATGCCGATTTCCGTGGGCGACTCCCGAACCTTTTTCCGCGCCGTCATGGCCGCCGGCATGACCGAGATGATGACCACCTGCAGCCGCGGTCTGGTGGACTACGCCTTCCTGGGAGGCGCCCAGATCGACAAGCACGGCAACATCAACTCGACGGTCGTCGGCGATCACAGCAAGCCCAAGGTGCGCTTCCCGGGCAGCGGCGGCGCCAACGATTTCGCATCGTTCTGCTGGCGCACCATGATCATGACGGTGCACAGCAAGTCGCGCTTCGTGGAGAAGTGCGAGTTCGTCACCTCCCCCGGGTTCCTCACCGGCGCGGGGGCGCGCGAGGCCGCGGGGCTCCCGGAGGGCGGCCCCTACAAGATCGTCACGGATCTGGCCGTCATGGGCTTCGACGAGAAGACCAAGTCGATGATGATCGAGTCCCTGCATCCGGGGGTCGATCTGGCCAAGGTCAAGGCGGAGACGGGCTTCGAGTTGGTCATCCCCAAGCAGATCGGCAACACGCCCCTGCCGACGGAGATGGAGCTGAAGATCTTGCGCGAAGAGGTGGACCCGCTCAGGCTCGTGATCGGGCGGGGTTGATAATCCCGGCCGCCTGAGGTAAAGAGGGCGGCCGTTGAGATTTTTTGAAAAGATGATCGGATAGGGTCGGGACCGGACCTGCCCTGTTGATGCGCTCTGGCCAAAGGCTGGCCGCGAATTGAGCCTCGAAGACCCTATCCCGATCCTCTATGCCCTTTTCCGGCGTCAAAACCGGAAAAGGGCTTTTTTTTTCAGGTCGCCACCGGTCTGCGGCGCAGGCGGCAGGGCCCGCGACGGATGACGCGGGCGCCCTTTTGCGGCTCTCTTTGGCGGTGAATGCGGGGCCCGTCCCCATCCCTCGCTCGCCGCTCAAGCCAGCAATGCCTTGCGCACCTGAACCAGGTGGTCTTCGGCGTGGGCGACGATGAGCTGTTCCAGGATCTCGTCGACGCTCATCTTTCCCCGCTTGACGTGGATCCCGGTCTTGCGCCGCTCCGCCGGAGAGAGTTGCCGCAGGGTCCTGGCCGCCGCCTTAATTTCGGCCCCCAGCAAACTCACCAGTGCCTCGGGCTGCTTGAGCGTCTCCGGCGCGACCGCCGCCAGCCGTTCCGGCGCGTCGGGCGTGCGCCCGAAACGCGGCGGCTCGTTGGCCGCGATCAGGCCGCGGCAATGGCTCAGCCAGTAGGGGATCATTTCCGCCATGTGCCCCAGCACCTGCAGCGCCGACCACTCGCCAGGACCGGGGGCCGCGCGCAGACGCCGGGCCGCGTCGGGCCGTTGCAGCAAGGTCGACAACTGCGAATAGACACTTTCGATCCGCCGGGCCTGCGCCTCGCCGGAATTGGTTTCAAAGCTTTCGGTCACTGTGGTCTCCTTGTATAATACCCGATACTGAGTTCACTGCGAAGAGAGGTAACTTACCATCCGTGGCTGGTAAAAGCCACCTATACCCAGCAATGATTAAACGATTCGAATCAATAGACCAATGCCCGTCCCGCATCCCTCTTTGGATTTAAGCGTAGTGTGGAAAATCCGCGCGCTACGTTTGACGTGGCGAGGGCTGGAAACGGGCCGTAAAGGGAACCGCGCCAGTCCTCGACAATACTGATGAGGGGGGCTGGTCGACCGGCAAGTATTCTTTTCGGAGTAGTCGCGCGCGACGAGTCGTCAGAAGAAAGAAGATTATGACCTGCCTCTACTCTGCCCTTGTATTCTGTATGGCTCATTTCAGAAATCTGGCTCGTGCTTTTCCCAGCGATTGCGATAGACCTTGTGTTCTTCAGCCCTGAACTCCGCTGCCTGGATTATGTGAACTGTCACAGACTCCAGATCGATTTTCAGCGTTGATCGACGCGGGTCAAGGTTCAGATCCTCCCAGCCTGCGTCGAGTTCTGTCAGCGGAAATTCACAGCTTGAAATGTCCCTCTTCGCCTCCTCTTTTTCTCTCTTCGGCGGAACTATTTCAAATACCCTGTACTCGGCCTGCCACCCGTCTTCATACATCTGGCCGAGACTGGCGCTCACCTCCGTCCCTTCAGGCAGTTCCACTTCTTCGACCCTCGCAGCCTTGTGGAAGAGCACGATGTTTAGTGAAACACCCGCCGTCTGAACTGATGGAAAGATAACTCCGTCTATCTTCATGGTGGATTCATTAGCAAGGAAATCTGCCACCGCCTGCGTTGCTATATATTCGAATGGTTCATCATCTGGCATCACAGGCTTCGTGATTCTCTGGCTGAGACTGCGAAGGAACATCGCTCTCTCAAGGCGACCAGCGAGAGTTGGATCGAAGATGCTACCGCTCGTACTCACCGCGCTCAAAGCCGTCAGGTCTAGAAGCTTGACGGGTCTGAGAATCTCGAAGCGCGCAACTGTGACCTGGCTACCCACCGGCGGCCGCACCTCTGCAAGCGCAACTTTGGGATCGTTGGCGCCATAGAACACCGAAATCCCATGCGCATTCATCCGCCCGGCATTAGCATATATCGATGGCGGCGTTCCGAGATGTCTGTCTGGCCGCTTAAGAGCCTCCTCTATTTTCTCGTTCGACTGAAATGTGCGAGCGCGATATAGGGCAGTCAACGAACTACCAGGACCGGCATCAACTACGACTGAACGGCCGTCCCGCGTCGTCATGAGGTCAATTCTGTCAAAAACTGACGTCAGGTGGCTCGCCGCTGGGCGGTTGAAGAAGCGCCCTTCGGACTTCAGGGAGCGTTCAAACTCTCGCCAATCCTCCTGCCAGTGCCAGTCATCCGTTCCCTTTTCTTCATAATAGGATTCAGACGAAAACTCCGTTTCCTCGTCATAGGCAGAGGCATCAATATCGGAGTACCGGTCTTCGAGTATCTGCTGTATATTATGGGCAGCTGTCTCAGGTATGTCGGCAGAGTCCATGATCGCATTCAATACGGGCTCTCCATCCCGCTCCCATTCGTAGCTCGAATCCTTGTCCGACATCATCGAGTATTGCCAATCCGTAGGCTGATCTGGCGTGCGAAAATAGTGTTGATTAAAAACTTCTTCGATCCGTTCCGCCAGTTCGCCGATGCGGTATGATTTCGCAGCCCGACCGCAGTATGAGCATCGCAGCTTCCTCCCCTGCGTCCTCATTTCGTCGCTGAGGTAGCTCTCGCCCACGCAGTGGTGGCAAAGCTTCTTTCTTTTCAATGTTTCAATTTCCTGCTGGTCCAACGATTGTTCAGCCTTTCCGTTACCATACCCCTTTTATGAAATGGTTAAATGGTGGGAGCGTCCTGGAATGTTTTCCTTTGTTCTGTGACCCCTTCTGCTGCACTCGCGACGGTTTCACGTCAGTCGTTGAGGCCCTCCCACCTCCGTAGCCATTCGGAGTTATCGATGGCGACACGCGAAAGTCCCGAGGCGAAACGATGGGCAATGCGTTGTGCAAATTCAGCTTTCAGTTCCCCTATCCATATAAACTGTGTATGATCTGCGGCGGTGAAAAAGAAAGCAGATGTTGAATCCTGCTCGGCAACGACCGGCCCGTCCATTTTCTTTGGCGAAAACCTCACGAGAGACCACCTGGATGAGTCTGTACAAACACTGACGCGCTGATACTTGCTCGCACTTGTTTTTATCACCAGCTGAATCGTCTTCTCACAAGGGTCAATGAGAGGCAGTAGAAGAAATTGTTCCTCACCCTGCAATCGTACGCTGTCACATCGTGGCCTCATGCAAAGAAAGAAAGCCGCAGGATTAGCCTCATCGGGTTTCCGCAGGACAGTGCCAAGGTGCAGTATTGGAGGAGGAGCATTGAAAACAGTACGGAAGTTTATCATCCAAGCGAATTGGAGATCCAATTCATTCTTTGGACTCCCAGTCCTATCGAAACCTGCCGTGATAATATTGTAATCTTTATTCTTGCTCAGAGGTCCGGGTTTCTTCGCCAGGCCCAGATTCAGAAGGTCGACAGTCTGCTCAAAGCACAGCTTCTTCCCTTCCCCGAATATGAAATCGGCATTTGGCCCGGCCGATGCCTCGAGCCATTCCCTTATTGCCTCGATTCCTGTCGGATTTGTGCTTGCCGTTGCATCGTCCATCATAGCGCGAAGTTCGTCGGCGATTTGACCAACAATATGCTGCTGTGAGTCTCCCGGCGCTGATAAACAAGCGCGATGTGTCAGAAAGGCCGCATCCAGTTTTGCATGAAATCTGCCAAGGATCTTGTGGGCGTTCTCGCGCACGGCTGATAGCGACGTAAGAGCTACAATAGGGAGCAGGCCCATTGTCATATCTGCGAAGTCGCTGATAAGGCACTTTGGGACATCAATCTCTGATATCGATCTGTCTTTCAAATCCGGTGTGAGCGATGTCCCAAACTTGGCATAAATCACAATACGACAGTGGCCAAGCGAGAGCACGAGACCACGATCATTGAGGGCAAATTCCCAACCGTGCTCCTTCAAATTTTGTGCGATAATGCGTCCAATGCCGGAGATGTCTTGTTCCCCCGTGTAGATTGCGATTAAACGAAGCCGTCCTTCCGCATCGCCTTGGAGAATCGCCCCCAGGATCGAAAGCGCTCGTTTGCCGTTGTCATCGTCTATCTGCCAATCCAGTATGACGATATCGGCGCGGCGGGCTGCAAGAGCCACCGTAGTCGCCGATGCACTGCCAGGACGAGGAGCTACTACGGCACAGATCAGACCGCGTTCAGAAAATGAATCCACAAGCAGGCGTGCGTCGAGACTATGGCGAGCAACCGCCTCTGAACGCGCCATTTCCTCCGGTGGCTGAGCCAAGGTGTGTCGATCAGGCTTCTTGAGAGGCACAGGTGGTCGGAACGAATCGTCAATGCAAGCCTGATCGTCAAGGATTACTGCAGTTTGAAGAAAACGTTCAGCGATCGCTTCACAACGTTGCCGGAAGTCATTCACCGCCGTCCCCCTTTTCTTCATCGGAGGTGGCTGGCCGAATAATAAAGGTTGTGCCTTCGGCCCCCTCATCATCCCCAAGAACCAAATCATAGCCCACGCGACGAAGAGCCTCACGTGAGATGTGCAACCCCATGCCACGGCCACCAGGCTTTCTTGTGAACCCGAATTCAAAAATTGATTTGCGGTCCTTAGCATCGACTCCTGGGCCAGAATCGCGTATGAGAAAGGCGCCTTCCGCTATATCGAGCTTGATCTGGCGCTCTTTTGCCGGATGCTGTTGCGACAACCAGTAGATCGCGTTGTCAACAAGGTTGACGAACACAGGATAGAAGGAAGATGGGAAGCCTGTAATTCGTTTCATAGAAAAAGCATCTGTCTGCATAAACGAAACCTTGTGACGAGAAAATCTTTCCTTGAAAAGATCAGTCAAAAAGTTGTAGAGTTCGGAACCGCGAATCTCTACCGCTTTCCGATAGAGTCTCCGCTGAAGTGGAGTGAAGAGGGTGAGATAGCCATCAAGATGGTCAAAGCTTGCCCGAATATTTCGATATAGGCCTTCAAGCTCCTCATTGATGTCAGCCCAGGCCTTCAGTTTCCTAAGGTTGTTGCGTAAAGAACGAATCGTCGAATTGAATTCGTGGTTGATGATCTCTATCGCCATCCCGAGCTGAGCCAGTTGCAGGTTGGCCTCCGCTTCCTCCTCAAGGGAAACATTTCGTTGCTCAACCGCGACAAGTTGGTCAAGAGCTGATGTCTCTCCACTCAAATCGATTGCCTCCAACTGCGCAAGGATTGAATCTATGACTTTCGATCTGTCTTCGGTAACCTTGATGATTCGTAACTCAAAATTGTCACGTGTCCTGACGATATCTTCATCCGTCAGATTCGAAACGTCCGTACGCTGAAACTCACTAATCACGGCGCGCAGTTCCGCTTCTATTTGAGTGACGCATGCACTCGCCACGCTTCGGACCTCTGCTGCAACTCTGTCCGCCTCCTTCCTTGCACTCGTACTCCCATCCTTCGTCCTGCGCTTTGCCTGACCCACCAGTTCATCGAGTGCGGCCTCGACTCTCTGTCTTCGATCGATCTCAATCCGCGCCTTAGCAGCTTCATCACCAACAATACCCTCAATCAACTCACGCGTCGGCCGAAACACGTTCTCCGTGAGCGCCGAGAGAGCCGACGTGTAGTCCCTCCATTCCCTCTGCATCGCTTTGCTCAACGCAATCCTGGGACGCATGATCATGTATCGGGATTCGAGATTCTGAAGCTCTGCTCGGGCATGCTGTTCGATTCGAATGATTTCTCTTGCGGCTTGTTTAGGATCCTCGATCCGGCACGCTTTTTTGAGGTTTTCCGAGACGTCCTCTGTAAGCTTGAGCGACTGCTCCTGTGGAGAATTGGAGGAAACAAGTTCAAAGAATTGCCTCAAGTCCTCCGCGAGTTTGACTCGTTTTACCGAGACAAGCTGCTCCCGTCGCTTCCGATCCAGGTTAACCTTTTCAAATTCGGCCTTCCGGTCGTCGAATCTCTCGCCATGAACACCTTCCTTGCGGAAGAAATCTGCGGCAATCTGGACAAAAAAGTTCTTCAGGATGTTCTTTAATTGGCGGTATGCCCGGTTCTCTCTGAATCCCTCTCTGCCCGCTTTCTCGCTGAGCTGAGGGTTATTTTGGGTGTCAATCTCGATGACCCCAAATATTCGGCGATACGAAAAGTAGTAGTAATAAGCACTTTTCGTTCGGTTGAATTCGATATCGAGCCAGTCATAATTGGTGTCACCGTAGGGCAGAATACGAAGGCCATCGCGGTAAATATAGAGCCCTCCGATTTTGTTCAACTTCTGCACCATATAGGCGTGATCTTCCGGGGGGAGCGTTGAGTTTCTTCCTTCGCCTTGGATTGCCGCAAAGTTGATCTTGAAGGAGCCGCATGCCGTTCTGCTGCCACCGGCTCCCTGCCATGGGATAATGTGGTTCTCTATTAACTCTCCGTATATCGAGACGGTCCCCTTGAATTGACCGAACTCATCGAACTCCCCACTAACGTGATGATCAGCGTTTCGAAATTCATCTGGCGTAAAGAAAAGGCCCTCGGCTATTAAGTCCTCAACAGTTTCCTCAGTCTTATGATCCCTGAAGGCTGTTCTGATCACCGGCTGCGAGTGGTCAGGTGTCATGGTGTTAGTGAAGCCCAGCAGAGCTTTCGTCAAGGGAGTCGCTCTGTCGACTTGTCGCTCGCCATCTATGTCTGCGGGAAGAAGATCGGAACTTGGTAGGATGATGAAGTGGGTACCGGAACCGCTGCCGCGCAAAGAGGGATTGCCCATGTATGAGTCTATATCTTGCGGATCTACATTGAACTGGCCGAGTTCCTCGTGGAGTCGCGAGTAGAAATCGGCTGCCATAGTAGCTTTGAGTCGAATAATATTCTCGGCGAATGTCGAAACCATCTCCAAAACATCGTCGCGGGAGGGCAACTCCCCGCCGGTAAATCTGCGGATAGGAATCGCGATGTCTTCGAGATCAATACCGGGGCATTCAAAAAGACTCCAGTTCACGAACGCCACGGTAAGGTCGGATAAAGACGCCCCCCGCCTCGCACGAGTAAGGACGAGAACCTGTGGGCCAATAGTCGCTATGGCCAGTCGGCCTATCCCCTTTTCTCCCAGCAGAGGTCGCCTCTTTTTGTTGGGATCGTGAGGTGGCTGCCCGATGCCGGTGATATTGAGTTTGCTTTCGGTGCCGATCGTGAGCCAGCGGCTGACAAACTCTTCCTCCGTCATACCCAGACCGTCGTCACGTAACACAAAGAAGCCATCGGTCCGGTAGTAGTCGATCTCAACACGGTCAGCGTAAGCATCGTGCGCATTCTTGAACAATTCGCTTATTGCCGTAGGAATTCCAGCAATCTGCTGCCGCCCCAGCATATCAAGTGTGCGAGCACGTGTTCTGAAGGTTGCCATTCTAAGCCTTCTTATGTGTGTTCTCCAGATGGCACAGCATGTGCTCCCCTATGACCTTTGCGAGTTGGACCGGCACAGCATTGCCTATCTGGCGCGCCATAGAAGTCAAGCTTCCGTCAAAGACGAAATTTCGCGGGAAGGTCTGCAGACACGCTGCTTCCCGCACACTGATGGCACGATCCTGCTCGGGATGCCCGAAACGGCCATTGGAGTAACTGATACAACGCGTCGTCAGCCCGGATGCAGGCCGATCCCACGACATGCGACCATACACGTCACTGTAACCGCGAGTGCTCTTGTGACAATCAAGCCGTAATCGTTTCGGCCAATCGCCGTGTCCGCCACCTTCAGGTGTCGACCGTATACGTTTGAGATTGAGGTCCGACAGACCGGCAGCTCGATGGTTCGGCACGGAAACATCCTCTTGACCGGCGGCAATTGGCGGAAGGTCCTCAATCCATTTTCTCACCGTCTCATAATGACGGTTCTGTGTTCCGGGGCCGTTCATCTTCTGAGGCAACTCGATCGGCCCGTGTCGACTTGCCAGAAGCACAAGCCGGCAGCGGCTTTGAGGCACGCCGTATTTCATCAGCGACACAGGCTCATACGCAACGTGATACCCGGCGCTCTCCAAGCTCTGAAGAAATCCGCCGAATGGCTGCGTCCGGCGGCTTAAATTCTGTAGCCCGGGCACGTTTTCGACAAACACAATGTCCGGTTTGCAGCTCATAACGAGCCGAGCGAAATGGGAAAGAAGCGGAACACGGGCATCTTTCTTGCGTGCGGGACGTATCGTATTTTGCTTCGTGAACGGCTGACACGGTGCACATCCACAGAAGAGAATGGGGCTCGGTCGCTGTGCGGTGACAAGCGAACGAATGTAGCGTGCTGACACTTCACGAATGTCCGCGAACTCGAAATGTGCGGCAGGGAAGTTTCTCTGGAACGTTCGTTGGGAATCAGGATCGCAGTCAAGGCCAAAGACAATATCCATGCCTGCATTCCTGAAGCCACAGCTTGCCCCGCCACACCCGCAAAAGAAGTCGAATACTTTAATCTTCACGCTTTCATCTTCCCAGGTTACGATTCGGTCCCAAAAAAATGGGATATCTTTGCCGTGAGGCGTTCTCGGTCTATTGTCTCACACTCCCATACCACCAATATCCTCCAGCCTCCCCTCTTAAGTGCTGCCGCGTTCTCGCAGTCACGCTTCATGTTGTGTGACAGTTTACGGTCCCAGAACGCGCTGTTCGTGACAGGTCGTTTTGCTTTCGCACAGCCCTCGTGCCCGTGCCAAAAACAACCATGTACGAGAATCACTCGCCTATGTCGTGGGAAGACAATATCTGGCTTTCCAGGCAGATCGCGCCTCTGCAAGCGGAAACGATAGCCTAAACCATGGGCTACCTGCCGTACAATGCGTTCCGGCTTGCTACCGCTCGCGCGGACGCACGCCATGATTTCGCTACGCTTCTTACTATCGTATATATCAGTCATTGGGTTGGCTTACCAACAATGAACAGCCACGCAGGCCAGAACTCCCACTCCTCCATAATAAATTTTTTTTTTTTGCGAACATAAAATGGGTAAACGACTGCCCATAAAATTTTATGAATCGAGATCTGAAATTGGAGCTATCACAAAATTCGCAAAAATATATTTAGGTCGGATGATACCACAAGGCAGGTTTTCTTTGAACTTTTAAATAGATATTCCAAACCAGTACTGTCCGGTTAAGAATCAAACAATTTCAATTGGTTGTCTGGAGTAGCAATTTGGGTTTTGTAGGCACCCTGCGCGAAGGCTTGATACAAGGGCATTTTCTCGAAAAGAGTCACCAATGTCCTGAGCGATATCCCCGCCTCCCTCACAGCCCAATAGCGCAGAAGGCTCCTGGCCTTTACCTTTTGCTACTGACGCCCCTTCGAGAACACCTCTTTCTCTTTCACTCCACAGACGGGCAGATACTGGGGTAGGGTTTTACGAGACCATCTAAACGAGTTCCGCAGTCTCCCGCTGCAACTCTTTGATCTCTTCCGTGCGGTCGGCAAAGTAAGGCCCGCTCACAATGCCACCGTATTTGAAGGGGTTTTGCATGATAGCCCTTGGATGATACGGTTTGGACGGTTCGATAATAACGAATCGCCAAAAACGTACTACGGTGGCCCGCCGATGTCAACCGAGTTTCCCTCTTCCGGATGGGCACTGTCTATGGAGCCGCTTTCCAGGCGGGGAGGGCCTTGCCCTGGGCATCCCGCCGGTAGGGCAGCCACACCAGGCCGAAAAACTCCTGGGCGATGCCGGCCGGGGTCGGGGTCACGACGACCTCCTGCAGTTTTTCAGCGGCCGGGTCAAAGGCCGCCTCCAGCTTGTCGATGTCCGCCTGCAGGGCCTGGTCCAGCTCCGCGATCCTGGCCTTGACCGCTTCGGCGCTCTCCTGGGCGCGGGCGGTGTCCATGCTCTCCTTGCGCAGGCGGCCGGCGGATTTCGCCGCCGTTCCCAACCGGCCGGCCGAGGTCGAGCTGATGGCCTTGCGCCCTAAAAAAGCACCGAGGATGGCGGTGCCGAAGGAGATCGCCGTTTCCACTTTTTTGGCGGAGAGCTGTTCCTGCTCGCGCATCACGGCCTGCTCCGCCCGCATGAGGCGGTCTTTCAAGGTGGCGAACTTGTCGGCATAGCGGCGTCGAAGCTTTTCGACCTCCAGGTCCCTTTGTTCACGGGCGGTATGCGCCAGGCGGGCCATGAAATCGGCGGCGGACTCCTCCGGGCGCGCAGTGAGATCCAGGCGGTCGGAGCGCTGCAGCCGCAGCGTGCAGTTCTGGCGCACCCAGCGGGCCAGGTCCTTGCGCCAGGCATCGTAGGCTTTCGGCACTCGGCCCTCGGCCGGCAGTTCCGCAAAACCCGCGCCGGCGGCCGGCGTGGGGCTCAGCTCGGAGGGGTCCACCTGGAGGGAGATCGCCTGGTCCCAGTCGAGGGGGACGGGCCCATCGGAAAGGGGGGCTGCGAACGCCAGACGTCGAGAGAGATCGATCCGCTGCCGGGCGCTGGTGTAGTGGATGTTCAGGCTGCCCAGCACCCCCGGGAAATACTCCAGCCCCGAATCGGTCCCCTCGGCCGCCAGGTAATAGGCGGTGATGCCAGGCGGCAGCAGCGGCGGCTGAGAACTCCGGGTGAGGCTTGAGGGGCCCGGCGGCGGGGATTCCGGTTGAAGCGCCGCTGCGGAAAGCGGGGCCTCTGGTTGGGCGGCGGCGCCGGCGGCCGTCAACGCCTTGATGTTCTCCCGCGTCATGGGCCCTCTGAGATAGGAGAGCGTCCAGCGGGTCTGAAAGATGGCCGGTTCGTTTTCGTGAACGTTGTTGAGCAGAAAGACGCGTTTGCCCAGCCCCGCCAGCGTTCTTTCCATCCGTCCGCGGTCGAATTGCCTGCCGGCCGAAGCCCCCTCCAGCCCGGCCATCACCCGCTCCTTGTCGCCTTCGGTCTGCAGCCGGCCGATGAACCAGGTGCCGGTGTTGGCGAGTCCCTTGTAGTCGAGATCCACGGGGTTCTGGGTGGAGAGCACCACGCCCAGCCCGAAGGCCCGGGCCTGCTTGAGCAGGGTCAACAGGGGTTGCTTCGATGGCGGATTGCTGACCGGCGGGAAATAGCCGAAGATCTCGTCCATGTAGAGGACGGCCCGCAGGCTGGAGGTGCCGGGCTGGGTGCGCACCCAGGCCAGGATCTCGTTCAGCAGCTTGGCGACGAAGAACATGCGCTCGGTGTCGCCGAGGTGGCTGATGGTGAATATGGATGCCCGCGGCTTGCCCGCGGCCGTGAACAGGAGCCGGCCGATGTCGAGGGGCTCGCCTTCCAGCCAGGCCTCGAATCCCGGTGAGGCCAGGAGGTTGTTGAAGCGCATGGCCAGTTGGAACCGCTCCTTGGCGGGGTAGAACGAGTCGAGGTCCATGACCCCCACCCGGGAGAAGGGCGGTTCCTGGATGGCGCGCACCAGGCCGGAGAGGTCGAGGCCCTGGTTCCGGGTCCAGGCGTCGTTGAAGACGGTGGAGAGCAGGATGTGCTCGCGGCTGGTAATGGGGTCGGCATCGATGCCCGCCAGGGCCAGCAGCGAGGTGGCCGTCGTCATGATGCGTTCGCGCAGAAGGTCCCGGTCTTCGACGATGGCGGCGGAGGGGGGCGCGAAGCTGCCCAAGGCGTTCACCGGCCGCCCGGCGCGGCTGCCCGGGGTGTACACGGCGAATTCCGCGGCGTCGCGCAGCCGTTCGATGCGCTCCGGTCCCTGGCCCCAATCGGCAAGCCCCTTGCGCCACAGCTCGGCCTGTCGGCCGGCAAACTGCGGCCGGCTGAGGCCTGCGGTGGCGGCTTCCCGGTCGTCGACCCAGGGCAGGAACTCCGCCGCGCTGAGGCCTGGAAAGGTGAGCAGCAGGTTGGGAAGGTCGCCTTTGGGGTCGATGGCGATCACCGGGATGTTGTCGATCAGGGCCTCTTCCAAAAGGCCGAGGGCCAGACCGGTTTTGCCGCTGCCGGTCATGCCGATGATGACGGCGTGAGTGGTGAGGTCTTTCGAGTCGTAGAGAACCAGGTCCTCCCTGAGTTTCCCGGACTCCATATCGAACGCCTTGCCCAGATAAAACACCCCAAGCTTTTCGTAAGCCGTCATGGATAGCCCTCCCTCTTAAAGAGCCCCCGGTGCGGAGTTTCGCCAGGTCGTGTTGAAGTGATACTGATTATGTTTTTGGAAGTCAATGCTGCCGAGGGGCCGGAGGTTTTTAGAAGGGCAGGGGGATCGATCGTGGCGGGCGGCAGGTTTGCCCGTCGCCGTTGACTGCCGGAACGGAAAGGGCTGTTCCGCGGCGGGCACCCCCGCTCCGCCGGACGTCGGCTCACGTTGAACCTGTTTAGCGGGCGATGGCGCTTGGTGCCACTTTATCGGCCAGCAAGCTGGTTTTTTTTCGGGGGGGGGCTTTCAGCCTCGATCCTCGCGGCCGGAAGCCTACTCCGCCGATGCAAACTTGGCTGCGAAGGCCGGGAGCCACTCCCA
>CAZLSV010000030.1:0-1476 GCA_964562235.1 uncultured Desulfatibacillum sp.
GGCTCGTTCACAACGCCCACCGCATCACACTGAAAGGAGAATCCATGCGCAAAACGAAAAACCGATTGACTTAGAAAACAGACTCTGAGAACAGAAAAAAACCAGCGTCGCTTCGCTCCGACCCAAACTGGCCGCCTTGCCTCGGAACAGATGGCCGCCTTCCGTCGGAATCACCGGCCGGAATCATCGGAATACGCATGCAAACGGAGTAGTAGAGGTAATCAACCGAAAAGGCAGGCGTAGGGAAGATTGCGTTGATTTGCTGATTCGATGTCAGTTCGACCGTAGCAATTCCGCATTTCCCAATAGTCGAGCCGATAGAGACAAACAGAATGGAATCTTTAGGAAAGATTCGGGAAACTGCGAAACCTTTTTTTGAAAGCTTCTTTTCCGTGGTTGTGACGTGTTTCGCTTCACCCAAGTCCGCGGGACTAACGAAGAGAAACTCATCGCCATAGTTAGCCTGATCGTTAGTTGGTGGAGTGTTGCCTGTCGCTATGGTCGCGATTTCCCCAAGTCGTGAAATTTTCCAGTCCTCCGGGATCACCCCCACCTCGGTCTGCTTGTACCCCGATTTCAATTCCATACGAACCCCATCTTCTTCAGGTGTTCGTCCACACGGGCGGCAAGGGTTGCCACTTCATCAGTCAGCTTGGGTAGTGGGGTGGCGTAGCGGTCGGCCAGTTGCCGGATGCGTCCGGTGAGTGCCTGGCTCACGCGATCCAGTTCGCCCTGTACGGCTGCGCCGAGTGCAGTCAGCCATTTGTCCTCCACCACCAGGGTCTTGATCTCGGACTCGGTCAGTAGCCTGTATTTGGCGGCCACGGTGGCATCGAGGGCCTTCTGCACTTCCTTCACCTTCTTACCGGCGCCGGCTTCCTGTTCGATCAGGGCGGCGTAGGCTGTGAGCAACCGGCGCTCGTCGGCGGATTCCTTATCGTGCTTGATCTCCGTCAGCCGTGCCTTGACGCTTGCCTTGGTGAGCTTGCCTTTATCGGTCTTGGCCTCGCTCAGCAGACCCTCCTCGCCGCCGTGTTCCTCCTCCATCTCCTCTATTTGGCGGCTGATGGAGTCGCGCTCGGCTTCGAGTTGTTCGATGGCCTCCTGCTCGGCGGTAAAGTAGCGGGCGACGATCAACGCTGGCGGAATCAGGTCGGTGTTGGGTTTGCCGTTCGGCATGGCCTTCCAGCCGTCGGACACGATCATCCAGGCGTCATCCTGCATGGAATCGGACCAGTAGTCCATCAGGTGTTGATAGATGCCGTAGGGGTCGATGAGCGAGGCCACGCCGGCATCGGCACGGAAAGTGTCCAGCAGGTTTTCCGAGAGCGTTTCGATCAACGCCTTAGGTCGGTCGCCGACCCGGATGCCGGTGAGCTTGGGGGTGTTGGCGGCGTTCCAGCGGGCGAAGAGGTCGGTCACCTGCTGGTTGAAGGCGGTGAACTCCGGGTAGTCGAAGATGGCGGCCTTGATCCG
>CAZLSV010000030.1:1486-9239 GCA_964562235.1 uncultured Desulfatibacillum sp.
GGGACGGTGGGCAGCGGCGAGGGGTTGGCGGCGCACGCCGGGGAAGACCCGCCAGTAGGCGTCGAGGCCGTCGATGTCGCGCTTGGGGATGCCGCCCTTCAGGTGCGCTTCGATATCCTGCAGGTCCTCCGGCTCGGTGCTGTCGATGTAGCGCGGGAGGTTGAGGTTGAAGTCGTTGGCTTCGATCTCGGAGAGCGGCACCATGCGGCTGTACTTGGGCGTCTCCACCTGCCGGTTGAAGGTGTCCACGATCTTGTGGATATCCCGGGCGCGCAGGCGGTTCTTGTTGCCGTCCTTGATGAAGCCCTTGCTGGCATCGATCATGAAGATGCCCCGGCGGCCGGCCGCGCCCTCCTTGTCCAGCACGATGATGCAGGCCGGGATGCCGGTGCCGTAGAACAGGTTGGCGGGCAGCCCGATGATGCCCTTGATGAATCCCTGGCGGACGATGCGCGTGCGGATGGCCGCCTCGGCGCCGCCTCGGAAGAGGACCCCGTGGGGCAGAATCACCGCCGCCTTGCCGGTGCTCTTTAGGCTTTTCAGCATGTGCAGCAGGAAGGCGTAGTCGCCGTTCTTGGCGGGCGGGATGCCGTACTCGAACCGGCCTTAGAGGTCGTTGGCCGCGTCCAGGCCGCTCGTCCAGTTCTTGTTGGAGAAGGGCGGATTGGCCACGACGTAGTCGAAGGTCTTGAGGCTGCCGTCGGCGTTTTTGAAGTGCGGGCTGGAGAGCGTGTTGGCCTGCCAGATTTCCGCCGTCGGGCAGTCGTGCAGCACCATGTTCATGCGCGCCAGGGCGGAGGTGGCGTTGTCCATCTCCTGGCCGTAGATCGTCAGATCGAAGCCGGTGCGGCCCTTGGCCTCGTCGTGGGCCTTGAGCAGCAGGGAGCCGGAGCCGCAGGTGGGGTCGTAGATGCTCTGCGCGCCGCTGGTCGCCCGGGCCAGCTCGATGACCATGGACATGACCCGGGAGACTTCCGCCGGGGTGTAGAACTGCCCCTTGCTCTTGCCGGATTCGGTGGCGAAGTGGCGCATCAGGTATTCGTAGGCGTCGCCCAGCAGGTCGTCGCCATCGGCCCTGTTCGCACCGAAGTCCAGCCACTCGAAGATGGCCACCAGCTTGGTCAGCCGGTCCACCATCTCCTTGCCCTTGCCGAGCTTCTCCTCGTCGTTGAAGTCGGCGACGTTGATGGCGCCCTTGAGGCTGTCGTTGGCGTCGGCCAGGCGGCCGATGATCTTGTTGATCCTGTCGCCGATCTCTTTATCCCCCTTGGCCGCCACCATGTCTGCGAAACCGCCGCCCTTGGGCACCTCGATCAGGGCATTCGGGTCGCCGGCGTACTTGTCGGAAACGTATTTGACGAAAAGCAGAACAAGCACGTAGTCCTTGTACTGGCTGGCATCCATGCCGCCGCGCAGCTCGTCGCACGACTTCCAGAGAGAGGAGTAGAGTTCGGATTTTTTTAATGCCACCTGTTTTCCTTCCAATATAAGCTGGGAAACGATTGTTTTTTTTAACGACCGGGCCGTTCCGTGCTGGGGCGATCGCCGGGGCCCGGTAACGCCGCTTTCCGCCCGCCCTGCGACTCGCCTTCCAGAAGTGATTCAATATCGGAGTAGGCATTGATCGTAACCGCGTTATTGGCCGGCAGCCCGCCCGTATCCACCGATGGCCCGTAGACGCTATGCACCGATCTTCCCATCAGCCGAAGAAGGGTCGTCTGTTCACCCCGATGGTGGGCGGTGTGAGCGACCCTGCGGACGATGATCCAGGCCCGCGTGTGCGTCGTGTCGAAAAAGGCCGTTTCCTTTTCCCACCAGGCTTCATCTTTTTCCGCCAGGCCGGCAACCCGCTGTTTCGAATCGTCTGCGTAGCGTCGGAGGAAGCCCAAACGATCTTCGGGGTCCGGCAAGGGTGGATTGCCCGTTTCGATGCCGAACATCGTCCGGAACCATTTGTCCTCGCTCAGGCATTGATGGACCATATGCTCATGGGCTGTCCGGTCACGCTCCAGCAGGGGATGCGGGCGAATGTCCATCTCTTCGTCTTTAAACATACTCCACACATTGAGCGTCTTCAGCCGCTCAATCTCATAGGTGTCGACCAGAAACGAATACCTCATGCGGCCCTCCTTTTAAAGTCATACCGCATTGACATGTTACAGTTTAGCCAAATCACGCATGAAATCTTCAAGCGCCTTGCGTGCTGCGCCCGCGACCATCTTTCGGAATGCACCCCTTCTGGTATCCACTGACCATTTATCCAGCGGCGCCCCGGGATCTCCGTCTCTCATGGCCGAACAGTATACCTTGCTCTGCCCTTTGTGGCTCGTTCTAAGCGGGCCATGGCGCTTGGCGCCACCTTATCGGCCAGCAAGCTTGTTCTTTGTGACAAGGCTTTCAGCCTCGATCCGCGCGGCTGGAAGCCTACTCCGCCGAAGCAAACTCGGCTGCGAAGGCCGGGAGCCGCTCCCACAGGGAAAATGTCGACTTGCTTAGAAGGAAATAACGCTATGATTTAATTACACTATCATGGACACCCAAGGTAATCAAACCCAAAGTACCCGGTGGAGGGGAACAACCGCGCTAACGTTCCTGAAAAGCTCCTGAAGATCGTTGCGGAGATCGCCGCCGATGACCAGGCCAACCTGACGCGGATGATGGTTTGTAAGAAATGAAACCTGAAACGAGATGGAAACGAAAAAAATTTTATAAAGCAACGACATTGTCTTTTTTATTCTAAATAAATATAATTTTAGGTGGTTAAAAATTTTTAACTAATTCTTGACATGGAAATGAAATGTGATTTAATCAAGCCATGATCATTCGCTACGAGATGCCCCGCAATTGGATCGGCTATGATCCGAGGGCGATAATGCAGGAGCTGATGGAAGCCAAGGCGGCCATGCTGGCGTTGACTCAGATCCCCTATCAACGTAGCTGGGCCGACGAGCTCCAGCGCATCCAACTCAAACGCGAGGTGGCCGGTACATCTCGTATTGAAGGTGCCGAGTTTACGGACAGGGAGTTGGACGAGGCCATGCGGGAGACGCCCGAGCAGCTGGAAACGCGTTCCCAGAAACAGGCCGCCTGCGCCGTAGCGGCCTACCGCTGGATTGCCCAACTGCCAGGTGACCGCCCGGTGGATGAAGATCTGATCCGCGAGGTTCACCGCCGCATCGTCTGTGGATGTGACGACGACCACTGCCCGCCGGGGCAGATTCGCAACCGCGACCAGAACGTTTTGTTCGGTGCTCCCCGCCACCGCGGCGCCGAGGGTGGCGAAGAATGCGTTGAGGCTTTCAGCAAGCTGGCCGAAGCCGTCCGATCTCATTTCAGAGAGCACGACCCGCTCATCCAGGCCTTGGCCCTGCACTATCATTTTGCCGCCATGCACCCGTTTCTGGACGGCAACGGCCGTACGGCAAGGGCGCTTGAGGCATTGATGCTTCAACGCACGGGGCTTCGCGACACGCTGTTCATCGCGATGTCGAACTACTACTACGAGCATAAGACGGGTTATCTTAACGCGTTGAACGAAGCGCGCGCAGGAGGCCACGATCTGGCACCGTTTCTCAAATTCGGCCTTAAAGGTATCGAAAACCAGTGCCGCCGTCTTTTTGCCGAGATCCGCCTCCAGGTAGAAAAGGCGCTCTACCGTAATACGGTCAACGAACTTTTCGCGCACCTGAAATCACCACGCAAACGGGTGATGACGGAACGCCAGGTCCAATTGCTGAATCTATTGCTCGCCAGGGGAGATATGCGGCTCTTCGACCTGGGAGAGCAATCGCGGCATTTCTACAAAGTTAAGAACCCGCATAAAACGTTGATCCGGGATTTGAATTATTTAATCAGGCTGCAAGCTATAAATTCGCAAAAGCTGCCCGACAAACCAGACTTCCTGATCTCTATAAATCTTGAATGGCCTACCCAAATCACAGAGACAGAGTTTTTCAGGCGGGCGAAGGAGATGCCTAAAGCAAAAGTGCATGGTTTTCTGTCGTCATAAGAAAATCTTCGTATTCAACCGGAATACGAAGCGTTAATGGAGGGGTTTAGAATTCGATCCTGTGGGTACCGGATGAATCCGGAGTCGCCCGGCGCAGCGATAAATTTCAGGAAGAAGTTCAGCAGCACTTTTCAGGCATGACTTAGAATATCACTTTTGACAAGAAACCGCATAAGGAATATGATTCCTCCAAGAGACACGGCGCATCGGAGAACTCGCCTCGCAGGGCGATTTTTTTTTACCCGTTTCCCTCAACGGATCGACCATGAAACCTGTCCATTATTCTTTGTCCTGGCTGCGCGGGGACCTTTTCGGCGGCCTCACCGCCGGGGTCGTGGCGCTGCCCCTGGCGCTCGCCTTCGGGGTCGCGAGCGGGGCCGGCGCCATTGCCGGGCTCTACGGCGCGATCGCTCTCGGGTTTTTCGCCGCCCTTTTAGGGGGCACCCCCTCGCAGGTCTCCGGCCCGACCGGGCCGATGACGGTGATCGCGGCGGCGGCCGTGGCCGCGTTCCCGGGCGAACTCCAGGCCGTGTTCACGGTCATTTTCATCGCCGGCGGCCTGCAGATCGTCTTCGGCCTGATCAAGGCCGGGGTTTTCGTGCGCTACATCCCCTACCCCGTGATTTCGGGCTTCATGAGCGGCATCGGGGTGATCATCATCCTGCTCCAACTCCACCCCCTGCTCGGCAGCGCGAGCGTGGGTTCGCCGCTCGTCGCCCTCATGGAGCTTCCCCGCGCCGTCGCCGGGGCGAACGGACACAGCCTTCTTCTGGCCGGGCTGACCATGCTGATCGTCTTTCTCACCCCGGCGCGCATCTCCAGCGTGCTGCCCTCACCGCTGATCGCTCTCCTGAGCATGAGCCTGCTGTCGGCCGCGTTCGCCTTCCCGGTGCAGACCATCGGCGAAATCCCCTCGGGGCTGCCGGAGCTGGTCCTGCCGGCGTTTTCGGCTGAAAATCTTCCGAAGATCCTGGCCATGGCCCTGGCCCTCTCGGTTTTGGGCGTCATCGACTCGCTGCTGACTTCCATCGTGGCCGATTCGATGACCAAGGAGCGCCACGACTCGAACCAGGAGTTGATCGGCCAGGGCGTCGGCAACATGGCGGCAGCGCTGATCGGCGGGCTGCCCGGGGCCGGGGCGACCATGCGCACGGTGGTCAACATCAAGGCGGGCGGCACCACGCGGCTCTCCGGCATGATTCACTCCCTATTCCTGGTGGCCGTGCTCCTGGGGCTCGGCAAGTACACGTCCCACATCCCCATGCCGGTACTGGCCGGCATTCTGATGAAGGTCGGGGTGGATATCCTCGACTACCGCATGCTCAAGGTGCTGGGTCGTGCGCCACGGCAGGACCTGGTGGTCATGCTGACGGTTTTCGCCATCACGGTCTTTGTGGACCTGATCGTCGCCGTCAGCATCGGGGTGACCCTGGCAGCGCTCATGCTCACCTTTCGGATCGCCAGGCAGACGCAGATAAACGTCATGGAGGTGCCGGCCGCCGAATGGCAGCGCGATATCGAGAAAGGCCTGCAGGACGAGAGCGATTACCGCATCCGGACCATTTCGGTGCGCGGGGCCTTTTTCTTCGGGACCACCGCTCAGATGCAGGACAAGGTCAACAGGCTGATCGGCACCCGGGTCGTGATCATCAACTGCCTGGATGTGCCCTTCATGGATATCTCCGCGGCCTTTGCCCTGAGCGAAATGGTCGACAAGCTTAAAAAAGACGGCATCAAGCCGATTCTGGTGGTCACGGAGGGGCTGGGGCTGCGCCGCCTGTTGACCGGGCTGGGCTGCGCCGATCTTTTTGGAGAAGACGGCATCCAGGTCGACTACCACAAGGCCGTGCAGCAAGCGCTTGCTTATCTCAAGGCAACGCCTCCCGGCCGCCGGCGCAAGGAGCTGCCGGCAACGCCTTAGCCGGAAGTTTGCCCGGCATTAAAAACCGTCGACCTTAACCCCCTATATGGCCACCCACGCGAGGCCGAGGTGAACCGCACGCCGAACGAGCAACCCGTCGCCGTCGTTGCCGATGACCGCGAGCGCCCGTCGGAGGTCATCGCGTTCCTTCAGGGCATCCCCGCGGTATCCGTCCAAATCGAACGCCTGGCCTGCGGCGATTATCTGGCCGACCGCAGAATCCTGTTCGAACGCAAGACCCTGCCCGATCTGGCGGTATCCCTCGTGGACGGCAGGCTCTTCAAGCAGATGCTGCGGATGTCGAAATCCAAGTACAGGCCCGTCTTGATCCTGGAGGGCACCGGCAAAGACGCCGAAGGGCTGGGCGTGCGCCGCGAAGCGCTGCAGGGGGCCCTCATCACCATCGGCCTGATTTTAGGCATCCCCGTCCTGCGGTCGATGGCGCCCGAGGAAACCGCCCGGTTGATCGTCTATGCCGCGCGCCAGTTCCAGTCTCTTGGAAAGGTGGGCTTCCCGAGGCCCGGCTACCGCCCTAAAACCAAGAGAGGAAGGCAGCTTCGCATCCTGCAGGGACTTCCCGGGATCGGACAGGAACGCGCGCTGCGACTGCTGGAAAAGTTCGGCAGCGTCGAAGCGGTGATGCGAGCCACCCACGATGACCTGGTGGGCGTGGAGGGTGTCGGCGCGAAGACCGCCAGCCGGATCCGATCGGCTGTCAGTGAAAGAATCGAGCCGTATGGCGCGCAGAGTCTTATTTCGATTTGGTCACTATGAGCCAAGGTTGAAAATTGCCGGCCTTGATAGTAACTTCCTACCCTATGAGGTGGTTGCGAGCAAAGGGCTGGAGAAGCGCATCACCGGCGGCCGTTCAGTGACCCCACCCTTTGTGGCAGCGTTAAAGGAGGCTGTGATTTATGAAACCAATCAAGCTCGCGCGCATGGACTGCGAAAAGGTCTGTGGCGAGATCGGGGATTTTGTGATCGGGCAGGTGACGTACACCGGAACGACCGGTTGCGTGGTGGGGTTGTCCGGCGGGGTGGATTCGAGCACCACGGCGGCGCTGATCAAGCGCGCCTTCGACCGGCACGCGGCCGCGAAATACGAACTCGTGGGCTACATCCTGCCCTCAAGCCTCAACAAGCAAGACGACATCAGTGATGCGCAAGCGGTGGCCCGGCACCTCGGCATCCGTTGCGAGACCCACAGCATCGAAAAACCGGTGGAGGCGTTCCGCGCCACCAACCCCGAGGCCTTCGAGAGCATCTTTCACAAAGGCAACATGATCTCCCGCGTGCGCGCGAACGTGCTCTCCACCAAGGCGGCCACCGAAAAAAAAATTGTTGCCGGCACGGGCAACAAGGATGAGGACTTCGGGATCGGCTACTACACCCTTTTCGGCGACGGGGCGGTGCATCTGAGCCCGATCGGCGGGCTCTCCAAACGCCTGGTGCGCGAGATGGCGGCTTTTCTGGGCCTGGACCCCGCCATTGTCAGCCGTGTCCCCACCGCCGGCCTCGAGCCCGGACAGAGCGATTATAAAGACCTCGGCTATGACTACGACGTGGTGGAACTGGTCTCCGAGGGCTATGTGCAGGGCTTCACGGTCGCTGAACTCAGCCGCCACCCGCAGATCGTAGCGGTTGTCGAAACACAGTTAGCGCACTACGAGAAGGTGTTTGGCAAGGCGAAGTTCACGAGCGTAGAGCAGGTGGTGGTGGATGTGCTGCGGCGGCACGAGATGGCAAAGGGTAAGATGAAGATCATCCACCCGCCCTCGCCCGCGATTTCGCTCACCTACGCGTGAGGAATCCGCAAGGGGCGG
>CAZLSV010000030.1:9249-55645 GCA_964562235.1 uncultured Desulfatibacillum sp.
GGATTGCCGCGGCGCGCGCCGCCCTGTTTGGATGAAAATCTCCCATCGCCCCCTTTTCTAAATGGGCTGGGGGGATTTGGAGTTCAGCTCAGGTTTTCAAACATCTCAGTTTGGCGAGGTCCTCGGCGTAGCCGTAAAGGTGCAGGCCCTTGCTCTCCACGATCATCTCTCCGTCCCTGACCCCGATCTCGGCGGCCATGTACTCTTTCAGGTTCTGGATCGCGGCGAGGTTGGCGGGAAATCCGTTCCACAGATCCCACGACCGGAAATAGACCACGAAATGCAGGGTCTCGTCCTGGATGCGCGTGTCGATCGAGCGCAGGCAGGGCGGGTCCAGCAGGGTGAGGTCGGAGGGGTGCGCCACCTGCAGCACCATCTGGTTGTTGCGGTGGCCGAATTTCTTGTAGGTGTCGATCACCCACTCGATCTGGTTTAAATGGAGTTGCCCGTTCTCCTCGAAAAGAACTTTGCCGTCGACCTCGCGCCGGTCGATGATCTCGGCGTTCGCCTCGCGCCACCAGTTCAATTTGTCGCCGGTGATCGGCACGCGGGTCAAACGCTCGCCGTAGGTGTAGGACTCCCCGGGCTCCTTGCGCGCGGACATGAGATACTCGATGTAGGCCCGGCTGTAACCCGGGCCGCCGTATATGTAATCGTGCTCCACCGGGTTGGGGATCCCGCAACTCGGCGGGATGTCGGGGATCAGCGGCTGCGTGCCGGGGTACTTCACGTGCCCGCTGAAAAAATCGTATTCCAGCCGGGTCTGGCCGGCGTAGGAGCCGCGGTCGATCACAAAACGGCGGCCGTGGTCGAGAATGTCGTTTACCGCCTGGAACCAAAGGTCCGGCAAATCTCTCGCGGAAATCCGGTGGATGTTCATGTCATATGTCCAGCGTCGAAACCTCGAGCGCGTTGTTCTGGATGAAGTCCCGCCGGGGCTCGACCTCCTCGCCCATCAGGATCGTGAAGATCTCGTCGGCGTCCACGAAATCCTCGACCCGCACCTGAAGCAGGATACGTTTGCCGGGTCCCGGGTTCATGGTGGTCTCCCAGAGCTGGGTCGGGTTCATTTCGCCGAGACCCTTGTAACGCTGCACCGAGAGGCCTTTTTTGCTTTCCCTCAGAAGGCAATCGAGCAACTCCTCTTTGCTCTGGGCCACGAACCGCTCAGCTTCCTTCTCTTTGGAATGAACACTGAAGGGTCCTTCGTCGTATTTCGAAATTCTTTTTTTCAGGTCGAGGCACTTCTGAAATTCGTTGGAGTAAATCAATTGACGGCCAACTTTGACGCTGGCGTTCATTTTGGAATCCGGTCCGGAAAAAATAAGCGTTTCGGCCGGTTGCGGATGGCTCACCATAAACTCAAAGACCCCGCGCTCGCTGTTGAAGACGGGGCCCTCCACCGTGTACCCTTTGGCGATGAGCTGATCCTTCAATCCGGCCACACGCTGCTCGTCCTGAAGAAAACTCTTGTCGTCCAATCCGGCGCTGGTGAGAATTTCGGCAAGCGTGGGGGAAATACCCCGCTTTTCGAGTTTGTTTAAGATCTGCAGATAGGCTGCCAGTTCCGTGCTGAACAAATAGAGGTCGACCCCGGAGAGCTCTTTTTGCTCCGGGCCGTATTTCACATATTTTTGTTCGCAGATTTTTTTCAACACCCAGTCGTCCAGCTCCGACTCGTCCTTCAGATACATCTCGTCTTTGCCTTTGCCGACCTTCAACAGCGGCGGTTGGGCAATGTAAAGAAACCCCTTGTCGATCATGTCCGGCATCTGGCGATAGAAAAATGTCAGCAAGAGGGTGCGGATGTGGGACCCGTCGACATCGGCGTCGGTCATGATGATGACCTTGTGATAGCGGATGTTGTCGATGTTGTACTCTTCCTTGCCCACACCGGTTCCGAGCGCGGTGATGATGTTTTTGATCTCCTCGCTCTGCAGGATCTTGTCGAATCGCGCTTTCTCGACGTTCAGGATTTTACCTTTAAGGGGCAGAATGGCTTGAAACCGCCGGTCGCGGCCCTGTTTGGCCGAGCCGCCGGCGGAATCGCCCTCGACGATGAAGATTTCCCTTTCCTTCGGATCGTCCGATTGGCACTCGGCGAGTTTACCGGGCAGGGTGGCGTCCAGAAGCGAGCCCTTGCTGCGCGCCAGGTCGCGGGCGCGGCGGGCCGCGTCACGGGCCCGCGCCGCCTCGGCGCCCTTGCCCACGATTTTCCGGGCGACCGCGGGGTTTTCCTCGAAGTAAAGCGCCAGTTTTTCGTTCACCATCGATTCGACCAGGCCCTTGACTTCGCTGTTGCCGAGCTTGGTCTTGGTCTGGCCCTCGAACTGCGGGTTCCGGATGCGCACGCTGATGATGGCGGTCAAGCCTTCGCGCACGTCGTCACCGGTGATCTTGGCCTGCATGTTTTTCGGGACGTTGCCGTTGGTGGCGTAGGCGTTGATGGTGCGGGTCAGGGCGGACTTGAAACCGATCAGGTGGGTGCCGCCCTCGGTGGTGTTGATGTTGTTGGCAAAGGAGAGAATCTTGTCGATGTAGGTGTCGTTGTATTGAATCGCCAACTCGACCTGAATGTCGCTTTTTTCTCCTTCGATATAGATCGGCTTGTGCAGCGGCGTGTTGCGGCGGTTCAAATGCTCGCAGAACTCGATGATGCCGCCCTTGTAAAGGAATTCCTCCTTGACGTCGGAGCGCTCGTCCTCGAAGGTGATGCGCACGCCTTTGTTCAGAAACGCGAGTTCGCGCAGACGCCGGATCAGGATGTCGTTGACAAACTCGGTCACGGTGAAAATTTGATGATCCGGCCAGAAATGGACCTTGGTGCCGCGCTTGCGGGTTTTGCCGACCACCGCCAATTCGGATGTCTTGGCGCCCCGCGAATAACTCTGTTGATAGATGCTGCCCTCGGTGTGAACCTCGACTTCGAGTTTGACGGACAGGGCGTTTACAACCGAGACACCGACACCGTGCAGACCGCCGGAGACTTTGTAGGAGTTGTCGTCGAACTTCCCGCCGGAGTGCAGCTTGGTCATGACGACTTCAAGGGCCGGAATGTTTTCCTTTTTGTGCAGACCGACGGGTATTCCCCGGCCGTTGTCGACCACGGTCACGCTGTTGTCGGCATGCACGGTGATGTTGATCAGGTCGCAGAAGCCGGCCATGGCTTCATCGATGCTGTTGTCCACCACCTCGTACACCAGGTGGTGCAAGCCGGCCACATCGATGTTGCCGATGTACATGGCCGGTCTTTTGCGGACGGCCTCGAGGCCTTCCAAAACTTTTATATTGTCCGCGGTGTAGTTGATATTTCCGTTGGTGTTCATAAATCAAACATTCTCTTTTAAATTTTTATTTCAAATCCGCATGGGCATGATGACACTCAAATAGGTGTCGTCTTTTTCACTGCTGACCAGACAGGGGCGATCCTCGCTGTCGATGCTCAGGGTCACTTTTTCATCATCGATGACATTTAACGTGTCTAAGAAAAACCGGGGGTTGAACATCACGGTGATCTTTTTCCCCTTGAACTCTATGGGCATGTCTTCTTTTGATTCGCCGATTTCCGGATTGGTCGACGATATGGTGAGTTTATCGGTGTCGAAATTGAATATGACGCCTTTGTACTCGTCCGATGACAGGATGGACATCCGCTTCAACATCATCAAAAACATCTGCCGGTCCAAAGCCACCAGATGGGTGGTCGGCTTCACGATGATATCGGCGTATTTTGGAAACTCTCCCTCAAGAAGCCGGATGATGATGGTTTCGTTTTCTTTTTTCACTACGAAATTATTGTCTTTGAAGGCCACCCGAACGCTTCCTTCGGCATCCAGAAACTTCCCGACCTCGTTCAGGCTCTTTTTGGGGATGAGAATACCTTTGCCAACCGGAAAATTTACAGATTTATCAAAAACCGAATCGACTTTCGACAATCTGCTTCCGTCAGTGGAAACCATTCGGAATAATTTATTTTTTTCATCCTCCAACCACTGGGCGTAGACGCCGATGATGTGAGTGCGCCGGTCGTCGGCCGCGGCCGATATGATGACTGATTTTGAGATCATCCCGGCCAGGGCCGCCGATTCGATCTCAAAAAAATCGTCGGTATCTATCTTGGGTATCTCCGGAAAATCTTGCGGATTCATTCCGACGATATGGTACTCGACGTTTGAGTTCCCAATCTCAACCCAATGGTTATCAAGTTCCTTTAAAACAATTTCTTCGCTGGGAAAATCCCTGACAATTTCAAAGAACTTGCGCGCATTGATGGCGAGGGTCCCCTTGGTTTCAATCGCCCCGGGGTAATTGCCCTCAAAGCCGGTCTCAAGATCCGTAGCCGAAAATGAAATCCCGCTCTCGGTGGTTCGGATCAAGACATTGGTCGTGATCGCCAGATTGGTTTTTCGACCGGTAATACCTTGTAATCGGGAAAGCACCGGCAAAATATGAGATTTCTGGATGGTCACTCTCATGGTTCCCTCTCTTTTCTATAATTTTTAAAATATAGATGAAGATGGTGGAGTGTCAATATGTTGAAAACTATGGCAACATACTAAAATTACGTAAAAAATATATTTTCTATAGTGTTGAGAAACCTTTATTATAAACGATAGAGAGAGTGACCTACTGCGCATTCCATTTAAACTTGTTTATAACCCTGATCTAATAAACATCCCTTTGAAGGATTCCCGCACATCGCATTAAAATATTTCTAATCGACAACCTTGGCCCATTTTTTCAAGGCGGGTGTTGTTTTGGATGACCAACTATTTGAAATTCTTAATTTAATGAAAGACTTATACATTTTCTCAATAAAATCAATAATTTTATAGAACCGTTGGGTTTTATCCAATAAAAAAGGCTCCATCTCCTCCGGGCTTTGAGGAAGCGCGGGGCCCGGGGCCTTCAGGCTGCTCAAGTTAAGGCTTTCACCCTTGATGCTGAACTGCCACTCGTGCTCCCCGGTTTTGAAAACAAGGGCCAACTCCGTTACCAAAGCCCCCTTTTTCAGGGCCATCTTTCCCTCTTCAAGCCCCGCGTCGTCACCCTTGATTGTTATGCGCTCTATCGATTTTCCCTTGCGATTTTCGAGAACGACCCTGTTGCCGACCTCGAGCGTCGAACAGTCTGGGTCGGCCGACCTGAAGGTCTCCTGCCCGGTTTCGGTGAGATACCACAACCAGGTGAGAAATTCGTCTCCAAGGAACCGATAGCGACTGTAAGCGACCGATAGATCCAGCATGGTTTCAACTTAAATTAGTGTTGGCTATTGGTTTGAAAAATGTGTAGGAGAAAGGCCCAGCAAGAGGTCACGCTCCTGGTCCGTCAAATCTGCCTGGAGGTCGGCAGCCGTGTATGGAAAAATCCGGATCAACGACAGATTGAATGAACGCTTAAACAACGTTTCAAGTTCCTCATTGGCCGAGCGCAGGTTTGAAAAAAAACAAACAGATTTTTTTTCGTAATCCCACAACAGATCATATACATTGGGCGTCGAGGGGACCCGGACGGCAAGATCGGCCGTCACCTTGTCTTTCAACGCCTGTTTTTCATCCTTCGCCAGAAACCGACGACCGGTCTTGGCCAGGCGCCTGGACGTTTCCAGTGTCAGGTGTTTTTTCAAAAGCTTTGCCGGGAGGGACTTGCGGTCGACCCTCAGCGAGAAGATGAAGAGGTTTCCAAAAACAAAACTGTTCCCTTCGAATTTCGGCTGAAACGGGGTTTCAAACGACGTCCACCCGGCCGCTTTTTCAACGGCGTCTTCATCGATCTCGGGGATGGCATTTTTGTTAAGGCCCCTGACCACCGTTTCCATTACCGGGCCTTCAATTTTACCTTCCACCCGGTAGTGGGTGATGGAGACAGCCGATGAAAGAATACCCATAAGGATAGATCCCGGATAAACCACCATATATTGTGTAAAAAATAATATACATAAACATATAGCGTATTTACTGAATTTAGACAAGACAAATCTTCACAATGAAAATCGTCACCGACCTTCATGTCCACTCCCGATATTCACGCGCCACGGCGAAGAGCCTTGACCTTGAGAACATTTACGTCGCCGCCCAGATCAAGGGGGTCCAGGTTATTGGAACCGGGGATTTCAGCCATCCGGCGTGGTTTGCGGAAATAGAGGCAAAACTTGAACCCGCGGAGCCGGGGTTGTTCCGGCTTAAAAGGGAAATTTCAAAAGCCCTGGATTCAACGGTGCCGGCCCGTTGCCGCGGAATCGTGCGTTTTGTATTGGCCACCGAGATCAGCAATATCTACAAAAAAGAAGGCAAGACCCGCAAGAACCACAACCTCGTGTTGGCTCCGGATATCGAGACGGTGCGCCTTCTCAACCGGAAGCTTGAAAAAATCGGCAACATTAAATCCGATGGGAGGCCGATCCTGGGGCTTGACGCCCGCGACCTGCTCGAGGTGGTGATCGAGACCAGCCCGGATGCGTGTCTCATTCCGGCCCACATATGGACGCCGTGGTTTTCCATGCTGGGTTCCAAGTCGGGGTTCGACTGCATCAGCGATTGTTTCGGCGATCTCACGAGCCACATCTTCGCGGCCGAGACCGGACTGTCGTCCGATCCCGCCATGAACTGGAGGGTTTCCTTTCTGGACGGAATCACGCTCGTATCCAATTCCGACGCTCACTCCCCGGCCAACCTGGGCCGTGAAGCCAACCGGTTCGACACCGATCTGACCTATTATGCCATGCGCGATGCATTGAAAAGCGGAGACCCGCAGCGCTTCTCCGGCACCATCGAGTTTTACCCGGAGGAGGGCAAGTACCACATGGACGGCCACCGCAACTGCGGGGTTTGCCTGGGCCCCGCGGAAACATCGGCGCATCAGGGCCTTTGTCCTCAATGCGGCAAACCGCTCACCATCGGGGTGCTCAACCGGGTGGAGGAGTTGGCGGACCGGCCGGCCGGGATGCGTCCGGAAAAAGCCCACCCCTATCAAAACCTCGTTCCCCTGACCGACATACTGGCTGAGATCCTGCAGGTGGGGCCGAAGAGCCAAAGGGTCTCTCTGGCCTACCGTGCGGCCATCGAGGCCCTCGGTCCGGAGCTGCGCATCCTGCAGGAATTGGACCCGAAAGATATAGAGCGTGCCGGGATTCCACTGCTGGCAGAGGCGGTGGAGCGCGTGCGTGAAAAAAGAGTCGACATCCGTCCGGGGTTCGACGGTGAATACGGACAGGTCAAGCTTTTTACCGCTCAGGAGCGAGCGCAGATTCAAGGGCAAAAAACCCTCTTCGCCCTTCCGGAGGATGCGCTTCCGGCCTCAGACCCCTCTGAAATCAGCATCCCTCATGGCCGAAGCACCGCCCCACCGGACCCTCCCAGCATCTCCTCTTCATTAAAAGAGAAGCGGCCGCGGATGGAGGAACTCAACGAAGAGCAGCGCCGAATCCTGAAATACGATGGAAACCGATTGGTGATCGTTGCCGGCCCGGGCACCGGCAAAACCCACACACTGACCCGCCGCATTGCTTACCAGATTTCCGAAAAGGGTGTACCCGCCGAGCAGGTGCTGGCGGTTACCTTCACCAACAGGGCCGCCGGGGAGATGCGCGCACGCCTCAAGGGCCTGCTCGGCGACAACCCGCCCCATCCCCTTGTAACCACTTTTCACGGCTGGTGCCTGCAGTTGCTCCTTGAGGACCCGCCGGAGCCGGCGTTCGGGATCATCGACGAGGATGAGCAACTCGATCTGCTCAGACAGGCGGCGGCCATGGCGGCCCGGAGCGGCATTGTGGTACCGCTGAACGGCCCGGCGCTGCAGTCCCGGATCATGCGCGCCAAGCAGAACCTTTTGCTCCCCGAGGAGTTGCCTGAATCGGCGAATTCGGCCCCGGAGGAGCCATGTGTGGCTGCGGTCTACCGCGCCTACCGGCAGTTGATGGAAAGCCAGAAACTGCTGGACTACGAAGACCTCATCTTCAAGGTGGCCCGGCGTCTGGAGGAGGTCCCGGAATTCGCCCGCTCCTGCCGGAACCGATTTCGACACGTGTATGTGGATGAATACCAAGATCTGAACCACGGCCAGTACCGGATCATCCGCAGCCTCGTACCCACGGGATCTGACGGCAACAGCCTGTGCGTCATCGGCGACCCGGATCAATCCATATACGGGTTCCGCGGCTCCGATTCGGTCTATTTTCACAAATTTCTGGAAGACTACCCCGCTGCGGCCCTTTTTCACCTGACGCAAAACTATCGTTCCACCCGGGCCGTTCTGGCGGCCTCTTTTCAGGTGATTAATCAGGACGGTCTTGAACGATCAGGGACCTATTCAAGCATCGACGGCACCAAGACCGTCACGGTTCTGGAGCTTGCCGACGAGCACGCCGAGGCCGAAGCGATCGCCCGCGTCATCGACGGGCTTGTGGGCGGAAGCGGTTTTCACTCCATCGACACCGGCCGGGTCAAGCAGGCGTATCCGTCCCATGCAAGGGGGTATGCGGATTTTGCCATCCTGACCCGCACCAGCGACCAGCTCCGCATCATCGGCGATGGGCTGGAAACCTGCGGTATCCCCTTCCAGGCGGCCAGCCGGCGCCGGGTATTCAAGGAAAAGGGGGTCGCCGAGGTCTTCTCCTTGCTCAAGATCCTCTCCGGCGGGGGCAGCTACGCCGACTTTGAAAACGCCGCCGCCCTGCTCGCCCCCAGACTTGGCCGGAGAGTGATCGCGGCTTTCAAGGAGTGGGGTTTCAATAACCGGCTTTGCCTCAAAGAGGCTTTGTCGGGGGTTGCGCGCTTTCCCGTTCCAGGCCTGAAGCGGGATCGGCAGTTTGAGTTGACCGGGCTGGCGGATCGACTTTCCGTCATGAATCTGGAGACGGCAGCGGAAAGAGGCGTTCAGCGGCTTCTGAATCTAATCAACCACCCCGGGGTTGCACCCGCAATCACCTCGGAGAAGACCAGGGAGGCGTTGAACCGGCTTGCCGCGACGGCGGCGGATTCAGGCGCAGACAACCAATGGATTTTCAACAGGAGCGCCCTTTACACCGACACCGACCTCTATCATCCACGAGCAGAGAAAGCGGCGGTGATGACCATGCATGCCGCCAAGGGCCTCGAGTTTCCGGTGGTTTTCATCGCCGGCTGTGAGGATGGGCTGATCCCCTACCGGCGTTCGTCGGGAAGCGGCGATACGGATACCGGCGAAGAGCGCCGCCTTTTTTACGTCGCCATGACACGGGCCAAGGACAGGCTCTACCTGACCTGGGCTCGTCGCCGGAAAGTTTTCGGCAAAGCCGCCGATCGTGAAATTTCGCCCTTCGTCAGGCACATCGAGCAAGGTCTTCTTAAAGATGAATCACCGCGCGGCAAGCACCGAAGGAGAAAGCCGGATCAACTCCAGTTGTTCTGAGGCTAAAGTTTTGGCGGGATCGGTCGATATATGGTATATCCGTTTAGAATCATACACAATTTCAATTTAACACTTGAATTTTTAAGCTCTTTTCGGTTAAAATATAAATTGGGTCCGGTTCTAAACCGCCAACGCGTAGGATCTTCGCACCCATGAACCACCGCAAACTTCAGATCGTCGGCATCCTGATATTGATGGCGATGCTGATCCCGTCACCGGCACCCGCCGACATCTACCGCTACACCGATGAGAACGGGGTGATGCATTTCACCAACGCCCCCACCTCGGCCAAATTCAAGCTGTTCATTCGGGAGCGCAAAATCTTCATCAGCAAACTCGACTCCAACCAGTTCGACCCGATCATCAGTCAAGCCTCCAAAAAATACGGCCTCGAGGCCCCTCTCATCAAAGCCGTCATCAAGGCCGAGTCGGATTTCGATCCCAACGCCATCTCCCACAAGGGCGCCCGCGGGTTGATGCAGATCATGCCCATGAACTACCGCTTGCTGAACGTGGAAAACCCCTTCGACCCCAACCAGAGCATCGACGGCGGTGCGCGGTACCTGCGGGACATGATGGACCGTTACAACGGCAAGCTCACGCTCTCGCTGGCCGCGTACAACGCCGGCCCCGGCGCGGTGGACCGCCACGGCGGCGTTCCCCCCTACCAGGAGACCACGGAGTATATCGAACGCGTCATGAAATATTACCACCGCTTCAAGAATTCTTGAGAAAGCAGCCCCCCTCGTCGTCTCTTCCGGCGTTCAGCCAGCCTTGCCGATGGAACCCCTGTCCTTATGCTTGGCCCGAAAAAGGGCCTGGTCCGCCCGGGCCAGCAGGCTTTTGATGTCCTCGGCGTCATCGGGGTAGCTCGCCAGCCCGAAACTCGCGCTCAGCCGCACCGCCAGGCCGCTGCCGGTGAGGTAAGTGGTCCGCTTCATTTTCAGGCGGATGGATTCCGCTTTGGAAAGAGCCCGTTTCATGTCAAACCCGGGCAGCACGACCACAAACTCGTCTCCGCCGTAGGCCACCCCGAAACAGGGCTTCTTGATGGCTGAGCGAATCGTGTGGGCGGCCTCGCGCAGCGCCTGGCTGCCGTTCAGGTGCCCGTGGGTGTCGACCACTTGCTTGAAGTGGTCCATGTCCATGAAAATGAGCGAAAACGGCCGCTTGGAACTGCGGCTTTCCTCCAAAAGCTCATCGAGGGCCTGGTAGAGGTAACGGGTGTTGAAGAGACCCGTGAGGTTGTCGCGCAGGGAGAGGTTTCGGAAGCGCTCACGGCCTCGGCGCAGCACCTCTTCCAGTCGTTTCTGGCGGGTGTGGTCCACCAGGATCCCCTCGATAATCTTCACCCCGGTGTCGTCCCGCGTCAGGCGGTAGTTGGCGAGCGTCCACACCGTTTGCCCGTCTCTGCGCCGGAGCTTGACCTCATAGTTGGCCAGCTGCCCCTTGCGTTTCAAGGCCTGAACCATGCGCTGCCGGTCGGTCGGGTCGAAATAGAGCTCGGTGCTGCGCTGCTTGAGACGCAGCAGTTGATCGGGCGAGTCGTACCCCAGGATTCGGGCGTAGGCCGGGTTGACCCGGATGAATTTGCCCGAAAGCTCGCTCTGGAACATGCCTTGCACCGCGTTGCGGTACATGCTGTGGTAGCGCTGCTCCGCCCGGCGCAGCTCATCCTGCGTGGCCTTGAGCTCGGTCAGGTCGGTCAGGAAAAACAGATAGCCGATCACCTGCCCGGATTCGTCACGCAGCGTACTGCGCTTGAAAAGCGTGGGCAGATGCCGCCCGCCCCGGGTGATGAGGTTGGCCTCGAAGCTCATGTGATCGCGGCTGGCGGAGTAAAGTTCCACCCCTTCCTTCTTGTAAAGCCCCTGCAGGCTTTTCCCGATCAACTCCCCCGGGCCGTATTCGGCCATGGCGAGCAGCGCGGGGTTCACCTCCAGGATGCGCAGCTTGCGATCCAGCATCATGAACCCTTCGCTCGTTGAATTCACGACCCGTCGATATTTTTCCTCAATGAGGTGATGGGCGGTCACGTCTTTCAAAAAGCAAAGGGTGGCCCCTTGGCCCTGCCAGCTGAAGGCCTCGCTTCGCATCTCCACCCAGCGGGCCTCCCCGCTCCCGGAGAGGATTTTAAAGGCGATGGGTTCCCGGGGCGTCTGGCTGGCCACGCTTTCCGCGGACTGCCGCAGCACCAGATCCAGGTCCTCCGGGTGCACCACGCGGCGCAGGGTGCCCGATTTCAATTCCTCTTCGGAGTAACCCAGCAGCTCCTGGGCTTTGGGGTTGGCGAAGAGAAAGGCGTGCTCCTGAATGACCAGCACCGCCTCATGGAGGCGCTCGATGATGCGGCGAAAGACGAGGTTCAGATCAGAGGCCTGCGCGTCGGCTGGAATAGACCGCTCAGACGTGTCCCTGGGGTCCGAATGGGGCATACGGGTTTTACGCATCGGGGTCCACCTTGGCATGACGGCGTTGCAATTCCAGGACAAGGGCCGTGCGGGTGGGCAGATAGAGGCTGAGCGTGGTGCGGCCGGAGGGCTCTTCGAGGAGCGTGGAGTGCTCCTGCCCCGGCGCCAGCCTGGCGTGGCCGCCGTATTCCGCGGAATCGCTGTCGAGGATCAGACGGTATTTTCCGGGCGGGGCCGCGATGCGATAGCCGAACAGCGAAACCGTGGGATGGAAGTTGAAGACGAAGACCAGCCCGGCGCGCTCGAACGCGATGACCTTGTGGTCGTTGTGTTCATGCAGCAAGTTCGGCCAGGGCGGCTGGAACAGCCGGAAGGCCTTCGCCAGGCCGATCATGGCGCCGTCGAAGCGCGCCAGATAGCGGTATTTGAGGCTCGGGTCGTCGGCGAGGTTCCACTGCCGGCGCGCATATTGGAAGGACCAGCCGTTGCCCTCCCGCGGAAAGTCGATCCACTCCGGGTGGCCGAATTCGTTTCCCATGAAATTGAGATAGCCGCTGCCGGCGGTGGCGAGCGTGATCAGCCGGATCATCTTGTGCAGGGCCACGCCGCGGTCGACGCGCAGGTGGCCGTCGCCGGCCTGCATGTGCCGGTACATGTCCGCGCCGATCAACCGGAAGATGATGGATTGGTCGCCGACCAGGGCCTGGTCGTGGGACTCGGCATAGCTGATGGTCTTCTCGTCGTGGCGGCGGTTGGTGAGTTCGTGCCAGAGACCCCCCATGGGCCAGTGCTCGTCCGGGAGCTCTTTGATCAGCTTGATCCAGTAGTCCGCAACGCCCATGGCGAAACGGTAATCGAAGCCGAAGCCGCCCTCCTTCTCCGGTGCGGCCAGCCCCGGCAGACCGCTCACGTCCTCGGCCACGGTCAAGGCCTCCGGCCGCAGGGAGTGGATCAGGCGGTTGGCCAGCGCCAGGTAGGTGAGGGCGTCCTCGTCCACGTTGTCGTTGAAGTAGTCGGCGTAGGAAACGAAATTTTTCCCAAGGCCGTGGTCGAGGTAGAGCATGCTGGTCACCCCGTCGAAACGGAAGCCGTCGACGCGGTATTCGTCCAGCCAGAAGCGGCAGTTGGAGAGCAGAAAATGCAGGACCTGGATCTTGCCGTAGTCGAAGCAGCGCGAGTCCCACGCGCTGTGGCGCCCGCGCGGCAGGTCGTGGAAGTACTGGTGCAGGGTCCCGTCGAAACGGCTGAGCCCCTCGACCTCGTTGGAGACCGAGTGGGAGTGCACGAGGTCCATGACCACCGCGATCCCCTTTTCGTGGGCGGCGTCCACGAGCGCCTTTAAATCCTCGGGGGTCCCGAAGCGGGAGCTGGCGGCGAAAAAATTCGACACCTGGTAGCCGAACGAGCCGTAATACGGGTGTTCCTGCACGGCCATGAGCTGAAGGGTGTTGTAACCGGCCGCGGCCACCCGCGGCAGCATCTTCTCCGTGAACTCCGGCCAAGTCCCGATTTTGGCCTCGGCCTGGGCCATTCCGGGGTGGACTTCGTAGACCAGCGGCGCGGCGGCCCGGCGCCGGCGGCGCGGGTGCCGCCACGGGAAGGGCGTTTCAGGATGCCAGAGCTGGGCGTTGAAGATGAGGGTGGAGGGGTCTTGGACGACGCGCCGGGCCCAGGCGGGGATGCGGTCCCCCTGGCCGCCCGGCCAGTGGATTTTCAGGCGGTACAGGTCTTTATGGCGCAGGGCCCTTTTGGGCAGCCGCAACTCCCAGACGCCCTCCGCGCGCTTGCGTTGGAGCTCGCAGGCCGCCTGTTCTTTCCACCCGGTGGCCTCGGAGACGAGAAAGATGCGGGTGGCGTTGGGCGCCCACTCCCGCAGGACCCATTGGTTGCCCCTCAGGTGCAGGCCGAAATATTCGTGGCCGGCGGCGAAGTCGGCTAATTTTCTGCGTCCGCCGGTCAGGCGTCTTTCCGTTGCCTCTATTTTGGCCAGTCGCCGCCGAAGGATCTCCGCGTAGGGTTCAAGCAGCGGGTCCCGGCCGATCACACGCCGGAGGGTTCGGTCGCCGGAAGAAACGGGGTTGCGTGTTGGACGGGGCATGGTTTGTCATTAATCTGTATTAATTTTTTCCGCAGCCTGCTGCGGAAAAAATTCATTCGACCACCAGCGGCCGCTGCAGCATCTTTTCGTAAAGCTCGATGTACTGCCGCGCCGACCGCGCGTAAGTGAAGGTTTCAGCGCTTTCGGACATGATGCGTTTGATCTGGCGGGCCCTTGAGGGCGCCGGCAGCGTGTAAAAGTTCATGGCCTCTTCGATGGCCCAGAACAGACCGTTGCTGTCGAAGGTCTTGAAGAGAAAGCCGTTGCCGGTGTTGGCGGCGGCGTCCAGGTGACGGATGGTGTCGTGGAGGCCGCCCGTGTCGTGCGCCACGGGCAGCGATCCGTAAATGGGGGCGATCATCTGGGGCAGGCCGCAGGGCTCGAAGCGCGAGGGCATCAGGATGAAATCCGAGGCGGCGTAAGCCAGGTGCTCCATCTGTTCGCTGAAATCGCAGATCGCGACGCGCTTGTGGAACTGGTGCTGGTTGACGATGTCCTGGAAGACGTGCTGGTAGTCGCCGTTGGCCACGAAGACCACCTGGAGGTTCTGCTCCCACCAGGTGGAAATCAACCGGTAGAAGATTTCCGCCAGCAGATGGCAGCCCTTTTGCACCGGGTCGAGCCGCGAGGGCCAGAAGAACAGCGGCGCCTCCACGTCTTCGATCATCCCCAGGTTGCGTTGCAGGAAGCGCTTGTTTTCGCGTTTGGCCGCCTGGTGGTCCTTGGGGCCGTAATTTTTCTTGAGGTCCTTGTCGGTCCGGGGATTGAAAGCGGGGTCGGGCGCGTTGAGGATGCCGAAGGCGCACCCGGCGTAGTATTTGTTGACCATCTCATGCCGGATCTGTCCTTCGACGAAGGGGTGCAGCCCGTCCACGACTTCCAGAAGAAACGTGGGGCTGACCGTGTTCACGAAGTGTGCGGCAAAGATGCCGCTCGTCAGAAAGTCCACCGGATTGTTTTCCCGGGAGGCCTCGTAGGAAGCGGCGTAGTTCATGTAATACAGGTGCTGCCAGAAGCTGGCGGCGTCGATGCCGCGATCCTCGATGAAGGCGAGCGTGGACTTGACCGTGTGAATGTTGTGAATGGTGAACAGGCACGGGATGCGCAGCCGCCGGGCCACCCCCGGGATGAGCCCGGTCATCCAGTCGTTGCAGTGGATGAGGTCGGGCTGAACCCGCGGGAGGATATTGTTGACGACCTCCCGCTGAAAGGCCAGGGCGAGTTTGATGTTCTCATCGCCGTATTTGGAGTAGACCCGGTTGATGTAGAAAAACGCCCGGTCCTCCGCCAAATGGACGCGGTCGTCCGGCATCTTGCGCTGAATGCTGCTAATCTCCTCCTTCAGAAAGGGAACCAGCCGGTCGCTGAAGATGGCGCGGTAGTCTGGAAGCGCCACATGCACGTCGGCCCCCTGGTCCAGCAGGGCGCTCACCAACGCGGCGGATACGTCGGCCAGCCCGCCGGCCTTGGCCGTGAAGAAGGCGGCGAGGTTGCCCATGCGGTCCGGCAGGTAGGTGACCTCCGGGGTCACGACCAGCACCCTGGGGTTGCGGCGCGGGGGTGTCATGGCGGCCCTCCATTCTGAGTGGTTAATCCGATGCCCAGGTGATCAGCCCCGGCGTCAGTTTGATCCAGGGGTCCCCGTGCGGAGTCGCCCGCACGGAAAAACCGAAGCGGCCGGCGGCCTCGCAGGATATCCGGCAGCCGTAAAGATACCGGCCGGCGCCGCGGTCCTCCATCACCTGCATGGCGATGACGCGGCTGTCGGCGAGCTCCGTGAAGCTTTTGTAAAACCCGAAGTAAAGCTCGATGTCGATTTCATCCGGGCGCAGCTCGCCCATGCTCACTTCGGCGGTCACCAGGAAGGAATCCCCCACGCGCTGCACCCCTCGGGTGTCCCGGGCCGGAGGTCCGATCTCGATGCCCTTCCAGAGCGAGCGCACCCGTTCCTGCTGGGCGGCGAGTAGGGTGGCCTCCGCCCCGTCGTCGGCCACCAGCCGATCGTACCAACGGGCCGCCGGGCCATAAAGCTTCTCGCTGTAGTCGGTGACCATGCGCAGGCCGCAGAAGCCTTCCATGGCCATCTTCATCGACGCTTTCATCTTCTCGATCCAGAGGCTGGGCAGATCGCCCTTCTTGCGGTCGTAGAAGCAGGGCACCAGCTCGTTTTCGAGGATGTTGTAGAGCGCCTGGCTTTCCACGGCATCCTGGTAGGCGTGGTCCTCGTACTCCTCGCCGTTGCCGATGCTCCAGCCCACTCCCTCGCGGTAGCCCTCGCACCACCATCCGTCCAGAATGCTGAAGTTGAGGGCGCCGTTGATGGCCGCCTTCATGCCGGAGGTGCCGCAGGCTTCAAACGGCCGGCGGGGCGTGTTCAGCCAGACGTCGGCGCCCTGCAGGAGATGCCGCGCGAGATGAAAATCGTAGTTTTCCAGGAAGACGAATTTGTCGCGCACCGAGGGCCGGTTGGCAAACTGGAAGAGCTGCCGGATGAGGTCCTTGCCCTCGTTGTCGCGGGGATGGGCCTTGCCGGCAAAAATGAACTGCACCGGGTGTTTCTCGCTGTTGATCAGGGCCTCCAGCCGCGGCGGGTCCTGGATCAGCAGAAACGCCCGCTTGTAGGTGGCAAAGCGCCGGGCGAAGACGATGGTCAGCACGTTCGGGTCGAGCGCCTTGTCCACGGCTTCGAGCACCTTGCGGGGCGCGTTGCGGCGCTGATACTGCAGGACGAGCTGTTCGCGGCAGGTGCGCACCAGCCGCGAGCGGTTCAGCTCGTGGGCGCGCCAGAGCTCTTCGTTGTAGATCTCCTCGATGCGGCGGATGTTGTCCGGCCGTTGGGACCCTAAATACCAGTCGGGCCCGAGGTAGCGGTCGAACAAGCCGCCGAATTCGTGCGATACGAACGTGGGGATGTGCACTCCGTTGGTGATGTGGGCAATGGGGACCTCCTCCACCGGGCGGCCGGGCCAGATGTGGGCCCACATCCGGCGGGCGACGCTGCCGTGGAGCTCGCTGACCCCGTTGCAGGCGGCCGCCAGGCGTACCCCCAGGATGAACATGGAGACCGGGCTGTTCTCGTGGGCGCCCTGGGCCTGGCCCCAGGAGAGCAGCTCCGTTTCCGATACGCCTAACTTCTCGGCCAGGGGCAAGAGATAGGGCCTGACCATGTCCGCCGGGAACTCGTCGTGGCCGGCGGCGACCGGGGTGTGGGTCGTGAACACGGTCGTGCGCGGAACGATCTGCAGGGCCGCTTTCAGGTCGATGCCTTGTCTTTCGGTGAGCTGGACCAGGCGCTCTATGCCCGCAAAGGCACAATGCCCCTCGTTCATGTGGACGATCTTGGGCGTCATGCCAATGGCCTGAAGCGCGCGCATTCCGCCGATCCCCAGAAGCACTTCCTGGGCCAGGCGGATTTTGGATTCGGCGGCGTAAAGACGCGCCGTGACTTCCCGGTGCTCGGGGGGGTTTTCCAGGATGTTGGTGTCAAGCAGGAAAAGCGGCACCCGGCCGACAAGGATTTTCCAGACAATCGCATGGATGGGGCCGTCGGAGCCGCGGATGCTCACCCGGGTTTCGTTGCCGGCCGCATCGCGCATGCGCTGCAGGGGCAGGCTGAAAAAATCGGTCTCCGGATAAGCCTCCTGCTGCAGGCCCTCGTGGTTGAGAAATTGCCGGAAATAGCCCTGCCGGTACATGAGCCCGACGCCCACCAACGGCAAGCCGGTGTTCGACGAGGCCTTCAGGTGGTCGCCGGCCAGGATCCCCAGGCCGCCGGCGAAAAGCGGCAGGCTTTCGTGCAGGCCGAACTCCATGGAGAAATAGGCGATGTGTTCGCCGGGAGCAAAGGGCAAATCGACCTCAATCTCGGGATGGTTCACCCGTTTATCGAACAACCCGCGCACGCGTTCGATATGGCCGATGTAGCTGGTGTCCCGGGCGAGCTTCTCCAACCGCGCCTGGGGGACCCGGGTGAGAAAGGGGATCGGGTTGCGGCCGCACTGGGCCCACAGGCGTGGATCGATGCGCCGGAACAGCTCAACGGCGTCCCGGGTCCAGCACCACCACATGTTGTGGGAGAGGGTTTCCAGAAAAGACAAGCTTTCCGGGATGTTCGGTTGCACCTGATAGGATTTGAAGTATCGCATGGCGGTAAATTCAGTTCCTTGTTGGGATTATGGGGATAAGCGCGGCCGGTACGTGTCAGCCGGCGCCATCGGAACGAGGAAGGGTCCGTCGGTCGAGCCTGGAATAACTGAGCCTTCGAAAGGACCAAAATACAGCTTCATTCCAGAAAAATCAACAGGTTCAGGGCTTTTCCATTATCGCGTCAATTTCAGCCACACCCGCATCCATTCGCTCGCCCCCCAGGCCTGGGCATCGCAGCCGCGGGGCGTGTGGGGGAAGTCCCCGTCGATCACCTCCGGCAGGTGGCCGAGGCAGCCGCTTTCCAGCAGCCGGATGCTGCTCGTGAGCCAGGCCAGCGCCGTCTGCCGCCCCTGTTCCCCGTAGGCCATCGCCCAGGCCTCGCAGTAGGAAGGAAACGGCCAGGTCCAAGCCGTGCCGTTGTGGTAGGCCGGCTTGCGGCGCGTGTCCTCGTCGCCGCCGTATTGCCCCCAGTAGGGCCGCAGGGGGTCGTTGACCAGGCTGCCGTTGAAATGCACCGGCAGCGGGCGGCTGACGGCGCGGTCCGCGAGGCTGCGGATGGCGCCCGGCACCAGGAGCTCCGCGCAGGCCGCAAGAATCTGCCGGGCGCGTTCGGGTTCGGCGACGGCGCCCAGCGTGACGGCCAATAGCTGGTTCGGCCGAAGGTGATCGTCGGCCTCCGCGCTGCGGGCGGCCTGGCCCGGCGCGGCATGCAGGCAGTCGGCGAGGCAGCCCAGGGACGGCTGCCAGAAAAGGGATATCAGCGACGCCCGGACCGTTTCGGCCAGGGTTTTCCAACGGCGCGCGTCTTTTTTGTCGATGCGCGCCAGGAAGTTCAGGGTCGCGTGCCAGAACACCTGGATCTCGACCGGATAGCCCTGGCGCGGGCTTCCGGCCGGGAAGTTCGTGTCCATCCAGGTGAAGTGGGACGGGCTATAGACCAGCCCCGAGTCCGGGTCCATCTTGACGCCGTTGGGCGTGCCGGCGATGAAGGCCCGCGCGATGGAGGCGATGACCTGCTTTACCGTGCGGCCGCCGCAGTCGCTTTTCAAAAAAAGCTCGCCGCCCTCCGCCGCCGCCAGCTCCGAGCAGGCCACGGCAAACCACAGGGGGGCATCGGAGGTGTCCCGGTTGCCGGCGTCGTCGCCGCGAATCATGTTGGGCAGGGTGCCCCGGTCCTCGTACTGCCCGAAGAGACGGAGCACGGCCTGCGCGTCGTCTAAACGGCGGGCGGCGATGAGCCCGCGGGCAAAGATCAGCGAATCCCGGCCCCAGTCGAGAAACCAGGGGTAGCCGGCAATGACCGTCTTGAGGCCGCCCCGGTCGACGACGTAGTGACCGAGGGATTTTTCAATCACCTCCGCCGGGCGCAGGCCCGCCGCGGTCTTGGATTCCAGCGGGGAGCGCTCGGGCAGCAACATCTCCGCCGGCGGGGCGGCCTGCGGCGGGGGCGGACCGGCTTCGGCCAGAAGGCGCACGGTCTGGTCGCCGGTGAGCGGGGCTTCGAAATAGCCCGGGCTGAAGAGATCCGAGTGCGGGTCCTGCCCGCGTTCCGCCTCCTGCACATGGTGGATCATGTACTGCCACTGCGGTTCCGCCACGAAGCGGCCGCTCGAGATCTCCATCTGCAGGTGGTGGGCGGCGTCCGGCCGGAAACGGAAGCCGCCGGGTTCGGCTGTGACCGAATTGCGGAAGTGCTGCTCCGGGCCGGTAAAGGCCTTGGTGGTTTCGTGGAAGCTGCGGTTTTCGAGGTCGGGCCGCAGGATCAGCCGGACCGGGGTGGCGTCCGCCAGACGGCCCGGTTCGGCACCGGCCGGGTGGCGGTAAAAAGCCAGACGGACCGCATTGCGTCCGGGCAGCATCTCCAGCCCGATGGTGAGCAGCACGTGCTCGCCCTGGCCGCTCGGGATCTTGTAGCGCCAGAAGGCCCCGCCGCTGTTTCCCGCGGCAAACGCCTGGAGGCAGTCCAGGTTGATGTCCTGGGAAAACCCCTGGTAGAGCAGCCAGGCCCGGCAGCGCGTGAACAGGACCCAGCGGTCTTCGGGGTAATCCGGGGCGAGGTTGGCGGCCAGCAGGGCGTCGTACTTGCTGGAAAGCCCGCCCCAGGAGACCGCCGCGCGCAGCATCCCGCCGCGTCCGTTGGTGCCGAGCACGAGCAGCGGCGCCTTGAGCAGCTCGGAGCGGGTGAACACCCGTTTCACCCGGGCGTCCTCGGCGCGGGGCAGGAGCAGAAGGCGGGCCTCCGCATGGCGGGTGCCCTCCGGCGCGTGGCAGGCGATCCGGAGCGACAGGCGCTTGAGCCCCGGGGGGGTCGAGGGCGGAAGGAACAGGCAGAAGAAAGCCCCGTCGCCGCCGCGCACCCCGGTTTCCACGGCGAGGGTGCGGTCCTGATCGACCAGCCGTGCGCGGAAGCCGCTGTCGCATCTGACCAGCAGGAAATGACCCGGCGGGACCATGACCTCGCGCTTGAGGTCCCGCGGCCACTGCCAGGAAACGACCCGGTTTTCCGTTCCCCCGGAATTGAACCGCGCACAGAAGGCGAACGGGTCGCTTTTCAGCTCGGCGGCGGCTCGGTCGGGGTCGAAGTCGTCGACGTCGCGGGTGTTCCGGCAGGTGGTGAACACCTGCAGGGCCTTGGCTCGGAGCCGCTGGTGCTCGGTGCGCGGCGGGACGGCAAAAGCGTCTTCCGGCGCCGCCCGCAGCAACTCGAGGTCGGCCGGGTCCGGGCTCAGGCAGCGCACCTGTCCGGGCGCCAGCGGGCAGCTGAACAACCCGTCGGACTCCCGGGCCTCCACCGGTGCTTCCGTCAGCAGATCGGTGTACATCCGCTGCCGCAGGTCGGCCGTTTCCGGGTTCCACGCGGCCTGCCCAGGCCGGTCGGGATCGAGGTTGACCAGAACGAGCAGCGATTTACCGGTCGGCGGGTGGCGACGCAGGATCACCAGGTGGTTCCCGCCGCCCTGCTCGATCAGCCGGACCTCGGCGCGGTCGTGGAAGGCCGGGTGAAGCTTGAGAAGCGTTGCCAGGCGGCGGATTTCCGCCACCTGGTTGACCGGGGCGCCCCAGTTCAGCGGGATGGCCTCGTGGACGTTGATCTTCTCGCCGGCGAGCCACTCCACCCCGTTGGCGAAGCCGAAGGCCCCTGAAACCGAGGACAGGGCGCAAAGGGCCGTGCGCATGCGGGCGTAGGCCTGGGATGTCGCGGCCAGCCGGGGGTTGTCGTGGGTTTCGGCGAAGTTCACCGCGAGACCGTGCGTTGTCGAGATATCGACGGCTTCCGGCAGGTAGTGTTCGATCTGGCCGCGGTCGTAGTTCTGGAACAGCTCCGAGTAGGCCCAGTTCAGGTTGGCCGTGTTGAGCAGTTCCCGGGTGACCGAGATCTTGCCCCCCAGCCCCTCGAGCAGAAAGGTCGTGTCGGGGAACTGCTCCCGCACGCGGGCGACGATGTATCTCCAGGCGAGGTGCGGGATCATGTAGCCGGCGTCGCAGCGAAACCCGTCCACTCCGCGGCGGCACCAGGTGAGGAAGACCTCCGCCATGAACTGCCACAGCTCCCGGTGGCGGTAGTCGAGCTTGGTCAGATCCTCCCACTGCACGCCCCAGGCGCCCGGCACCTCGATGCGGCCCTCGGCCGTGCGCGCCAGCCACTCCGGGTGGTTGGTGTGCAGGTTGGCGGCCCATCCGGTGTGGTTGATGGCGATGTCGAGGATCAGCCGGGCGTTGCGGCGGTGCACGGCGTCCACCAGCTCGATGAATTGCTCGGTCGGAGTCGCCTTGGGATCGAATACCGCCAGGGCCGGATCGACGCTGCGAAAGCTCAGGGCCGCGTAAGGGCTTCCGAAACGGCCCATCCGGCCGTAGGTGGTCGGCGTGGGGTGGATCGGCAGCAGCATGAGGATGCGGCATCCCAGCTCGCCGAGGATGAAATCGAGCTCCGCGATGAGGTCCCGGAAGGTCCCGGAGGGCGGGATCACCGTGTAGCGGGCGGCGTCGAGGACCCGGACGCACTCCTCGCCGGGGGCCGGCAGTGGTTTTTTACCTGATTTCTCGGCCCCGAACTGGCGCACGAAGGCGTTGTAGATGATGTTGGCGCAGCAGGATTCCGACGACTGCACGTTCACGCAGGTGTTTGCGCCGGGCGGCCAGACCGGTGAGCTCTCGTTTTCCTGGAGAAAGAAGCACTTGGCCTCGAAGTGGCCCACCTCGCACAGCGCGAGCTTTATTTCGAAACGGTTCTCGGAGACCCGCCGCATGGCGGTGTCGAACCAGTCCCGGCCCAGGGGCGTTTCCTGGAGATGAACGCTGCGGATGATCTCGGTGCGGGTCACGGCGGCGTGGCCGATGTTGGTGCGGATCCAGGCGGAACCTTTCATCCCGGCCGGGACCGTCAGCGTGAAGCAGAGAACATCGCCGCGGAAGCGGACCGTGCTGGTGCCGGGCAGGGGTTCTTGAACGAGGGCGTCGGAATGCTGCATCACTCATTCCTCAAAACGATGTCGGCGACATGATTCTGAAAACAGCATAGCTTATAATTCTTTAATAAAAAAGCGGCATTTCGTGCGAAATTCTCTTGAAAAATTAGAAATCCACGCTAAGCTCAATAAGTGGACATCCGGCTTCTCCGGGCCATTGGGGCGGGGATCGTGCCGTCGGCCGGCGCCGGTGAAAGGAGAAAAGAATTGTTTCGAAAATGCGGTGTACCTTTGCTTGCAGCGGCCTGCATCTTGGCGCTGGCGGTCTTTGACGCCCACCCTCAATCGTCGCCACGCAGCCCCGCCGGCGCCGCGTCCGCCCGCTTTACGCTGGTCCAGGCCCTCGTCTGCGAAGACATGAAAGACGGGATCCCGGTCAACCCCGCCGTGGCCTTTTCGATTTCGGCGGGAAAAATATACTGCTACACCCTCTTTGACCAGATCGCCGAGGACACCGTCGTCTACCACCACTGGTTCTTTCGCGACAAGCCCAGCGCCCGCATCCGGCTTTCGCTCAAACAGCCGCGCTGGAGCACTTACAGCAGCATCCAGCTGCGGGAGGCCGACCGCGGGCCCTGGCGGGTAGAAATCAGCGATGCCGGCGGCCGGGTTCTGAAAATACTCCGCTTCAGCGTGACGGATTAGCTTCCGATGGATACCCTGGTTCATTTTTTTGAAGGATTTCGTTGGCAGGACGTGGTTGACATCGGCTTGAACAGCTACATCCTGTTCCGATTTTATATCCTGTTTCGCGGCACCTACGTTTTCCGGGTCCTCATCGGCCTCACCATGCTCTGGTTTTTCCAGCAGATCGCCGGCTACATGGGGCTGATCGTAACGAGCTGGGTGGTCCAGGGCATCGTAGCGGTCGCGGCGCTGATCATCGTCGTGGTCTTCCGCAACGAGATCCGCAGCGTGCTGCAGGCCAAAAACCTCAAGACGATCCTGTGGGGGTTCACCACCAAGACCCGGGTCGCACCCGTGGACGTCATCGCGGACAGCGCTTTTGAACTCGCCCGGCGCAACCACGGCGCGCTCATCGTGATCCCCGGAGACGAGGACATCCACGAGCTGGTTCAGGGGGGCATCGACTGGAACGGGGACATCTCCAGGGAGATGCTCCTGAGCATTTTCTTTCCGGACAACCCCGTGCACGACGGGGCGGCCGTCATCGAGGGCGACCGGGTTTCCCGGGTGGGAGCCATTCTGCCCCTGTCGCGGCGGGACGATCTTCCGTCCTATCTGGGAACCCGGCATCGTGCCGCCCTGGGTCTTGCGGAAGGCAGCGATGCCCTGGTGGTGGTCGTCTCCGAAGAGCGCGGCGAGGTGAGCCTGGCCAAGGGCTCGCGGTTGCGGGAAATCGGCAGCCGGCGCAAACTGATTCAGAAAATCGAGGAGCATTTCGGGATCAGCGAGACCGACGGCCTTCAGGCGAAGAAGGAACGCTTCGAGGTCACCACCGCCGCCCTGGTGTCGCTGCTGTTCATCGCCGGCTTCTGGTTCAGCATCTCCCGCGGGCTGGAAACCCTGGTGACCTTCGACGTTCCCATCGAGTACCAGAACCGCGACCCGAACATGGAGATCGTCCACGCCTCGGTCAATTCGGTCCGGCTGAACCTGAGCGGTTCGGGCACCCTGGTCAAGTCCACCCGGCCGGAGCAGGTGCGGGTCCGGCTGGATTTGAGCAACTCCTCCGCCGGGCAGAACACCTATGCGATCACCGCCAACAACATCAGCCTGCCGCCCGGGATTGTGCTCAAGGACGTGGCGCCGCAGAACGTCGTCGTGGACCTGGATGTCACGGTGAGAAAGGAGCTGCCCGTTCAGATCGACTGGGCCGGGCGGTTGCCGGAGAACACGGTCCTGGCGGAGGCCGCGGTCGAGCCCCAGCGGGTCGAGATCACCGGCAGCAAGCGCGTGCTGGAGAACATCCAGACCATTTACACGGAAAAAGTGCCGCTCGACAAGCTGCGGGACGTGGGGGTCCTTGAGGTCAGCCTCGCCATCCAGCCCGCATCGCTGAAGACCGCCCCGGGCTCCAGCGACAAGGTGCTCGTCAAGTACATCACGCGCAAGCGGGAGTAAGGAATTTCAACCCCCCTTTCATTGGAACGAAATCCCCCCGGCCCCCTTTTACAAAGGGGGGGAGGCTTTGACGTCCTCTCTCTATCTCTTCAGTAAAGGGGGGAGAGACGCCGGCGTCCTCCTATTCGAATTCAAGTACAGCGAAGCGGCTTAGAAAACCAGGTCCTGCTCGATGACGGCTCCCGCCTTCACAACGGCCGGCGCGGGGCCGGGGTTGGTGAGAGTGACGGTGCCGCGGATCACGACCCCTTTTTCGAAGCGCACATCGCCGTTGATGGTGAGCGCGTCGCACTCCACCAGGGAGGGCTCCCCTTCCTTGAACCGCTCATCCAGCAGGTCGAACTTCCCGAAAAATTCCGGATCGAGCCTGATCTTGATCGCTTCGGTCCTTCCGGAAGCCGCGCGCGCGGGGTTGAGCGTCAAGCCTTCCCGCTCGGCGCAGACAAAGCAGTCCGAGCGCACGGCCAGAAGGTCGTTGCAGGTCTTGACCGGCAGGAAGCGTGCACGCGCAACGTTGACGGCGGCGGCGCCCTCGAAGAGCGAGATCCCCGAGCCCATGGCGGTCTCGATCTGGTAGACGGGGGGGCTTTTCTCGTCGCGCGGGTCCACCGTCTTGGGGTTGACGATCATCGGCAGGTCGACGAAGTTTTGCCGGAGAATGAGCTCCTTCAAAAACACCAGGTTGACCCAGATGTTGTTGGTGTTGAAGAAGCGGTAGCGCCGGATGTCCTGGAAGGCCTCGATCTCCTCCCGGGGGCATTGGGCCGCCTCGCGCAGAACCAGGCGGCCGTTCCGATGGCGGGCGAGATGGCCGCCCTTGACGTCGGAGGGGGTTTTTTCAGCGACCTCCATCATAAAGGGGAATCGCTTTTCGGCGAAATAGCCGAGCAGGCTTTCGTCGACGGTGGCTCCCAGGTTGTCCGAGTTGCAAATGAAGGCATAGCGCGCGCCCTCGGCCAGAAGCTTCTCAAGCATGCCGGAGGCGTACAGCGCGGCGTAAACATCGCCGTGGCCGGGAGGGTTCCACTCCAGCTCGGGGCTGGAGGGCCAGTTGACCGGCGCCAGCTCCCCCTGCAGGATCTTGGGGAACTTGTGCTGCAGGAAAAAAAGCGGCGGCCGGCCGGGCTTCAGCCGCGTGACCTCCGCGAGCGTCTCCGCGTGTGTGTTGAAGCTGTTCATCATGGCCAGCCGGCAAGGGCTCAGCTCGGCCTGGCGCAGGATGATCTGCAGGAACGTAAGCCCCGGCTTGACCTTGAGCAGGGATTTCGGGCCGACAAGCCCCATGGAGGTCCCCAGCCCGCCGTTCAACACGATGCGCACCGCCTGGCCCAGCGCGTTCCGGCCGGCCGCTGCATACTCCCCCAGGCCGTCGGCTGTTGGGATTTCACGCGGCTGGATCGGTGAGATGTCCGCGTCGTGGATCAGGCCGGTCTCGCCGCCCAGCAGCCGCCGGTAGTAATGGGCAAACGTGTCGATGACCAGCGGACCCAGCCCTGCTTTGGCCATTTTGGCAGTAAACTCCGCCAGATGGGGGATCCCTCCCGGCTGCCGCATGCAAAGCTCCTTCCGTGTCAGGCGACCGGTACGATCCAGCCCTTGGGGTCCGCGGCGCGTCCGTACTGAATGTCGGTGATCGCGGCATAGAACCGCCTGGCCAGCGGCCCGACCTGGCTGTTGCCGACCGTGACGGTCCGGTCGCCGTACTTGATCTGGCCCACCGGTGAAACCACCGCGGCCGTCCCGGAACCGAAGACTTCCTGGAGCCTGCCGGATTCGCCGGCCTGCAGCACCTCGTCGATGCTGATGCGGCGCTCGGCCACTTTAAGGCCCCACATGCGGCCCAGCTGCAGGACCGAATCCCGCGTGATGCCGGGCAGGATGCTGCCCTGGAGCGCGGGGGTGATGATCTCGCCGTCGATGACGAAGAAGATGTTCATGGCGCCCACTTCTTCGATGTATTTGCGCTCGACGCCGTCCAGCCACAGCACCTGGGTGAAGCCGGCCTCGTGGGCTTTCTGTCCCGCCAGAAGGCTTGCGGCGTAGTTGCCCAGGGTCTTGGCCTCGCCCGTGCCGCCGGGGACGGCGCGCACGTGCTCTTTTTCCACCAGGATTTTAACCGGGTTGAACCCTTCGGGGTAGTAGGCGCCGACCGGGCAGAGAATGATGAAAAAGCGGTAGGTGTGGGAGGCCCGCACCCCCAGGAAGGGATCGGTGGCAACAATGGTCGGCCGGATGTACAGCGAGGTCTCCGGCACCCGCGGCACCCACTCTTTCTCGACCTTGATCAACTCTTTCAACGCCTCGAGGGCGAAGCTCTCATCGACGCGGGGGATGCACAGAATGTCGTTGGAGCGGTTCAGGCGCCGGAAGTTGTCCTGCGGCCGGAAGAGCTGGATCCGGCCGTCGGCCGTGCGGTACGCCTTGAGCCCCTCGAACACGCCCTGCCCGTAGTGCAAAACCATGGTGGCCGGGTCCATGACGATCGGCGCGTAAGGCTCGATGCGGGGCTGGTGCCAGCCCTTGTCCGGGGCATAGTCCATGTTGAACATGTGATCGGTGAATTTCGTGCCGAAGCCCAGCTTGGTTTCATCGTACTTGGGTTTGGGCGTTTGGGCCAGGGTGACGGACAGCTTCATTGCTTGCTCCTCCTCGGTCGATGAACTCTCGGTTGATCGGGCGGGATGCGCCGAAATGCTCACGGTGCGCGCCTGCGGCGACCATAAGAATAAAATTTACGATACATTAGATTTTCCGCTGAAATCAAGATCAAATTGACTACCGGCGTTGACTTGGCCGGCCGATGTGGGGTAATTACGTTGAGAAGCAAAAGGGGTCAAGGATTCCAGGGGCCAAGGGGATCCGACTGAATGCGGATACGCCCGGTCGCCCCCCCAACCGAACTTCAACACGCAACAGCCGGCTAAGGATTTCCAAATGGAACAACTCAGCAAGGGGCCGATCCAGCCGCTGCGGCTGGGCCCGGACAGCCGATTCACCTTTCGCTGCCACAAGGACGTGAAGTGCTTCACGCAGTGCTGCCGCGGCATCAACATCATTCTCACCCCTTACGACATCATTCGCCTGAAAAACCGCCTGGGGCTCTCCTCCGAGCAGTTCTTGTCCCTTTACACCGAGCTGCAGATGCTCGAGAAGACCGACGTTCCCGTGGTGACCCTCAAGCTGCTGGACGAAGAGGGCGTCGCGGCCGACAAAAAGGCCTGCCCGTTCGTAAAGCCCGAAGGCTGCATGGTCTACGAGGACCGGCCGACCTCCTGCCGCTATTACCCGCTGGGAGTGGCTTCCCTCGCCTACAAGGACGACCCGGACGGGGAGGAGTTTTTTTTCATGGTGCGGGAGGCCCACTGCCTCGGCTTCGACGAGGCCAGATCCTGGACCGTGCTGGAGTGGCGCCAGGATCAGGGGGTCGACCTCCACGACCGGATCAACGCCCGGTGGGCGGACCTCATCGTCCACAAGCGGTCTTTTCCGCCGAATATGCTCTGGACCGAGAAGACCAAGCAGCTGTTTTTCATGGCAAGCTACAACATCGACAAGTTCCGCGCCTTCGTTTTCGAAAGCTCGTTTCTCAAACGCTACCCGACGGACGCCGCGACGCAGGAGAAGATAAAAAACGACGAAGTGGCCCTGCTGGAGTTCGGGCTGAAGTGGCTCAAGGGGCTGCTCTTCAAGGAGGGCGGTTCCGAAGCGGCGGCGCAAAAAGAAGACTGAGTGCCGAGCGGAAAAATCTTTCCGCTCGGCACTCAGTCCTCGTCACCTCTAATACTCTGTGTAGCAGAGCCCTTCCCAGTTTTTCGGGTCTTCCAGCCGCTCCTCGATCTTGACCCCGAAGAAGTCGGCGACCGGTGTCAGGATCTCCGGCGCCGTGCGCTGCGTGGTGCGGGCGGCCTCCAGCACCTTGGCGAGGCCGTTGCGGCTCATCTTGCCGAGCGGCGGCTTGCAGCCGCCCGCGGGCATCCCCAGGATCGCCATGAGGGTTTTGTAGGCGAGCGGGTTGCGTGCGCGGCAGCTCACCTCGCCGTAAGGGGTTTTTTCGGTGGTTTTGACGGTCACGAGGTCAAAGAGCGGCTCGAGTTTGGCGGCCAGGGCCCGGGCTTCCTCGTTTCGGCCGGCGGCGACCAGGCGCACCATTTCCGTCACGGCTTTCGGGGCCACGTTGGAGGCGACCGAGATCACCCCCGCCGCCTTGATCCTGGGGTCGGTCATCATTTCGACGGTCAAGGGGTCGTCGCCGGAGAGGATGGTGAAATCCGGGCCGCAGCACTCCCGGGTGCGGCGCATGTTTTCAATGCTGCCGGTGGCCTCCTTGACCGTGTTGATGTTCGGGTACTGCCGGTAAGCCAGCCCGAGATCTTCCGGCAGCAGCTGGGTCCCGGTGCGGCCGGGGATGACGTAGGGGATGATGTCGATCTGGGGGAAGGCCTTGGCGACGGGCGCGAGGTATTCGCGCCGGATTTCGAGTGAACTCGGCCCGTTGTAATAAGGGTCGACCAGGAGCACCCCCTGGGCGCCGAACTTCACGGCATGCTGCGTCCCCTCCAGGGTCTCCCGGGTGCTGTTGCTGCCGGTGCCGGCGATGCAGATGCACTTGTTCTTCGCCCCGAGGGCGATTTTCTCGGTGACGTCGTTGTGCTCCTTCCAGTCGAGCACCGGGCTCTCGCCGGTGGTCCCGACGGCGAGGATCCCCGTGATGCCGCTCTGGATCTGGAAGTCGATCAGCTGATCCAGGCCCTTCCAGTCGACGGCACCGGCCTTGAACGGAGTGATCAGTGCGGTGTAGCAACCGGCCTTCATGTCTCCCCCCCACGGCGCTGCAGCAAACCTAAATTCGGCGTTGCCCAACGAAGCTCGCGCGCCTTGAATTTGGGCTTGCTGCAGCGCCGTGTGTTGTGAGATGAAAAAGATGAAAAAATAAAGATTCTCCCTGACTTGCTTGGTAAAGAAAAGCCCAAATGATGTCAAGCAAAAACATATAGAATTCCCGCCGTCGGCGGGAATTCTGCGGGAATTTGACTTGGCGTTCGTTGGGGGTTACCCTGTCCGCAAAGAATCCCCGGATGGGCCGGGGGTTCTTTACAAGATACTTGAAAAATCATTCAGGGTCCTGTTCTCCCAACGATTCCCTGCCATCTTTGCCACAGGGGAAAAGGCATCCCGGAACGATTAGGCCACCATTCAGAGCTGAGGAAATTTCGTCAATGGACAAGCCCAAGAACGTAGAGGAATTTATCGCCATTCACAAATCGGCCGTCGACCAGAACCCCGAGTGCGGCAACTCGCACTACAACCTGGCGGTCGGCTATGTGGGCCAGCGGCGGCTGGAGGAGGCGGAACGGGAGCTGCACGCGGCCCTGGAATGCAGTCCGAGCCTGGCCGAAGCCTACGTGCTGCTGGGCGGGATCTGCCTGAACCGGGGGGACCTGGACGGCTGCCTGAACTACAACCGCAAGGCGGTCAAGGTGCGGCCCGGTTTCTCCGAAGGCTACGGCAACATCGGCTTTGTGGAGCTGCAGCGCGGCAACATCGATGAGGCCATCAAGAATTTTGAGCGCGCCACGACTTTCAATTTCCGCTATGTCCAGGCCTTTGCCAATCTGGGCAACGCGTATCTCATGAAGGGTCTGGTCGAGGAAGCCATCGCCGCCAACCTGAAGGCCGTCAAACTCGCCCCGGAGTTCGCCCCGGCGCACAACAACCTGACCATCGCCTATCTGGAGAAGGGGGAATTCGCGCTGGCCGTCGAGCACTTTGACAAGGCCGTTGCCCTGGGCTTCGACGTGGCGCCCCAGATCCGCCAGGAAATCGACGAGCACCGGGCGAAACTGAAATGAAGGGTTCCAAAGGTCGAGGGTTCAAGGCGTCGAGGCGAACGCCTCGATTCGCGTATTTTCTTGAAACCCTCGAGCAGCCGATCACCCCGGGGAAGCCGCTGTGGCGGCAGCCCCTGCCGCTGAGCCGGTGCTTTGGCGGGGGTTTATCCCGGCCGGCCGCGGAAGACGCGGCCCTTTCCATCGGGGATTATTTCAGGGCGGTGCAGTCGTTTCTAGAGGGAACCGGCCGCGAGGCGATCGCCGATTGCATCGAGAAGCGCGGAGCGGAGGCGAGCGCTGCGGAGTCCTTCCGCATTTTCCTGGCCAAGCACGGTGAGTATTACCACCCGTGCCGCGTGGAGGCGGATATCGGCGGAAGACCCTTCTGCTGGGTGGTCAATGTTGCCGTGTCGGCGGCCGGAAGGTTGCTCTTGCCGAAAGAGGTTGCGGCGCTCGAAAGGCTGAACCGGGAATTTCCGGTCTCCTATGTGCCGGAGGTCTACGCCGCCGGCACGGTGGATGCCGGAAACGGACGATCGATAGACCTTTTCCTGGGGCAATGGTTCCCGGGATTTCACGAGTTTCACCTGACACCCAGCGCTGCCGGCGCGGAGCCGGCCGTCGTCCTTTGGGACGCCGAACCCGGCCGGTGCCTTCTGGACCCCGGCCAGACCCGTACGGTCTATCACGAAGTCGCCCGGATCCTGACCCATTATTTCAGTCTGAGCACGGGTGAAGGCATCGGGGCCTGGCATCACGCCGCGGGTGATTTCGTGGTAAAGGTGAGCGGGGGCCGGCTCGAGCTTCGCCTGATCACGGTGCGCGACTATCGCCCCCTTTTTCGGCCCCGGCCGGAAAAGGACGATGCGGGTCCGCACATCATGACTCTCCTCGAAACCCTCCTGATCTTTCTTTTGAACCTCGGCATTCGCAGCCGCCTGGACCGTTTGGACGGGACCGGGGAGATGGCCTGGTCCGGCCCGTCGGCCGTCGAGGCGACGGTGGCCGGAATGCTGGCCGGCCTTGCGGAAAAACCAGCCCCCTGCGAGCTGCCGCTGCCGTTGGAACAGCTTTTCAGGCGTTATCTCGCCGCCTGCACGGCGGAGGACCTGCTCGACATGTGCAGGGAAATAGCGGCCACTGCCTTTCCACCCGGCCGCCCGGAGCGTCTCTTGCTGGAAAATCGACTCCCCGAACACGCCTCAGTGTTGGCGGGTGTCCTCGGTCGGCTGTGACGCTCACAAGATGCAGTCCGGTTTTTGCCGAACGCCGCAAGATAGGGTGTGCACCTAACCCCTTTGATTTCCAGGCATCGGAGAGGCGTGGAGATCCGCTTTTTTATTGACAAGCGCCGCGTTTGATTCTATAGCTTCAACTTGATTTTTTTGCATATATTCCCCTCGGATAAGCATACGGCAAAACTGAAATTTCAGCGGATCGAGAGAGGAGGTGAGCCGGTCTTTCCTTTGTTTCCCGCGGTCTTTGCGTTTCCAGGTGCTTAATCATCAACTCACACGGAGGTAGATAATGGCAAAACACAAAACCCCTATGCTGGACCAGCTGGAAAGTGGTCCGTGGCCGAGCTTTGTGTCGGACCTGAAAGAGTTGGCCGAACATCGCGCGAAAACTGCACCCAGTGTCGACTACCAGATTCCAGTCGACGTGGTTGACGACGTTCTCGGCCTGATGGAGCTCACCTACAAGCACGGCCGCACCCACTGGAAGCACGGCGGCATCGTCGGCGTCTTCGGGTACGGCGGCGGCGTTATCGGCCGCTACTGCGACATGCCGGAGGAGTTCCCGGGCGTGGCCCACTTCCACACCATGCGCGTCAGCCAGCCCGGCGGCAAATTCTACACCGCCAAATACCTGCGCGAGCTCTGCGACCTGTGGGACCGCCGCGGAAGCGGCATCACCAACATGCACGGGTCCACCGGCGACATCATCTTCCTGGGGACCACGACCCCGCAGCTGGAGGAGATCTTCTTCGAGCTGACCCACAACATGAACCAGGACCTCGGCGGCTCGGGCTCCAACCTGCGCACCCCCGCCGACTGCATCGGGACAAGCCGCTGCGAGTTCGCCTGCTACGACACCCAGGCGCTCTGCTACACGCTGACCAACGACTACCAGGACGAACTGCACCGGCCGGCCTTCCCCTACAAGTTCAAATTCAAGTTCGACGGCTGCCCGAACTGCTGCGTCGCCTCCATCGCCCGCGCCGACATGTCCTTCATCGGCACCTGGCGCGACGACATCCGCATCGATCAGGAAGCGGTCCAGGGTTACATCGGCGGCGAATTCCCGTCCAACGGCGGCGCCCACAAAGACCGCGACTGGGGCAAATTCGACATCAAGAAAGAGGTCATCGACCTGTGCCCCACCGAATGCATGTGGATGGAAGGCAAGACGCTCAAGATCGACAACAAGGAGTGCAACCGCTGCATGCACTGCATCAACGTCATGCCCCGCGCCCTTAGGATCGGCCAAGACACCGGTCTGTCCATCCTGGTGGGCGCCAAGGCCCCCATTCTCGACGGCGCCCAGATGGGTTCGCTGCTCGTGCCCTTCGTGAAGGTGGAAGAGCCCTACGACGAGGTCAAGGAAGTCATCGAGAAAATCTGGGATTGGTGGATGGAAGAGGGCAAGAACCGCGAGCGCCTGGGCGAGCTGATCAAGCGCCAGGGCTTCCAGAAAATGCTGGAAGTGACCGGCATCGCGCCCGATCCGCGCCATGTCAAAGAGCCGAGATCCAACCCCTACATCTTCTGGAAGGAAGAAGAGGTCGAGGGCGGCTGGACGCGCGACGTGAACGAATTCAGAAAATACCATCGCAGATAAGGGGGACGAACTATGGCATTTATATCTTCAGGATACGATCCCAAAGAGCCGATGAAAAACCGCATCACGGACATCGGCCCGCGCAAATACGACGAATTCTATCCGCCCGTCATCGCCAAGAACAAGGGCAAATGGCTGTATCATGAAATCCTCAAGCCGGGCGTGCTGGTCCACGTGGCCGAGTCCGGGGACAAGATCTTCACCGTCCGCGTCGGCGGCGCGCGCCTCATGAGCACCCTGCTCATCAAGGAAATTGCCGACATCGCCGACAAGCACTGCGGCGGGTATGTCCGCTGGACCACGCGCAACAACATCGAGTTCATGGTGGACGACGAGAAGAAAGTCGACCCGCTCATCACGGATCTGCACAGCCGCAAGTTCAAGGGCGGCAGCTTCAAGTTCCCGGTCGGCGGCACCGGCGCCGGTGTGACCAACATCGTCCACACCCAGGGCTGGATGCACTGCCACACCCCGGCCACCGACGCCTCCGGCCCGGTCAAGGCCACCATGGACGTGCTCTTCGAGGACTTCCAGAAGATGCGGCTGCCGGCCCAGATGCGCGTGTCCCTGGCCTGCTGCCTCAACATGTGCGGCGCCGTGCACTGCTCGGACATCGCCATCCTGGGCTATCACCGCAAGCCGCCCATGATCGACCATGAGTACCTCGACAAGATGTGCGAGATTCCGCTCGCCATCGCCGCCTGCCCGACCGCGGCCATCAAGCCGTCCAAGATGGATGTCGCCGGACAGAAGGTCAACAGCGTCGCCGTCAACAACGACCGCTGCATGTTCTGCGGCAACTGCTACACCATGTGCCCGGCCCTGCCGCTGGCCGACAAGGAAGGCGACGGCATCGTCATCATGGCGGGCGGCAAGGTGTCCAACCGCATCAGCCCGCCGAAGTTCTCCAAGGTCGTCGTGGCCTTCATCGAGAACGAGGCGCCGCGCTGGACCAAGACCACCGAGGTCATCAAGAAGATGATCGACGTCTACGCGCAGGATGCCCGGAAATACGAGCGCCTCGGCGACTGGGCCGAGCGCATCGGGTGGGAGCGGTTCTTCGAGAAATGCGAGATCCCGTTCACGCACCACCTGATCGACGATTTCCGCGATCCGGCCTACTTCACCTGGCGCCAGACCACGCAGTTCAAGTTCTAAATCGTCTGGATGAAATGGGGGGCACCCGGAAAGGGTGCCCCCTCAATTTCTTAACTGAAAAGAGGTTGACCATGGACTACGCGGAAGCGAAGGCCAAAATAGTTGAAGGACTTACCAAGAAGCTCAAGACGAAGTCCAAGTTTTATTTCAACGATCTCTCCGAAATCCTGGAGATGAAGCCGCGGGAAGCCAAGAAGCTGATCAACGACATGGTGACGGACGGCACGCTCGAGTACTGGTCCAGCGGCAGCACCTCCATGTACGGCCTCAAGGGGACCGGCAAACAGGCGGCTGCAGAGCACGAAGAATAGAGCCGCCCGGTTTCCGGCGGTTCTTTTCGGTCTCTCCCGACGATAATCGATGCAGCTTCGCGAAACGGAATTCCCTCGGCTGATCATCGCCGCACTGCGCGGCGGCTCGGGCAAAACCATCGTATCGATCGGCATCATCGCGGCGCTGCGCGGGCGGGGGCATTCCGTCGCCCCCTTCAAGAAAGGTCCGGATTATATCGATGCGGGCTGGCTTGCCCTGGCGGCAGGCCGGCCCTGCTACAATCTGGACACCTTCCTTCTGGACACGGATCTGATCCGGCGCTCTTTCTGTTTCCACGCCCCGTCTTTCGACATCGCCCTCATCGAAGGCAACCGCGGTCTCTACGACGGGATCGATCTCGACGGCGCCACCAGCACCGCCGAACTGGCCAAATTGCTCAAGGCGCCCGTGGTGATGTGCGTGGACTGCACCAAGACCACCCGCACGATGGCCGCGGTGATTTCCGGGTGCGTGCAGTTTGACCCCGAGGTGGCGATCCGCGGGGTGATCCTCAACCGTGTGGCCGGGTCCCGGCACGAGTCCATCCTGCGACGCAGCATCGAGCACTACAGCGGGCTGCCGGTCATCGGCGCGGTGCCCAAGCTCGGCCGGCAGATCTTTCCCGAACGGCACATGGGGCTGGTGCCTACCCCCGAGCACGGGTGGGCCGCGGACTCGATCCAATCCATCGGCCGCATCGCCGCCCGGCACATCGATTTCGACGCCCTGCTCGGCATCGCCCGCAAGGCCCCGGCCATTGGGGACACCTGCAGCTCTTTCGACCTCGACCGGCCCACGGCCGGCGCGGAGACCGGCCGTCCGGCATATGTCCGCATCGGCGTCTTAAGAGACTCCGCGTTTCAGTTCTACTACCCCGAGAACATCGAAGCCTTGCAAGCCGCGGGCGCTGAGATCGTCTTCGTCAGCCCGCTGCGGGAAGAGACCCTGCCGGATCTCGATGCGCTTTACATCGGCGGCGGCTTCCCGGAGACCCACGCCCAGGAGCTGGCGGCCAACACCGGCTTCAGCCGGCGCATGCGCGAGTTGGTCGAGGGCGGTTTTCCGGTCTATGCCGAATGCGGCGGGCTCATGTATCTGGGCGAGGAGCTGGTCCTCGAGGGCAAGAGCTTTCTCATGGCCGGGGTGCTGCCGTTGTCCTTCGGGTTGTTCAAACGGCCCCAGGGCCACGGCTACACCGTGGTCACCGTGGAGGGCGAAAACCCCTACTTCCCCGTCGGGGCCGAGGTCCGCGGCCACGAGTTTCACTACTCCCGCGTGCTGAGGTGGTCCGGATCGGAGAGCGATTTCGTTTTCAAGATGCAGCGCGGCGCCGGTATCCACGGCGACCGCGACGGCATCGTCCACAACAACGTCCTCGCCACCTACACCCACATCCACGCCCTGGGTAACCCCGGCTGGGCAAGCGCGCTGGTCCGCAATGCCGTCGCCTACCGCTCCCGCCGATCCGGCTGAAGAGACCCGCAGCCGGGTTCTGCGGCTGATCGGCGGCCGCCGCCTGCCTCCGGCCGAGATCGTCAAGGAGCTCGGCGGCCCTTTAAAAATCAACCGGAACCGGGTGAAGCGGGCGATCCATGATCTGGTGGCTGCGGGAGAGCTCGCTTACACCTTTGAGCACGGACGGACGTTCATAGAGCCCTCCTTCGACCGCCCGGTGCGGGTGGCCGGGCGCATCGTGCTCGTGCCGCCCGAAAAAGCGTTCGACCCTGCGCCCGAGGATGTGCTCATCCGTCTCATGCCCGGAGCCTCCTTCGGCGCCGGCCGCCATCCCACCACCCGGCTCGCCTTGCGAGGGATCGAGTTCGCCCTGACCCGCTGCGCAAAACCGCCGCTCGGTGCGGGCAGCCGCGTCCTCGACATCGGCACCGGCACCGGCGTTCTGGCGATGGCGGCGGTGCGGCTGGGGATCGAGGCCGGCATCGGCATCGACCTCGACCCCTGCGCGGTGGCCGAGGCCACGGCCAATGTTCGTCTGAACGGTCTGGAGGCGCGCATCACGGTTTCCGCGGCCGCCGTCGAGGGCATCCGCGGGTCTTTCGCGCTGGTCGCAGCCAACCTGCGGCTCCCGACCCTTCTGCGCCTGGCCCCTTTAATCGCGGCCTGGACCTTGCCGGGGGCCGCCGTGGTGATATCGGGGATTCGCCCGGAAGAGATGGAAACATTGCGATCCGCCTACGCGAAGCACGCTTTCGCGCAAACATGGTGTGAAATAGAGGATGAATGGGCGGGGCTGTCGCTGGTAAAGAAAGGGTAAGCAAAAAAAAGGCGGGCATCCGGAAGGATGCCCGCCTTTTTTTTTAATAATCAGCCCTTTTTCGGATGACAGTCGTTGCAGGTCACCGGCGCTTTTTTGGGCGCGTACTTCTTGTTGAATTCCTTGTGGCAGCTGATGCAGTTGTCATGGTAGGCTTCGCCGAGGTACTCGAGCTTGGCCTTCTTGTCGAGCTTGGGCGCGTCCTTGCCCTTGGGCGCCTCTCCGCACTTCTTGTGGCAGGCCATGCAGGCATCGACTTTGCTGTCCGCCTTCAGGTCCTTGATCGGCTGGCCCTTGGCATCGTGATGGCACTCGCTGCAGCCCTTGGTGTAAATATCCGCGTACTGCTTGGCGTAATCCTCGGAGTGTTTCTTGTGGGTGAACTGGATCTCGCCCTTGGTCTGCGGGCAGTCCTTGCCGGCAAGTTTGATGACATCCCCCACCTTGGCGTAGATGCCGCCCGCAAAGAACAGGCACGCCACCGCAACCATCGTGATAACTGCAATCTTTTTCCTCATACGCTCTCCCTCTGCCTCCCTTTGAGTTTATGGTTATTGACGCTTGCCCAAGGCATTACCCAACTCAAATCCCTTTGAATTTTTACCAGGGAACCTTCCGGCTGTCAATGCCTCTCGCGGGCCGTTTTTTCGTTGCCGAAGGCCTCTGCCGATCAATCGGTCTTCGATCCGGCGGCCGCCGCCGCGGCTTTGCGTCGGGCGAGCAGCCGCGCGCTGAAGATGCTGATTTCGTAGAGCACCATCAGGGGCACGGCCATCAGGATCATGGAGACGACATCCGGGGTCAGAAACGCCGCCACGACAAAGGAGAGCAGCACGGCGTATTTGCGGTTGCGTTTGAGGTAATCCGCCGAGACGATGCCGAGCCAGGCCAGGCAGGTCAGAACCACGGGCAACTCGAAGAGCAGCCCGAAAATGAACAGCAGCTTGGTGGCGAAGTTCAGGTACTCGCGCATGGAAGGCAGGGTGCGAATGTAATCGGTGCCGAAGCCCAGCAGGAATTTGAACCCCGATGGGAACACCACGAAATAGCCGAACAGAGCGCCGCCGATGAAGAAAAAGGAGGTGATCGCGATGATCGGCCCCAACAGGTGCCGCTCCTTGTGGTAGAGGCCGGGCGCAACGAACATCCAGAACTGGTAGAGCAGCACGGGGCTGGCCAGGATGATTCCGGACAGGAAAGAGACCTTGAGATAGGTGAAGAAGGCTTCGGGGATTCCCGTGAAAATCAGCTTGCCGCCCTCGGGCATGACCCGGATGAGGGGATAGACCAGGATTTCGAACAGCTGCTCTTTAAAACCGTAGCAGAGGAGGAAACCGACGCCCACGGCGACAAAGCTCTTGATAAGCCGTGAGCGCAGCTCGTCCAGGTGGGCGGTGAAAGGCAGTTTGTCATCCTCGCGCAGCATCCTCGGGCTACCGTCCTGTCGGGGTTGAGCGGCCCTGTTTTCAGGCCGACTTGGGCTTGTCTGCGGGAGGCGGGGCCGGCGGCGGTGAAGTTTCCGCGGCGTTCGGAGCCGAGGATTTATCGGCGTTCCAGGTCTCGAAGGCCTTTTTCAGCTCTTCCAGCTTTTCGGTGGCGGAGGGTTCCGCCGGGCTGGCCGCGGCGGCCGGTTCCGGCGGGGCTCCGAGGGCCTCCGGTTCCCCAGCGTCGGGTTCCGTTAAAACCGCGGGCGCCTGAGGTTCAGCGGCGGCAGGTTTTTCGGCGCCCCCGGCCCCGCTGACGGTCTTGTTGACTTCCGAGTGGAACTCCTTGAAGGCTTTCTTGGCCTCCGAGACCTCGCTGTCGACGTTGAAGGTCTCCTTGAGCTCGGTGGTGGCTTTTTGGAACTCACGCACGGCGCGGCCCAGAGATTTTGCAAGATCCGGCAGTTTTTTCGGGCCGAGCACGATCAGCGCCACCACGGCGATCAGAATGAGCTCCGGCATGCCGATGCCAAACATAGGCGATCCCCCAAAAAATGATGCCGCTGAGCCCGCGGTTCAATTCTGCTCGTCCGGGCATGCGCGGCGAACAAGCCATTTTTACTGGTTTCCGCTGATCCTGTCAAGGCGCAGCCGCTTCCGGCCGGAGCACCAGAAAATAAAGCTTGCCCGGGTGCTTGAGATGGCCGGCGGCGAGCTCCGCGTAGGGGCCGCTGCCCCAGAAAAAGTCCGCACGCCCGGCCCCGGTGATGGCGCCGCCCGTGTCCTGGTTCAGCATGAACCGCCGGCACTCGACCCAGGAGGCGATCTGGCCCATACCGTCTATCAGCGGTTTTTGCGTCGCGACAAAGGTCAGGGCCGAGGGCGGGAAGATCTTCCGGTCCAGGGCCACGGACCGCCCCGGGGTGAGCTGGACGTTCAGGGACCCCAGGGGGCCGTCCGGGGTGTTCTTGAAAAAAATGTAACTCGGATTGTGGTTCAACACGCGCGGGATCTCGCCCGGGTGCTGGTAGAGGTAGTCCCGGATGCGCTGCATGGACATTTCCTCGCGGCTGATCCTGCCCTCCTCGATCAGCAGCTGCCCGATGCTGCGGTAGGGGCGGCCGTTGCTGGAGTCGTAGCCGACCACCAGGATCTGCCCGTCTTCGAAAACCACCCGGCCGGAGCCCTGGATGTGCAGGAAAAAGAGCTCTACCGGATCGCTGACCCAGGCAAGGACCGGGGCCTTGCCGTAGAGCGCCCCGGCCGCATCGATCTCGCGCCGGTCGTGGTAGGGGGCGACCCCGTTGCCCTGGACCCGGCCCATGATTTTCTCGCCCTTGAATTTTTCGGCAAAGGCCCCCAGGTCGATGCTCAACAGGTCCTCCGGCCGGCCGTAGATCGGGTACCGGTAGTCCGGTGTGGCCACGCGGCGGCCTTTGAGCAGGGGTTCGTAGTAACCGGTGAAGAGCACTTCGCCCTTCGGGTCCCGGCCGGTGGACTGGTAGACCCGGTACGACGCGCGGATCTGTTTTTGAAGATCGGCGCCGGAGGGGCGGCTGCGGACAAGGCCCTGGAAGCGCTGCAGGCTGAGCAGCAGGTGCGCGGCGGTGTAGCGGTCCCGGCCGAAGTCGAACTCGCGGCCCGGCGGCAGCGCCTGCAGGTAGACGATGCTCTGGCCGATCCCGCGCTCCAGGCCTTCGAAGTCGAGGTCGTCCGAGAAATCCGGAAACGCGGACGGTTCAAGGCGGACCATCGGCGGCGGCGCCACGGCAGCGGGCGGCTCGGGCGGCGCTTCGGGCGGGGCCTGACACCCGAACCACACCAGCGCCGTCGCCGCCAGCAGCGCTCGGCCGAATGCGATTTTAACGGAAAGGCGGTGCGTCGATTTCAACATCGTATTAGCGCTCGATGATTCGCTTTTCGCCGGGGCGCTGGTACGTCCCGCTCTTGCCGCCGGATTTCTCGATCAGCTGGATGTCGGCGATGGTCATCTCGCGGTCGTGGGCCTTGCACATGTCATACACGGTGAGCGCTGCGACGGCCGCGGCGGTGAGCGCCTCCATTTCCACTCCGGTCTGGTCCAGCGCGCGCACGCTCGCCCGAATTTCGATGGCGTGACGCGTTTCATCGGGGAAAAAGTCGATCTGGACATGGGTGATGTTCAAGGGGTGGCACATGGGGATCAGATCCGAGGTCCGCTTGGCGGCCATGATGCCGGCGATCCTCGCGGTTTCGAGGACGTTGCCCTTCTTTACCTTGTGGTCGCGGATCAGATCGAAAGTATCCGGCCGCATGCGGACGTCCGCGCCGGCCGTCGCCGTGCGCACGGTCGCCGCCTTGTCGGTCACGTCCACCATGCGCACCCGGCCCTGGTCGTCGAGATGCGTGAATTCAGCCATCGGGTTGTCACCTCTGTGTTTTTGCGCGGCGAAGATCGGGTCCGCCGAAAACCGTTTGCGGCGTCTGGCGATGCCCCGCTCGAAATTCGAGTCAACAGAGAAACGTGAGCGCGGCTTTCACCGCGATCTTGAATAGAACTAAATTTTGCACCTGGTATTGTCAAGTGAAAGCATCAGAGAACCGGTGCGCCCTGGGGCCCTTCCGGCGGAGGAAATAGAGCCTTGGCGAGCGCTTGTGGGTGACATTTTTTGTCAGTTCTCCTGCCCTAAAATTGTCTTCCGATGAAACCACCGCTTACCGCCTATCTCAATGCTGCAAGCATATCACCGGGTTGATACTGAATTCTCGCATGGCATTTAACTTGCTAGTTAGCGCATGGTCTCTCAGCAGGGGATGCCGGTTTTTCGGGGGAAAAGGGCTGCCGGCACGGCAATGTTCCTAAAGCTGACAAGGGTGGGGGATGAAAAACACCGGAAAATCGGGCGATCCGCTCCTTCGACGGGGTTGCGGCCACCGGAAGAGATTCTGCCGCATCTTGGTTTGGGTGGCTCTCGGAGCCGCTATTTTCGGTTTTTCGGGAAACGCATCTGCGGCGGCGGCGGTGGAGTGGACGCTTTCGGACGACTCGGCCCTGACCAGCAGCGCAGGGGCCTTGGGTGCCACGGGCGTGACCGTGGAGCTGCGCGAAACGGCCACGGCCCATGGGACCCGCGTCGATGTGCGCTTGCGAAACCGCAGCGGGACCGATTATACCCACACCCGCTTGCGGGTCCGGCTTCCTCGGCAGGGGAGCGACCCCGTCGCCGCGATAGAGGGGCGCAGGGCGGAGCTTCCGGCGGAGCTCCATCAGTGGTGGGAGACCTCTGGCCTGGTCGGCGCCAAATACGGATTTGCCTATGAAGTGACCCAGGGCGGCCAGCTCCTCACCCGGGTGGGCCCCAGCACCGTTGAGGGTCAATGGGGCGGCCGGGCCAGCGGGATCGTACGCATCGATGGCAGGGCCTACGTCGTACCCGAATTCTGGCAGCGGCAGCCGCGCCGGATCCGCATCACCGATACCGAAATCGTCCTGGCCCTGTTTGAAGGCTCCGTGCCGCTGCGCTCGGGAGAAGATGCATGGGACCGTTACGCGATCCTTGACACCGCCACCCTCAGCGACCAGGAGGCCTTGGCGGAGGCGGAAGGGCTTCCCGACCTGACCAGCGACCAGCGCCGGGCGTTGCTCGCCCGCTTCGAGATGGCCCCGGAGGGCATGCCGGCCAGGGACGCGGAAGCCGAGACGCTGCTGCGCAAATACGACCTGTGGCAGGGCACCTCTTGGGACAAATCTTACGCCGATGAGATGCCTGCGCGCGCCTGGTCCGGCGAGGCGGAGGCCACCCGGACGACCCTTTTTTCCCTCTTTGCCAGGGGATGGTATTACCCTGTGGCGGACCCCGGCTGCTATACGTGGCGCGAATACGGGGACATTCTGTGGGCCGTGGGGAAAAGCAACCTGCATTACGATTGGTTGCGCGCGGCGCTGAAACACTATTTAAAAACCGGCGACCGGGAGACGCTGCGTTGGGCCATGGCGGCAGCCCGTCATGCCGTCAGTGTGGACCACGTGTGGGAAAGCCCCACCACGCCGGCCTACGACATGTACTGGAACCTCGCCGGCCTGACCCGCTATGAAAAGGGAGACCACGGCGGGCAGGACTTCATGGCTCGGCCGACCCATTCCTGGGCGGAAGGGCTTTTTCTGGCCGCCGCCGTCAGCGGCGATTCCTGGGTCCAGGAGGCGGCCGTGGATTTGGCTGAAGCCGACTGGCGCTTCTGGGGAGCTCAGGCGCCCACCCAATGGGCGGCCGAATATGGAGAAACCCGGGAAATTACCTGGCCGCTATTGGTGCAGGTGGTCGCTTTCCGGGAAACCGGAAATGCCAAATACTGGCAGAAGGCCCGGGAGCTGATGGCCGTCCTGCTGGAGCAGGAGCAGCGCTCCGGCGCCAAGGGCTATGTTTCCAACTCTTCGCCCCACGTGGGCAACATCAACAACGCCTTTACCCTGATGAACGGCTACAGCACCCGTGGCCTGATTGCTTTCGCCGACGAGGCCCTCGCCCGGGGAGAGTGGACGAACGCGCATCTTGGGCTGATGCAGCGCTGGGCCACATGGCTGAGCACCCCGGTGCCGGAAGGGTCGTACTACCCGGACGGGAGCTACTTCGCCACCCCCGATCCCGCGATCACCTGGGGCACCCATGTCTACGCCTTCTGCCCTCCGGGGCAAAGCTGCACGTTTCCGACCACGGGCGTGGGCGAGCCGGTGTACAACATCATGGCCGCGGATCTTTTTGCTTGGCTGGCCGAGCATGACCCGTCCGGCCGGAACCCGAACACGGGCCAGTCCTGGGACCGCCTGTGCCGGATCTTCTTCCGTGACGCGGTCTTCCACGCCGTCCAGCCGCAGGGCATCGTCGGTTTCCTCACCAATCAGTACCCGACCACCGAGACCAAGGCCCTGGGGTGGATCCAGCTCTTCTGCGACCGGGCCGCTTTCTATTTTTCCAGCGATGCAAGCCTTACGCCCGAAGGGGGTGTTCCTCAAAGTGGAGGGGTCACGCCCACCGCCAACGCCGGTGGCAGCTCCGGCGCGGCCTGCTTCATCGGCGCGCTGGCGCCCGGGTCCTTCTGAGGCGGCGAAATAGCCCCCTCTGAGGATTACTGCCACCCCGCTCCGCCTCCACGGGAGATGCGGGAATTGAATATAACGAACTGCCGGAGTAATAAAATCCAAGGAGCCGGTTTCCGCCTCTCTTTTTCGACACGAACCACCGACCACGGAAGCGTGCTCTGGCCGATGCCCGGCCAGCGGTCGCTCTGCCCATCGCTTCTCTCGATCGCCGCATCGCCCTAAAAATAAGCTCAAGGACGTAGACCTAACTACCGATAACCGTTCTTAGAATTTCAGCGATCGGACACGGCATGCAACTCCCTTTCAGAGTCGGAAGCTTGAAACGACATGGTCCTCTTGCGGAAGGAGAAAGCAAATTGAAGTCCCAATCAAGGCCTTTGGCTTCGGTGGCTGCGCTCTTGGCATTGCTGGTGGTATCCGGGTGCGGATCGGGCGGCTCCGGTGGTTCGGCACCGGCTCCGGCGGTTGTTTCGGGCCAGATCCTTGATTCGCTCGTCCAGGGGCTCGACTTCCGATCGGCCAGCAGCAGCGGGTTGACCGACGCCAGCGGCACGTTCTCCTACAGCGCCGGCGAGGCGGTGAGCTTCTCGATCGGCGATCTCGCGCTCGGCTCCCTGCCGGGAAAACCGATCGCAACGCTGCTTGATCTGGTGCCGGGTGCAAGGATAGAGGAGTTCCTGTACAACCCCGACTGGGATGGCACAACCGACTCTGCCGGCGTTTCACGTCGCATCAAGAACCAGCGCGTCAAGAACATCGCCCGTTTTCTGCAGTCGATCGACAGCGACTGCAATCCGGTAAACGGGATCCAAATCACCGGTCAGGTCCGCGCGGAGGTCTCCCCGCGCGTGATCGACTTCGATCAGTCGGCTTCGGCCTTTGGCGCGGACCCGGTGATTGCAGACGTTTTCAGCCGGTTGAACGCCGCCGGGGCGTTTGCAGCGGGTTGCACAGGGGCCCTCAAGCCGGAGCGGGTGGCCGAAGCGCATCTGGTCAAGAGCATCTCCGACACGTGGATGCTGGCCGGCGGCTCCATCGACACCGACGGGGACGGCACGGTCGATGAGACCCGGCTCATCGTGCGCGACGCGCTCGATCGCATTACGGAATACACCCTTTTCGGCTTCGCCAAAATGTACAAGGAGTACGACGATCTCAACCGTACGGTCACGACCCGCCGGGATGACAACGGCGACGGAACGATCGATTATGTCTGGCGCGAGTCCTTCGACGAAAAACAGGCGCTTGTAAAAACGGAAGAGGACTACAACGGCGACGGTGTTTACGATAACGAGACGACGATCGAAAGGGATCTCTTCGGACGGGAGGCGGGGCGTCTTTGGACAGCGTTTTCCACCGGACAAACCTACCGCTACGCCTATCAGTACGATGGGGACGGAAACGTGGTCCTTGAACAGATCGATGCGGGCGACGACGGGACCATCGACTACGAAACAAGGTACACCTACGTCGGCGGCAAGCGCACCAAAGAAGAACGGCGGGACGGGGCCGTGTACTCGACCCGGCTGTACACGTATAGCGGCGGCAACCTGATCCTGGAAACCTACGATACGCAAGATGACGGGATCCTGGATTATCGAACCGAATATGCCTATGACGCCAACGACAACCTGCTGACGATCAAATCTTATGAGTTCAGGGATATCGGGGGGGTGTTCACCTGGTTCCTGTTGCAAGAGGAGACTTATGTCTACAACGCGGACAATTTATTCATCGAGCAGACCGTCGTGTGGCACGACCCGGCCGGCGGCCCCGATCAAACCCATCGGCAAGTGGTCAGCCGGGATGCGAACAACAATATCACCCGGAGCGAGTGGACGAAACCCTCCGGCGTAACCGAAACTCAGACCTATTCTTGGGAAGAACAGACCGTTCCGTCTTCATACGACATTTACATCCCTGGGGGCGGGCCGCTGGCCTTTTCGTAAGCAGCGGCGTACAATCCTCCGGCCGATGAAATCATGCAGCGCGCCAGAGGCGTCGATGCAGGCGTTACGAGGAGTGATGGTATATTGCCATCACCCGATCGATTACAAGATACAACCAAGACCATTTGTTGGTTGGGTGCCTGGCTCACGGACGGCCGTTCCCGCACTCCACAACAACTCTGGGTCCCACCGCCGGCAACCCGTGCGCGGGTTGCCGGTCGGCTGAAGCGCAGTGTTGAGAATTATTTTTTTTTGCCCGCCAGCGTAAAATAGCTGGTCATCAGGTTTCGATAGTTCGGAATGTGGTTTGAGAAGAGCGTGCCGAGACCTTCGATGTCGTTGCGCCAGTCGCGGTGCAACTCACAGGCCATGCCGAACCAGTTCATCAACTGCACGCCGGCGGCCTGCATCCGCAACCAGGCGCTGTGGCGAGTGACCTCATTGAAAGTGCCCGAGGCGTCGGTTATCACGAACACCTCATAGCCCTCTTCGACGGCCGAAAGCGCGGGAAAAGCCACGCAGACTTCGGTGACCACTCCGGCGATGATGAGCTGCTTTCGGCCCGTCTTCTTGACCGCATTTACGAAATCCTCATTGTCCCATGCGTTTATGTTCCCGGGGCGAGCGATGTAAGCCGCCTCCGGGAACATCTCTTTCAGCTCCGGCACGATCGGCCCGTTCGGGCCGTTTTCGAAACTGGTGGTAAGGATGGTCGGCACCTTGAAGTACTTGCCGCACGCAGCGACCGCCAGCACGTTGTTCTTGAACTCATTCGGCGAGAAATCCTGAACCAACGAAATCAACCCCGCCTGATGGTCCACCAACAGCAAAACGGCATCGTCTTTGGACAGCCGGATGTATTTGAACGGTTTATTCATGTCTGACCGTTCGCAGTAACAGCTGTTCATCTTGCGGGTTAAAGTCCCGTCCAAGGAGTTG
>CAZLSV010000031.1:0-27355 GCA_964562235.1 uncultured Desulfatibacillum sp.
CCAAGGGGTGGGACCGTCATGAGCGATACGGTGTCCGCAACAGCCACCATTCCGCTCTGATGGAAGTGTACATAAAAGTTGCAAATCAGTAAGTAAGGATAACGTTTTGAGCCAAAGCGGCCTTGTGATTCGGCCTCGTCACGAAATCACCAAGGCCCAGGCAAACCTTTTGCTCTCAGCCTAACGTTTCGACGGCCGGGGCGTCCCGCCCTCGGCGGCCTTCCGCCGGGCCTGCCGCCAGCGTTCCAGCCGCTCGGAGACCGTCTTTTCGTAGCCGCGATCCGTCGGGCGGTAAAACACCCGGCCTTTCAGTTCATCCGGGAGGTAGTCCTGGGGCGTGTGGGCCTCCTTGAAGTCGTGCGCATACCGATATCCCCGGCCATAGCCTAAACCCTTCATGAGCGCCGTCGGCGCGTTGCGGATGTGCAGCGGCACGGGCAACGAGCCTTTTTCCGCCACCACCTCCTGAACCTCGCCGTAGGCGACATAGATGCGGTTGCTCTTCGGTGCGGTGGCGAGGTAGACGGCGGCCTGGGCCAGCGCGAGCTGCCCCTCGGGATGGCCTAAAAAGCGAAAGACCTGCATGGCGTCCATGGCGACCCCGAGCGCCAGCGGGTCGGCGTTGCCGATGTCCTCGGAGGCGAAGCGCACCATGCGCCGGGCGATGAAGAAGGGGTCCTCGCCCGCCTCCAGCATGCGCGCAAGCCAGTAGAGCGCGGCATCCGGGTCGCTCCCGCGCAGGCTTTTGTGCAGCGCCGAGATCAGATTGTAATGCGCTTCGCCGGACTTGTCGTAGACCAGCGCTTTCTTCTGCAGCGCCTGCTCCATGACGGCCCGCGGGATGACCCGCCGCGAATCCTCCGACGCCCGCGCCAGGGAGGCGGCGACCTCCAGGCCGTTCAGGGCCGCCCGGGCATCGCCGTCGGCCACGCGCACGAGCAGGGCCAGCGCCTCCGCCTCCAGCTGAACCCCCAGCCTGCCGAGCCCCCGCTCCTCATCCCCTATGGCCTGGGCCACGATGGCGGCGATCTCTTCCTCCGAGAGCCGGTTCAGGGTCACCACCCGGCAGCGGGACAGCAGGGGCGCAATAACCTCGAAGGAGGGGTTTTCGGTGGTGGCCCCGATCAGGGTGATCAGCCCGCTCTCCACGTGGTGCAGGAAGGCGTCCTGCTGGGCCTTGTTGAAGCGGTGGATTTCGTCGACGAACAGGACCGTGCGCCGGCGGTGGAGCCGATGCTGCTCGCGAGCCTCCTCGATCACGGCCCGGATCTCCTTGACCCCGGAGAGCACGGCCGAGAAGTGCACGAAATGCGAGCGCGTGTCGCCGGCGATGATGCGCGCCAGGGTCGTTTTCCCGCAGCCCGGCGGCCCCCAGAGAATCATGGAAAAAACGCGGTCCTGCTCGGCCGCCATGCGGATCAGCGATCCGGCCCCCGCCACGTGCGACTGGCCGATGAACTCCGCCAGGCGGCGGGGCCGCATGCGCTCGGCCAGGGGCCGGGCCCCGGCGGCTTCCCGATCGGCGTGATGCTCGAAAATATCCATGCGTCACATCAGAAAAGAGGAGGGAGGCCCTGGCCGTGGCGGCAGGCGGCCATTTCTTTTCGCTCAGGCCTCACAACTCATCACTCCGCCCTCGTTCCTCACTCCTTGGTCTCCCGGCGCTCCCGCTGCCTGAAAAGCAGCCGGATCGGCGTCCGGTCGAGGCCGGTCTGCTCGCGCAGCTGGTTGACCAGATAGCGTTGGTAGGAGAAGTGCACCGCCTCGGGGTGGTTCACGAAAAAAACGACCGTGGGCGGCTGGGTCGTCACCTGGGTGGCGTAGTAGAACTTCACCGGCCGGCCGCGATGCAGCGGCGGCGGATTCCGCCCAAGCGCCACCTCGAGCAGGCGGTTGAGTTCACCGGTGGCGATGCGCTGGCCGTACTGGGCATAAACCTCATCCACCGCCTGAAATATCCGGTTCACCCGCCGGCCGGTGCGGGCGGAGACGGTCAGCGCCGGCGCGAAGCTCAGGAACTTGGCCTTCATCCTCAGCTCCTCCATCATCTTTTTCTCCGAGACGGCGTTTTTCTCGGCCAGGTCCCACTTGTTGAGCACGAGCACGACCCCGCAGCTGCGCTCGAACGCGTACCCGGCGATGGAGATGTCCTGGTCCGTGATGCCCTCCTCCGCGTCCAGCACGATCAAGGCGACGTCACAGCGATCGAGGCTGCGCAAGGCCTTGATCACTGAAAATTTCTCCAGCTTTTCGTAGACTTTTCCCTTGCGGCGGATCCCGGCCGTGTCGATCATCAGATAGGACCTGTCGCCACGGCGGCAGATGGTGTCGATCGCGTCCCGGGTCGTGCCGGGGGTGGGGCTCACCACCAGGCGGTCCTGCCCCAGGAAGCGATTGATCAGCGAGGATTTGCCCACATTGGGCCGGCCGACGACGGCCAGACCGACCATGTCGGAGTCCCCCGGACCCGCCGTCTGCTCCGAGGGCCGGGGCAGCGCCTTTACGAGGTCGTCGAGGAAATCGCTCACGCCGTAACGGTGCTCGGCCGACACCGGATAGAGCGGTTCGACCCCCAACCGATAGAAATCCTCCAGGCGGCCTTCATGCTCCAAGCCGTCGATCTTGTTCACCAGGTAGAACACCGGCTTGCGGATGCCCCGCAGACGGTCGAGCAGTTCGCGGTCGTAGGGCGACAGACCGGCCTTTCCGTCCAGGACGAACAGAACGACGTCCGCCTCTTCGACGGCCTGGAAAATCTGAAAGCGGATGTCCCTGGAAAACTCGTCGTCATCGGCGAACCCGCCCGTGTCGACCACCATGAACCCGACCTCGTTCCAGGAGGCGCGGCCGTAATGCCGGTCCCGCGTGACCCCGGGGGTGTCGTCCACCAGGGCCTCCCGGGTGCGGGTAATGCGGTTGAACAGGGTCGATTTGCCGACGTTGGGCCGGCCGAGTATGGCGACAATGGGGGTCATCTGGGGTTGACGTCTCGTGGTTAGGGGTTGGGGTTTAATGTTTCGTGTTTGGTGTTTGGGTGTTTGGTGTTTGGGTGTTTGGTGTTTGGGTGGTTGGTGTTTGGGTGTTTAGTGTTTGGTGTTTCGTGTTTGGTGCGAGGGCCGGTCGACCCGCTTTCTGGTTGTCTGGTTGTTGCGCTCGAGAGGCATCTTAGCTTAGTTTGAACCGTTTTTCAATTGACAGAATCAGGCGCACCTCCTATAAAATTCTCTAAAAAAAGGAGACGCCGCCATGCTTAACCGCGCCGATACGGTGTTGTTGATCGTCGACGTCCAGGAGAAACTGGTCCGGGCGATACACGATAGCGAGGACCTGGTCCTGAAGGCCCGGCAACTGGTCCAGGGCGCTCGTGCGCTCGAGGTCCCGATCCTGTGCACCGAGCAGAACCCGAAAGGCCTCGGGCCGACCGTCCCGGAAATCGCCGCCGCCATGCCGGGGGTTCAACCGATCTCAAAGTTCAGTTTCGGCTGCGGCGCCTGCGAGGGTTTCGTGCACGCGCTCCAGGCCGCCGGTCGGCGCAACGTGCTTCTGGCCGGAATCGAGACCCACGTGTGCGTCTATCAGACCGCCCGGGAGCTTCTCGAAAAAGGCTATCACGTGGAAGTGGTGGCCGACGCCTGCTCCTCGCGCACCCCCCAGAACCGGCAGATCGGCCTCGACAAGATGCGGGGCGCGGGCGCTGAAATCACCAGCGTCGAAACGGTTCTGTTTGAGCTCATGCAGGTCGCCGAGGGACCGCTTTTCAAGGAAATCCTGAAGATCGTCAAGTGATTCACCCGCCGGGGGGCGTGGCAGGGTCGCCTGAAGAATGGGTTGCGGCGCGCCGCGGCGGGCACCCCGCTTCGCGGCGGCTTGTCAAGAGTTGCCGTATGGGATGACCGGTCAAAAAATCGCGAACCGAATCTCAGCCAACCGGTTACTGGAGAAATCTCTGTGAAAGACCATCGGGTCCTCATAATCGGCGGAGGCATCGGCGGGCTGACCGCCGCACGGACCCTGACCGCCTTCGGAATCCGGGTCGACCTGGTTGAGCGCGACCCGGTTGTCGGCGGCCACGCCGCGCGGCTCTCCTGCAAGGCGACGGACCGCTGTGTCAAGTGCGGCGCCTGCCTGGTCTCAGAGGCCATCACCGCCGTCGGGTCCGAGCCGCGCATCACGGTCCACACGGACAGCCGCGTGGAAGCCGCCCGGGCATCCTCGACCCGTTTTTCCTTCACGATCCGCCCACGCTCCGCCCCCGCGGCCGCACCCCCCGCCGCGCCGGCCAACGACCCCGTCAGGGCTGCGGCCGCCGCCGAGGCCGACGCCGTCGTTCTGGCCACCGGCTTCGGCGTGTTCGATCCGCAGGACAAAGCTTACGGCCACGGCCGCTTCCCGAACGTGATCACCAACCTGGAACTCGAGGAGATGCTGCGCTCCGGCGGGGCGGCCGTGAAGCCCTCGGACGGCACCGCCCCGGGCCGGGTGGCCTTCATTCAGTGCGTGGGCAGCCGGGACGCCAAGATCGGCCACCTCTGGTGCTCCACGTTCTGCTGCGGGGCGGCGCTGCGGGCGGCGCGAAAGATCAGGGCCGCGCAGCCGGCCACCGAGATCACGGTCTTTTTCATCGATATCCAGACCTTCGGCCGCGATTTCGACGCCTTCTATGGCCAATGCCGGCAGGAGATGCGGTTTGTCCGCGCCGTCCCCGGGGACGCGTTTCAGACTGACGACGGCGGGATCCGGCTGGCCTACATCGAAGACGGCTCGCGCCGGAACACCGAGGAGCTCTTCGACCTCGTCGTGCTCTCCACCGGCATGCAGCCCCCCGCCGGGTTGAAAGCTGTGGCCGCCGCTCTCGGGCTGCCGCTCACCCCCTTCGGTTTTGCGGCCGCGGCCGCCGAACCAGGGGTCTATGCGGCCGGCGCCGTCCGCGGGCCGATGAGCATCGCTCAAACGATCGCCGATGCCCGGCACGCCGCCGGGCAGGTTCTGACGTTTCTCGGCCGCATTGGATCGCACAAGGTAGGATGATGACACCCCAACAGATCTGCGTATTCGGAAACACCGTCTGCGCCTGGGACACCGCCGCTCGGCTGCGGCAGGCCGGCCTGGCGGTCACCCTCGCGACCCCGGGCAAGGCCTGCGACCCCCGGGAGGCCGGCCGCCCGGAGCCCGGGCCGCCGACCATCGAGACCCTCTCCGGCGTCAGGCTGGACGCCTGCCGGGGGGGGGCGGGCCATTTCGACCTCGTCTTCTCAGGCACGAAAAACGCCGAACGGCTGACGGCCGCGGCACTGGTCGTCGCGACGACCGATGAGCGCCGCCCGAACTTTGCACCCTACGCCCTCGAAGAGGGACCGTCCGTCCTCTCCCTGTCGGACCTCCTCCGGCAGGGATACCTGCCGGCCGCGGACGGACCGGCCTGGAGGCAGGTGGTGTTTCTGAACGGTCTCGCCACCGAGAGCCACCCGCTCATCGCCGGGGAGGTCATGGCCGCCGCCCTCAGGCTTCAAGCCGAGGCGGGCGCGCAGTGCACCATTCTCACCGGCAACCTGAAAGTGGCCGCGGAGGGGCTCGAGGCCCTGGCCCGCGAGGCCCGGGCCGCCGGGGTGCTGTTCTGCAAGTTCGCGAACACCCTCCCCGCCTTCACCGCCGAGGAGCAGGGCCGCGTGCGGATCCGCTTCGTGGACGAACCCACGGGCGAGGAGTTCACCTTGAGGCCGGATCTGGTCGTTGTGGACGAGACCATCCGGCCCTCGGGGGATTCCGTGGCACTGGGCCGCGTTCTCGGCCTGGAGTCCGACCCGGCCGGTTACCTTCAGGCGGATAACGTCCACCGCCTGCCGACCGCCACCAACCGCCGGGGGGTCGTCGTGGCCGGCCCGGCGCGGGCCTTCGGGCCGGACCCGGCCGTGGAGGCGTCCAACGCCGTTCTGGACGTCCTGGCATCGCTGGCGACCGTCGATGCCGGCCGGCCGGCCGCGGAGATCGAGCCCGGACGCTGCATCCGCTGCCTGACCTGTTTCCGCCTCTGCCCTTACCGCGCGGTGGCGTTGGAGGAACGCCCGCGGGTGGTTGCGGCCGCCTGCGAGGGCTGCGGCATTTGCGCGGCCGAGTGCCCGCGGGAGGCGATCCGCCTCCCGGGACTGGAGCGGAAAGAACTGCACGCCCTGATCGCGTCGGCGCGACCGGACGGCGCCGCGCAATCGCCGCGCATCGTCGCTTTCGCCTGCGCGCGCTCCGCGGGCCCGGCAACGCGCGCGGCCGCAGGCGCGGGCCACCGGTGGCCGGCGTCGCTGCATCTGGTCGAGGTGCCCTGCGCGGGCGGTCTGGCCGCCGAGGCAATCCTCTCCGCCTTCGGGCAGGGGGCCGACGGGGTGCTGGTCCTCACCTGTCACGAGGACAACTGCCACTCCCGGCACGGCAACCGCCTGGCGCGGCTCAGGGTGGATGAGGCCCGGGCGTTTCTCGATCGGGCCGGCATCGGCTCCCGCCGGCTCCTCTTAAAGACCCTGGCCGCCAACATGCCGGCCGAGCTCGCCGCCACCGTGACGGAATTCAGCCAAACCCTGACCGACGGGGGCCGGGACGCCGGAACCACTCGAACCTTAAAAAGGAATTTGCCATGAAAGCCCCCACCGATATGGCCGCCATCCAACGCGCCGACGGCCGCCGAGAGCCGTTTTCACAGGAGCTGTGCATGACCTGCGGCATCTGCGCCTGCGCCTGCCCGGTCTCCGGCGTGGACGGTTTCGACCCGCGCCAGGTCGTCCGCCTGACGGCCATGGGACTGGAGCAGGAGCTGGTGGAATCCCGCTGGCCCTGGATCTGCACCCTGTGCGGCAAATGCGAAAACGCCTGCCCCATGGAGGTGCGCATCGCCGACGTGGTGCGCCGGATCCGCTCGCTCCGAGAGCGGGACCGGGTGCCGGGCATTCTCCACAAAGGCCTCCAGGCCGCGCTGGAGACCGGCAACAACCTGCGCCTGCCGAAGGAGGACTATCTGTTCATATTAGAGGATGTCGCCGGAGAGATCCGCGAAGAACCGGGTTTCGAAAGCCTTCGGGTGGAGGTGGACAAGAAAGGCGCCCGGGTGCTGACCACGATCCACAACAAGCTCGTCAACACCCACACCGAAGACCTGAAGCACTGGTGGAAGATTTTTCACGCGGCCGGCGAAAGCTGGACCGTTTCTTCCGCGAACTGGGAAGGCACGAGCTGGGGCTATTTCACCGGCGACGACGAGGCCATGAAAACCATGGCCGGCCGGATCCTGCACCAGATGGAAACACTGGAGATCGACACCCTGCTCTGGCCGGAGTGAGGGCACGCCTATCTATCGACCCGGTCCGGGTTCGAAAAGCATTTCCCCGAGGCGCTGAAGAAATACCGGTTCGTGACGGTTTTCGACCTGCTCATGGAATACATTCAAAAGGGCCGCATCCGGCTCGACCGCCGGCGATTCCCGCAGCTGGCCGCCTACCACGACCCGTGCAACTACGGCCGCAAGGCCCAGATGAAATTCGGCCACGGGTTTTTCGAAGAGCCGCGCTGGATCCTGAGCCAATGCACGGAGCGCTGGGTGGAACTCTACCCCGACCGCATGAACCAGACCTGCTGCGGCGGGGGCGGGGGTACGCTCACCACCGGCTACAACGACGAGCGGGTTTTTTACGGCCGCCGCAAGATGGAGCAGATCAAGGCCGTCGGGGCGGAGATGATCGTGGTGCCCTGCCACAGCTGCCACGGTCAGTTGGAGAACATCAAGCAGCATTACGGCATGGCAGGTCTGGAAGTGAAATACCTGTGGGAACTGGTGGCGGACACCTTGGTGCTCAAGCCCGAATGATGCGCCGCGGCAGCGCCGCTTCACGTCCCTTTCAGGGCTCCTCGCCGGATGCCAGCAGCCGCGACAGCAGCCCTCCCGCCAGGATCATCCCTCCCACCGCCAGGAAGCCTGCGGAAAAAGAGTGCAGGTCGCTGGACCAGCCGATCAGTGCCGGGACCGCGCCGGCGCCGATCATGAACGCAAACGGCGTGGTCATGGAAACCGCAACATTTCTTGCCCCGGCCGGGGCCATCAGGCTGATGGCGGCAAAGCCGGCCGGAAAAAAACACACCGCCACGGCCGGCTGGAGGAAGACCAGATAGGGCAGCCAGCCCGTGGGCGCGACCCCGAGAATCATCGTCAGCAGGCCGTTGAGCGCCAAAACGAGCAAAATGGTTCGCCGGGGCCCGATGCGGTCCGTGAACCAGCCGCTGCCGAACGCCGCCAGGACCCCTGGAATCCGCGAAACGGCCAGCAGCGTGTTGGCGTAGTCGCGCTCGAGGCCGTGAGCGCTCACGAGAAACAGCGGCAGCATGGTGTAGAGGCCCAGGCTGCCGCCGATGCCCAACCCGAACAGCAGCACCATCAGCCAGTAGGAGGGCCGGCCGGCCAGAGCGCGGATCGACCGCAGGTTGGGCGCCTCGCCGGCGAAAGCGCCGACCCGGCCGAAACGCAGAAAAACAGCACCCGTCAGGATCGCACCCGCCCCTAAAATGGCCAGGACGGCCTGCCATGACACCCGCGCGAGCAGCGCCTCCGCGAACAGCGGGGCGAGCACGAAGGCAGCGTTCGGCGCGACTTCGTGGATGGCGATCGCCTTGCCCCAGTGGCGCGGGCTCACAAACCCCGTGATGGCGGCGATGGCGGAGGGAAGGTAGAGCCCCGTGCAGAGCGCGGATAGGAAAAGACCGGCCCGGACCCCCCATAGGCTGTCGCTGGCGGCCGTCCCCATCAGCGCCAGGCCGCCGCAGGCAATGGATAGCACCATCGTGCGCCGGTGGGTGATCCGCGCGGAGACGAAACCGGAACTCATCAAGGAAATGAAATAGCCGATCGACAGGATGAAAAACAGCGAACCGGCCTGGGCGTGGGAGATGTCCAGTTCCTTTTCGATGGCCGGCATTAAGGGCGCCAGGACGATGCGCGCCATGAAGTTCATGAAAAACAACAAGGTCAGCAGGCCCAGCGGCCCCAGGCTGGCGCGGAAGGCGGCGCCGTCGCCGGGTCCTTCAGCGCCGGCACCGGCGCCGGCCGCAGGCACGACGCTCATGGACGAATCTCCGACATAGGGGCCCTGCCGTTTATTACTACTGTGGCAATTGATATGGCAAATTCCGGAAACCAACCACCCGGCGGAGAGGGGTGCCCGCCGCGGCGAGCCGCAACCAATTTTTCAGGCGACTCTGCCACGCCCCCCAGCCGTCTCAGGGATACCGCAGACAGGCAGCGACGGCCAACGGCTCCGTGGGGGTCTGTCCACCGGGGCTGTCCGGGTCGGTATGGAGCGGGCTGGCTGCCGTCCGGTAGGTAGTTGAACGGATGGTTGCGGCTCGCCGCGGCGGGCACCCCCCTCCGCCGGCGCCGTATCTAAAGTTGCCATATTTAATCGCCGGTCTAATAATGATCGTCTCGAAATAGTGTCGACCGAGAACGGCCCCCGGTCACAATTCGAAGGCCATGACGTCGATGATCAGCGGCAGCCGCTTGAGTTGCTCCATGACGGGCTCCGGGATGGCGTTGTCCGTCCGGAAGTAGATCATGGTCTTGTCGCCGTCTTCCTGCTGGCCGACTCGCATCTGGCTGATGTTGACCTTGTTGTTGCCGAGCAGAGTGCCGATGCTGCCGATGGCGCCGGGCTTGTCGTGGTTGTGGATCAGGATGAACCGGCCGTGGGGGGGCAGCTCCAGCCGGAAGTTTTCGATTTTAACCACCCGCGGGTACTTGCGGCCGAAAATGGTCCCGGCCACGCTGTGCCGGGCGCCGTTGGCCACGGCCGTGACGGTCACCAGGCTGAGGTACTCATCGGAGGCGGCCCGCGCCTCGGACACCTTGATCCCGCGCTCGCCGGCCATGACCGTGGCGTTCACGAAGTTCACCGTGTCCTGAACCATGGGGGTGAGAAAGCCCTTGAGGATGGCCGTCGTGACCGGCGAGAGGTCCTGCTCCGGGAACTCTCCGGCATACTCGATGCCGATCTCGCTTGCCGGTCCCTTGCAGATCTGGGCCAGCAGGCAGCCCATGCGCTCGCCCAGGGTCAACAGCGGCCCGATCTTGGCCAGCAGCTCTCCGCTCACCGCCGGCACGTTCACGGCGTTGATGATGGTGCCGGTCTTGAGAAAGGCCAGGATCTGCTCGGACACCTGGACGGCGACGTTGGTCTGGGCCTCGACCGTGGAGGCCCCCAGGTGCGGCGTGCAGATCACCCGGTCGACCTCGAACAGCGGGCACGCGCCCGGCGGCTCCTTCTCGAACACGTCCAGCGCCGCGCCGGCGACCTTGCCGGAGCGCAGAGCCTCGTTGAGATCGGCCTCGACGACGATGCCGCCGCGCGCGCAGTTGATGATCATGACCCCGTCCTTCATCTTGTCGAAAGCCGCGCGGCTGAGGAGCCCGGCGGTGTCCTTGAGCTTGGGCACGTGCACCGTGATGTAGTCCGAGCGCCGGTAGAGCTCGTCCAGGGGAACCGCTTCGTAGCCCGCTTTTTCGATCGCCTCGGCCGTCACAAAGGGGTCGTAGACGATGACCTGCATCTTGAGCCCGCGGGCGCGGTCGGCGACGATGGAGCCGATCTTGCCGAAGCCGATGATGCCCAGCACCTTGTTGAAGATCTCGCGGCCCTGGAGCTTTTTCTTTTCCCAGATCCCTGCCTTCATGGAGGAGGTCGCCCAGGGGATGTTGCGGCTCAGGGCCATCATCATGGCGATGGTGTGCTCGGCGGTCGTGACGACGTTTCCGGACGGCGTGTTCATCACGATGATCCCGCGCTTGGTGGCCGCCGGGATGTCGACGTTGTCCAGACCGATACCGGCCCGGCCCACCACCTTGAGTGCGCGGGCGGCCTGCAGCAGGTCCTCGGTCACCCGGGTGGCGCTGCGGATGATGAGCGCGTCGTAGTCGCCGATGATGGCCTTGAGCTCATCCGGTTTCAGTCCGCCACGGACGTCGACGACGATCCCGGGTTCCTTGCGCAGAATGTCGAGACCGACGTCTTCCAAATTGTCGCTGACGAGTACTTTCATCTTCCGATCTCCCTTGACGGTATTCAGGTTGTGTGTCGATTCCGGATTGGAATATCGGCGGCGGGGGCTTCCCCTCGATCGGCGGATATCACCCCTCGAATCATTTCGATTTCCGTTTCCGGCCGGCCCCGGAAAACACAAAACAGCGGCCGGGGGTCCCGGCCGCCGATGCGTTCGTGGAGCGAACGGAAACGCCGGGTCACTTCTGCATGCGCTCCTTGGTTTGGGCGATCATTTCCACCAGCGAGGCCACCTTCGGCGTGGGGCGGGCGTTCATTACGCCGGCCAACTGCGCTTCCGGCACATGGTCCTGAAGATAGCGCACGATGTCGAACGTCTCCCACCAGCAGTCCACGACCTTGAAGCAGGGCCGATCGAGCTCGCCGCGCATGCAGTAGCCGAAGTCGACGGGTCCTCCCAGCCGCGGGCAGCGCCGGGATAAGGGATTAAGGCGGTGGGTCATCGCCGATTGCCCTAAACAGAGGTTCCTTAAGTGCCATGTTTTTACGTCTGAAACCAAATTCGAAATTCAAATATCGAAATTCGAAACAAATCCAAATAACCCAATGACCAAAATTCAAGGCCGGTTTAGAGCATATGAAAATTTGAATTTTGAGCCTTGTTTCGGATTTCGTGCTTCGAATTTTGGATGCAGCAGGCTCCTTCTGAATTGTTATAAGCGCCCCGGTGCAGGATGCGCATCGTACCCGGCATTACCGGCTCTTCAGGATCGCCGGCTTTGGGTAGCTCTGCAAAATCTTCTCGGCCTCCTCGATGTCCTTGGCCGGGTATTCATAATCCTTCAGTTCGCCGGCCAGGTATTTTTCGTAGGAGCCGAGGTCGATCAGGCCGTGGCCGCTCCAGTTGAAGAGGATGACTTTTTCCTTGCCTTCCTCCTTGGCCCGGCGTGCCAGATCGACCACGCAGGCCAGGGCGTGGTTGGTCTCCGGCGCGGGGATGACGCCCTCGGTGCGGGCAAGCAACAGGCCGGCTTCGAAGGTTTCAACCTGGCCGTAGGACTTGGGTTCGAGCAGCCCCTCCACGACGAGCTGGCTGACCGTCGGCGCCATCCCGTGGTATCGCAGGCCGCCGGCGTGCATCGGCGGCGGCATGAACGTGTGCCCGAGGCTGTGCATGGGCATCAGCGGGGTGTAGCCGGCCGTGTCGCCGTGGTCGTAGGCGAACGGGCCTTTGGTCAGCGTGGGGCAGGCCGCGGGCTCGACCGGGTGGATGTCGATCTGCTTGCCATTGAACTTGTCTTGCACGAATGGAAACGCGAGGCCGGCGAAGTTGCTGCCCCCGCCGGCACAGCCGACGATCACGTCCGGGTACTCGCCGATCTTCTCGAACTGTTTTTTGGCTTCGAGTCCGACGACGGTCTGGTGCAGCATGACGTGGTTCAGCACGCTGCCGAGCGAGTAGCGCGTCTGACCGCTGGTGTCGGTCACGGCGGCCTCGACGGCTTCGCTGATGGCGATTCCCAGGCTGCCGGGGGTGTCCGGGTATTGGGCCAGAATGTCGCGCCCGGCCTTGGTCTGGGTGCTCGGACTGGGGATGCAGGTGGCGCCCCAGGTCTGCATCATGGTCTTGCGGTAAGGCTTCTGGTCGAAGCTGACGCGCACCATGAAAACTTTGCACTCCAGGCCGAACTGCGCGCAGGCAAAGGCCAGGGCGCTGCCCCACTGGCCGGCGCCGGTCTCGGTGGCGATGCGGCGCGTGCCTTCCACCTTGTTGTAGTAGGCTTGCGGAATCGCCGTGTTCGGCTTGTGGCTTCCCGGAGGGCTGGCGCCCTCGTATTTATAATAGATGCGCGCCGGTGTTCCGAGGGCCTTTTCGAGCGCGGTCGCACGGATCAGCGGGGACGGCCGCCAGATCGCATAAGCATTGAGGACGTCTTCGGGGATGTCAATCCAGCGCTGCTGGCTCACCTCCTGCTCGATGAGGTTCATCGGGAACACCGGCGCCAGCATTTCAGGGGTCACCGGTTTTCCGTCGGGGCCGAGGGGCGGGTTCATCTTGATATCGGCCAGCACATTGTACCATTGACGCGGGATTTCATCTTCTGACAATAAAATCTTCTTCCGTTCCATGGACCCCTCCTCCTATCTGAATGGAATGGCGGTGTTCGAGAAAAGATCGAGCCGGAGTGCCTCTCCTTGTCAGGGTTCAGTTGGCAAGGCTTTCAAATCACGAACTTAACCAGCAATTTTTCAAGCTTTAACCTGTATTATGGCAAGCGGGGTTTAGTCAAGCAAAGAAATTTTTATGGACTTTTTTCGGCAAATTTAAGATAGTAATATCCACGGCAAACGGCTGCCATGCATCTGGCCGTCTTTTCCCATACCGATGAACGCCAGCAGGAAGGCACCCGAATATGGTCCAACGACGCAAGAGCACCGCCATTCGAAAACAGCAGATCATCGACGCCGCCCGAAAGCTGATCATCCGCAAGGGCAGCGAGCACCTGACCGTGCGGGCCATGGCCAAGGAGGTGGGCCTGACCGAGGCGGCCATCTACCGCCATTTCAAAAGCAAGCGCGAAATCCTGTCGTTTCTGATGAATCACATCATGGACACCATGCTGCACGACGTAGAGCGGACGACCACCGAAAACGCCTCCTCTCTGGACACGCTCGACCAGACTCTCAAACACCACATGTCGGACATCGAGCAGCGCAAAGGAATGTCCTTTCAGATCATCGCCGAGATTATCAGCCTGGGCGATAAAAAATTGAACAAGGACGTGTACGAGAAGCTGAATCTCTATGTCGACCGCCTCGAGCACCTGCTCTCCGAAGGCGCCCGCAGAGGCCACATAAGAGACGATATCGATTTAGGCAGTTCGGCCCTTCTGCTCTTCGGGATGATTCAGGGACTTGCCAACATCTGGGCGCTGAGCGGTTACAGCTTCGATCTTTCCGCCAAGTACGAATCACTGTGGACGATTTACAAACACGCCGTCAAACCCCGGAAAGCCATCGAACCCGATTGACCGGGAATCCCTTCGCTCGACCTCCCTTGCGCCGCTAACGGCGGCCGGCAGGCCCCACGGCCCGGGGCAGTGCCCCTTTCTGATTCCGCGCCGTTTCATTGCAGGAAGCCCACGGGCCGCCCGGCCCGGCCGTTTCTCCGGTTCGCAACCCGCCCCGCCGCCCGGCTCTCTTCCTCCGCCGGCTCATTCAATGCTTATTGTATTTGTATTTATTTACTTACTTAACAATTGTACTTTTTAGGGCCATACGGACTTCCATTCGATATGATGGGACTTCCGACGGTGGTTTTTTTTCGGCAAAATCCGCCGCCCAATATTTTCAACTAACTAAATTTATTTTATTAATTTAACTTTTTGGATCGGATTTTTCATCGACCGGGGTGAACCGCTATTTTTGAATTGACAACCATTCAACGGACGGATATATTGTTTGTGTTCGTTTACTTATTATTCTTTTTAAAATATTTATGCTCGCCCTTAAAAATTCCAGACAAGGAGCCTGTGAATGAGCGATCAAGCGATCAATTCTCCGGAAGCACCCACCGAAGGCAAGACTGGAAAAATCGTCAGAGTCGTCCTGCAGTGGACCATCCTGGGAGTTCTGGTTTTCACCTGCGTCATGGCTGCGGCCCGGAAATTCGGCGGGTAAATAGGCAACCGACCCATTAATGGAGACACTCCCATGAGTATCTTTTTCGGTATTGTATTTCTGGTCGTTGGATTGGCGCTGGCGGTAATGTTGGGAATCGTTTTGTATCGCGATCCCAAGAATGACTCTCAACCGGTCCCCGTATCCGCTGAACTCGGGAAAAACCCCGAGACGGCCTGATACCGGCCGGCGGGAGGCAGGCTCCCGCCCGGCCCGTTCTCAGGGTTCGCCGGTGAAGTCGAAGCTCATGCGGGTCTGCAGGTTGCCGATTCGGATGAAAATCTCCTTCAAAAGGCGTTGCTCGATCCCCGACAGGTCCTTGGGGTTGATGTAATTATCGGGCGCAACGCCATCCTCCAATATGGCGCCGACCTGCCGGACCAGGCGCAACTGCATCAAAAACCCGTACGCCTGCTCGATCTCGCTGCAGTCCTTGGCGGGCATCAACCCTTTCTGCATAAGTTCACGCAACCGCTCCAGTGTGTTGGTCTCCGCCACACCGTCCTTCAAGGCATACACGCGCGCGTAGTCGACGATCGGCAGCATGGCCTGCTTGACGTCGAATTTGTTGCGGTGCTCGCCCTTGGACTCGAGGACGAAGTTCCGGAAAAATCCGAGCGGCGGTTTTTGGAGCAGCGCGTTCTGCGTCAAATGCCGGAAAAACCCGGACCATCCCACCAACGAATCGAGCAGGTGCTCCCGCAGTTGAACGACCAGATCGGCATGGCCGAAGCCCACCCGGAAATCGAAAAAAATGCTGGAGTAAAGCAGGTCCTCCGCCTCGGCCGCGTGGATCCATTCTGAAAAACGACGCTTCCAGGTCGACAGCGGCTGGCAGAGCTTGGGGTTTTGGGCCATGACGTCGGCGTTGCAGAAACGGTACCCGCAGCGGTCGAGCGCCGTACAGACGGCCTCCCCGATTTTCAGGAAGTAGTCGTGGACCATTTCCGCGGCGCCGGGAGATGGATCTTCGTAAACGATGGCGTTGTCCTGGTCGGTTTTGAGCGTCTGCTCCTTTCGACCTTCGCTGCCGAAAATCATGAACGCGAATTTTACCGGCGGCGGTTCCAGGTCTTTCAGCACCAACTCGCTCAGCCGTTTCAGAACGGCATCGGAAATGGCGGTGATGAAGCGATTCACGTGCAGGGCCGGTGTTCCCGCCCGGATCAACGCCTGCACGATGCGCGGCAGCCGCGGATGCACCTGCTCGATGGCCTCCGCGCTCGAGGCCGCGGCGATATCGCGGATGAGAAACAGCGGCGACTGGCCCTGCCGGCCCAGCACGTCCTGGTTGGTCAAGACCCCGACGACCTGCTGCCGGGCGTCCGTGACGGCCAGATGCTTGACCCCCTGCTGCATCATGGCCATGAGCGCCTCGAACACCGGGACATCCGAAGGGATGGCTATCACCGGCGAGGACATGATGTCGGCCACCGGCAGCGCGACGCTGCGGCCCTCCGCGATCACCTTCCGACGCAAATCATTGTCGGTGACGATGCCGACGATCTCCCCGGAGGCCCCGCGGACGAAAATGCTGCTGCAGCGGCGCCGGCTCATCATTTCCGCGGCCTGTTGGACCGGCAGGTCGGCGTCGCAGATCATCAGCGATCGGGTGCACACCTCCGACACCGGCTGGTTGAAAAGACCCAGTGGTTCGGCCCGCGGGGTTGCGCTCTTGGCGATGATGGCGGAGTAGGTTCGGTCCATCATGCGCTTGCCGAAGGCGTCGGTGAAAAACTCGCTGAAGACGTCGTGGCGCCGGCAAAGATCGAAAAACGCCCCATGGGCCAGCTTGCAAAACGTGGTGTCCTCAAGCGTGCGCAGCGTACGAACCGCCAGCATGTCGTTGACCAGCATGGAAATGCCGCCGAACATCTCCCCCTCGCCGATGGCGCTCGCCAGGGTTTTCGTGCGGTTTTCCTCGAAGTAGCGCTCGGCCGCTCCCCGCTGGACGATGTACAGGCCGTCGACCCGCGATTCGCCCTGGACGAACACCACGACGCCCTTGGGAAAAAACACGCTGCTGGTGTGCGGCGCCAGCGCGCGCAGATCTTCTTCGGGCAGGAAGGAAAACGGCGGAATCCGCGCAAGGAAGAGCGCCGTCTGCGAGCCGGCGATCGCCGCGGCATAGCTCTCATTTTGCATCCGTTGGGCGAACGCCTGGTTGAAATGATCCAGGATGAACGCGTGCCGGTCGCACAGATCGAGGAAGACTTTCTTGGGCATCAGGTAGAGGGCTGCGTCCTCCATCACGGCCAGGCTGCGAATGGCCAGCCCGGCGTTCATCAGAATGGAGATGGCCCCGAAAATCTCTCCGGGGCCCAACGCGCCCTGCAAGGTCTTCCGGCCGTCCCCATCGAAGAAGAGTTCCAGGCTTCCGGAGCGGATAAAATAGACGTAATCGAGGGTGGTCCGACCCTGCAGCGCGAGAACCGTTCCCCGGGAAAACGTCATCAGCGACATCTTCGACGCCGTCTCCTCCAGGACCGGAAGCGGCAGCCGTGAAAAAGGTGAACTTTGGGAAAGCAGTTCAACAGACATGGCTGGCATGGTCGCTCCTCTTCACCTACAGGGGAAGGTTTGACAATTCGCGCCGACTCCGTCTATATAATATTTTACGGCGCATTTCGAGCGGCACCCGCGTTCACCTCCGGAACCCAGGCAGGACCCATGACCCCCGACCGTCTGAAAAACCGGCGACTGGCAGGCGTGTTCCTCCTGGGATGGGTTCTCTTCAACTATCCCTTTCTCTCGCTCTTCAATCGACCGACCACCCTGCTGGGGATCCCACTGCTCTACGCCTATGTCTTCGGCGCCTGGGCGCTGGTCATTGTGCTGATCATGCTCGGCGGCCGGTTCAGCCGCCGGCCCCCCGGACAAGGCCGCTGACACCATGCTGACGACCGGAATCATCCTGCTGGCCGCCTTCGGCTACATGGGTCTGCTCTTCGCCGTCGCGCACCTGGCGGACCGCCGCGCGGCTCAGGGCCGCAGCATCATCAGCAACCCTTACATTTACGCCCTTTCGCTGGCCGTCTATTGCACGGCCTGGACCTTCTACGGCAGCGTGGGGCGTGCCGCCGCCGGCGGCCTTGATTTTCTCCCCACGTATATCGGCCCGACCCTGCTGTGCACCCTGGGGTGGGTGGTCCTGCGCAAGATCGTTCGCATCAGCAAGGTCCACCGCATCACCTCCATCGCCGATTTCATCGCCTCGCGCTACGGCAAGAGCAGCACCCTGGGCAGCATGGTGGCAGTCATCGCCGTGCTGGGCATCATCCCCTACATCGCCCTGCAGCTCAAGGCCATCTCGATGAGCTTCAACATCATCAACCACTATCCCCTCATCGTCATGCCGCGGTATGTCGCCGACGTTCCCGTTTTCGAAGATACCGCGTTCTACGTGGCGCTGCTGCTGGCCCTGTTTGCGATTCTCTTCGGCACCCGCCACCTCGATGCCACCGAACGCCATGAAGGCGTGGTGGCCGCCATTGCGTTTGAATCCATCGTCAAACTGCTCGCGTTTCTGTGCGCCGGCGTGATGGTGACCTACGGCATGTTCAATGGGTTCGGCGACCTGTTCGCGAAAGCCGCGGCCCTGCCCCGGTTGCAGGAGCTCTTCAGCTCGGGCATCCGCGCCGGTCAATACTTCGGCTGGTCGCTTGAAATCGTCCTTTCGATGCTGGTGCTGGTCTGCCTGCCCCGGCAGTTCCAGGTCATCGTCGTCGAGAACGTCAACGAAGACCACATCCAGAAGGCCATGTGGCTTTTCCCGCTCTACCTGCTGGCGATCAATATCTTCGTGCTGCCGATCGCCTTCGGGGGCAGCCTGCATTTTGTTGCCGGGGTCGATGCGGACACGTTCGTCCTGACCCTGCCCATGGCCATGCGGCATGAGGCCCTGGCGCTGCTGGTCTTCATCGGGGGCATGTCGGCGGCCACCGGAATGGTGATCGTGGCCACGGTCGCCCTTTCGACGATGATCTGCAACGATCTGGTGATGCCCGTGCTGCTGCGCCTGCCCTTCACCCGCAGCGCGCGGAGCGGGGACCTCAGCGCCACGGTGTTGAGCATCCGCCGGGGGAGCATCGTCCTGGTGCTCTTGTCGGCCTACGCTTACTACCACTTCATCGGCGAAGCCTATGCCCTGGTTTCCATCGGTCTCATCTCCTTCGTGGCCGTGGCCCAGTTCGCGCCCGCCATGCTGGGGGGAATTTTCTGGCGGCACGGGACCTGCACCGGTGCCATCAGCGGATTGATGGCCGGATTTGCCGTCTGGGCGTACACCCTGGTCCTGCCCTCCCTGATGGAAGCCGGGCTGATCCCACCGGAGTCCGCCACCCGGGGGCTGCTCGGTTTAGCCGCTTTGAGGCCGTTCCCCTTGTTCGGGCTGGAGGGGCTCGACCCCATTGCGCACGCCGTGTTCTGGACCCTGCTGGTCAATGCCGGCTTGTACGTGGCCGTGTCCCTCTTCAGCCGGAAGAGCGCCCTCGAGCACACCCAGGCGACGCTCTTCGTCGATGTGTTCACCTACCCCGTCAAGCCGGAAGACTCCTCCATCTGGCGCGGCACGGCGTTTGTCACGGACTTGCGCTCTCTGCTGGAGCGCTTCCTGGGCGCGGAGCGGACCGCCGAAGCGTTGAACACCTTTGCCCACAAACGCAACATCCGCTGGGGCCCGCTCTCCACCGCCAACCCGGCGCTCGTCACGTACGCCGAAACCCTGCTGGCCGGTGCCATCGGCTCCGCTTCGGCCCGCGTGATGGTCTCCTCGGTCGTCAAGGAGGAACCGCTCGGCCTGGGCGAAGTAATGAACATCCTTGATGAGACCCGTCAGGTGATCGCCTACAGCCGCGAGTTGGAGCGCGCGCACGCCGAGCTGAAATCCGCCAACCTGCGCCTGCAGGAGCTCGACCGTCTCAAGGACGAGTTCCTCTCCACCGTCACCCATGAGCTGCGCACGCCGTTGACCGCGGTGCGGTCCATCGCCGAAATCCTGCACGCCAACCCGCGGATGCCCGAGGCCCAGCACCGAAACCTGACCGCTCTGGTCGTCAAGGAGAGCGAGCGGCTGACGCGCCTGATCAACCAGGTGCTGGATTTCCAGAAGATGGAAACCGGCAAGATGGACTGGCGGATGCTGCCCGTCGACATGTGCGAAATCTGCCGCGAGGCGCTGGCGACGGTCCGCCAGCTGCTGGACGAAAAGCGCATCCATGCGAACCTTGACGTGCCGGACCATGCACCCCCCGTCTTCGGCGACAGGGACCGTCTCATGCAGGTGATGATCAATCTGCTTTCGAATGCCGTTAAGTTCTGCCGGGACGCCGACAGCCGGCTCGACGTGATCCTGAAAATACTGCCGGACCATCTGGAAGTGTCCGTGGCCGACAACGGCGTCGGCATCCGGGCCGAGGACCTGGAGGTCATCTTCGAGGAGTTTCGCCAAAGCTGGCAAGGCTCCCGGGGCCGTCCCGCCGGAAGCGGCCTGGGCTTGGCCATCACCCGGCGCATCGTCGAGTTTCACGGCGGCCGCATCTGGGCCGAGAGCCGGCTGGGTCTCGGCTCCACCTTCACTTTCACCCTGCCCTTCACATTCAATCCGCAGGAGGCGTAGTGGTTTTTCCTGCCGTCACGCGACGATATTCCCCCATCTCCTTCTCCTGAACCCTGCCCCCCGCATCCTTGAATCTTGCACCCTGCGCCCTGCACCTTGCATTAATATTTCAGCCGGGCGTAATACGTTTTCTGCGAAGCCTCTCGGGCCTGCTTCAGGGTGGCGATTCCGGCCGCTTCGAGCAGAGGCATCAGCTTGAGGAAGATTTCCGCCGTCGCGATCGCGTCCCCCAGGGCCGTGTGGCGGCCCATGATGGCCACCCCGAGCCGACCCGCGATGGCTTCGAGGCTGTGCTCGTCCAGGGCGGGGTGGACCACCGCGGAAAGAAGCATGGTGTCGAGCACGGGGTTTTCGAAACGGAGTCCGGAGCGTTCGCCCTGGAGCTGCAACAGGCGCATGTCGAAGGCGGCGTTGTGCGCCACCAGGATCGTCCCCTCGGCAAAACGCTGGAACGACCGCAGCACCTGCTGCACGTCCGGCTGCCCTTCCAGCATCTCCGGCTGTATGCCGTGGATGCGGATCGATTCCGGCCGCAGGGCGCATGCGGGTTTTACGAGCTGTTCGAAGCACTCGGATGCGAGCAGCCGGCCGTTGACGATCCGCACGGCCCCCAGCGAGACGATTTCATCGCCTTCCCGCGGGTTCAGGCCGGTGGTCTCGGTGTCGAAAACGGTGCAGGGCAGGCCTGCCAACCGCCGATGGTCCAGTTCGAACGACTGACCCGGCTGATTGAAGAGATCGAAATCATAGTAGACCGGACGCGCGGTGGCCAAAATGGTACGCCGCCGGGGGGGGGCGGTTTCGGCCGGCTCCACCGTTTCCAGCAATAGCCGCAGGTAGGATTCGGGGCCGTTTCCCAAGGTCTGCGACCACAGGTCCGCCCGGTGCCGGGCCAGGATCTCCTTCAGCGTGAAGCGCAGCCCTTCGTCCCCGACGGAAACCGGCTGCAGACCCCAACGGTGCAGGCTCTCCAGTCGCAGCGGAGGGCCGGTCCAAATGAAATCAATGCCCACGAACCGCTCTTTGGCCTGCAGCCGACACCGGGAAACAGTGTGCGCGAACTCCGCCCCGAGGCGCTCCAGGACGAAGACCAGCGCCAGCGCCATGGAGGTGACGTCCAATCGGATCCACAGCGTCTCGCCCGAGGGTTCGGTCTGCAGGCGCAGCCCCAGTCGATCAGCGGCTTTGCGCCGCACCGCGTCGAGGAAGTCCTGCGCCCGCAGGCGGACCAGCGGACCCGGCGGCCGGGTGGAAGCGGCATATTCGGCCGACACTCGTTCAGTGGCCTCTCCGGCGGCCAGGGCCTCCTGGAGAATGATACGGTGGAACTCGTCGCGTTTGGCCGGCGGCAGCTCCGGAAGATCGAGGATCAGCTCCGCAGCCGTCCGGATGCCGGCCAGGGCACGCCGCACCTGAATGGTGTAGGATTGCACCAGCGACTCCGCTCGCCGGAATGCCTCCATCTGTTCCGTGGCATCGGTGAGAATGAGGACGAAAGCGGTCATCTCCCGCAGCGGGCCCAGGATCGGTACCGTTGCGACCTGCAGCAGCCGCCCGCTGCGGCCGGGGATCACAAAAGACGACGTTAGTTCGCACGCCCCCCGGCGCAGATGGGCGGCGATTTCATCCAAGGCGCCGGCGATGAGGGGTCGGTCGATGGCGTTGAAAATCGAGCGCCCCAGCCCGACCACTCCGTCGGTCTGAACCCGCTCCAATCCGGCCGGAGTTTCACTCGAGGACTCCAGCAGAAGCCGGGCACGTTCGTTGTAGAGCGTGATGCGCCCTTCCGGGCTGCAGACAAGGACGCCTTCGGGCAGCTCGGCCAGGGCCATGGACAGGATGGTCTTCTCTTCCTCGATTCGGGCGCGCGCCCCTGCGATGCGCTCCTCAACGGAGCGCTGGAGGGCCTCGAAAGCTTCGGCGGAGGAGTTGATGGCGGCCGCCAGCTGACGGACATCGCGGCTGCCTTCGACGCGGAGGCGGTGCCCCGGGTTCACGCCGTGAATGATGCCGGTTTCCTCGGCCATCTTCCCGATCGGAAAAACGTACTGGCGAAACACCCACTCGATCGCGAGCCCCGCCCCGGCGATCAGCAGAAGCCCCCCGCCGACGACATAGACCCCATGGGATTGGACCAGGCCACGCAAGACATCGCGCTCGGCGGGAGCGAGATCCAGCCAGAACAGCACGGCAAAGGCGCCGGCCACGCCGACGAAAAACAGGACACACACCAGGACGAACAGCCAAAAGGAACGGTGTTTCGTCAGCCGCGGCATTCGAGCAGCTCTTTAACCTTGACCACGAGGTCCGCGTTCGAGAAAGGCTTGGTCACGTAGGCGTCGGCCCCGAGGTCCAGTCCTTTGGTCACATGGGCCTCGGAGCCCAGAGCGGTCAACAACACGATGCGGATGTCCTTCCAATCCGGATTTTCGCGCACCCGCTGGCAGACTTCAAACCCGTCCACCACCGGAAGCATGATGTCGAGCAGAATGAGATCAGGGTGGTCCCGGATGACGGTTTCCATGGCCTCCTCGCCGCTGAAGGCCACCAGCGTCTCGTACCCGTTCTGTTCCATCAGAAACTGCAGGGCCACGATGATACTCGGCTCGTCATCCACGATAAGGACCTTTTTGGCCATGGATAGCCTCGCCAGCTTTCGAAAAAGGAACCTCAATGCCTCAGGCGGAAGCGCACGCACCTCAAAGGATCTTTCGCGAAGGCTTCGTGAACGTCGGCGCCTAAATCCCCCCAACCCCCTTTGGCAAAGGGGGAGAAGGGGGATTTCGCCCAAGCATAGAATGGCGCAGCTTGCCGCAGCCGGCTTCCGGGCAAGTAAATCCTTTTTCCTTGTGAGGGCGACATCCCATGACCGCCGAAGCCTTCCGCGAAGGCCGCTTGCCGCGATGGAACCGCGGCCGGAAGCCACTCCCACCCGAGCGGCACTTTATTGCCGATGGGATGATGCGGCTCGCCGCAATCGGTTTTTCAGGCTTTCCGCCCCTTCGCATAGCCGATGGTGTTGAGCGCCTGCGAAATTTCATCGAGACACACCGGGTCGTCGATGGTGGCCGGCATCTTCCACTCCTTGTTGTCGGCGATCTTCTGGATCGTGCCGCGCAGGATCTTGCCCGAGCGGGTCTTGGGCAGACGCTTGACCACCGTGGCCGTCTTGAAGGAGGCCACGGCCCCGATGCGCTCGCGCACCATCTGGACGACCTCCTTGACGATCTCCTCGTGGGTGCGGGTGACCCCGGCCTTCAAAACGATGAACCCGATGGGCACCTGGCCCTTCATCTCGTCGGCGACGCCGATGACGGCGCATTCGGCGACGTCGGGATGCGAGGCAACGACCTCCTCCATCGCGCCGGTCGACAGGCGATGCCCAGCGACGTTGATGATGTCGTCGGTGCGGGCCATGATGAAGAGGTAGCCGTCCGCGTCGAGATAGCCGGCGTCGGCCGTCTTGTAGTAGCCGGGGAACTCCTCCAGGTAGGACTTGATAAACCCCTGATCGTTGTTCCAGAGGGTGGGCAGGGTCCCGGGCGGCATGGGCAGCTTGGCGACCAGGGCGCCGATTTCACCGGCCTCTACCGGTTGCTTGTCGGAGCCCAAGACCGCCAGGTTCCAGCCCGGCGCGGCTTTGGTGGGCGAGCCCTCCTTGACCGGATAGTGATGCAAACCGAGGCAGTTGGCAGCGATGGCCCAGCCGGTTTCGGTCTGCCACCAGTGGTCGATCACCGGCACTTTCAGCTTGCCCTGGGCCCAGCGCAAGGTGTCCGGGTCCAACCGCTCCCCGGCCAGGAACAAGGTCTGGAATTTGGAAATATCGTACTTCTTCAGATGCTCGGCATTCGGGTCCTCGCGCTTGATGGCCCGAAAGGCCGTGGGCGCCGTGAAGAGGCATTTGACCCCGTGCTGCGAGATCACGCGCCAGAAGGCCCCGGCGTCCGGCGTGCCGACCGGTTTGCCTTCGTAGAGAATGCTGGTGCAGCCTTTGAAGAGCGGGGCGTAGACGATGTAGGAGTGTCCGACCACCCAGCCCACGTCCGAAGCCGCCCAGTAAACGCCCTTGGGGACGCCGGTGGTGCCGGAAGTGTAGAGGATGTAGAGCGGATCGGTGGCCTTGACCGGCACGCACTCGTGCGGTTTGGCCTTGGCCATGACCTCGTTCCAGTCCAGATCGCGGCCGGGCTTCATCTCGGCCTTCTGCATCGGCCGCTGCACGATGATGCAGCGCTCGGGCTTGGAGCTGGCCAGCTCGATGGCGTTGTCCAGCAGCGGTTTGTAGGGGATCACCCGGTTGACCTCGATCCCGCAGGAGGCCGACACGATCAGCTTGGGCTTGGCGTCGTTGATGCGCACGGCCAGCTCCGGCGCCGCGAAACCGCCGAACACCACCGAGTGCACGGCGCCGAGTCGCGCGCAGGCGAACATGGCAACGAGCGCCTCGGGGATCATCGGCATGTAGATGATCACCCGGTCGCCCTTGGCCACGCCCTGGGCGGAGAGTGCGCCCGCGAAACGGGCCGCCTCGTCGCGCAGCTCGGCGTAGGTGAAGGTTTTGACGGTCTGCGTGACGGGGCTGTCGTAGATCAGGGCCGCCTGCCCGCCGCGACCCTTGTCGACATGCAGGTCAAGGGCGTTGTAGCAGGTGTTGAGCTCGCCGCCGGTGAACCACCGGTAAAACGGCTTGCGCGAGTCGTCCAGCACCTTGTCCCATCTCTTGGTCCAGTGGCACTCTTCGGCGACCCTGCCCCAGAAGCCGTTGGGGTCTTTGATCGATTGGCCATGATCGGCGTCGTACGGGTTGGTCATGGGTAATCCTCCTTGGTTTTCTTGAGTTCAAAGCCAATGGCAGAAAAAATCAAGGGCGTTTCGAAGCGGTTCTCGACAACCGGCCTTTGCCCGGAACACTGGACCTCACTTGGAATCTGAAAAAACCGTCCGAAGGCAAGCGGCTTTTTCAGTGCACCGGGAAGAGTTTTTTGTGTAGGAGTGGCATCCGGCCGCGATGAACGCGGCCGGATGCCGCTCCCACAAAAAACGGTATCAGAAATTCACCGCTTTTGAAATCGGTTTTCGAGCTTTCCCCCTCCCTCGCCGGGAGGGGGAAAGCCGAGGTTCGATGAGGTTCGGTTACACGGCTTTTGCAGCCTCAACGCGCGAGGCTATCCCCACAGCCCCCAGCCGAAGCTGGCGGTGAAAAGGATGCAGAAGCCCACGATTCCGATCATCCAAAGGTCTTCAGGTTTCATGGTTGGGGTTCTCCTTTCCGTAAAGGGATTTTCATCCCGTCAGTTTAGACTTCCTTGACCACGATCATCTTTTCCTTCTCGGCGCGCTCGAGCTGCACCGCGCTGGTGGTCGACAACTCGCACTTGAAGCACAACGCCCACATCATGACGATGCCGATGATCCACCAGGCGATCTGCCAGGACCACAGGGGCGGGAATCCCGCGAAGGAGAAGGCCGAGTTGCCGAGGATGCAGGCCGGCCCGATGGCGAAGAAATACCAGGCCGGGGTGCCGATCTTCATGACCCCGCGCCACTTCTTGGCCGACTCGCTGGGCGCATCGATGCTGTCAAGGAAGGCGCGCATCTCGTTCTGGCGCTTGATCGTCTCCTCCGAGTCCTTGAAACCCAGCCCCTTGCAGATGAAGGCCACCACCAAGCCGGTGAAAGTCCCCCAGAAGGCGCAGTGCATGGAAAGGAGATTCGGCCAGACGGCATAGGTCAGGTAGACCGCGATCATGCCGGAGAGCACGCCGAGGACCGCGCCGATGCTGGGGTAGCGGACGCCCCAGCACACCGCGACCAGCAGCACGTACATCACGAAGCCGAAGGCCGTGGCCAATGCCCCCAGGATGACCAGGGCCGCCTTGGAGTTCAGTCCGATCATCACCGCGCCGATGGTCAGGATGGTGGCGAAGAGCCGGTTCATCCAGATCTGCTCGGCATGCGAGCACTGCTGCTTGCGGACGTATCTCCACCAGATGTCGCGCAGCAGGATCGATCCGCCGGTGTTGATGTAAGGGGCGGCCGTGGAGTGGATGGCGGCGATGGCCCCCAGGAACACGATCCCGAGAACGAAGGGCGGCAGGTAGTTGGCCATCAGGATCGGCACCACGTCGCTGTCCTTGGTGAACTTAAGGATGCCGCTCACTTCCAGCACCTTGGCGCCCATGCCCTGGATGGCGGTGAAGTAGAAAAGCGCGAAGCCGACCACGAAGGTGGAGCAGAAGGCCTGCTGCCAGCCCAGGACTTTGGGGCTCTTGATCCCGAAGAAGTTCATGGTGAAGGCCGGGGAGGACTGGATGCCCATCAGCGAGAACATGTAGGTCAGGGCCATCACCGCGGTCCAGATGGTGGTGCTATTGGCCTTGGCGTAAGCGCCCGCGTTGCTGGTGAAGAAGATCACGCTCGGCACCTCGAGCAGTTTCTTGTCCAGCTTGGCGACCGTGGCCGAGAACTGGGTCCAGCCACCGAACTCGGGCCGTTGGATGACGTAATAGCCGAGCAGCACGATGCCGCCCACCAGGAAGACGAACTGGAACACGCCGACCCAGGCGCTCGCCTTCATGCCGCCCGTGCAGACGTAAAACCACACGATGAAGGCCATGATCCAGGCGCCCCAGACAAAATCGAAGCCCGCGACCCACTGGAAGAGCGCCGCCGATGCCATGATCTGCACCGCCGAGTAGAAGAGCGAATACAGGATCGCCGTGGCGACCACCAGGAAGCGCAGGGCTTCGGTGTTGAAAAAATAGGCGTACATGTCGCCCGGCGTGATGAACCCGTAGCGCTTGCCGAGCAGCCACTGGCGCTTGGCGAAGAAGGTCCCGGAGATGGGGATCGTCAGCACGTAAAACGACGCGAAGGCGTAGGCCAGGCCGTCACGCCAGATCAGGCCGGGGTGCCCGATGAAGGTCCAGCCTGAAAACGAGGCCGCGGTGGCGGCCATGAGAAAGGCGATGAAGGGCACCGAACGCCCGCCGATGGCATAACCGGACGAAGTTTTCTCCGCAAAAAAGCC
>CAZLSV010000031.1:27365-27737 GCA_964562235.1 uncultured Desulfatibacillum sp.
CGCCCTGCAGTCCTTCCCAGAGCGCTTAGATCGGGTAAATGCCGAGCATGATGTATACCCAGGTGATTCCGTCCATGGATAGCCCCTCCTTTAAAGTTTAGGTGAAGCGCCTCACACGATGCGCGATGCGCGTGTCACGAAGAGAAATATGCCGGTTCACCTCCTTTCGCACCTGTAACCCTGTTGGCGTTCGCTTGCGTCACTCTTTCTTGATTGAGCCGGCACCATGCGCCGCGCCCCCCCCCCCCCTTCCCCCCCCGCGGGGGGGGGGGGGGGGGGGGGTTGAAAAAAAATTTGGCTTTTCCCCCCCCCCCCGACTGTCGGGGGGGGGGGGGTCGCCTCTGTAGTTCGAGGAGCTCTACGCGAATATGC
>CAZLSV010000031.1:27747-35229 GCA_964562235.1 uncultured Desulfatibacillum sp.
GGTCCTCCCCCGCGAGGGAGGGAGGGGGTGGGGTGTCGCTGCGGCCGCTTTCGGGGCGATATTCACGCCAAAGGCCCCTTGGCAGCCCTCGCCCGGCATCAGGTGGCCATCTTGCGGATCTCCTCGACGATCTCGGGGTTGGCGAGTGTCGTGACGTCGCCGACATCCTTCTTATTGGAGATGGCCCCCAGCACCCGGCGCATGATCTTGCCGGAGCGGGTCTTCGGCATGTCCTTGACGATCCAGACCTTGCGCGGCCTGGCGATCTTGCCGATCTCGGTCGAAATGGCGTCTGAGATTTTCTTTTCGAGCTCCTTGCTGGGCGTGAAGCCCGGCTTGAGCGCCACGTAGAGGTCCGGCTCGATGCCCTTGACGTCGTGCTTCACCGGAACCACCGCGGCCTCGGCCACCTCCGGCACGGTCAGCGCCGCGGACTCGAGCTCCTTGGTCCCCAGGCGGTGGCCGGAAACGTTGATGACATCGTCCACCCGGCCCAGGATGCGGTAGTAGCCGTCCGGGGCCTCGACCGCCGCATCGCCGGTCATGTAGGGCCAGTCGCGCCAGTCCTTGCTCTTGGGGTCCTTGCAGTAGCGTTCGTAGTAAGTGCGCACGAAGCGGTCGCGATCGCCCCAAATGGTCTGGAAGCCGCCCGGCCAGGGGTTCTGGATGCAGATGTTGCCGGCCCGGCCCGCGCCGGCGGGGACCACATTGCCGTTGTCGTCGTAGATGATGGGATGGATGCCCGGCATGCCCGGCCCGGCGCTGCCCGCCTTCATGGGCTTGATGGCCGGGATGGTGCTGCACAGGAAGCCGCCGGTCTCGGTCTGCCACCAGGTGTCCACGATGGCGGCCTTGCCCTTGCCGACGAAGTTGTAGTACCAGCGCCAGACTTCGGGCTCGATGGGCTCGCCCACCGTGGTCATGTGCTTGAAGTTGTAATTGTACTTGGCGGGCTCTTCCGGGCCGATCTTGCGCAGCGCCCGGATGGTGGTGGGCGCCGTGTGGAAGATGTTCACGTCCAGGTCCTGGGCGATCTTCCAGGCGCGGCCGGCGTCCGGGAAAGTGGGCACGCCCTCGTAGATCACCGTGGAGGCGCAAAGCGCCAGCGGCCCGTAAACGATGTAGGAATGGCCCGTGATCCAGCCGATATCGGCCATGCACCAATAGACGTCCTCGGGATGGATGTCCTGCACGAACTTGGAGGTGCCCGCCGTGTAGGCCAGGTAGCCGCCGGTGCTGTGCTGGCAGCCCTTGGGCTTGCCGGTGGTGCCGCTGGTGTACATCAGGAAAAGCGGCGCTTCCGCCGGCATCTTTTCCGGTTCGACCCGCGCGCCGTAGAAATCCTTGAGAAGGTCGTTCACGAAGTGATCGCGGCCCTTGACCATGGGCTTGGGGCTTGAGGCCTTGCCCGGGTAGCGCTGCCAGACCAGAACCGTATCGACTTTTTGACCGTCCTTGGCCGCCAGCTCGCAGGCGATGTCCGCATTCTGTTTGTGATCGCCGAGGGTTCCGTTGCGCCAGTAAGCGTCCATGGTGATGAGCACGCGGCTCTGGGAGTCCACGATGCGGTCGGCGCAGGCCCGGCCTGAAAAGCCCCCGAACACCTGCGAATGAATAACGCCCAACCGGGCGCAGGCCAGCATGGTGATCGGCAGCTCCGGCACCATGGGCATGTGAAGCGTGACGCGATCGCCCCGTTTCAGCTTGGCGAAGTCGCGCAGCAGGGCCGCAAACTCGTTCACCCGCACGAAGAGTTCCTGATAGGTGATGTGCTCGTACTTCTCGTTGAGAGGCTCGGGTGCAAAATGGATGGCGGTCTTGTTCTTGTTCTTCGCCAGGTGGCGATCGACGCAGTTGTAGGATGCGTTGATCTTGCCGCCGACGAACCATTTCCAGCAGGGCGCGTCGCTGGTGTCGAGCATGGTGTGCCAGTACTCGTACCAGTCCAGCAGGTCGGCGTATTCCTTGAAGCAGTTGGGAAAGTTCTCCAGGCTGAACCGCTTGTAGATCCCCTCATCGGTCATGTTGGCCTGGGCGATGAATTCAGGGGTGGGATGAATGTAGGACTCCTCCCCCCAGTGTACCGCAATTTCAGCTTCGGATGTCCCGGTGATTTCTTTCTCTGCCATGCCTGACCTCCTTTTTTGGATTTAAGTCACAATATCGGGCGTGACTAAATAAGGATGGGTTCTATGCTCTCCGCACCTCCTTTCCGATTCAGTGATGTGGGCAATAAGGCCGGGGTCGAATCAAGCTAATGCGAATTCCGCATGACGATGCCTCGCCCGAAGACCTCGAAAGCCACGTCCAGCGTTGGTTTCAAAAAATCTTTGCGCGGGTCTAAAGCACGCTTGCTCTCTTCCCACAGCACCAAGCCGGAAAACATGGCACATAAAATCATGGCCAGCCGTTGACGGTCCCGATTCAGGATATCGCCGTCGCCAATACCATCTGCGAAAATGTCGGCCAGCGTGTCGAGGGATTGTCGCGAGAGGCCTAGGATCTGGTCGTGGAGGTCGGGGGAGATGTTGTCGAGGGTCTCGCTGGCCTGAAGGTGAGAGAGCGTAACGAACACGGGCGGATCGATTTTGTAAGCCTCGCAAAGAGCGTCCTTGACGGCTGTTATTCTCTGCTCGCGTGACATCTCTTTTCCTTCTTTCACACGCTGCAGGCGCAAGCTCAAATGCTTGAGCATTCGGATGGAGAGGGCCGAGTAAAGTTCGTCTTTGTTCTTGAAGTAGATGTAAAGCGTTCCCGGGCTTAGTTCGGCCTCTTCCGCGATATCTTTGATGGTGGCCTTGGAAACCCCTTTGGAAACAAAAACCCGCTTGGATGCCGCAATGATTTGCTGGCGGCGCCTCTCGCGATCTCTTATTTGTCTTTCATGTATTGGCATTTATTATATGAATTGAATTCACTCTATCTATTAATATAAAAAATATGCCTTTTGTTTGTCAAGATAAATCTTTTTATTTTTTAAAAATTAATATAAAATATAATTAATGCTACAATGTAACAGCTCGTTTACCTGTCAAAGGAGGTCTTTCGATCAAGTGCCCTTTGAATCCACTTGGAAGAAGCTTTCCAGCCCAGGCAAACGTTCACCTCCAAAAATCTTGTCCGGTTCGAGTTCGGTCGAGCCGCTTGCAGCCGCTCCGGCAGGGAATATTTCTTGAAACTGTCCTGCCGGATGAGTTATCTACCAATTGGCCTGGGCGACGGTGATCTCGTGGCGGAGGAAAGGAAGGAGAGAAGTTTTTATGATGACAATGCCCAAAAGCTGGGATGAGATGCCCTCCGGCGTGAAAAAGGCAATAGTTTTTCTGTTCACCGGGTGGATCGCTCACTACCTCTTTTATTTCGGTTTCATGGCCGAAGGTACCGCCGAAAGGATCACCTATCTGAATCTGGGGGTTGGCATTGGGATCTGCTACTGCGTGGCCACCATCCGAAAATGGGCCCGGCGGATGTGCATTTTTTTCAACATTGGAATGGTGGTGATGTACACGTGGGCGGCGGTGATTTTCGGCTGGGCCGCGTTGGTTTTCGCTCAAGACGATAAACTCATCCCGCTCATCCTCACCGTCGTCGCTTCGGCCGCTTTCGGCCTTTCACTCTATTTTATGCTTCAAAAAGAGACCGGCCAGTTCTTCGCACCGCCGGAAAAAGACAAAGAATCGGAACCAGAGGATTCGGCCCGCAGGATTTGAATGGGAAGGACCAGCGACGTCTGAAGAAAATCCGACAAAGGGTGTAGGCTCACCGCTTTTGAGGAAATCACCTGGAGGAACAGGTCATGCCGTTTACGCCCAAAGAGATCCCCTGCCCTTGCGGCCACGTCACCACCCTGACCACCCGAAAACTCATGTGCATCAAGTGCGGGAAATACGTCTTCTACAACGAAGACGAAAGAAAAGCCCACCGCCGCCAGACCTTCTTTGTCACCTCGGTCATGGTTATGGCGCTGGGCTTTGTCACTTACTTTTTTGTTGAAATGGTCCTGGGGCCTTTAACGTTGCTGATGAAATAACCCGGCCCTTTTTTCACCCGGATCGACTACCACAGTCGGTTGATCCGCCGAAGCGATTTTACGTCCTCGGGACCGATGTTCTGCTTTACGTAGTGCACGACGTAGTGCGGTATGTGGCCGTTTTTCAAATAGTCGCCGAAATCGGTCTCGATCTTTGAGTTGGAAAACTTCCAATCGACCCCGGAGGAACGAAATAGATCATAGACGCTGCAGCGCCGGACCATCGCCAGACTGGACAGGTATTCGTCGTTGGTGATGAAGGCTCGCTTGCAGTGATTGTTTTCGAAATAGGCCAGCACGGCAAAGTAACCCGCCACCAGCATGACCAGAAAGACCGGATTTATGTTACCCATGAGCACCTCGCTTCAATACTGATTTCAGGCCCGGAAAGACCGAATTCGCCGGGCCGGCCGCTTTTTAAGCCGGCCATCTATTCCAACACTATGTCCGAATTTCCCCGTTGCAACCTCGGGACCATGGAGAACTTGCCGCTATTTTCATCCCTGCCCCGTTGCTGAACATTTTCCATTAAGGACGACGCCTTTTGCCACCGGGCCGCCCGGTGCCAAACTGACGGCCGGGAAAGCGCCTTCTTGTATTACCCATCGGCAGAGGGGCTGAAATCTTTAGCGGCTTGGGAAGGCGATTTGAAATTAGGTCGGAGGGCTTTCAGCACGCGATGGGTTTCTCAAAACGCCGGCTCAGGCGTCTTGCGCCATCAAACGAGCAGCGGTAAGCAAGAAGTGGTTTCCAGCCAGGCTCCCGTGGCAGGCCGTGGCAGCCCTTTGATCGCGGCACGATGAGGCCCCCGCCAGAAGTTCCGGACTTCCAAATAGAACGCCGATTATGAAATCCCCTTTGGCCCCCGGTGGCAAAAGAGGCGAAAGGGGATTTCGTCGCAGCTTTGGGATGGCGCCGCACGCCATCGCCTGCGTCTGAAAAAAGTCGCTTCTTCTTGATTCTTGTTCGGCTACTGTTTGGGTGCAGCCGGGTTTTGAGCGGGCGCCTGCTCCGTGCCGGCCTTGGATTTCTGGCCCTCTTTCTTGGTGTCGTCGGATCCGTCCACGTCGGCGATCGCTCCCAGGCTGGGCGGTGCCTTTTTCGACAGGTCGCTGGACTTCCCGCTCGGCTGGTCGCAGGCGAAGAGCATCAGCGCCGCCCCGACCACTAGAAGCCCAAACGCCCACCCGATCTTACCTCTAAACAGGTTCCTGCGCTCCATGACTGCTCCTTTCCTTGAAGAGTTTGATGCCAAAACCTGCTGCAGGCTCGGGTCATCTGGAAGGGTCGTCATTTTCAATTGGAGGTCGGCGGATCAGCTCTTTCGGCAGCAGGTCGGTGCGCATGGTAGCTTGAAAGAAAAAAATATGCAAGGGTCGGAAAAACAAGATCCGCTGAAAAGCTCTCTCGCCGGGGGCCGATGTTTAGTTGCCGTATTTCCGGATGGCCTTTTCGAACCCGCCCATGGCGTTGCGGATCACCGCATCCTCTACGCAAAAGGCGATGCGGAAGTGACCCGGGCCGTGGAAGCCGCTGCCGGGGACCGCCAGGACCCGTTCGGCCTTGAGCGCCTGCACGAACTCGACGTCATCCGGTATCGGCGAGCGGGGGAAGAGGTAGAACGTCCCCGCCGGCTTGACGAAATCATACCCCATGGCGGCCAGGCCGTCGCAGAGCAGGTCCCGCTTGCGCCGGTAGGCGCCGATGTCCGTTTTCTCGCCCTGCAGCCGGGCCACCGCGCGCTGCATCAGCGCCGGCGCGTTCACGAACCCCAGGATGCGGTTGGCCAGCGCCATGCCGCCCAGCAGCGCCTTGCGGTGGCTCGCCCGGGGATTGACGGCCACGAAACCGATGCGCTCCCCCGGAATGGAGATGTCCTTCGAGTAGGAGGTGGCGATCAGGCTCTCCCGGTAGGCCGTGAAGATGCTCGGGACCGTGATCCCGTCGTAGACCACCTTGCGGTAGGGTTCGTCGGAGATCAGGTAGATGCTTCGGCCGAAGTCGCGGCTTTTGGTTTCCAGAAGCACCCCCAGCGCTTCGAGGCTGTCGGCGGAATACACGGCGCCGGTGGGGTTGTTGGGCGAATTGATCAGCACGACTTTGGTTTTCGGCGTGATGGCCGCGGCAAGGGCCGCCAGGTCGAGCTGAAAATCGGGTCGGCTCGGCGCAGTCTTGAGCACGCCGCCGTGGTTGTCGGCGTAAAACCCGTATTCAACGAAGCAGGGCACGGGCGTCAGGACCTCGTCCCCGGGGTCGAGCAACGCCTTCAGGGCGATGTTCAGGGCCCCGGCCGCACCGCAGGTCATGATGACATCCGTGCCTTCCACCGGCACTGCCTGCTCCCCGGCCAGAAACCCCGCCACCGCGCGGCACACCTCCGGATAACCGGTGTTCGGCATGTAGGCGTGGGCGCCGATGGGCTCGCTTCCGACGAGGTCCTTCAGCACCTCCTCGAATTTGGCCGGCGGCGGCAGGTTGGGGTTGCCCAGGCTGAAGTCGTATACGTTTTCGGGGCCGTGCTTTTTTTTGAGCTCGGCCCCTTCCTCGAACATGCGCCGGATCCAGGAGGCGCCGGTGATGATGGTTTCGATTTTCTTGGCAATCGTCATGGGTGGCAGTCCTTTTGAATAAAGTGAAAAATATCCATTAGACCCTGTCGGATGTCAAGCGGAAAATTGGGACGAGGACCCGGAACGGGGCGCCGAACGCGAGGAGGTGCGGCGTTTGCCATCGCGCAAGAGAAATGCTATGGGGAAAAAGTGTTCTGAACGACAACGAACGGAGGAATAGCATGGCGGCATTGCGGGTCGTGGGCTTGGTATTGGCGGCGGTGGTCTTCCTGGGCTGCGCCAGCCAGATGAACCAGGTCAAGCTTGGCATGACCAGGGAGCAGGTCATCAGCGCGGTCGGCACCCCCAGCAGCACCAGCGCGATGGAGAAAACCGAATACCTGAAATATCAGCTCTGCAGCGACTGGATCTTCACGGATCGCTACTATGTCCGGCTGAGCGACGGCAAGGTGGACGCCTTCGGGCGGGTCGGGGACTTCAACCTCGGTTACTGAGAATGGCGACGCGGCCGTGAGGCCGTGGCCGGAAGACCGGGTCTGCGATCCGCGCGCGGCCGGACCGGGCCCTACCCCAGTCCGGCCGAGCGCATGACCCGTTTGACGTACTGGCGGGTCTCCGCGTACGGCACCTCCCCGTTGTGTTGCTCGACCGCGCCGGGACCGGCATTGTAGGCCGCCAGGGCGCGTTTGACGTCCCCGCCGAAACGGTCCAGCATCTGCCGCAGGTAGCGGGCGCCGCCGTCGATGTTCTGGTTGATATCGAACACATTGGTGACGCCCAGCTCTTTGGCGGTTTCCGGCATGAGCTGCATCAGGCCCTTGGCTCCGGCCGGCGACACGGCCCCCGCCTGGAAATTGGATTCCGCCCGGATGACGCTGCGTA
>CAZLSV010000031.1:35239-54278 GCA_964562235.1 uncultured Desulfatibacillum sp.
GTCGCCGGCAGGCCCTCTGGTGTGTTGATCGTGAAGAACGTTCCACTTGAAGGGGTCCTGATCTAAGTGGTAATGGTTCAATCCGAAGTGCAGAAAGCCGTCCAGGTTGTATTTGGCGGCGGACCGCTGAATCGATTTCTCCACCGGCTGACTGGACGCGGTATCGACGCGGGATTCGTAGGCGGGGCCGCGCTGGGACCGGAGAGCGCGCGGGTCGCCCTGGGTCTTGGCCGCTCGGTCGGATTCTGTCCTCTGAGCCGCCTTGGTGACCCGTGCCGGCGCCGCATTCTCCGTTGCCCGCGAACCGACGGCGCTCTGGTTCGCGTCTCCGGCCGTACCCGTCGGACGCGGGGCTTGGGTCCTAAACACCGGGCTTTTCAGGTACTCGGATATTTTCATCCCTGCCGCAAGGCCCTCGGTCGAGGCAAGCTTCTGGTTCTTGAGGACGTCCTGAAATGAAGCCAGGCTCTTGCGGGCCGCGCCGGTCGGCCGGGAACCCGCAGCAGCCCGCGGTTCCAGGTAATCGCGCACCTTCAAAGACTTTTCGATCGCCATTGTTGCTCCGGTTGGTTCGTGTTGGTTTTGGAATTAAGCGGCCATGGCGCTTGGCGCCACTTTATCGGCCGGCAAGCATGTTCTTTGTGGGAGAGGCTTTCAGCCTCGATCCGCGCGGCTGGAAAGCCGCTCCCACAGAAAAAAATGCCAACTTGCTTGGAAGCACCCTACAGGAATGCCCCGGATTAGAGCCGATCCCCGCTCGATCGGCCGCCGGAGCAACGATTCTGGGGTGGACATTACGACTGAAAATTCCAAGCAATTCTCATTCCAACACTTAATGTATCTTCCATGAGGGTTTGCGCCGTCAAAATAACACAATAATTCAAGCAAGATAACTTGATCCGACCCAATGGCCGATACTTTCTCCACCATAAAGCTACGATGCACTGACCGCGGCAGAAATTGCCGGATGGGATCAAATTTTTGGCTGTCCGCCCATCGATTGCGGATTTCAGCGTGATGTAATAAATGAGTGCTCTTGAAGCGGGTTATAGCGCAAAGCGTCAACCCCTCGGTAATGAAGTGTGGTTCTTGTGGGAGGCTTCCAGCCTCGATCTTCGCGGCTGGGAAGCCGCTCCCACAGGTTTGAAATGAACGCGATTTCCAAACGGGGACAGCCCATGGAACTGGAAGCACCCGGCCTGAAGAAACTGCGCGACGACGCCATGGCCATTTTTCAATCCGCCCTTTCAGCGGTCGATCCGGAAGAAGCGGTGCGGCGTCATCTGCGGATCGAGGGCGAGACCCTTTTGCTGGAGGGGCGGCGCTACGATCTCAGCGCCTGCGAGCGTATCCTGGTGGTGGGCGCCGGCAAGGCGGTGGCGCCCATGGCCAAGGCCCTGGAGGAGATGCTGGGCGACCGGATCGACTCTGGGGTGCTGGTCGTCAAGGACGGGCACGGCCTGCCTCTCCAAAAAATCCGCTTGCGGGAGGCGAGCCACCCCGTCCCCGACGAACGCGGCGTTGCCGGCACGCTCGAGATCCTGAAGCTTTTGGAAGGCGCCGGCCCACGCGACCTCGTGCTCTTCCTGATCTCCGGCGGCGGCTCCGCGCTGCTGATCGCGCCGGCCGAGGGGATCCGCCTGGCGGACAAGCAGGCCACCACCCGCAGCCTGCTGGCCTGCGGCGCCACGATTCACGAAATCAACACCATCCGCAAGCACCTCTCCCGCGCCAAGGGCGGGCAGCTGGCGCGGGCGGCCCACCCGGCCCGCATGCTGAGCCTCATCCTCTCGGACGTGGTGGGCGATGACCTCGATGCGATCGGATCGGGGCCCACCGTTCCCGACCGCAGCAGCTTTCAGGAGACCCTCGAGATTTTCAAGCGCTACGAGATCTGGGACCGCATCCCGGCCCCGGTGCGCGAACGCGTGGCGCGCGGGGTTGAAGGCGCACTGCCCGAGACGCCCAAACCGGGCGACCCCGCCTTTGACGGCTGCGCCCAGGTGCTGGTCGGCTCCTGCCTGCGGGCGCTCACGGCCGCCTCCGAAAGCGCCGAGCGTTTGGGCTACCGCAGCCTCATCCTCTCCTCGAAGGTCGAAGGCGAGGCCCGCGAGGTGGCCAAGGCGTTGGCGGCCGTCGGCAAGGAGGTTCTGAGCTCGGGCCACCCGCTGACGCCGCCGGCCTGCATCCTGACAGGCGGCGAAACCACGGTGACGCTCCAGGGGGACGGCCGCGGCGGCCGGAACCAGGAGTTCGTCCTGGCGGGCGCGCTCGCCCTCGAGGGAACGGAGCGGGTCGTCGTGCTGGCCGGCGGGACCGACGGCACCGACGGCCCCACCGACGCCGCCGGGGCCCTGGCGGACGGGCTCACGATCCGAAGAGCGAAAGCGCTCGGCATGGATCCCCACGCCTTCCTGAAGCGCAGCGATGCTTACCATTTCTTCAAACCGCTCGACGATCTCATCATCACGGGCCCCACGCGCACCAATGTGATGGATGTGTACATGCTTCTGATCGGGGAATGAGGCTCCGGCGGGACGAAAGGTCAGGGCTTCAGGTGGCCAGAAAAGAAAACATGACCTACCGCAGAGCGGGTTGGCTCGTGCTGGCGGCCCTGGTTCTGAGCGGCTGCGCGGGCTGGCAGCGCGGGCAGTGGCCGAAAGAGCTCGCCGGCATCCCTTCCCAGCGCGAAATCGATTCGGTCCCCTTCTTCCCCCAGGACGAATACCAGTGCGGCCCGGCGGCGCTCGCGATGGCGCTTGCCTGGAGTGGCCTGGACGTAAAGCCCGCCGAGTTGACCGATAAGGTCTACACCGCCTCTCTCCAGGGCAGCCTCCAGCCGGCCATGATCGCGGGCGCCCGCCGCTCCGGCCGCCTGGCCTATGCGATCGCCGGGACGGAGGCCCTGATCCGTGAAATCGCCGCCGGCCATCCCGTGATCGTGCTGCAAAATCTGGGGCTCTCATGGATACCGGTCTGGCACTATGCCGTCGCCGTCGGTTACGACACGCCGGGCGACGAGATCCTGCTGCACTCCGGCCTCGATGCCCGGCAGCGGGTATCCATGCCGGTTTTTCAAAACACCTGGGACCGCGCGGAAAACTGGGGGCTGCTCGTCCTGCCGCCCGGCGAGCTTCCGGCAACGGCAACGGAAGGAAGGTTCGTGGAGGCCGTGCTCGGGCTTGAAAAAGCCAGGCAGCCGGAAGCCGCCGTGCAGGGCTACCGCGCCGCTCTGAGCCGCTGGCCCCGCAACCTTACGGTCATGATGGGGCTCGGCAACAGCTATTACGCGCTCGGAGATTTGAAAAACTCCGAGGCCGCCTTCCGGCAGGCCGCCGAGTCCCACCCCCGGGAGGGCGCCGCCTTCAACAACCTCGCCCACGTACTCCTGGCGCAGGGCCGCCGGGAGGAGGCTCTGGCCACCGCCCGCCAAGCGGTCGCAATGGGCGGCCCGCACCAAGAGGTCTTCCGCAAGACCCTCGAAGAGATCCAAGCGGCCTCGCCTTAGCCTGCAGATCGGGGGAATGCCAGCCACTGCCGGCTTGGCGCCTGCGGCCCGGGATTTACCGTCATCCAAAAAATCATGGAATCGCCACTTCGGTCATGGGCACCGTAACATAAGCAAAAAGAGGCGGAGCAACAGCCCCGCCTCTTTTTACCTTTTGCACGATCCGAATATTGTTTCCTATTTGAATATGTCTTTGGGGATCATTGCATGAACGCCCTTGTTCCCATCGACCACCTGGGTAACCCTGAAATCAACTGCGCTGCTGCACACGGCGTAGGCCTCGTTTTTCGTCAGGTTTTTCGTTCTGACCAGAAAATCGATTGAATCCTTGATGGCAATTTTCATGGCCTCGTCCAGGTCCTGATGAAACCCCATCGCAATCCAATGAGTGGTGCTTTCCGCCATCGGGCGCTCCAGTTTGAAGTCCTTGCGTACGATGAATTGGAATTCCGCTTCTTCGATGTAGGTTTCCAATGCGGTTATATTCACCTCGCCGTCTCCCTGGGCCCCGTGGGCGTCGGCGGCCATGAACAGCCCACCTTTGGCGTTCACCGGCAGGTACAGGGTCGTTCCGGCAACGAGCTCCTTGTTATCCATGTTCCCGCCGAAGTAGTCGGGTACGCCCGAATTCTTTTGCTCTCCCGGCCTGGGGGCCAACCCCATGGTGCCGAAGAAGGGCTTCACCGGAAAGACCACTCCGGGTTTAAATTCTGCACTCTTCTTGTCCTTTGAAAAGTAAACCGTCTTGATGTAGCTGTCGGGGACGTATTCAGGCAAGCCGCCGCGGTTCATGTTGCCCGGGTAATTGTAGGTAATCCCATAGTCTCCGGGGACAATCCGTTTAATCCGTACCTCGAGCACATCACCAGGCTCCGCTCCGTTGACGTAAAATGGTCCGGTGAGCGCATAGGCGCCCAGTTTCCGGTCCATTACACTTTTTCGCAAGGCCAGAACATCGTCAAACGTCATTCCGGCTTTGAGTTTGCCCTCAAAAAGCATCAGGCTGTTAAAGATAACCGTGTCCCCTGAATCGATCTTCAACACCGGCGGAATAGTGCTCTCAAACATGCCGTTGTGAATGTTTTGAGGCGTTGCGGTGAATTTGTGAACCTTTCCCGTTTCCATGGTCGTACATGCGGACAATAACCAACAGGACAGGACAACAACCATGCAGTGCAAAACGGCTCTTCTCATGACAATCCTCCTTTTTTCGGTTGAAGTATAGCCAATGCCACAATCGATCCCTGAAAACCAACTACGACCCTTTCGACATAAAAAAACCCCCGAAGGGAAAATAGGCCCTTCGGGGGTTCGCAAACATCCGCTTCCTGGCAAAGACCTTCATCTTTATGTTCCAGAAAGAAAGTTTTGAGTGTGAGTTGAATAGAGGAAACCAGGCTCACTGTCAAGGCCTATCGGAGTTGGGACTCCTATGGGCGGTCGTCAGAGATTAAATATTTTCAACCAGTTGAATATAACGCGCTTGAGGCAGATCGCGCGTTGAATTGGTGCCGAGGCAAAAAAGAGGATTGACATATTCCACCCGCGTGGCTAATAGCTTCATCACATTCATACGATTCAAATCGAAACGTTAGCCTTCCGGGAATACAGCAATGAAACTATCTGCCCCGAAGGTGTCCCGGCATAGCCTCTGAAGGTTTCTTTTAGCCTTCGGGGCTGTTTTGTTTTAGCGGCCCGACGGCAACATAAGCTTTTTAACCCATCACCGAAGGAGGGCATCATGCGCAAAGCGGCTTGGATCGTCGTCTGCTTGGTTGTGACGGTAATTTTCGGGGTGACTTTGGCTGACGCTGCTCAACCGGTCGTGCGGTTGATCGCCACCGGGGGGACGATCGCCATGAAGATCGACCCGGTGAAGAAGGCACCCGTGCCGGCCATTTCCGGCGAGGACCTGCTGGCGACGGTTCCCGACATTTCAAAGTACGCCACCGTAGAAGTCGAGAACCTGTCGAACGTGCCGTCCGACTACATGGATGCCGAGCGGTGGATCGGGCTTCAAAAAGCGGTGCAGACGGCCCTGGCCAGGCCCGAGGTCGTCGGTGTCGTGGTTTCCCACGGAACCGACACGCTGGAGGAGACGGCCTACTTTCTCGATCTGACCGTTGCGAGTGCCAAACCGATCGTTCTCATCGGCGCCCAGCGCAACGCTTCGGAACACGATTTCGACGGGCCGCGCAACCTGCTCAACGCCGTGCGGATCTGCGTCGCGCCGGAGGCCAAGAACATGGGGGCGATGATCTGCCTCAACAACCAGATCAACGCCGCCCGAAACGTCACCAAGGTGCACACCTCGAGTGTTGAAACCTTCAACTCCGGGGACTTCGGCTTCATCGGCTACGCGGACAACGACCGGGTGGTCTTTTACCGATACCCGATCCGGCGCCAGCACATCGCCCTTGCGGCGGGTTCTTTGCCGTATGTCGAAATCGTGGCCATGTATGGTGGCGCCACCGGATCGCTGGTAAAAGCCGCAGCCGATCAAGGCGCCAAGGGCATCGTCATTCAGGCCCTCGGCTGGGGAAACGTGAACATCCCCATGTTCGAGGCGATCAAGTATGCCATCGGCAAGGGCGTTCCGGTCGTCATCTCGACGAGAGTCCCTTCAGGCAGAGTTTTGCCGGTCTACGGTTTTGCCGGCGGAGGGAAAACGCTGAAGGATGCCGGCGCCGTTTTCGCGGACGACCTGACCCCTCAAAAAGCCCGAATCCTGCTCATGCTGGCCCTCCAGGCCGGCGTTAAAGACGCCCAGACCCTGCAAAAGTTTTTCGATTTGTAGGCCGAGGCAGCCGGCCTTGGTTTCGAAAAGGCACATTTCTCATCTGCCCGAAAAATGTCACCCGCGCGGGACGGGACCAAGGCCGGTGATGCCGCCGATGAGCAAACGTGTGAACACTGGAAATCTGCCCCCGTGACAGCTGAAAGTCGACGAACCATGATTGCGGCTTGCCCGAACAAAGCATGCAACCAGCGATATCGAATAAAGCCCGAGATGATCGGGCGCTTCGCCAGATGCAAAAAATGCAACAACAGGTTTAAAGTCGAGGAACTGGTTTTTGCTTCAAAGCCATTGGAGCGGATGCCGATAAAAAACGACTCTGTGGAAGCGGAAACGCAGCATAAAGACGGCCATGAGCTCGGGGCTGAAAAAGTTCTTCTGCCTTCCAAAGCCAAATCATCCTCGGCATCCTCCAATCAAAATTCAAAGAAGAAATCATATAAAGCACCGGCTCTAATCGCATTTGCGATTTTTGTTATCTTCACAGTGTTGCTTATTGGCCATTTTCATGTGCTTAGAGGAAACCACAGGGGCCTTTCCATCGTCAGCCGTGATTCATTCGGTTTCGGTGAGATTATTATTAACGCCGATCAAATCAAAAACATGCCGCCGGTTTCAGCCGAAGCAAAGTTCCCGGTCGGTTACAAAATTCTTCTAAGAGAGAGGATCATCAAATCCGATGAGACGTTAAACAAGCGTATGGACGACAAAAAGAAAAGAGAATTTGATCAGGCCATCCAGGAGGCCCAGAGAGCAATCTTCAAAATGATGCAGGAAAACCAGAAAAGTTCAAAATAGAAATATTTAAACAAGCGGTTACCACATCTTAATACTTCCAGCCAACGAGTGAGGTTTTCACTCCAAAACCACCCACCCGCCACAGTTGCGCTTATCCAGCGAAGTCAAATATATGACTTTTCTGTCAAGGCTACGGCGGTCGCATCTTCCCGGCCTGAAACAAATACCTGCTGCGTAACTTCCCAACCCATCCATAGGTAATTGTAATCCATCCTCTTTCTGCCTGTGTACTACCACCCCCTCGGCGAGCACCTATAACTGTTCGGACTCGGTATGCTTCTTGCTTACTCGCCACCGTCACCATTCTTGGTGGACGTTTTTTTTTAAAACCACTTCTGGCGAGTCAATCTAAAAAAGAAAAGGGAGGTTAGATGGTATCGATGGACAGGAATTTTCTTCGAGCGGGTATCACGTTGTTTGCGGTCACACTTGTCCTCATGTTTTCGGGTTGCGGGAGTGGAGGTAGTGGCAATAGTGGAAGCACTGGCACCCCTGCCTCAAGCACGGTATCCGGGACGGTTGCCGACGGGTATGTTTCCGGAGCGACGGTTTCAATCTACAGCGATTCCGAGATGGCTACCCAGATCGGCTCCGGAACCACCGGCACCGACGGCGACTTTTCGGTTACCCTCAGTGTCGCCGGTGTTCCGAGCACGATCTATGTAAAAACAACCGGCGGAATCGATCTGGCAACCGGACTTCCCGCCCCCACCATGATCTTTGCCGGTTCCTACACCGCCGGAAGTCTTAACATTACCCCCATAACCAACCAGGCCTTTATCGAGCTGCAGGCAAACCCTTCGTTCACCCCCGATCAGGCGTTTTCCTCTGTCGCTGGCAAGCTCGGCATCAGCACCGCAATCGCCAGGGGCGACGTGGTTGCCGACCAGCAGGCGAAGGCTGCCATGTACGATGTCCTGTCGGCCGGGAACACCGGAACGACACTTCCGGACGGCACCTATGAGGTCAAGTTCCTTTCGTTTCTGAGCAACGACGTCGAGAACACCTCGATCACCGGGGTCACGGCGGGAGAGGGTTCCATTGCCGGCCGCGTGCGCACCTTTTCCGTGACGGTTGCCTCCGGCAACATCACTGGCACCTCCGATTTGAACGAAGCCATCGAGGGTCGCGCCCAGGGCACGTCGCTCACCATGAACATGGTGAGCGCGAGCAACCTCAACCGGGTGGCGGGGGAAATCTCCTACGGGGCTGCCAGCGGCACCTTCAACCAGTTCATCATCGGTGCGCTTCCCGGCGAGGCCATCATCAACGGCGTCTTCATTGCGACCTTCACCCCGACAAACATCACGGCCCAGCAGACTGCCGAGCTTTTCAACACGCTGGCCAACATCTCGGCCGGTGTTCACTATTTTTCGACCCGTGATGTTTTCATCCAGGCGGCGGCTCCCTACACCTCCTACGGCCAGATTGCAATCTCGAACATGACCGCAGGCAGCTTCGACTGGTCGGGGTTCACCAACTACACTGTCAGAGACAACAACACCTATTTACCCGCGATGTGGGAGAACCAGGCCGGGACAGCCAGCTTCCTGCCCGGCACGCGCATATACGTTATTGAACAGGACTTCTTTGCGGGTGATAACGAAACAATCTACATCATCGGCGTACCGGGGAACCGCAAGGCCATCGGCGTCACGCACTATGTCGATGCTCCCGCCAGAGTTCGCTCAATCGTTGAAGCAACCCTGGTTCGCAACACGCCGGTTGCTCCCCTCATCCAGCCCGAAACCACTTATGATACGACTGTTGCCGTTGCTCACGTGGGTCTTCTGACCAACCAGCGCACCTACAACCTTGAGATCGCCGCTTTCTCAGCCGGGCAGCTTGTAACCCCTGCTTTCCCGGGCGGTGTGAATGCGGGATACATGTATTTCGGCGGTGAAAACATCATCCTTGCGGGCAGCACGCTCATGATGAAAGGTTGTGCGGATTTCAGCAATTTTAGTCCCAATGACTACATCATGGCCTTCGAGATGTACGAGGGGGGTGCCATGGCCGGAACCCGGGTCGACGGCGGGACCGCACTTGAGGGTGTTCCCCTTTCCGCTTACCCGAGCACGGTAGCCGTCTTTTTGCGCCAAGATGGTCAGACCCCGCCGGATTTCGCCGGAACGCTGAACTTCCTCTCCAGGACTATGTACTCGCTCGACTACAGCGTCTATCGCGAAGACTACGCATCGGGCACGATTACTTTGGATACCACTGCCGGCACGGCCGTTCTTGCGGCGACGAACGGCATCGGTGACGCCATCAACGCGGACCTGACGGCCGAGAAGACCTTGAACAACGGTGTTTTCACCGGTATCGTCCACATCTACGGGGATCTTGGCGGGGACAACGGCTTCATCGATATCTTCTGGCCCGTGGGCAGCAAGCGCGCAACTTACATGACCAGCGACGGTGCAGCCGGCACAACCTTCAGCGTCGGCGAGGCATACATGACGTTCTAAAACCGGGGCTCATCACAACCCAGACGGGCTGCGGGGACTACCTCCCGTGGCCCGTCATTTTTCTGTTCAGCCTCACTTTCCAGATACCTGCTATAAGCATCCAATTATGAACAGAATGAAGGATTGACAGCGACCCGCACCTGTCGGTTTCCTAAAAATGGAACTATCGGTCCAGCCGCAAATAAGAAAGCTGAATCTGCGCTTCGTGGGCATGACAATTTTAGGCCGACGAACTGACCATTTTTGGCTTTTCGGGGCATCGGTTCAAGCGATAACCGCCGAAGGTTCATTCAAATAACGTATAATTTCTGCAAGCTATTAAATTTCCAGGCTATTGGTATGTTATTTGCTATTCAATACCTGTACACGTGCATGAAAATCTTGGCTGTCCATTCAAGGGAAAAAGAGGCCTATTTGAGGAGGCAGCATAAACAATCGAAGCACAGGAAGGGATTATGAAAAAATTGGTTCTGGTTCTCACGGCCTTTTTCATTTTTGCTTCTACGATTCCAGCAGGGGCGCATGACGGTAAATTTTTCTCGTGGGTGGCCGAAAAGTTCAAAAACCCCGCCCTTAGAGGCACGCAAGTCCCCCAAGGACCGGAAGGGCCTCAGGGGCCGGAAGGTCCGCCAGGCCCGGAAGGCCCCGCCGGACCCGCCGGACCCGCCGGACCACGGGGTATCCAGGGTCCGCAGGGGCTGCCGGGTGTTACGCTTCCTCCCACTCCCTTCGTTGAAAGCGAGATTCTCGATGAGGTTTTGCAGGCACGCCTGAACTCTCTGTATGGAAACCCATTCCAGACATGGACGCTCTGTTACCGGATGACGACCGATGGCGACGCAAGGGCGTTCCATGAGGCCTGCGACAATCTGGGGCCCACGATCACCGTCATCCGAACCGAGGGCGGAAAAATTTTCGGCGGGTACAACGAACTCGACTGGCAGGGCAACATTTCCGCCTCTTACGCAGGAAGCTACGGCTCCTTTCTCTTCTCCCTGGACGCAAATCGGCGCTACCCTTTGGGGGCGAAATCGGGAGGAGCCTCCAGTGCGACATATAACAACTTGCAGAACGGACCCACTTTCGGCGGGGGCCATGACCTCAAAATAGACAACACGGCCAGAACGGGATACTGCTATTTTCCATACAGCTATGTATGCAAGGGCATGACGAATCTCGTCGGAACTGTCCAGGCGATCTCAGCATGCCAAGCCGAGCTCTGCGGCTCTCCCAACCTTTCGGTTGGACCCTATTACTTCTCGGTTAGTGAGATGGAAGTGTTTTTTCGAGACTGAGAGCCGAAAAACCGGACGCCGATCGTCGGCGCCATAGCCCCATCGCGCCAATCCATTGATCGCATTGAAAGAACGGGCCCGGAAGGCTGCTTTTTGAGCGCAGCCTTGCCGACCCTGTTCGCCTGTTGGAAAAACCAACACTTCAACCAGCTAATAATATTATGTTAAATGGAGATTCCGATAATTCTTGCATTTCTCTCAACTCCGATTATATTATACCTATCAGTCATGGACCACCCGGCTTCAACAACTACAGAAGAGACCTGGATTTGGCCTTGGCCACTTTCAAGGTTTAAAATTAAAAAAGGAAGGTCGGATGTGGCCCTGACAGATGTCTCTCGAATATGCGTGCATCTTTCGGGCGTTGTGCCTCAATTCGAGGTTGGATGTCCGTAAATAACGGTATTCCGAGAAACATCGTTTTTCACAGGCAGACCCAAACCGGCTCTGCCTGTTTCGTTTTCCCGACCGTGCCCGGTCAATTATCTGCAAACCATCTTGATCCCTGCCCGCTTGGTTTACGGGCTCTACCGCCAATCATCGGTGAGCGGCATGGAATCGATTTCTAAAACGGCGAAAAAGGCTCGTCCGCTGAAACGGGGCGGCTCTCTGTGCCTGAATGGTAAGGAACTGCGGCCCTACCTTCAGGGCGCGCTGGATGGCCTGTGCGCCATCTACAGCATCGTCAACGCCGCCCGGATCATCTCAGATATCCGGGAGGAGGAGTCCAAGGAGCTGTTCAAGCAGAGTCTTGTCTACCTGGAAGAGAGCGGGGAACTCGGCCGGGTGCTGACGGAGGGAATCGGGCTGAACACGGTCGGCAGCATTCTACGGGATGTCGCCAACGGCAGGATTCATGAACGCAACATGCCCTTCAAACACCGCCCCGACACGTCCCTGGATGAATTCTGGTCGGAAATGATGTCGTTTCTGGACGGCGGCAGCCAAAGGGCCATCCTGGTCGGCGTGGGCGGCCGGATGTGGGATCACTGGTCCATCGTCCACGCGATCAGCGATCGGCAGGTCTATTTTTTCGACTCCCACAAACTAAAGAGCCTCAAGCGCAGCCGCTGCACCACGCTCCGCCCTACGGCCAGCCGGCCCCACCTGCTCTGCCCGACCCACACCTATTTCCTGTCTTAGTTTATCCTGCGAACCGCGGGTAGAAACATTTTCCGATCGTTAAGGCTTACTTGAGGCAATCGCCTCAGGCCACCGGATAGAGCCAGTCGGCAAAGGCGGGCTCTTTGCCGGCGGCGATCTTCTGCAAAGCATCCCACAGCTTCTGCTGCATGGGGCCGGGGGCTTCGGGCATGCTCCGGTCCTCGATGCGGCTGACGGGGATCACCTTGAACGGCGTGTTCGAGAAGAAGACCTCGTCTGCCTCGAACAGGAGCTCCGGCTTCAGCCGACCTTCGAAGGTCTCGATCCCGAGATGCCGCGCGACCTGCAGGACGGAGCGCCGGGTGATGCTGTCGAGCACGGTGCCGAGTGACGGCGTCAGCAGGCGACCCTCTTTGACCAGGAAAATGGATTCGGTGGCCCCCTCGGCGATGAAGCCCTGGCTGTCGAGCAGGATCGCGTCCTCCAGGCCGCGCTTCTGGACGTCCAAGCGGGCGATCATCCCGTTCAGGTAGTTCGCGGCGGCCTTGGCCTCGATGGGGACGGTCTCGGGGTCGAGCTTGCGCCAGCGTGCGATGCCGGCGGTGGTGCCCTTTTCAAAGGAGAATTCGAGGTCTTTTATGTCCTGGGCCGGGTCCAGCGCGAAGACGGCGACATCCAGCCGTTTCTGCGGCGGCTGGATGTCGAGGGCAAACTGAGGGTAATACCCGATGACCTTGACGGCCCCCTGCCCGAGCCGGTTCCGCCGCACGGTTTCAGCGACGGACCGGCAGATGGCCTCGTGCCCTGCGGGCAGCTCCATGTCCAGGTAGGCGGCCGATTTCTCCAGGCGTGCGATGTGGTCGTGCAGCCGGAAAACGGCCGGACAGGTGGCCGTGGCGTAAAAGCTGATGACCTCGAAGATAGCCGAGCCCCGGGCGAAGCTGTGGCTCATCATGTGAACCGTCGCCTGCGCCCACTTCACGAAATCGCCGTTGACCCATACCAGCCTGTCTTCGAGCATGGAGTGTTAGCCTTTCGATGAGGTTCCGTTGTCGGTTTACTGCGCGGTGGCGCCAGAGTCCTTGACCACCACCTGCCACTTCTTGAACTCGCTGTCGATAAACTTCTTGAACTGCTCGGGCGATCCGCCGACGGGATCGGCACCGGCGAAAACCATCTGCTTGTCGATGGTGGGTTCTTTTATAATCTCATTTACCGCTTTGTTCAACTGGTCGATGATCGGGCGGGGCGTCCCGCGCGGGGCGAAGAACCCGAACCACGACCCCGCTTCAAAACCGGGGTAGCCGCTTTCGATCATGGTGGGCACGTCGGGAAGCGACCTCGATCGTTTGGCGCTGCTGACGGCAACGGGCAACAACTTGCCGGATTGAATGTGCGCCATCACCGAGGGGATCGTGGCGAACATGAAGTCGATGCGCCCGGCCAGCAAATCATTCAGGGCGTCGGCCCCCTTGTAGGGGATGTGGACGGCCGTCAGGTCGGCCGCCTGGGAGAGCATGAAGCTGGAGAGATGCGAGGAGGTGCCGATGCCGGTGGAACTGTAGGAGAGCCCCCCTTTTTTGGTTTTCCCCTTGGCAATCAGTTCCTTCAGATTGGGCGTGTTCGCGCCGGCCGGCACGACGAGCACGTTCGGTACGTCGGCGATCTGCACGACCGGGTCAAGGTCGGTGATGGGGTTGTGGGGCAGGCTTTTGTACAATGTCGGATTGACGGCAATCGGACCGACCGAATTGACCATGAGGGTGTAACCGTCGGGCTTTGCCCTCACCACGAACTCCGTGCCGATGTTCCCCCCGGCCCCGGGTTTGTTTTCGACGACGAAGGTTTTGCCCAACTGCTCGGTCAAACGCGTGCTGACCATGCGGGTCAGCATGTCGGTGGTGCCGCCGGCCGTGAACGCCACAACCACCGTGACCGGCTGGCTTGGATACACATCGGCCGCGGCCGAAGGTCCGTTGAACAAAACGCCGCAGACGAGAATTGACAGCATTGCCAGGTGCTTCAAACAGCTTTTCATGTTGCCTCCTATTCCGACGTTGATATTGAATGGCGGCCGAGACCCGGGTGCCATTCGGACGTTGAGCGCGGCCCGCCGCAAGGCATCAGTCGGTGATTTGACCGCGCCGTTTGCGCAAAGCGGGCAGCATCATGACAAACACGATAAACACCGTTACAATGATAAACCCGAGGCTGATCGGCTGGGTCACGAACACCGTCGGGTCGCCACGCGACATCAGCATCGCCCGCCGCAGGTTTTCCTCCATCATCGGCCCCAGCACGAACCCCAGGAGCATGGGCGCCGGGGGACACCCGAGCTTCATCCACAGGAAGCCGAGGATGCCGAACAAAGCGGTGATGTAGAGATCGAACGCGTTGGTTTGCAGGCTGTAGATGCCGATGCAGGAAAAGACGATGATGGCGGGGAAAAGCATGCGGTAGGGCACCTTGAGCAGGCTCGCCCAGAGCCCGACCAGCGGAAGGTTGAGAATCACCAGCATCAGGTTCCCGATCCACATGCTCACGATCAGCCCCCAGAAGAGGTCCGGCCGCTGAGTCATGACGCTCGGGCCGGGCGCGATGCCGTGGATCATGAGCGCGCCGAGCATCAGGGCCATCGTCCCGCTGGCGGGGATTCCCAGCGTGAGCATCGGGATGAACTTGCACTGCGCGTCCGCGTTGTTGGCGGACTCGGGACCCGCCACCCCCTCGATCGCGCCACGGCCGAACCGGGACGGATCCTTGGAGACCTTTTTCTCGACCATGTAGGAGGAGAACGAAGCGATGGACGGTCCCGTGCCGGGGAGCACGCCGAAAAACGCGCCGATCATCGTCCCCCGCGTAATCGGGCCGATCGATCGCTTCAGGTCGTCCCGCGTCGGGAAGAGGCTGCCCACCTTGGCGACGAACACCGCGCCCTTGTTCGAATGGCCTAAGTTGGCCACGATTTCGCCCACCGCGAACACCCCCACGGCGAGCACCACAAAGCCGATGCCGTCGGCCAGCTCGGCGATATCGAAACTGAAGCGCCGCCAGCCGGAATTGACATCGGTCCCCACGGTGCCCAGAAGCAGCCCCATCGCCACCATGGCCAGCGACTTGACCATGTCGCCCTGGGCGAGCATTGCCGCGGCCACCAGCCCCATCAACATAAGGGAGAAGTATTCCGCAGGACCGAACTCCAGTGCGAGCTCGGCGACCGCCGGGCCGAAAAGCGCGATGATCAGCGTGCAGACGGTGCCGGCGAAAAAAGAGCCGATCGCGGCGATTGCCAGCGCAGGCCCGGCGCGCCCCTGGCGGGCCATCTGGTAGCCGTCGATGCAGGTGACGACCGCCGAGGTCTCCCCCGGGAGGTTGACCAGGATGGCGGTCGTGGAGCCGCCGTATTGGGCTCCGTAATAGATGCCGGCCAGCATGATCAAGGCCCCCACCGGAGAGATGCTGAAAGTGATCGGTGTCAGCATCGCGATGGTCGCCAGCGGCCCGATTCCCGGCAGAACACCGATCAAGGTGCCGAGCAGGCAGCCCATGAAACAGTAGAAAAGGTTCTGGAGCGACAGAGCGACGCTGAACCCGAAAACAAGATTCTGGAAAACTTCCATGACGGCCCCCGGTTAAAATGGATTTATCAATGGGTACGGCAGGCCGAGACCCCATATGAACATGGCCGTTGAAAGAACGCACAGAAAGACGGCCAGCAAAAAAACTTCATTGGCCTTGAACTCCCGGCCGGAAGCCGCTGACAGGAAAACCAGGGCCGCCAGGGCCGGGAGGAATCCCGCCAGCTTCATCAGGATCCCGAACGCGACGATGGAGAGCGGGAGCATGATCAGGGCCCGACTCGACCAGGGCCCTTGCAGCTTTTCGTTACGGCGCAGCCCCCTGAAGGCGATGAACGCTCCGAAAACGATGAGCATCGCGCCGATGACCGTCGGGAAGTACCCGGGCCCCATGCTCAACGTTGTTCCGAAGGGGTAACTCCGGGCGACGACCACTGCCCCGACACCGGTTGCAAAAAACATCATGCCGGCCCAAAAATCCTTGTTGTTCCGCAATTCCACTTTCATGTCAGTTCTTCCAACGCCCGCTTCAGGCGGTCCATTCCGGTTTCCAAGGTTTCCATGGCGGCGGCAAAGCAGATGCGCAGATGCTTCTGGCCGCGAGCGCCGAACTCCGTACCGCTGCGAACCAGGACCCCTTTGCCGAAGAGATATTCGGTCATCTGCGGGCTGGTCAGCGCGTGCTCAAAGCGCGGAAAAAAATAAAAAGCCCCCTCGCAGGGCGGCGCATAGAGCCCCTTGATCTCGTTAATTTTCTTCTCGACCAGGACCTTTCGTTTCTCGTATTCCCGGCGCATCGCCTCGACGCACTCCTGGGGTCCGGCCGCGGCCGCCGCGCACGCCATCTGGGCCGGCACATTGGGGCAGATCGTCATGGCCTTGTGAAACGTCACCATGTCTTTGATGAGCGGAGCATCCGCCACCATGTACCCCACCCGCCAACCGGTCATGGCGTAGGTCTTGGAAAAGCTGTTCAGCAGAATGGAGCGGTTCCGCACCTCCTCAACCTGACAGATCGAAAGGAACCGCACCCCGCTGTAAATGAGCCGGTGGTAGGCCTCGTCCACGACCAGGAGCAGGTCCTTCCGGACGGCCAGTCCGGCCAGGGCCCGGATTTCATCTTCCCGCAGGACCCGGCCGGTCGGGTTGCCGGGGCTGGAGATGAATACGATTTTGGTCCTGGAGGTGACTCGTTTTTCCATCGCCTCGAAATCGAGATGAAAATCCTCTTTGAGAGGAAAGAACACCGGCGTTCCGCCGAAAAGGGATACCGAATCGGCATAAGCGGAATACTCCGGGTCCGGTATCAGCGCCTCGTCCCCCGGGTTGAGATAGGTGGCGGAGATGACGTGAATGGCCTCGATCCCGCCCGAGGTGACCAGCACGTTCTCAGGCTGGCGTTCGACGCCGAAGTCCCGCTGGAGGCTCAGACAGACGGCCTCCCGCAGCGCCGGTTGCCCGTAAGCGTTCCCGTAATGGGTGAAGTTGTCCCGCATGGCGCGCGCGGCCGCGTCCTGGATGTGGGCGGGTGTCGGAAAATCAGGCTCCCCCACATCCAGGCGGATGGCGCCCTTGGGAATGGCGGCCGGCCGCTGGGAACGTTCGGACCCGGACAAGCGTTTTATGCGATCGGATTTTTCAAACACGCTCTTGCTCCTTCTCGGCGCTCCATGCGGCAGCGCAGGTTTTCGCTGCGCCGATCGCCGAAGGAATTTAGAATTTCAGCATCGGTATGGGCATCGGGATCTTCAGCACCACCTGAAAGAGGTAGTAGGCTGAAACGGCGGTGGCCGCAGAAAAGAAAACACTCTTTTTCCAGCTGTAGCTTTCCAGATATTTACCCAGAAAAAAAACGAACACGGCCGTGGCGGGGGCGAAACCGATAACCGGAATGAGGTACCGGAAGCACAGCAAAGCCGCGACCCCGCAAAGGATTCTTTTGCGGGCCTCTTTTCCCGGAAAAAAAGAGGCCGCGGCGGAATTCTCTCTCCCCTTGCCAGTGAAGCTTTGAAAAATGAACAGCGCGGACAGCACCAGGAGCAGAACCGAGGCGAGCAGAGGAAAAAAACCTCCTCCCGGTTTCTGCAACGTCCCGACGGGGTAGGTCAGCGACGTCAAGCACACCGCCGCGCCAATGGTGAAAATGACAATTCCGCTGATTCGATCGGTTTTCATGATTCAGGGCTCCACGCAAACAACCGTCTCTCTTCTCCCGTCCCCTCCACCCGTGGTCACAAACCGGTTTCCGGGTCGGTGAAAGATGACCTTTTTCAGTTGCCCTGCACGAGCTTCTTTTCTTCCAGAAGCGCATCCAGGGAGCGGCCGAAGGCGTCGACCGTTTTCTGAAGATCTTCCGCGGTGTGCACGGCGGAAAGGAAAGCATCGTAGCCCCGGGTCGGCATCTTGACCCCGTTCAGGGCCAGGTTCATGAAAAGCGCCTTCCCCGTGCCGGGGTCCCTCGTCTTGTCGGCATTCAGGCAGATTCCGCGGTCGCAGCTCCCCATCGCGTGGCAGGGCCCGAAATAGACGTGCAGCACCGAGAACCCGCTGTCGTAGACGCATCCCGCGATCCCACGCCCGTCCATCTCGCGCTGCAGGGCGTCGCGCAGCTGCCGTGTCTTCTGATTGGCCAGCCGGGTCGGTTCCCCGGTGGCGATGATCTCCAGGTAGGCGATCCCCGCGGCCGCGCAAAGCGGGTTGGCGTTGAAGGTTCCGGAGTGGGAAACCCGCCGGTATCGATTCCACTCTTCGTCTTTCAGAAGGAGCAGTTCCATGATCTCCTTCCGGCCCGCAATCGCTCCTGCGCCCGGCAGGACCCCGGTAACCCCTTTGCCCAGGGCCGTCAGATCGGGGGTCACCCCCACCGCCGCCTGCACCCCGCCCGGGGAATAGCGGAAGCCGGTCACCACTTCGTCGAAAAACAGCGGCGTCCCGTATTGGGTGGTCAACCGGCGCAAGACCCCGTAAAAATCGGGCCGGATCCCGACCACACCCGAACTGCCCCCGGCCGCCTCGACGATCACCACGGCCACGTCTCTTTTTTTCAGGGCGTTCTCCAGGGCCTCTTCGCTGTTCATGGGGATGACCGCCGTCTCTTTTACGGCGCAGGGCAGAATCCCCGCGCTGACGGGAACATCAAACGGTTTTTTGTTCCCCACGGTAATGGCGTCGTAGGCCCCGGCAAAGTGAAACTGGAACCGCACGACCTTGTCCCTCCGGGTGAACGCCCGGGCCAGGCGGATCCCGTACATGACGGCCTCGGTGCCCGAGTTCACAAACTCGACCAACTCTGCCGACGGGACGAGTTTCTGGATGAGCTCGGCCCATTCGACCGCCCGGTCGCAGACCGCCCCGTACTGGGTCCCCTTTTCGATCTGGTCCTGAACGGCCGCGACGACCGCGGTCGGGGCATGCCCCAGCATCTTGCCCCCGTGCCCGCCGTAATAATCCACATACTCGTTGCCGTCGACGTCCCAGAGGCGGGGCCC
>CAZLSV010000031.1:54288-55305 GCA_964562235.1 uncultured Desulfatibacillum sp.
CCCTTGGCCCGGCTCATGTAGATCGGGAACGGATCCGCATGCCATTGGTCATGGGACACCCCCCGCGGCATGACCTGCCGGGCCCGCTCGTAAAGCGCCTTTGACTTGGGAAAGTGCGCCTCGTATCGCGCGACCGTACCGTTTGGGCTCATTGCCATCCTTCAGATGTCGTTTGATGCTGTCGCGTTCCGTGAAAAGCAACTATCCGGCCGTCAGCCAAGGCGCGCGGGTCGCGCGGCGCGGGGCGTAGACTTGTACGCCGCAGCGCCGACGCGACGAAACGCAACGCCGGATCACGGCCTGACACGCCGTTTTTCAGGGCATCAGCCCCCCCTCCTTGATCAGGCGGGCCCATTTCACATCTTCTTTTTTATAGTACTCCGCTAACTCTTCCGGGCTCTTCAAGGCAGGAGTGACCCCCTGCATGTCGAAAAAATCTTTGACCTCTTTTGTTTCCGTGCTCTTCTTGAACGCATCGTAGAGAATCTTCACCCGGTCTTTGGGCATCCCTTTGGGCCCGAGGTAAGACCAGTAGGTCGAAAACTCGATGTCATAGCCCAGCTCCTTGAAGGTCTGGGCGTCCGGGGCGAACTTGTTCCGTTCGGGCGCTGCCAGCCCCAGGACCTTCAGGCTTCCGCCTTTGACCATGTGGAGCGTGTCGGCAATCGTGGAGACGATGATATCCACATGCCCGCCCATGACCGCCGGAACCGACGGAGCGGCCCCCTTGAACGGAATGTGGGTGAACTTCACTCCCGTGGCCTGTTCGATGCCGACCGCACCCATGTGGAAGTTTCCGCCGTGTCCGGCATTTCCGCACTTGACCTTCCCCGGGTTGGCTTTGGCGTAATCGAGCAGCTCTTTCAGGTTGTTCCAGGGAGCATCCGCGCGGGTGAACACCCCCTGCGGGGTATAGCCCACGTAGGCGACCGGCTCGAACTGGTCAAAGGTCACGTTCGAATCGGGCAGGGTGTATTTGATGATGCTCAGGGTCGGCGAGACGGTCACCAGCGTGTA
>CAZLSV010000032.1:0-17077 GCA_964562235.1 uncultured Desulfatibacillum sp.
GGGTGCGCTCGGTGACCGACACCAGCATGATGTTCATGATGCCGATGCCGCCGACAACGAGCGACACCGACGCCACGGCCGCCAGCAACAGGGCCATGGCCCGGGAGGACTCGGCCTGGGTCTCCAGCACCTGGGCCAGGTTGCGGATGGAAAAGTCATCGTCCTGGTTGGAGCGCAGGCGGTGGCGCTGCCGCAGCAGCTCACGCGTCTGCGTCTCGACCACCGAGACCCACTCGGGCGATCGGGCCTTGATGATGATCGCGCCGACCAGCCGGCCGCTGCGCGAGCGTCCGCCGAGGACCTTCTTGCGGGCCGTGGACAAGGGGACGAAGACCGCATCGTCGAGGTCCTGGCCGCCGAGGGACTGGCCCTTGGACTTGAGGGTCCCGATGACTTCGACGGGCACGCGGGTGACCCGGATGATCTGGCCCACGGGGTCCTGGCCGGGGAACAGGTTGTCGGCGACGGTTTGACCGAGCACGATGACCTTGGCGGAACCCTTGTTGTCCTCCGGGGTGAGGCCTCTGCCGTTTTCGATTTCCCAGTCCCGGGCCTCGAAGTAGTCGGGGGTTACGCCGTAGATGACGGTGGACCAGTTGAGGTTGCCGCACACGACCTGGCCGGCACCGCGCACGGTGCTGGAGACGATCAGGGCTTCGGGCACATCCCGCTGGATGGCTTCGGCGTCATCCTCGGTCGTGGTCGGCAGGCTGCCCGTGCCCAACCGGATACCGCCGGCGGTGGTGGTGCCGGGTGACACGTAAATCAGGTTCGATCCCAGGCTGTTGATCAGGTTCGCCACCTTGGCCTCGGCCCCGGCGCCGACCGAAACCATGACAATCACGGCGGCCACGCCGATGATGATGCCGAGGGTCGTCAGGACGCTGCGCAGAATGTTCACCCGCAAGGCCCGCAGGGCGTCCCGCATTGGCTCGAAAATCATCACGGCACCCGTCCCTCCAGCCCTGGGGGCGGGCCCCCGTGGGACCCGGCGGCGTCGGTCACGGGTTCGCTGTTGACGAGCCGGCCGTCTTTGAAGCGCAGCAGGCGCCGGGCGAAGCGGGCCACATCGGGCTCATGGGTGACCAGCACGATGGTGATGCCCTCCCGGTTCAAACGCTGGAAGAGTTGCATGATTTCCGCGCTGGTTTGGGAGTCCAGCGCCCCGGTGGGCTCGTCCGCGAGCACCAGCACCGGGTGGTTCACCAGTGCGCGGGCAATGGCCACCCGTTGCTGCTGGCCGCCGGAAAGCTGCGAGGGGTGGTGGTGCAGCCGGTCCTTCAGCCCGACAACGGCGAGGGCCTCCTTGGCCTTGGCGTTGCGTTCGGCGCGCGTGTGGTGGCTGTAGCGCAGGGGGAGTTCCACGTTTTCAAGGGCCGGTGTGCGTGGCAGGAGATTGAAGTTCTGGAAGACGAAACCGAGTTTTTGATTGCGGATGCGGGCCAATTCGTCGGATGTCAGGTGGGACACGTTCATGCCGTCCAGCAAATAGGTTCCCGAGGAAGCGGTGTCCAGGCATCCCAGAATGTTCATGAAGGTGGATTTGCCGGATCCGGAAGGACCCATGACGGCCACGAAGTCACCGGGCGCGACCTCCACGGAGACCCCGCGCAGGGCGTGCACCACCTCCCCGCCCAACAGATAGTCCCGGGTGAGCGCTTCGGTTTTGAGAAGGCAATCGGCCATCTATAAAAGTCCAAAACGGGCGGGCGAACGGGCGGGGGGCTTCTGGCCGGGCGGGTAGGCCCCGATGATGACCTGCTGACCGGCCTTGAGATTGCCGCTCACCACCTCCGTGAACATGCCGTCGCTCAGGCCGAGAACCAGGTCGACGGCCACCGACCGACCGTCTTCATCCGTGACATAGACCCGCCCGCGGGTGGTCGGGGCGGAGTGCTGAGCGGCGGAGAGCCGTGCGAATTTTTCCCGCTGCTCGGGGGAGAGCAGTTCGGCGATGGCGCCGCGGCTGCGTTCCCGGAGCGTGTGGGTCGCGGACCGGATTTCATCAGGGCCGGCCCCCTGGCGGCGCAGAGCGCTCAGTTTTTCGCGCACGTCCGCAAAGATGGCTCTGGCCTGGCTCTGCTGGGAATCGGTGAGGCTGAGGGTTGATGCCAATTGCTGCAGGCGGCTACCCGCTTCAGTGGCCTCCGCCGGTGAAGGGCTCTCGGCCCGTGTTTCCGCGGGGGGGGCCTGCGGCCGGCCATCTTCAGCCGCCGGCCGGAAACGCAGTGCGGAATTGGGGACCTTGAGAATGTCCTGCCGCTTGGCCGTGATGATTTGGATGTTGGCCGTCATGCCGGGCATCAGGCGCTGGTCGGGGTTGTCGGCTGAAACCAAAACGGTGTAGGTCACCACGTTCTGCACGTTGCGCGGCGCCTTGCGGACCTGCAGGACTCTTCCGTTGAACTCCCGGCCGGGATAGGCATCGACCGTGAAGACCGCCGGCTGCTCCAGTTGCACGCGGCCCACATCCGCCTCGTCCACGTCGGTCTCCACCTGCATCTCCCGCAGGTCCCGGGCGATGGTGAAGAGCTTGGGAGCCTGCAGGCTGGCCGCCACGGTCTGGCCGACATCGACCATGCGCTCGATGACCACACCGTCCACCGGGGAGCGGATGAAGGTGTGCGCCAAATCCAAGGCCGCCTGGTTCAAGGCCGCCTCCTTCTGGCGCACTTGCTCGATGGCATGGTCCACCTGAGCTCTGGCGCTCCTGAGGGCGGCTGCGCGGGAGGCGACCAGGGACTCCGCCGCGCGTTCGTCCGCCTCCGCGCTCTTGAGCTGGGCCATGGCCTGGTCATGAGCGGTTTGAGCGTCGTCGGTTTGGCTTTCGGATATGGCGCCGGTTTTGTACAGCGCCTTGCGCCGGTCGCGGTTCCGGCGCGAATTGTCCAACGTGACACGGGTCTTTTCAGTTTGAGCGATGGCGCTGTTCAGGGAGGCGGCTGCGTTGGCGAGTTCTTTCTGGGCGCGCTCGATGCCCGCCCGCTGGATCTCCACATTGGCCTTGGCGACCGCCAGTTCGGCTTCGGACTGGCGCACCCGGGCCTCGAAGGTCTCGGGATCGATACGGGCAATGAGCTGGTCGGCCTGGACCTCCGAGTTGAAATCGGCGAAAAGCTCCTTGACCTGGCCGGAGACCTGGGAGCCCACTATCACCGTGATGACCGCGTTCAGCGTCCCGGTCGTTGAAACCGCACTGGTGATGGGCCCCCGCTCAACGGCCGCCAACCGGAAGGAGGCCGCGTGGTTGCGTCCTTCGCGAAGGAAGAGCGCCCAGCCCAGAACGACCAGCCCGAACAGAAGAATGCACCCGATCGCAACTTTGAAATTACGCCGCATGAGACCACACCATCTTCGGAAGGCGCCGGCTTTGTCTCAAATTTTATAAGCAGGCCTCTTTCCTGTCAATTGAAAGCGTCGCCAACGGTACAAAAAAGGCGCTTGTTCCATCCGGTGAGGAAGATGAAAAAGCGCCTTGGGCATTAACGGCCAAGCCAAAAATGCGGCGGCTCGTGGCCGGTATTTCAGTGCTGAGCCGAACGGATCGCTTTGCCGGCCACGGGGTTGTAGAGCTTCATGATGGCCACTTTCATCACGTCGATGACTTTCATCTGGCCGATGATGTCCACCAGTTTGGCTTCCGCCTCGGGCGGAAGCACGCAGGCGTTGGTGGCGTCGAACTTGAGGTCCGGGAAACCTTTTGCGAGCTTCTTCTGCTCTTTTTCACTGACCGGCACCTGGATCGCCTTCTTGCCGCCGATCTCCTTTACCTGACCGGCGAGGCCGGCGCCTTCGATGGTCTTCATCTTTGCGTCGTCCAGGAAAACATTGATCAAGTAATCTGCCATGGAATCCCTCCTGCGATTTGATTGGATTAGAGTGGAAAGGAACAGCCCCCGTCTAAATTCTTTATCGTTTTAGTTGGATTTTTTCCAACTGTCAAGATAGACAAAGCCGGCCCCAAAGGGGTTCGGTCTAATTCAAGATTTTTGGAAGCGGCTGCTTCGACCCCTTGATCATGCGAACGGCCTGCAGCGGAATGTAGGCCTTTTCGGTGTTGGAGGCATACACCACCACGCCCTCCAGCGCGTACATTCTCTCTCCCATTTTCAGCAGGTTCTGGTAGACCGGCAGCTCGGCGGTCTTCCCGCCAAAGGCGATTTTCACGACCGGGTTGGCCGGGTCGGACTTGTCCACGGCGACCTGGCCGCCCGCGAACGCCTGGGCCGCCTCGACGAAAAGCCGCCGGTTCAGTTTTTCCAGGTCCAACCCCATGGCCGCCGCGCAGACACGGCCGATCTCCGGGGCCTCCAGCACTCCCGAGGGTTTGCCCGGGCCGAACGCGTGCAGCGGGACATCCCCGCCGCTGTGCCCGTGGGTGGTCCAGCCCACATAGGTGTATTTCGGGCAGAGCACCTCGCCGATGGCGAAGTAACCGTCGTCTTTGAAGGATTTGGAGCGGTCGAGGATTTTGCCGGCCTCTTCGTCGGTGATGTCGAACGACCAGCCTTCCTTGATCACCGACTTGACCCTGGCCGCGGACTTGTCCTTTTCGATCTGGCTCCACATATTCGCCGCGGAAGATTTCATCCGGCGGATGGGGTCCAGCAGGGGCTCGACTTTCATCTGCGGGTAGATGCCGTCCGAGGCGTAGTTGCCGATCGAAAACCCTCCGGTGTTGTGGTCGGAGACGGCCAGCACCAGGGTCTTTCCGTCTTTTTGGGCGAAATCCAGCGCCACCGCGACGGCCTTGTCGTAGGCCAGCAGGTCGCTCAGCATGTGAGCGGGGTCGTTGGCGTGACAGGCCCAGTCCACCTGGCTGGCTTCCACCATCATGAAGAACCCGTCCGGATCCCGGGAGAGGATTTCGATGGCCTTGCGCGTCATCTCCTCGAGGGTGGGCTGGTCGGGATTCAGCCGGGGGCGGTCGATCTCGGCGTCCATGTGGCTGTGGGCGAAAGTGCCGAACACGCGGTCGGCCGTCGAGTTCTGCATGGCCTCCCGGTTGTCGACGATCGCATACCCCCAGTGTTTCAGCTTCTCGTAGAGGTTTTCGCCGTCGGTCCTGCGGCCCTTGAATTCCGTGGGTACGAGATGCCGCCGGCCGCCGCCGAAGACCACGTTGATGCCCTGATGGACGGCCTGCTCCATGATGTCGTCCTCGCTGGCCCGGGAGGGCGTGTGGGCCATGTAGGCCGCCGGCGTGGCATGCGTCACGCGCGAGGTGGCCACGATGCCGGTGGCCTTTTTCAGCAGCCTGGCGCCTTCCAGGACCGTGGCCAGCGGCCGGTAGCGCATCTCTTCGGCCGGGGCGGCCACGCCGGTGATGGTGTTCGGGTGGGGGCCGACGCTGATGAACTTGTCGCTCGTGCGAACCCCGGTCGCAAAGGCGCTGGCCGCGGGCGCGGAGTCGGCGATCACCGAGTCGGCGATGAACGTCTTGACCGCGCCGACCCGGTAGGGGTCAAAGGAAAGCGGGGCGCCTTTGAACCAGCGGGCGAAGGTGTACTGCTCCGCCGAGCAGCCGTCCACGATGAGCACGATGACGTTCTTGGCCTTGGCCGCGGCCTGCGCCGGTTCCGCACCGAGCAGGGCGGTGGCCGCGAGAATCACGATAAGAGACACCAGAAGTTTCGCCAACGGCTTTCTGGAGAGCATGCTCTTTCTCCTTTGCGGGGGTTAGAATCATGTCCGAAACGTGGTACAGTCATCTATCCCCTGCAGGGAAATAGGTCAAGCGCTTCTAAGACCCAGCGGGTCGCGGCAGGGTCCTTGACGGACTTATTTGAAGGCCATACGATTACTCCCAAAAGCCATTAGAAGAACTGGAAAGGAAAAAAATGAAAATGAGAAGAGCGCCACGGGGAATCCTCATGGTGGTATGCGTCGCAGTTGTGGTTTTGATGGTCTCCGGTCAGAGGGCTTTTGCCCAGGGCGGAAGCGTCACCGTTCAATGGGGCGATCAGGGAAACGAGGAACAGCCGGAAAAATACAAGAAGGGCAAAAAAAAGGGCGGACCGCCTCCCCACGCACCGGCGCACGGCTACCGGGCCAAGCACCAGTACCGCTACTACCCCTGCTGTTCGACCTACTATGACGCCGGCCGCGGGGTGTGGTTCTACATCAAGACCGGTGACTGGACCATCGGCGCCTCCATCCCCACGAGCCTCCAAGCGCAGCTGGGCCATTACGTGAACATCAGCATGGACACGGACCAGCCCTACGAGTTCAACGACGAGCACCGGAAAGAGTACCCGGCCGAAAAGTATAAAAAGAAAAAATAGCGTTGCTCCATTGGAGCCGAGAAAAAGAGAGGCCGTCATGACCGCTTCGTATTGGGCCGCCATCATCGACCCAGGCAAAGGTGCTTGGGTCGAACGCGCCAGCCACAACCTCATATCCGTTCAAACGCTGCGGCCGGGGGAATATCTCGTGTCGTTTCCCGACGGCGTCCGCGGCGCCGGGTGCACGGCCACTCTCAACAACGACGTCGGGTTCGTCACCGCCGTCCCGGGGAACCGCGCGGGGTTGCCGGCGAATTGTGTCCGCGTGCTGACGATGAACACCCAAAATGCGCCGGAGGCGCGCGATTTCACGATCGTCGCGCTGGCGGGGGAAGTCGACCGGGGAGGCTATCCCGGCCGCGACCTTTACTCATCGCCATCCCAGCGGGAGGCCTGGACCGAACGCCTGAAAAGGGAGTCCGAGCAGGAGATCCGGGCGACCTTCCACCCGATGGGGCATTTGGCGGGTCTTAGCGGTTCGTTTCCGGTGGCAGGCGTTTCGCCGGCCGGCGTCGCCGAATGGTTCCGGGCCCACGCGGACATATTGGGGCTGGAGAAGGACGCCGAGCTGGCGGTCGTCGGCGAAGAGCCGTTTTATGAAATTAACCCCGACGCCGCGCGCCGGGCCCGGGAAGCGGCCGAGCGGCATCCGGGACGGAAGCGCTCCAGGTTCTTCGACAAAAGGGCGGAGCGCCATGCGGGGACGGCCTACACCTTCGAAGTCTCCTCCAAAGGTTACCCGTTCGCGGGCATGCGGCTTGGCGGCATCGTGTCCAAAGAGCGGCCGGTCCTGCGCGGGGTGTACAACGGGTACGCTCCAGCGGTTCACGGGTTCAAGGAAATCTCTCTCTCCCTCGAAGAGGGCGCCTGGGAGGCCGCCGAGAAAGCCGTCGGGTCGCCGGTCACGCGGTTGTCCCAGGCGCCGGCCTGGTTCGATCCGTCCTGGGCTTTCAACCGCATTCCCTCCGCCAAAGAGTTGCACTGGCGCATGGAGATGCTCGACGCCGACGGTCACCGGCGCCACGTCTTTGTGCGCAGCTCGGACGGGAAAGTGGTTTACGCAACCCCGGGCAGCACCCGCTTCGGGGTGCACCAGACCCACATGAACGACGCCGACCAGGTGCTGTGGGACAGCGTGAATCTGCCCAACGGCTGCTCCGCCGGCGCCCCGGGTTGCTCGGACCCGGCGCTCGCGCAAAGCATGAAGTCGCGTGTCCTTCTGCCGCAGGTCGTCGACCTCTGGTACCGCTTGTCCTCGCCGGCTCCGCCGCCCTTTGTTTGGCCCTTCAGCGGCCCACACCAGGCGCCTTTGGACAACCGCGGCCGGAGAATATGGGCGGTCCTGGCCCACAACGGATCGAAGTTCTCAACCCCCACGCGCTTCGGCAACACCTATTATTTTCCGGCGGACCCGAACACCACGCCCTCCGACACGGTCGATGCCGACTATTTCGGACACGAGTACGGGCATGTGATTCTAAACGAGCTGAAGCTCGTCCACCCCGGCGGGCGGCCTTTCGACGACAACGGGGTGCCGGTGCCGGCGGCCACTTTCACCGAGGCCATGTGCGACTTCATCGGGATGGTCACGGAGGGGGTCTTGTTCAGCGAATTGTACCAGAGCTTTACCGACTTCCAGATCGGACGGACGCGCTGGACGCCGTCGGGCGGCGCCTGGAGCTACGAGCCGGCGCCGGTCAGCTGGCCCCTGAGGCCCCGGGAAAACATCATCGCCGCCGACCGGGACGGAAAGGGCCGGGACGTCATCGGCCGTGCTTTCTACAATTCGTGGAAAAAGGTCGAGTGGTGGTACGGCGACCGCCCCCGCACGCTGCGAGACGAGAACTTTCGGGCCTGGTGGGTGGACATCCTGCGGTCGTTCGCGCTGGTCTCCGATTTCCCGGACATCGTCGATTTCCATGCGGCGACGATCAGCCGCCTGGGAACCTATGTCTTCAAAGAAGCCGGGGTCTCTTACCGACTCGCCGCCGAGCTTGAGAATCTGGGGCTGGACCGAGGCGCCTATTGATGGGTACATTAGACGTTTCGGGTTGCCCGGGTTGAGCTCGCAGCCGCAAAGATCCGCCTGGTATGCGTTGATGACGGCTAACCACGGCGGTAGATGACCGCTTTGGCCCTGAGATCGGCGAGCTGTCGGTTCACCGTTTCACGCTCTTCCGGCGTCAACTCGCGGATGACCTTGGCCGGTTGCCCCAGGACGAGAACCCCGGCAGGGACCTCCATCCCGGGCGGGACCAGCGCCCCCGCCCCGACCATCGACCCTGCGCCCACCACCGCGCCATCCAGCACGATGGCCCCGATTCCCACCAAGGCTCCCTTTTTCACGACCGCGCCGTGAAGGCAGACCATGTGGCTGACCAGCGCCCCCGGTTCAACCACCACCGGGCGGCCGGCCGGCGCTTCCAGGAGGCTCAAGTCCAATATCGCGCTGCCGTCGCCGACGAAAATCGCCTCGTCGTCGGCCCGAAGCACGGCTCCGGGCCATACGCTCACCCCTGAGGCCAGGGTTACGCGGCCGATCAAACGGGCCGAAACATCAACGTAGGCCGAGGGATCCACACGCGGCGCGTGGCCCTCGAAGCACGACACATAGCCCTGTCCGGGTGGCCGGGACGTCATGGTTTTGTCCCCCCGTTCCGTTTCCCTGCCGGCTCGGGCCCTCGGCCAATCGCGGCGCCGGCGTCAGCGGGTGGCTTATTTAAGGTACCCTAGCGGCATCACGTACAGTGGCACGACATCTTTCGAAAGCTGCAGCGACTGCCGGATTTCATCCGCCTTGATCCCGGCAACTATCCCCGTGCCGATCCCTCGCGCGGCGGCCATGAGGTGAACGTTCTGAGCCACCGCGCCGGCCGTGGAATGGGCCCAGTTCAATTTCGTCTCCTCCGGGGAACCCGGCACCTTGCCCATGTCCGCTGCCAGGACCAGAATGTGCGAAGACGCGGCGACATGGCTCTGCCGCGCCATCCTGTCTTTGAAATTTCCGCCGCCAACAGCAGTCAGCTTGTGACCGGGGGCATCATACCGATAACCGCCCGTGTCGGTGACGATGTAAATGTCGATGTATTGGCGACCGAAGGCGGAGGGTGCGGTGCGCTTGCCGTCCGGACGGTTGATTCCGTTTGCCGCCCACAGAATGGCCGAGAGGTCTTCCATCTTCAATTTTGCCGGGGAGTACTCCCGCGTGGTCTTGCGCTGCTCGAGGGCCGTTGCGAGATCGACACCGGTCTTGCCGATGCGTGCCGGCAGCGGTAGGTCCTCGGCGTGGCCGGATATAACCGGCGCAATGATGGCGAACAGAAGCAAAAAAACACGCAAAAGGCGGTGATGCATGAGATTCCTCCTAACGAAGACTGTTTTGTACGGCATCCGGCTTGAGCGGCGTCGCCTGCAGGAACGGGATCTGGCTGAAACCGCTTGCCCGCGCCTGGTAACTATCATACCATGCGCTCGTTTACAAAAACATGGGCTCTTGTCACTGCGCAATTAAATCCGGCAGGCGCAGATAGTAAATACCGGTTGACTTGTCGCGCTGCGTGCGATAGACATTTTACTGGGCTTCCAGCCTGGAATTTGAGGTTTCAGGAAATGGCCTGCCCAACAATAATGGGGGTCTGATGAAACAAGGCGACTTGATCCTCAGAAACCGGAATCCGAAGGCCATGGAGCATGTCGGCGGCGCTGTTCTCTCCGCCTTGGCGTACAAGGGGACCGTTTTCTTTTTTTTGGCCTTGTTGCTCCTGTCCACCGTCGTTGCCGCCGCTGATATCTGTCGTGCCGCTTCAGGCAATCAAAGCCTTTTCAACTCCGTCGGGCTGTTGGCCCAATTCAACTCAGCCGGCAAACCAGACGCCGAGATCGAAAAAGAGCGCTCGCGACTGGAAAGGTCCGACCTGGATGCCTACCGGAATGAAAGACAGCGCTGGCATCAGCTCCGGGATGAGGCCAAAGACCGGCTGGCTTCCCGACATTCTAAAAAACCCGCCCGATCGCACTCGACGCTCTGACAAGAAACCTAACCCTTCCCCCTCGAAAGGCCCCGGCCGAACTTTTATGAGCGGGTCCATTGTATCGTTTCACGGCCCGCGATTTCGCCGCGCCCCATCTTCCACCCCGACGGGAGGCGTTTCAGAAAACAGCGGTTGGGGCCTCGCGTTTGAAAGCAACCGATCTCCCCACCCCATGTCGAGTTATCATCCGGCCGGGCGCCGAAAACAGAGAAATGAGTGATCCCCTGATTGGAGATGCGAGATGATTGAAGAGCTTCGCCGCGATCTGTTCCGAATCATGGTGCCGTTACCCGACAGCCCACTGAAGTTTCTGAACTCCTATGTGGTTCGATCGGCCGAGCGGAATCTGGTCATCGACACCGGGTTGAACCGGGATGAGTGCTTCGAAGCGATGACGGCCGGATTCGAGGAATTGAAAATCGATCCGCGCAAGACCGATTTTTTCATCACCCACCTGCATGCGGATCATTTCGGCCTGGTGTCGAGGCTGATCGCCGCCTCGAGCCGGGTCTACTTCAACCGCCCGGATGCCGAGATCATCGAATCCTGGTCCGGTTGGGGCCCGATGCTCGCCTATGCCGCCGAGAACGGCTTTCCCGAAGATGAACTCCAGCGATCCATCGAGCAGCACCCGGGTTTCAAATTCAGTTCGGAATGGGTGCCGGAGCTGAGCATTCTGCAAGACGGGGACCCTATCAACGCAGGCGAATACCATTTCATCTGCCTTCACACCCCGGGGCACAGCCTGGGTCACACCTGCCTGTACGAGCCAGAGAAGAAGATCCTGGTCGCCGGCGATCATATCCTGATCGATATCACCCCCAACATTCAGTGCTGGTCCGAAATTCAAAACCCCCTTGAGAGCTATCTGGCCAGCCTGGATCGCGTTCACGACCTCGATATCGAACTCACGCTCCCCGGGCATCGCCGGCTGATCACGGATCATCGCAGCCGGATCGCCGAGCTCAAAGCGCACCATGCGGAGCGCTGCAATGAAATTTTACGCATCACCCGAAATGACCATCTGTCGGCCTACGAGATCGCCTCGAGAATGACCTGGGACATAAAATGCGACAGCTGGGAGGCATTTCCTTTGGCGCAAAAGTGGTTCGCCACGGGCGAGGCAATTTCCCATCTGAGATACCTGAAGGAGAAGGGGTGGGCTGAACGGACCCGCTCCCTAAAGAACTACCGTTACCGCGCCCTGAGTTAGTGTCCATCCGGAAATGGTGGATTTCGGTTCAGGCCAAGGCCGCAGCGATTTCGCAACCGCAGGCGTAGTGAGGCTACGCCGAGGATTGCGAAGAGCGAGAACGCCGGCATGGGCCGAAAGACGCCGGTTACAGATGGACACGAGTTAGCATGGCAGACCTCGAACCATCCAAATCGATGACCGTCCTGGATTCGACACCCTCACGGGCACACCCTTGACACCCTTTTATTTCATGAATAGTTCTTACTATGCTCAAACCGAGCAGAAACCGGGTTAGCAGCTTATTGCATTTTTCCTGTGTGTCTGCCGCATCGAATGCTGAGGCAGGCACAGTTCGGATTCGGAAACCCGACAACTCACCGACCCGGTAGCCAAGGAGGACATCATGAAACGCCGAGTTTATATAATCGCTTTTGTAATTCTGGCGCTGACGGCAGCGGTTGCTGTCCCGCGCGCGAGCGCGGAGCCATTGACGATCATGGCGATCGCCGGAGTGGTAACCGTGCTCTCGGTGAGCTCAGTTGACATGGTTGCCCGCAGCGACGACGACAACCAAAACAAAGACATGCGCGCCCAGCAGGAAGAAAACGCACCCGTGCAGGCCGTGGCGGAGGCGGACACCCCAACCTTCATCGCGGCAGCGCCTAAGACAGCATCACCTTAACCCCGGGTTCCCTTCGTAACAGCTCCCGGGAAAAACAAATAAAAAGGGCGGAATTCAGCCGCCCCTTTTAATTTTCCAGCAGTCTCGTCAGGCATCGCCCGGAGTGCGCGGAAAGGCGAAGGGCCTTTCGACCGGGCGCTGCCCCCCTCGGGCCGGAGCGTCCCGATAAGGCGCCGGGCGCTTGCCATCGGCCGGCGGATGGCGTTGTTCAAAGCGCTGCGGCGCGTCAGCCTCTCGTTTCACTCCCCGGGCGGATCGCTCATCGAATCGGTTCGGCACAAGGCGGCCGGCCGGCGCGCTTGGCTGCTGCCGCACCGGGGGCGGGGAGCCCTCGATGCGATGCGGAGGAGGCGAGGGCGATGCCTTTTCCCGGCCGGCGCCGGGTTTGTCCGGCCGGACCGGATGCCCGGGTCGTTCGGCCGGCGCCGGCGGCTGCGACGGCCGGTGAACCACCGGGGGTTGAGGCTCGGGGTATCGGTGGCGAGGGGGCGCGGTCCCCGTTTTGGGAGGCGCCGGCTCCTTGGCGCGGCCAGCCTCCGGGCTGCCTTCGGTGCCGCTTCGTCCAAAGGACGGGCGCGGCGCACCCGCGGGGTTTTCACGAGCCTCAGGTCGCCGTTCGATGGACCGGCCGGGGCTTGAGGCTCTTGTCTCATGCGGCGTTCGCTCACGTCGCTCCGGTGGTTCGGCCGAGACGGCCGGGCGGGTGATTCCGGCCGGGTGTTTCAGGTCGTTTTCAGGGGGACGCAGGCCGTGTTTTCCGGCGGACCCAAAATTCCCTGACCTTGCGTTCATCCGGGGTGAGGAGGGCATCGGCTGAAGCTCCCTCGCGTCCATGCGGACGAACCGCTCCCTCTCAAAAGCGCCGCGATGAAAATGGTCCTCGCGCACACCCACAACGGCATTGTGCACGCGCGCATTGCGGTAATCGTGAACATGCTCGGCCCGAACCCCCGTCGTGCGGCGCACGACCACGTTGTTCACCACGCGCGGCCCGGCCCAGCCGCCCCACCAGGGCCGATGAATAAAACCCGGCCGGCCCCACCAGGGCACGCACGGCTCGCCCCAGCCCAGCGCCACCCAGCCGACGACCGGGCCGTCCGCCCCGAAGCCCCCCCGGCCGCGGGCGCCGCCGTAGAACGCCACGAGGGCAGGGGAATAAACCGGTCTTGCCGGACGCGGCCCCGGCGCCCAGCACCAGGAGCGCTCCACGTAAACCCAGCGGCCGTAATGATAAGGCGCCCAGCCCCACGGGGCCGAGTCCACCCAGGTCCAGCCGTAAAAGGGGTCTTGGACCCAGTTCCCCGTGCTGTAAGGGGCCCATCCGGCCGGCACCCCCGTCGGCGTCCACACGGGGCCATAGTCAGGAGTGCTCCGCCACTGCCCGTAGCGGTCAAGATCGCTCGCTCCGTAGACGCCGGACGGGACATAACGAGCGCTTTGCGCCGCAAGCAAGGCATCGGTGCGTGCCTGGTTCCAGTGGTCCCAGGGGTCGGGGGGCGGGGCCGAGTAGGTGGAGACCGCCGGGTGATTCTCGCCGGCGATGGCCACCGCTTCGTCCGGGAAGATTTCGAAGGAAGCCCCGTCGGCCGGGTCGACGACTGCCCGGCCCCCGCGCCGGGCGGAAAATGTGGTGCGCTCCCCCGCGACGTCCATGCGATAATAGCCGGCCTGGTCGATGGTGAAGGCCGCATTCGGCGTCTCCACTTCCACCGTGTGCCCGGGTTCCAGCGCGCGCAGGTCAACCGCAACGTGACCGGCCTCCAGATTGATCCGGAGATGATCGGAATCCTGGCTGGTCAATTCGATCCGGGTGTTCGCCCAGCCGCGCAGGAAGGCGCGCTCGCCGATCTGGATCTCCAGGTTGCCCGGGGAACCCGATTGGAGGCGGTCGCCGGGGGAGAGGGGCATGTTGACCTGCGCCGGGGTCCACTCCTGGGCACCCGGGCGAAAAAACGACACTTGTCCGTCGACAAGACTCAGTCGTGGAGGCGTGGGGCCGAGCGCATCAAGTTCATGTTCCGGCGAACCCGTCTCCTGGGCGCCGAGCCTGTCTGCGGGGAATAAACCGAGCAAAAGTGCGATAAACAACCCGGCCGCGGTGCGCATCTGCGTTTCTCCTTTTTGGGTGGAACTGAGTCGATTAGACGCTGCGCGCCAACGGCCGGGTTACATCACGATGAAAGGGTTCCCGAATTCGGGCCTCATTAGGATTTCATTTGTCAGGGAGCCGCTTTCGGTCTATTGACAGAGAGGGGATGAACTTCAGGGAAGCGTTTCAAAACAGGCAAAAGAGAGACGCATGGAAGCGAAAACCAAGGGCCGTACCACCATCCGGACCGCCGGGGTTTGTTTCATGGTCTCGGCGCTGTTCGAGCTGTTGGACATCGCGGCGGCGGCCCCGCTTCTGGGGGGAATGCGCGGCGGAATCGTGGCGATAAGCTACCACCTCATCTTCGCCGGGATTTTTCTGGCCATGGGGGCCGGGCTCTGGGCCGGGAAACCCTGGGGATACAATATGGTCATGGCCGGCACGGTGGTCTACGCGCTGGACAAAATACAGATGCTGCTTGCGCGTCAGACCTTCGCCGAATTCGTCATGCAGCAGTTCACTACGCCGACCACCCGGGAGCTCGTAAACCTGGTGCCGAAAGAGCTGCTTCTTCAAGTGATGACGCTGGCGTATCTACTGGTCATCTTGTGCTGGCTGGGTTTTACCCTATACATTCACCTGCGCCGGGCATACTTTGCACCGGGTTGATGGTGACTGCCTCGACACCTTACCTCTGAGCGGCATTGGTTTCCGATCATAAATTCTTTATGTTTAAGTTTAAATTTAATCATATAAGATACTTGAAAAGCTTTCCAAGCTGCTCGATATGCGATCGCTCTTCGTCGGCAATCCGGAGCAGGGCAATCCTGCTTTCCTCGGTTTTGGCCCGATCGGCCGCGCGTTGGTAGAGGTCCATGGCCTGGGCTTCGATGGCCATGGCGAGCGAGGTGACCTCCGCCGGGTTCTCAAGGTTCGGCTGGTAGCGCTGGATGTAGTCCTCGGTGGTGAGCCCGCCCTCCATGGCCGGTGCGAAGGTCTTTTTCGCAAATTCGTCCCGGCTCGTTTCAGCACCCGTCACTCTGAGGAATTCGCTGAAAATCCGGTCCTGGTGCTTGACTTCGATGGTGGAGAGCTTGACGAACAAGCTGCGCGCGTTTTCGTTCGTCACCCGGGGCGCCATGGACTCGTAGAATCGGCGCAAGCCCTCCTCCAAGCCATAAGCCACCACCAGGGTCTCTTCCGGTGACTCCTGGCCCGAAAACAGGTCAAGGCCGAGGTCCTCGGGCCCGACGGCCTTCTCGCTGTTCCAGGACTTGATGCCGCCGGAGAGATTGAACACCTCTTTAAAACCCTTCCCGGCCAGGACCTGGGCGGCGACGCGGCTGCGACCGCCGATGGCGCAGTAGACGATGGCGGGTTTTTCCGGGTCGAGCTCGGAGAGCCGCGCTCCGAGTTCCGCCAGGGGTATCAGCTTCGCGCCCGGGAGATGCTCGGCTTCGTACTCCTCGGGCTGGCGCACGTCCAGCAGCAGAAAGTCATCCGCGGCCGCGCGGTTCATGAAGTCCTTGGCGGCCGGCGCATCGAAGGATTTTACCGGCGTGAAAAACTGTCTCCAGCGCATGCTCTGCCTCCTTTTGGTATACGCTCCGTTCGTTTAACCCTCTACATGGTAACCATACTCTTTGGCATTGACGTTGTGCCGTTTTTCCCACCCGATGGTGGAGAAAGGGGTGGGGCCGTAATCGTGGCCCGGCCAGACCACGGTGTCATCGGGCAGGGCCATCAGGCGGCGGATGGAGACCCCCAGAGTGGGGCGGTGCCCGCCTTTCAGGTCGGTGCGGCCGCTGTCTCCCACAAACAGCGTGTCCCCGGTGAAGAGGTTCCCCTCGGCGTAAAGGCAGATGCCGCCCGGCGTGTGGCCGGGGGTGTGAAATACTTTGAAAGTGATCTCGCCCACCATCAGGTCCTGGTCCCCTGAGATGAGGATATTCGCCTGCGGGACCGCCGCCGCCTCCAGGGCGTGGATGAGGATATCGGCGCCGGTCAAGGCTTTGAGCGCGGCGCTGCCGGCGGTGTGATCCCCGTGGCCGTGGGTGTTGACGATGGTCGCGATTGCAAGTTTTTCCCTTTGGGCTTCCTCCAGGATGCGCTCGACATCCGCACCGGGGTCGATGGCCGCGGCCTTGCGGGTCTTTTCGCAACCGACCAGGTAGCAGAAGTTATCCATCTGGCCCACCTCGAGCTGCCGGATGATCATCTGGCGCCTCCTGCCCCCATCGCTGAACTTTTTTAACCCGGTGGGAGCGGCTTTCCAGCCGCGATCCCCATGGTTGAAAACCGCTCGCCCGGAAAGCCGATGCGCTTCCCAGCGGCAAACTTCGCCATCTTCGATCGGGCTTTTTGGATCGGGTTCATTGGGATGCACCCGAACACCCGGGTCCGCTGCCGGCCGCCTGGCCGCTCGCGCTACGGTAACATACGGCCAAGCCATGCGCGAGTCAACGCTCATCGCAACGGGACGGGCCGGCGCGCAACCGGCCCTTGATGTTCCCGGCATTCGATCGTAATGTGAAGCCTGATGGGTCCGACGACCCATCCAGGCGAGGGGGGCTGTCGTGGTTGTCAAAATGACGTTCCGCTTGGCGGGCGGTGTTTTGTTAAAACCACTTATGCCGTTCTTCTTTTTTCCGGAACCTTTTTCTTGGCATGCGGAATAATACGTAAATGGGCCTGCTCAGTCTCCTGCTAAACGACCCGGCAACCTTTGTCCTGCTCTCCATCCCGCTGCTTTATTCCATCATCCTTCACGAACTGGCCCACGGTTGGGTGGCGTAC
>CAZLSV010000032.1:17087-20698 GCA_964562235.1 uncultured Desulfatibacillum sp.
ATTTTCACATGCGTGGATGGCAAACCGCTTGGGCGACCCGACCGCAAAACTTCTAGGCCGGCTGAGCCTCAATCCGCTCAAGCACCTCGAACCGGTCGGCACCCTGATGCTGTTTGTCTTCGGGTTCGGCTGGGCGAAGCCCGTGCCGGTGAATTTCAGCAACCTGCGTGAGGGCCGCACAGGGTTTATTCTCGTTTCGGCGGCCGGCATCATCGCCAATACGCTGCTCGCCTTCGCGGCCTTTTTCCTGAACCGCGTTCTGACCCCCTCGCCATCGGGAGTGCTTGCGCCGCTGCTTTATTACTTGGCCCAGGTCAACATCATGCTGGCCGCCTTCAACCTGATCCCGATCCCCCCGCTCGACGGCTCCAAGATTCTGATGGCCCTCACCTCCGGCGCCCTTCAGCGATTCCTGGTGAGCTTGGAACGGTATGGATTTTTCATCATCATCGGCCTGCTTTATCTCGGAGCCCTCGATCCCCTCATTGCGTTTTTTCGCTGGGTGCTTCTGATGCTGATCCGGCTGCTCTTGCCGTGATGCCGAAGAACCCGCTTGACCACGGCGGCGGCTTTATGTTTAAGCAGTTGCAGGGCTTTGGAATCTTCTGATCTGACTCACGGCGCGGACCTCGAGGCGGTTCGGCTGGAATCCGACTTCTCCTGCTGGCAAAGCCCTTGTACCCGCATCGTTTCGTGCGAACCGACCCATCCGACTTCGGTTTCCGGCCGGGCCCGCACCCGGCCGAAGGAGAGGACCCATGCACCTGAAGCATCTCTTTTCGCCTGTCCGCCTGGGGCGGATGGAGGTTCGCAACCGCCTGGTCATGCCGCCCATGAGCGTCAATTTCGGGGTCGACGAGCAGGGCGTCCTCACGGAACGGCACTGGGCCTACCTGGCCGCGCGGGCCGCCGCCGGCACGGGCCTGATCGTCGTGGGCGGCGGGGCGGTCCACCCCGACGGGCTGGACCTGCCGAAGATGCCGCGGGCCTGGGACGACCGCTTCGTGGCCGGTCTGAGCTGCCTGGCCGCCGAGGTAAAGCGCCACGGCGCCCGGGTCGGCCTGCAGCTCCTCCACGGCGGCCGCCAGGCGTTCCACGACCGCCGCGTGGCCCCGTCGCCCCTGCCGTCGCTTGCGGTGGTAAAGGGCGTGCCCCGGGAACTGACCCGAAACGAAATCAAAGCGCTGGTCATCTGCCACGCCGAGGCGGCCCGGCGCGCCATGGAAGCCGGGCTCGATTTCGTGGAAATTCACGCCGCCCACGGCTACCTGATCAGCGAGTTCCTGGCCCCCAACGCCAATCGGAGAAGCGACGACTACGGCGGCCCCTTCGAAAACCGCACCCGGTTCCTGCTGGAAATCCTGAGCGCCATCAAGGCCCGCTGCGGACCCGATTACCCGGTCGGCGTGCGCTACAACGGCGAGGACTACGTGACCGGCGGCTGGACCCTGGCAGAGGCACGGCGGCTCGCACCGCTTCTGCAGGCGGCCGGCGCAGACTGGCTGCACGTTTCCGCCGGGGTCTACGGATCCATGCCGGTGACCATCCCTTCCATGTATGAACCCCTCGGAGGCTTCGTTCATCTGGCCGAAGCGGTCCGGAAAACAGTGAGCATTCCGGTCATCGCCGTCGGCCGAATCAAAGACCCCGTCATGGCGGATCGACTCATTGCCGAAGGAAGGGCCGATCTGGTCTCCATGGGCCGGGCCCACATCGCCGACCCCGAGCTGGCGGCCAAGGCGGCCCAGGGCCGACTGCACGAACTCAGGCCCTGCATCGGCTGCTGCCGGGGCTGCATCGAAAGCGTGCTGGCCCTGGAGGAGGCCACCTGCGTCATGAACCCGGAGATGGGGCGGGAGTATCTTCTGGGGCCAACGCCGGCGCCGGCGGCCCAGCCGAAAAAAATTCTCGTGGTGGGCGCCGGCCCGGCGGGTCTGGCCTGCGCGCGACTCCTGGCGCTGCGCGGCCACGAGGTGGTCGTGGCCGAGGAGCGGGACCGGGCGGGCGGGGCGCTGGTGTATGCAGCGAAACCGCCCGGCCGCGGCGAGCTCTGGGAAATGGCGGCATATTTCCTGTCCGAGCTCAGGCGGCTGGGCGTGGAGATCCGGCTCGGCACGATCGTGGACGAAAGTCTTTTGGAAAAGATGAACCCCGCGGCGGTCGTGCTGGCCACCGGCGCCAATCCCAGGATACCGGAGATACCCGGCCTTATGGATTCCGGAATGGAGCTGGCCACCGTTTTGGACGTGCTCTCCGGCGAGGCGGTGCCCGGGCCGCGGGTGGTCGTGCTGGGCTCGGACCAGGCGGCCATGGTGACGGCCGATTTCCTGGCCCAGGGCCCGCGCGAGATAGCCGTGCTGGGCGGCGAGCACTTCGCGCCGGAGCTGGCGCCGAACGACCGCACGTCGCTGCGTCGCCGCCTGGCCGAAGCCGGGGTGAAACTCTACAAGCGGGCGTGCATACGGGAGTTTTTAAAAGACGGCCTGGTCATCGCGCATGCCGGCGGCCAAGAGACGCTTCTCGGGTACCGCGACCTCGTCATCGCCGAGGGATTCCGGCCGGAACGCTCCCTGACGGCGCTGCTGAACCGCCTGGGGATAAAAACCCACCTGCTGGGCGACGCCAAGTCCCCGCGCACGCTGCTGGAAATCACCGCCGAGGCCGACGAGCTGGGAAGGGCTCTGTAAGAAATCAGATGCGAAAGCGCTTTGACGCTTCCGCGACGATGTGGGTCGCGAAGCTGAAGGCGGAGGTGAAGGCCGGGGAGACGGCGTTGAGCACGTGGGTGGAGTCTTCGGCGTGCTCGATGAGGAAGTCCATGACCAGCTCGTCGGTGTTGAGGTTGAGCAGCTGGGCGCGGATGCCCGGCGGGGTGTAGTCGCCGAAGCGGGCGGGGTCCAGGCGCTTGAGCAGTTTGCGCGACTCGGCGATGAAAAACCCCTTCTGGTACTTGCGCATCTCCTCAAAGGCCAGCCGCCTGAAATTGAACCGGTTGAGCAGAAACAGTTTCGCTTCCCGGGACAGGATCTCGCCGAACTCCCGGAGGCTGAAGCGGTGGCCGAAATCGTAATTTTCGCGCCAGAAGGCCGGAATGGCGGTCGGGCCGATCTTCACGTGCCCGTCGACGGTCTTGGTGAAGTGCACCCCCAGAAACGGGTTGAGAAGATTCGGGACCGGATACACGTGGCACCGGAGCAGGTCGTCGTCGCGGTAGCGCAGGTAGATCCCCTTGAACGGGATCATGGTGAAGTTCTTTCCGGCGTTGAAATGGCGGGCCACTTTGTCGGCATAGAGGCCGGCGGCGTTGAAGAGGTAGCGGTACCGGATTTGTTCCTTGTCGGTGATGGCGTGGCCCCGGCCCCGGCCCATGAAGCGGCGCCCGAACAGGATCCGGACATTTTGCGGGAATCTTGAGGCGATGTGCCGGCAGACCTGCTTCGGGTCGACGGTGGAGGTGGTGGGAGAGAAAAGGGCCTTTTCCAGGGTGCGGGCGTTGGGCTCGATCCCGTTCAGTTCGTTCTCGTCGATCAACCGCACATCGACCCCGTTCAACTCCGCGCGGCGCTTGAGCTCGTGGAGCAGCGTCGCCGTGAGCTTGGCACCCGTGCACC
>CAZLSV010000032.1:20708-37751 GCA_964562235.1 uncultured Desulfatibacillum sp.
TCGTGGATGCCCTCGATCTCGGATTCGTTCGACTCCACCACCACTTTGCCGCAGCGGTTGATCGCCAGGCCGTTTTCCAGGCAGTAGGCGGTCATCTCCCGGTTGCCGGCCAGCGTGAGCCTGGCCTTCAGGCTGTCGGCGGAATAGTAGAACCCGGCGTGCAGCACGCCGCTGTTGCGGCCGCTGGCGTGAAAAGCGAATTCGTTCTCTTTTTCGAGAATGACGAGCCGTGAGCCGGGGAAACGCCGGGCGAGCTCCCGGCCGATGCTCAGACCGATGATCCCCCCGCCGACGACCAGAAAATCCGTTTTTTGAATGGAAGTTGAGCTCACGTGGCGGAAAAACCTCCCATTGCAGCGCGTGGCTCTCGAATGGCCGTGCGCGTCGACAACCCGTCCACCCTATACGCCAAACCGAACCCACCGTCACCAAAAAAAAGGCCGGAACGCATCCCGCGGGTTAAGGAAAATCCGAAACGGCCGATAGAATTAAAAGACGGCGGATGGCCGGATTATTTCGACCGACGGTGGAAAGACGGCGTGGCAGATACTCTGACAGCGGAAGATAGGGACTCCCCGGCGGAGAGGTTTCAGGCGCCTGACGCGAGCGACCTGACCCGCATGGACCGGCCCCTGGGAATTGAAGGGCTCGACGGGATTGCCGGTGAGCTGCCCGGGGGAGAAGCGGTGCCGAGCGCGGTTGATGACGGGCCCGCGGCCGGCGCGGCCGAGCCGCTCCAGAAGGATCCGGTCGGGGAGCCGGGTGATGCGGGAATCGCCGTGACCGACGAGGCCTCCGAGGTGAAAACCGATGCGGCCGCAGTTGCGTCGGGCGTGCCCTTTGTGCTGAAAGAGGAGCCGGCGGGTGGGCAGATCCCGGCCGCGCGGATCCTGGACCGCATGCGTCCGGCGCTGAAAGCGGCCTGTCTGATCGGCGCCGTGCTTTGCGTAGCCGCCGGTGCCTGGTGGATGACGCAGCCGCCGCGGGTCGAGCCGACCGCCCCCCTGAACCGGGTGGTGGAGGAGCAGCCGATCCCCGCCGGGGACCCGCTGCCGGGCCCGCCCGAACCGATTCAGCCACCCGCCAACGATCCTCTTGACCTGGAAGCCAAACTGCGGGAAGTGGACGCGCTGCGTCAGGCGCTTCTCGTAAAAAAAGCGGAAATTCTCCAGCTGCAGCAGACTTACGACCATGGGGTGCTGGAAGTTGAAGAGGATGCGGCGCGCCTGATCAAGCGCACGGGCATCGGGTCGCCGGCCCAGGCCCTGAAACACCGTCAGATCGAACTCGCCCTCAAGAGCATTCAGCGCCGCCAGGCCTACCGCGACGGCCTCCACAAACCGCTGCGTTGGATCGAACTCGGCTCCGAAGAGCTCCTGTATCTGAAGCGCCGCGCCGTCATCGACCTTCAATTGAAAGAGATCGCCGAGCATGTCGATTTGAAAACCCATGTGGACGAGATCGATACCGCCTTGACGAAATATCAACCGACGCCCGAAAACCTGGCCGTGGGAACCCCGGCCCCGGCGAACGCGTCGATGGATGTGATCTGGAAACGCCTGGCCGAGCAGGTCAAGCTGACGACGGTCTCAATCGACGATCAGCAGGACCAGGAGATCATCGACGAGGTGTGCTCCGGATACTTGGGCCGGCTCTCCGAACTCACGAACCTGACCCTCCGGGCGGCCCGCTGCCTGGCGGAGTCCGGATCTATGGAGCTGTTCATGAACCGCCTGAGCCGGATCTCCCCGGCCCCGGGAAAAATACTCTGTGAATGGCCGGGGCAGTGGCTCTGTTTGAACGGCATCTCCCGCCTGTCGCCCGATTTTGCCGGGCAGCTCGCCGGTTGGCCCGGTGACCGGATTTCACTCAACGGGCTGAGCGAGCTGCCGGTCGACACCGCGGCCGCATTGGCCGGCTGGAACGGCCGGCATCTGGAGCTCATGGGGTTGAGCAAGTTCAACGGCGTGGAACACCTGGCCCGGTGGGAAGCCGCCGGTGGCAGGCTCTACGTGCCGGACGCCATCCGGAAAGAGATGAAGCAGTTCCGGGCCGCCGCTCGGCCGGCGCCCGCCACGGCCGTATCCGGCCGTCGCTGAAACCAAGCGGCGCGGCGTGCCGCGGGCTTGCAAGCGTGAAACAGGACGCCTTTTACCTGCTCCCGCACAGGCGGGGCGAGGATTCGAAAGCGGCTTCAGGACAGGTTTCGTTGAAACGGAGTTTGCACATGCAACGTTTAGTTTCTGCGCTGTTGGTCGTCGGATTGACGCTGGGGGCCGGGTGGGCCGGTTTCGCCACGGAGGTCGGCAAGGCGCAGGAGCTGCGCCGCGCCCTGGAGGAGATCGGAGCGGCCGAGCAGACGCTTCGAGAGAAAGCGGCCCTGGCCGAGGACGCACGCCGGCGGCTGAAGCTGCAGGCCGAGGAGTTCAGCGCCGAGATCCTGGAGGAGCGCAGACGCGCCAACGTCGCCTCGTACCCGCAGGCGCTGCAGGTCAGCCGGATCGATTTCAACCTGCGTCTGGTGCAGCGGCTGAGCGGCTACATCGACCGGCTGGAGGAGCGCACCCGGTATTTCCGCTCCGCGCTCCACTCCCTGGAATTCTATCGCCGGCAGATCCGCGACGACCTGCTCATCCTGCGGACGTTGAGCGATGCCGACACCGCCGGGCTCTTGCGCCAGTTGGCGGCCGATCTGAACGGCTTCAATGCCCAGGCGAAGAAGCCGGTGCTGACCGCCTCCGGGGCCGGTCTGCGACCGCTCGAATCCATCTGGAGCGAGATTCTGTCGGGCAAGTAAGGCCGGTTCGGCCTTGCTTCACAACAGCTTTTCGCGGATGAGGAATTCCATCGAGCGCTGGCCGATCGTGGTCACCGCACTGATGGCCTGGACGATGTGGAAGGTGGCCTCGGACAACACGCCCGAGTTCATCATCACCAGGGCCGAGTTGAGGCTTTTTTCGACGCTCGCCCACAGATCGGTCGAGGTCATCCGCTTGGAGAGGTAGATTTCGTTCGATATCATCCCGATGAGGGGCCTGAGGAAACGCTCCGCAGCGTGTTTTTCATGGTCGGGCAGGCCGTTGTAGATTTCCAGCAACTGGGCCGCCATGAGCAGCCCCGCCTTGGCCTTTTCGCTCTGGGAAAATGCCAGGATCGCTTCTTTTGTTTCCATGAATTCCTCTTGATACGAGTCCGCCGCAGGCGGATTCATTCCCGGTTGATCATGGCGGCGACGTAGCCCGCTCCGAATCCGTTGTCGATGTTGACCACCGCCACGTTGGAACTGCAGCTGTTCAACATGGCAAAAAGCGCGGTCATCCCCCCCAGGCTCACGCCGTAGCCGACGCTGGTGGGGACCGCGATCACCGGCCGGCTGACCATGCCCGCCACGACGCTGGGCAAGGCGCCCTCCATGCCCGCGACGACGATCAACACGGTGGCGTTTTCGATCAGCTCGCGGTGTCGAAACAATCGGTGAATCCCGGCGACCCCGACGTCGATGACCTTCTCCACCCGGTTTCCCATGGCCTGCGCGGTGAGGACGGCTTCCATCGCCACCGGGACGTCCGAGGTCCCGGCCGCCAGCACGAGGATCGTCCCGCGGCCGCGAACCGGGGCAGGGGCCGTTTCCCAGACGATCATGCGGGCGTCGGCGTGAAAGCGCGCCCCGGGAAACCGGGAAAGCACCGCCTGGGCTTTCGGCGGGTCGACGCGGGTCACCAGCACCACCTGCTCCTGCACGCTCATCCGTTCCATGATGCCGGTGATCTGCTCGGCGGTTTTGCCTTCACCGAAAATCACCTCCGGGAACCCCTTGCGCAGGCTGCGATGGTGGTCGATGTGGGCGTAGCCGATGTCCTCGCAGGCGAGATGCCGGAGGCGATGGGCCGCGTCATCGGCGGTCATCTGGCCGCCGGCCACCTCTTGAAGCAGTTGCTTGAGTCGGTCCTGGTTCATGTGCCTCGCTTGTCAGCCATCGGCCCCGGAGCGCTTCGGTCCATGCGACCGATCGCGTCTCACTCGACCGGCTGCTCTTTGATGCCGCCGGTGAGCGGCGGCAGGGACGGGGATGTCCCCGATCGCGCGCCGAAGGCTCTTTCCACCTGGTCCAGCCGGCGCTGAAGCGTGCTGAGGGCTTTGTCGATCCGGCCGACCTCCTGATCCAGGGCCATCTGATAAAGCCGCTTCGTTTTGAGGACCTCGAGGTCCAGGGATTCACGGTCGAGCTTGCGGGACTGGAGGCCGGCCAGATCGGTCCGGATTTTTTCCAGCTCGGCCTTGGTGCGATCCATGTATCCCGCCAGCCCGGTGAGGTCCTTGCCCAGGCTGTTTTCGAGTTTCTGCAGGCGCGCCGCAACGGAGCCGACCTCGCTCCGTAGCGCGGACGCACTGCCGAGTTCTTCGCGGAAAGGCGCGAGTGCCTGAACTTCGCGCGTGACCGTCTGCACGTCCTTTTGGACGGCGGCGAGCGCCGCGTCGATGCGCGCCGTGGCGTCGGCCAGCTCTTTTTTGTCCACCTTGGACGCCCCCACGTTCTCGAAGCCCGTTTGCCCTTTGCGAATCTCCGCCTCGAGGGATTGAAGGCTTTTCTGCACCGCGTCCATCCGCGCGGACCATGCGGCTTCCGCCTCGGTCAAACGGTTGCCGAGCTCCTCCGCCTTCCGCTCGGCCTCGGCGGCGGCGCGCTCCGCCGCGACCATTTCTGTGCCCTGGGTTCTGGCCGTTCGCAGAACCAGGTCCTGGTAGCCCACGTAGAGCGCCACGGCCAGCAGGCAGGGGAGCAGCAGCGTCAGGAAGCTCAGACGGTTCCCGAGCTTGGCGATGCGCTTCTTGAGCTCCTCGTCACTGGAAGGGATCTCCGGTTCCTCGTCCCCTAAATTGAAACGAAATCGGTCCTGGTCCGCCATGGCTTTCTATTACTCCCACTCGATGGTGCTCGGAGGCTTGGAGCTGATGTCGTACACCACCCGGTTGACCCCGTCCACTTCGTTGATGATGCGGTTGGACACCTTGGCGAGAAACCCGTGCGGCAGACGCGCCCAGTCCGCCGTCATGGCGTCCCGGCTGGTGACGGCGCGGATCGCGGCGATGTTCTCGTAGGTGCGCGCATCGCCCATCACCCCCACGCTCTTGATCGGAAGCAGCACGGCAAAAGATTGCCAGAGCTTCTTGTAATAGCCCGCGGCCTTGATCTCCTCTATAAGAATCGCGTCGACATGGCGCAAGATGCTCAACCGGGGGGCGGAGATTTCACCCAGGATGCGGATGCCGAGGCCCGGCCCCGGAAAGGGCTGGCGCCACACGAGCTCATCGGGCAGCCCCAACTCCTTGCCGAGCTTCCGGACTTCGTCCTTGAAAAGGAACTTCAGCGGCTCGACCAGCTTGAGTTTCATGCGTTTGGGCAGCCCGCCGACGTTGTGGTGGGATTTGATGACCGATGAGGGGCCGCCGAAGGCCGAGACCGATTCGATCACGTCCGGATAAAGCGTGCCTTGCCCCAGAAACCCCGCGCCTTTTATTTTGCGGGCCTCGGCCTCGAACACCTCCATGAACACCCGGCCGATGATCTTGCGCTTGCGTTCAGGGTCGGTCACCCCGGCAAGGGCCTTCAAGAACCGCCGGCCGGCATTCACGAAGCGGATGTTCAAGTCGAGGTGTTTTTTTAAAGTGATCTTGAGTTTTTCGGCCTCGTTTTGGCGCAGCAGCCCGTTGTCGACGAAAATGCAGGTGAGGCGTTTGCCGATGGCCTGATGGATCAGCACCGCCGCGACGGAAGAGTCCACCCCGCCGCTCAGGCCCAAGATGGCCTTGTCATCGCCCACGGCGCGGCGGATGTCGGCAACCGCCTCCCGGGCAAAGGATTTCATGGTCCAGGACCGTCGGCAGCCGCAGATGTCGAAAAGAAAATTTTTAAGAATAACGCCGCCTTCCGGGGTGTGGGCGACCTCGGGGTGGAACTGCACGCCGTACAGTCGGCGCTCCGGGGCCGCGGCCGCCGCAAACCGGGTGTTCGCCGTGAAGGCGGTGGCTTCGAACCCTCGCGGCAGGCGCTGGATGGAGTCCCCGTGGCTCATCCAGCACGGCGTGGAGCGGCTGACACCCTTGAGCAACCCCTCGGCGGACCGAACCGAGAGCTCGGCGAACCCGTACTCCCGCTTGGCGGCCCGGGCAACGCGCCCGCCCAGGGCGGCCGTCATGAACTGCATGCCGTAGCAGATGCCCAGCACGGGGATGCCGAGATCGAAAATGCCGGGATCGACCTTGGGGCTCCCGCTTTCGTAAATGCTGGAAGGCCCTCCGGAAAGGATGATCCCTTCCGGCTTCAGGCGCCGGATGGCCTCGAGCGGGATCTCCGGGGGTTCGACCTGGCAGAACACGTGGTTTTCCCGCACCCGACGGGCGATCAGTTGATTGTACTGGGAGCCGAAATCGATGATGATGATCATGGCTTCGCTCAATCCTGGATTATTGAAAGGGTTATGGAAAAAATCCGCCGCAGCGGGATCCGTTCAGCGGCCCCTCCGCGGCGGGTATGTCCCATCCGTGCGAAAATTCATTCGTGCGGCTGTCTCCCGGAATTTTCGGGAAATTCAGCAAGTGCCGATGGCAATTATGTTGCGAATATGGTAAACACGCCCCGAAAAGTCAACCGGAAAATGCGGCCGGACATCGTGCCCTTCCGCGGCGCGCTTCCGCCCGATCCCCGCCCGGGTCGGGCTGGATCGGTTGATTGAACTGCGGATCCGTGTTAAAAAGCATTTTTCGGCTCATGAAGAATAGAGAGAGGAACTCAACCGATGTACGAAAGCAGTGACTTGCGAAAGGGTCTCAAGATCGAGTACGAGGGCGACCCTTACATTGTGGTTCAATTCGACTTCGTCAAGCCCGGCAAGGGCCAGGCGCTTTACAAGTGCCGTCTCAGGAACATGCTCACCGGGACCCAGTTCGGCCGCAACTTCCGTTCCGGGGAAACATTCGGGGAACCGAACCTGGAAGAGAAGCAGATGGAGTACCTTTACAAGGACGGCGACAAATTCTGCTTCATGAACACCTCCACCTACGAGCAGGAATTCGTGGGCGAGGGGCAGGTCGGAGATGCCAAGAACTTCCTGTTGGAGAACACCGTCTGCTCGGTGCTTTTTTACCGGGATCGTCCGATCGAGTTGACCATCCCGAACTTCATGAACCTGCGCATCGTCAAGGCCGACCCGTGGGTCAAGGGGGACACGGCCTCGGGAGATTCCAAGCCCGCCACTCTGGAAACCGGGTATGTGGTGCAGGTGCCGACCTTTCTCGAAGAGGGCCAGCTCATCAAGATCGACACGCGCACCGGGAGCTACGTGGAGCGCGTCAAGGAATAGATCACGAGGCGCGGGCGGCCGAAGCCTCTTTGTCGAAAAACTGCAGCTTGACCGAGCCGATGTCGATCACATCGAGGTCTTGCAGCAGCACCGAGATTTTGACCGGACGGTCGTTGACCTTCGGTTTGGACCACCCGCCGGCGTAACTCAGGTGGTACCCGTCCGGTCTGCGGCTGATGGTGGCCGCTGTCCAACCGACCCACCACCCTTTCACCACGACCTCGCACGTCGGGTCCTTCCCGATCTTGATCAGGCTGCCGGCGAGGCTTATCCGTCCGCGACCGCCGGCGATGTAAGTCAGTTGCCCGGGGCCGCCCGCCGGGCGCTGCAGGGGGGGGGAAACCACGGCCGCGCTTTTTTGCACCATGGAGCGGTAGCTGTTGGTGTCCATGACCATGGTCTTGTCGATCTCCGCCGGCAGGCTGCCGTTGTCATCCGTCTCGTCCCCGAAAGAGAAGACCAGCAGGTGCTTGCCGACGTTGATGACGTCCCCGTCCTTGAGCCAGTGCGAACCCACCAGTTGCTCATTGACAAAAGAACCGTTCTTGCTCTGCAAATCCACGAGGACGAAGGCATCGCCCACGGCGTCGATCTTGGCGTGATGCCCGGACACGGCCAGGTTGTCGATGACGATGTCGTTGTCCTTGCGGCGCCCGATGCTCAGGGATTTGCCTTTTCCGACCGGGTAGCGGCCGATGACGCTGTCCTTGAATTTCAATGTGACATTCGGCATAGGGGCTTCTCAATGGTAAAAGGTGACATGATCGCTGCCAACCGCCGCCGCATCCAGCCGAACCATCTTTGGAAAACGGCGTGCGAAGCGCCTCTCACGGCGGTGACGTGCAGGATGACGGCGGAGATGTTGTCGTCGCCGCCGCGCGCGTTGGCCAGATCCACCAGCTCGCGACAGGCCAGCTCCGGCGACCGGGAGGATGCGATCGACATGATCTCCGGCGGAAGCACTTTCGTGCTGAGCCCGTCGGAGCAGATCACCAGCACGTCTCCCTCAAAGACGTTCAGTTCGCAGATGTCGGCCTCCACGGTATCTTTGGAACCGACCGCGCGGGTCAGGATGTTGCCCATGAATTGCGTGAACTTTTCGTTGCCGAAATCGGCCTGAAGCGTGTGAGGCACGGACAGCAGGTCGATTTTTTTATTCCGGATCAAATAGATCGGGCTGTCGCCGACATTGGCGGCAATGACGGTTTCGTTGCCGAGGTAAACGGCCGACACCGTGGAGCCCATGCCGCGATAGTCGGCATGGGCGGCAGCGGCCTCGCGCACCACCCGGTTGGACCACTCGATCCCGGCCAGCAGCCGCCCGGCTTGCGCCGAGAGCAGGGCGGTCCTGGGACCGTTTCCGGCGGTTGCCTGGGGGGCGATGAGGAAGTCGCGGATGGATTTTACCACCAGGGAGCTGGCGATCTCGCCGGCGCGGTGACCTCCCATGCCGTCCGCAACCACATAGAGGCCCTGATCGTCATCGATGCAGAGACGGTCCTCGTTTGACTCTCTTTTCTTTCCGACGTCGGAAAGTCCGGCGGTTTGTACGCTCAACATATCCTTTTTATTTTATTCGCAAACAGCCTACAGGTCAAGTTTCAGGCCCCGTCCGGTCCCGGCCGCGGCGGGTTTTTGACTTGGGGGGGGTTCCGGGGCATAATTGATAAACCGACCATCAACAGGATGCATTTTCGTGAACAAGATCGCGCTGTTAAAAAACGTCATCCAGCCTTACGCCTGGGGGTCTCCAACCGCCATTCCCCGGCTCCTGGGAATTCCGAACCCATCGGCAGGGCCTCAGGCGGAGCTCTGGATGGGGGCCCACCCCAAGGCCTCGTCCCTGGTCGAGACCCGCGACGGGTGGTTGCCCTTGGAGGAGCTGATCCGCCGCTCTCCGGAAGAGGTGCTCGGGCCCCGGGTGGCGGCCGCCTTCGACCGCACGCTCCCGTTTCTATTCAAGGTGCTGGCGGCGGCGGCACCGCTGTCGATTCAAGCCCATCCGGGGCGGGCGCATGCCCGGGAGGGGTTCGAGCGCGAAAACCGGGCGGGTCTTGCCATCGATCACCCGCAGCGCAACTACCGCGATCCCCATCATAAGCCGGAGTGCGTCTGCGCGCTCTCGCCTTTCTCGGTGCTGTGCGGCTTTCGGCCGCCGGCGCATATCCTGGAAGGGCTCCGGACGATCTGCCCGCGGGAGCTGCGGGCGGAAATCGCCGACTTCGCCGGGCAGTGCCACGCGGTCGGCTTGAAGCAGCTCTTCGGCCGGCTGCTGTCGCTGGACCCGCAGCGACGCCGGCGGGCGGTGGCCGAGGCGGTGGCCGAAGCCGGCGGGAGCGCGGATGAAGCGCTGGAATGGATCCCGGCCCTGGCGCACCACTATCCGGGGGACGTCGGCGTGCTGGCGCCGGCCCTGATGAATTTCCTGCGCCTGGAACCGGGCCAGGCGCTTTTCCTGCCCGAGGGCGTCCTGCACTCCTACCTCGACGGCACGGCCATCGAGATCATGGCCAATTCCGACAACGTCGTGCGAGGGGGGCTGACCCGCAAGCACGTCGATCTTCCGGAGCTCTTCCAGGTGGTCACCTTCGACCGCAGCGACATTCAGCGCGTGCGGACCGAAAGCCAGGACTCGACGGAGACCTTGTATCGAACCTCCGCCGCCGAGTTCGCGCTCTCTTGCATCAAGCTGCAGGCCGGAGACGATTTCCGCAGCCGGGCGCTGCGCAATGTTGAAATCCTGCTCTGCATCGGCGGGACCGCCCTCGTCCAGGAGACGGCACCGGCCGGCAGGGCCTTCGAAATCACCAGCGGCGCCTGCGTGCTCGTGCCCGCCGCGGCGCCCGCCTATCGGATCAACGGGACGGCCACGCTCTACAAGGCAACGGTCCCCTGAGGGAAAACCCTGCGGTGAACATTTTTTTGATCGGATACCGCGGCACCGGAAAAAGCTCCGTCGGCCGGGGAGTCGCGACGATTCTGAATCGGCATTTCGTGGACATGGACGACGAACTGACCGGGCGGCTCGGCCGTACGATCCGCGACCACGTCGCGTGCTTCGGGTGGCCGGCGTTTCGGGCCGAGGAGACCCGGCTGCTGCGGGAGCTCTGCCGGCGGGACGGCGGGGTGGTGGCGACGGGGGGCGGGGTGGTGCTGGATGGCGACAATGTATCCGCCATGCGGGCCAGCGGCCACGTCATCTGGCTGAAGGCCTCCCCCGAGGTCATTGCACGGCGGCTGGCGGCGGACCCCCGCACCCAGGACCTGCGGCCCGCGCTGAGTGCATCGCCGGAGCCCGACGCCGAAATCCGCGAGGTGCTGCAGGCGCGTCTGCCGCTTTACCGCCGCGCGGCGCACTGGCGGATCGGCACGGATGAACTCCGCACGGAGCAGCTCTGTCGCGAGCTCGCCGCGCGCATCACCCGTGAGCTTCGGGTTTTCGCTTGAAGCGTCCCGGCAGCGCAGGCATTTCTTTTTCTGGCCCTTGACAAAAACAAACGATTTAAGTAGCTTTGCGCTCGTTTGTCGAAACCATGAGCATGTCCGGATGACAGGAGCCGCCCGCGTATGACACTCACCAAAGCGAAAATTGCCGACGCCATCTACCAGGAGCTTGGTTTTCCAAAGAACCGATCGACCGAACTCCTGGAACTTCTGCTGGAGCTGATGAAGAACAAGCTGGAAAAAGGCGAGGACGTTCTCATCAGCGGTTTCGGAAAGTTCTGCGTCAAGGAAAAGAAAGAGCGGCGAGGGCGCAACCCGGCAACCGGCGACGACATGATGCTGGCCAAGCGCAGAGTGATCACCTTCCGCTGCTCCCACCTGCTGCGAGAGATCATCAACGGGGATAACGCTTAGCCCGAGCCGTCTCCGCACCGAGGCTGCGCCCCGGCGCTCTCCGCTCGAAAAGGGTGCCCCGGAAGCCGTTCCCGCAAGAATTACCCGGTGCACTTCACCATGACCCGCCGCCTCGCCACCCCCGGCGACCGCGGACGCTGGACGAACCAACCGCGAGAACCACATGAACCGGCTTTTCACACGGTGGCTGACCCTGACGGCCGCCATCCTGCTGGCGGCTTACCTGTTGGAGGGAATCCACATCGGCGGCTTTTTCTCGGCGCTGTGCGCCGCCGCGCTGCTGGGCATTTTCAATGCCGTGCTCAGACCGATCGCGATTTTGCTCACGCTGCCTCTCAACATGTTGACCCTGGGGCTGTTCACCTTCGTCATCAACGCCGTGCTGCTCAAAATGGTTTCGGGCCTCATCCGCGGCTTTGACGTGACGGGGTTCTGGCCGGCCGTGTTCGGCTCTATCGTGATCAGTGGGGTGAGCTGGGCGCTGAACACCTTCATCCGCGACCGGACCTCCGGCCCTCCGGGTGCGGAGCGGCCCGCGGACGAAAACGTCATCGATCTGAAAGACAAGGGCAACAACCGCTGGGAGTGATCGCAGCCGGATGGCCGGCCCTCACGCCGCCAATGAGAGAATAGACCTCGCATGGCAGGACTGCACATTTTCACCAGCAACCGGATGGAGCTGCTGGTCGAACAGCTGGCCGTGCAGCTCCGCGAGCCCCTCGATTCACCGCTGGCCCCGGAAATCATCGTGGTGCAAAGCCGCGGGATGGAGCGCTGGGTGTCGTTGGAACTGGCGCGCCTGAACGGGGTCAGCGCCAATGTCCGGTTCCCGTTCCCCAACGCTTTCCTGGAGGCCGCATTTCAAGCGGTCTTGCCCGGAACGACCGCGCCGTCGCCCTTCGAACCCGATGTCCTGACCTTCCGCGTCATGGGCATCATTGCGGAACAGAGCGAACAGCCGGATTTCAAGCCGCTCAGCGCTTTTTGCGCGGATGATCCGCGCGGCCTCAAACGGTTCCAGCTGGCCCGGAAAATCGCCGACCTTTTCGATCAGTACCTGATATTTCGCCCCGAGCTGATCGAACGCTGGCAAGCCGGTTCGTTTGAAGGATCGGAGGCTCACCGCTGGCAGGCCCGGATCTGGCAGGAGCTTGCCGGGCGCTCACCCGGGCTGCACCGGGTCGACCAGCGCCGGCGACTGCGCGCGGCCATCCGGCGCGGGGCCGAAGGCCTGGGTGGGCTGCCCCGGCGGGTGTCGCTCTTCGGAGTGTCCTATCTTCCCCGGTTTCACCTCGAGATTTTCGCGGAACTGGCGCAGGTGGTCGATGTGCACGTGTTCTGCATGAATCCCTGCCGGGAATACTGGGCCGACATCGTTTCCGAGCGTGCCGTCCACAGGGCCCAGCGGCGCATGGGAGATTTCGAAACCGCTGAAAGCCGGCTGCATCTCGAGCGCGGCAACCGGCTGCTGGCCTCGCTGGGCACCCTCGGCCGCCACTTCCTGGACATACTCGCGGAATTTTCCGCCGTGCAGGCCGAGGTTTTCCTCGAACCCGACGGGACCTCTCTGCTGAGCCGCCTGCAGTCGGACATCCTGAACCTCAGAGACCCCCGGCCCGGCGCCGGGCTTTCGGCCGACCCCTCGATTCGGGTCCACTCCTGCCACAGTCCCATGCGGGAGGTCGAGGTCCTGCGGGACCAGATGCTGGCGATGTTCGATGAGGACCCGGGGTTGCGACCCGGCGACATCATCGTCATGACCCCGGACATCGAGAAGTACGCCCCGTTCATTTCGGCGGTGTTCGGCGCCCAGGACGCCGCGCGGGACCGCATCCCTTTCGGCATCGCCGACCGCGGCCCCCACCGGGAAAGCACCGGTCTGCGGGCCTTTTTTCAACTGTTCGATCTGCGGGACAGCCGGTTCGGCGTCAACGACGTGCTGGGCCTGCTGGAGACCCCGGCGGTCTTGAAACGCTTCGGGCTGGAGGAGGTCCATCTGCCCCGGGTGGCGCAGTGGGTCCGGGCGGCGCGCATCTGCTGGGGCCAGAACGAAACCACCCAGCGCTCGCTGGGGCTTCCGGCCCACGTCCACAACACCTGGAGCACCGGGGTGGACCGGCTGCTGTTGGGCTACGCGCTCCCCTCCCGGGACATCGAGGTGTTCCAGGGAATGCGCGGCTGCAACGCCATCGAAGGCAGCGACGCGCGGGTGATCGGGCCTTTTCTGGATTTTCTGGAACAGGTGTTTGCGTTTTCCGCCCGGTTGCGCCGGCTGCGGCGGCTGGATGCGTGGCGGGACGAGATCGGGGAGATGATCTCCGTCTTTTTTCCGGACGACGACGACTCGCCGAGCCTGCAGCGCATCCGCCGGATGTTGGACGAAATGGCCGCCCTGGGGGAAGCGGCGGGGTTCACGGCGGAGGTCTCCGCCGACGTGGTGCGCCTGTTTCTGTCCGAACGGCTCGACGGGGAAGGCGCCGGCCGGGGGTTCATGTCGGGCGGCGTAACCTTCTGCTCCATGCTGCCGATGCGGACCATTCCGTTCCACGTGGTCTGTCTCATCGGAATGAACCACGACGCCTACCCCCGGGAGAGCCGGCAGCTCACCTTCGATCTGATGGCCCAGGCGCCGCGGCCGGGCGACCGCTCGCGCCGCAACGACGACAAATACCTTTTCCTCGAAGCGCTGCTCTCCGCCCGCCGCCGGCTCTACATCAGCTACGTGGGGCAGAGCCTCCAGGACAACAGCCGCATGCCGCCCTCCGTGGTCGTGAGCGAACTCATCGACGCGCTGCAGGTCGGGTACGGTCTGCCCGCGGACGACGCGGCCGGGGGCCTGGTCACCCGCCATCGGCTGCAGGCGTTTTCCGCCGCCTATTTCCAGGAAGACTCGGGTCTGTTCAGCTACTCCGCTGACGACATGCAAGGCTGTGCCGCGGGGGCCGCCGCCGCTTCGCCGCAGCCCTTCGTGCCCGCCGCCGTGCCGCTGACGCCGGAGGAAACGGCCGCCTGGGGTCGGCTGGACCTCGAGACGCTGGCCTCTTTTTTCGGAAACCCGGCCCGGTTTTTTGTCCGAAAACGACTGAACGTGAGCCTCGAGCGGCCGGAAGCGGCGGTTTCCGACAGCGAGCCCTTCGCCATGAAGGGGCTCGACCGCTTCACGATCGGCAGCCGCCTGCTCGAGCAGCGTCTGAGCGGCCTCCATCCCGGGGATGTTTTCCCGGCGCTGCGCGCCGACGGCCGTCTGCCCCACGGGATGATGGGCGAGGTCGAATTCCGCGACCTCTGGGTCGAGGTGGACCGGTTCGCCCGCCGCCTCGAGCATCTGCGCCCGGCAGCCCCCCCGGGGGTGATCGAGGCGCAGTGGGAGATCGCCGGGTTCCGCCTGGCGGCCCGGGTAAACGGGTTTTCGGAGGCCGGCTGCCTGCACTACCGTTTCGGCAAGCTGCGCGCCAAGGATCACCTGGAGCTGTGGCTGAGGCACCTGGCCCTGTGCCTGGCCGCACCGGGGAAGGGCGCATGCGAAAGCACGCTCGTTTGCACCGATCGCACCCTGCGCCTGAAGCCCGTCGTGGAGAGCCGGGCCGTGCTCGAAGAGCTGCTGAGCGGGTATCGACACGGTCTCGAGCGGCCGCTGTGCTTTTTCCCGAAGACGTCCCTGGAGTATGCCCGCACCTGGCGTGCAACCTCCTCGCAGCGCCAGGCACTGGGCTCGGCCCGCGGCGTTTGGGAGGGTAGCGAGCCGCACGCGGGCGAGGGCGCGGACCCTTACTACCAGCGCTGTTTCGAAACGATCGATCCGCTCGGCGCGGAGTTCAGGGAGTTGAGCCTGCGCTTTTTCGATCCGCTTTTAAGGTGCGCCCGCTGGGAGAAATCGCTCTGATGGAAATCGGCTCGATCATCGACATCCTGCGCAGCCACCCGGAAACCGCCGCACTGAAACCCGGGGATCAATTGACCGTTAAGGTCCTGGAGATCTTCGATGACCGGCGCGCGCTGGTGGATCTGGGCCGGTTCCGGGCCATGGCCGACATCACCTTCCCGGTGGCGGCCGGGGAGGAGCTGCGGGTGCGGGTCCAGGAGAGCCAGGGGCAGTTGCGGCTGCAGCTGATTTCACCCCCCAACGACCCCTCGGCGGGAGCCGGCCAGGCCGTCGGGCCGGTGCGGGCGGCGGCCCTGGAATCCCTCAACCAGCTTCAGGTCCGGATCGATCAGCTGGCCGGCGTGCTTCAGCGCCAGCCGGATTCGCAGCCGCTGTCGAATGAACTCGGGCCGCTCCTGGATGGGCTGCGGCTTTTTCTCGAACCCCTCGCGCCGGGTTCGGACCCCGGCGCTCTGGCGCGCCGGCTCAAGGAGTTCTGCGAGGATTCCGGGCTGTTTCTGGAGCACCGAATGGCCGCCGCGCTCAAGGCGACCACCGGCCCGGCCGGCGGGGGGGCGCGGCGAATCCTGGCCGCCGACCTCAAGGCCCGGCTCGCTTTTCTCAAGGATTTTTTCGACGGTTCGGTCGGCCGGCAGCTGGTCCTGGACAGCCGCGAGGTCGGCGCGCTGGCAAAGGCGGCGGCCGAATTGCTCGCGGAGATCCGCGCCGGACAGGAGCAGATGGCCAGACCGGCCGCCGCCGCGGAACCCTTTCAAACGGTTCACTTCGCCCTGCCCATGCCGGACGGGTCCGGCCGGGCCGGGTTGAAAATCGCCTACCGCCGCCGGCCGGCCGCCGGGACGCCGGAAGGGCACCGCGCGGCGATCCTGCTCCGGCTCGATCGGATGGGAGCCGTTCGCGCCGATCTCATTTTGCTGAACTCCGGCCTGAGCGTGTCCATCTTCGTTTCCGACTCCGGGCTTAAGGATGAGGTCCGGCGCCACGTGACCGAGGTGCGTGAGGCCCTGGCGCCGTTTTTTCAAAACGTGACGGTTCAGGTGTCGGTTTCCCCCCGGAAAATCGACCGGTTCGAGTCCGAAGAGTGGCGGCCCGGGGGCCAGCGCCAGGTGGATGTGCGCGTATGAAAACGGAAAAGCCCAAGCGCGCCGTGGCCCTGCGCTACGACCGCGCCAAAGACGGTGCTCCGCGGGTGGTCGCCAAAGGGCAGGGGCTCGTGGCGGAAAACATCATCGCGGTTGCCCGGGAGCACCGGGTGCCCCTGCACGAAGACCGCAACCTGGTCGCGACGCTGAGTGCCCTTGAGCTCGAAGCGGAGATTCCGCCGGAACTTTACCGGGCCGTGGCCGAAGTCCTGGTGTTCCTCTACCGATTGAACGGCCGGCGGAACGGGCCATGACCCCTTTCGACCTGCTTCGCACCCCGCTGAAGGGGATCAGCCTCATCGAGGCGGCGGCCGGCACCGGCAAGACCTACACGATCGAGGGCCTTTACGTCCGGCTCGTGATCGAGCGCCAGCTGCCCGTGGAGCAGATCCTCGTGGTCACGTTCACCCGCGCGGCCACCGCCGAGTTGCGCGACCGGATTTACCGGCGCCTGGCCAAGGCCCGCAACGCCTTTTCCGGGACCCCCGTCGAAGACGACGAACTCCTGCGGCACGCGGTCGTCCGCCACCCGGACCCCGCCCAGGCCGGCGCTCTGCTGCGCCAGGCGCTCATGGATTTCGACCGCGCCGCCATTTTCACCATTCACGGGTTCTGCCAGCGGGTGCTTTACGAAAACGCGTTCGAGACCGCCAGCGCTTTCAACGCCGAGCTGATCCAGGACCAGACGCCGATCCTGGTGGAAGTGGTGGAAGATTTCTGGCGCCGATGGGTCTGCGACCAGCCGCCGGAGTTTTTGCAGTTTGCCAAGGCCAGCCTGGGGGAGCCGGAGCGTCTGATG
>CAZLSV010000032.1:37761-55261 GCA_964562235.1 uncultured Desulfatibacillum sp.
GACGCCCCGGCAGGAAACGCCGTGCCTGCGGGCCGAAACGCTCGCTGCCTTTCGGACGCGGTTGGAGCACCTCGGGGCCAGCTGGCGCGCCGGCCGCGACGAGGCGGGTCGCATCCTGCTGGAAGCGCCGCTGAACGGCACAAGCTACGGAACCCTGCCGCCGGCGGAAAACGGAGGCCCTTCCAAGCGGGAGCAGACGGTTCGGGGCCTGCTCGGCGCTCTGAACGCCTACACGGACGCCTATTTGACCCACGGGTCTCCAAGCTTCCCGCCGCCGGCGGCGGTGGCGAAGCTCGCCGCGTCGAGTCTGACCCGCGCGACCCTCCGCCGCCGGACGACGCCCTCGCACCCGGTTTTCGACGCCTGCGAAGCGCTCCTTCAGGCCGCCCAGCCGCTCGCTTTGGAAATGGCCGGACAGCGGCAGCACCTCAAGTGGCGCTTGCTTTGCAGCGTGCGGGACGAGCTGGAGCGCCGCAAGTCCGAAAAAGGACAGATCTCCTTCGACGACCTCCTGCGTCGGGTGGCCCGGGCGCTGGACACCGGAAGGGGACCGGAGCTGACCGGCGCCGTGCGAAAGCGCTACCAGGCGGCGCTGGTGGACGAGTTCCAGGACACCGACGATCTCCAGTACGCCGTTTTCTCGCGCTTGTTCGCCTCCCCGCAGCATCTGCTGTTCATGATCGGCGACCCCAAGCAGGCCATCTACGGGTTTCGCGGGGCCGACATTTTTTCTTACCTGCGCGCCGCCAGGGACGCCGATTCGCACTTCACCCTTGTTCACAACTGGCGCTCCGCGCCGGGCCTGGTGCAGGCGGTCAACACCCTTTTTTCGCAATCGGCCGCGCCGTTTCTTTTCCCCGACATCGGCTTCGTCCCGGGCCACGCGGCCAGGGGCGATTCGGCGGCCGTGCCGATGGTCATCTGGCATCTGGATTCCCGGCGGTACCGGGACGACGGCAAAGTCATGACCAAACCGGAGGCGCAGGCCCTGATCGCCTCCGCCGTGACCGCCGAAATCCAGCGGCTCACCGCCGCCGGACCGGCAGCGGCTCCTGCCGGCGACATCGCCGTTCTCGTGCGCACCAACAGCCAGGCCGCCTTGATGAAGGATCACCTTTCGGCGGCCGGTGTGCCCTCGGTCGTCTACAGCACGGCCAACGTCCTGGATTCGACCGAGGCTCACGAACTGCTGGCCGTGCTTGCCAGCATCGCCGAGCCCCAGAGCTCCTCCAAGCTGAACTCCGCGCTGGCGACCCGCCTGCTGGGCGTTTCGGCCGGCGACATCGCCGCCGGAGACCGCTCCGGAGACGCATGGGAGCAGCGGACGCGGCGGCATTGGGAGTATTTCCGGCTCTGGAGCCAACGGGGTTTCATGACCATGTTCCGGCAGTTCCTGGCGGGGGAGGCGGTCAAACAGCGGCTCCTTTCACTGCCGAACGGCGAACGCCGGTTGACCAACCTGCTGCACCTGGCCGAGCTCGTCCACCGCGTTGCGGAAGACGAAAACCTCGGCGCGGCCGGGTTGCTGACCTGGCTCGGCCGCCAGGTCGACCCCGATGCGCAGCGCTCCGAAGAAACCCAGCTGCGTCTGGAAAGCGACGAATTCGCGGTCAAGATCGTCACGGTTCACCGCAGCAAGGGCCTGGAATACCCGGTGGTGTTCTGTCCGTTCGCCTGGTCCGGGTCGTCCTTCAGAAGCGATGATGTTTTCTTCCACGACCCCGCCAACGACAACCGGCTGACCGCCGACATCAGCGCCGACAAGGATTCGCCCAACCGGGTCCTCGCCCAGAACGAAATTTTGGCCGAAAACCTGAGAATGCTCTATGTGGCGGTGACCCGCGCCCGGGAACGCTGCTATCTGACCTGGGGCCGGATCAACACCGCCGAGACCTCTGCGCTGGCCTACCTGCTGCGCTCCGGAGCGGAAGGTGAAGACGCGAGGGCCGAAGCGGACTGGTTTTCGCGGCTGAGGGCCGAATTCAGCGCCCTCGGGGACGACGATCTGAGCCGGCGCCTGGACGGGCTTGCCGCCGGCTCGGACGGGACGATCCTGATCCGGCCTCTGCCGGAAGAGCCGGCAGCGGCCGGGGCGGTGGCCGGCCGGGCTTCGCCGCGGTTTTTCCGCCGGGAATTTCACGGCCGCATCGACCCCGGCTGGTCCCTGACCAGCTACTCCGCCCTGGCGTCGGCGGGCGGCGCCGGCCCACCGGACCATGATTTCGGTCCGGCGACGGTGCGGGATGAGCCCCCGGCGGAAGCCCATCGCGCCGCCGCGGCCCCCGGGATTTGCGATTTCCCGCCGGGCGCCCGGGCCGGCAGCTTTTTCCACTCGATCTTTGAAACGCTTGATTTCGCAGACCCGCAGCCCCGAAGGATCGTCGCGGCCAAACTCAAGGAGTTCGGATTTGCCCCCTCCTGGGAGGAGCCCGTTTGCGACATGATTGCCGATGTGCTGGCGGTGCCCCTGTTCGACGCCGATGGCCGGGTGCGTCTGGCGGGGGTCGTCCGCGACCGCTGCGTTCCCGAGATGGAGTTTCACTTTCCGCTGAACCGGGTGACGCCGGCGGCCATCGAAGCGGTCTTCGCCCTCCACGGGTCGGCGCCCGCCGCCGGAGGCGCTCCGGCCGGCGGCGTCATCGAGGGTCTGCGCTTTGCACCGATGCACGGCTTCATGAAGGGGTTCATCGACCTGGTCTTCGAGCACGAGGGCCGCTACTACCTGGTCGACTGGAAGTCGAACCGGCTCGGCGCCGCGCCGGAGGACTACCACCCCGACGCGCTTCGCCGCGTGATGCGCGAGCATCTCTACGATCTGCAGTATCACATCTACACGCTCGCGCTGCACCAGTACCTGCGACGCCGGGTTTCCGGATATGATTACGCCCGTGATTTCGGCGGGGTGTGCTATGTTTTCCTGCGCGGGGTCCGCCGCGACCATGGGGCGGCATACGGTCTTTTCCGTGACCGGCCCGATCCCGGGCTCGTTCACGCGCTGGGAAAGGCGCTGATACCGGACTATGACTGAACGGATCGACACCGGGCTGTTTTCAGCCTTCGACCGGCACTTCGCCCGCTTCATCGGCCGATTCGGCGGAGCCGACCGCCACGCGATCTTTCTGGCGGCGGCCCTGGTGAGCCGGGCGACCGGAAACGGCGACGTTTGCCTGGATCTCAATGCCTGGGCGGGCCTGCCCGTCGCCGAACCGCCGGCCGGGCGGCCGTGTCCGCCCGTGGGCCGTTGGATCGCCGCCTTGCGCGCCTGCCCGGCCGTCGGCCGGCCGGGCGAGGGCCGACCGCTGGTGCTGGACGAAGCCAACCGGCTCTACCTCCACCGCTACTGGGAGTATGAAAGCGGGCTGGCGGGGCGCATTGTGGAGCGCGCCGGCGCCCCGGCCGGAGGCTTCGACGTCGGGCGCCTGAAGGCCGCCATCGGGCGTCAATTCGAAGGCCGCGCCGAGACGGGGACCGACTGGCAGCAGGTGGCCGTGGCCGTGGCCCTGCTCAAGCGCTTTGCCGTGATCACCGGCGGGCCGGGAACCGGCAAGACGACGACGGTGGCCAAGATCCTGGCCGTGTGGGAGGAAATCAACGAAGGGCGCCCGACCCGTGTGCTCCTGGCCGCGCCCACGGGCAAAGCCGCCGCCCGGCTCAAGGAATCCCTGCAGCCGCACACCGATCGAGCGTCGCAGGCACCCGGCGACGATTCCACGTCCGCCCGCGAAGTCTCCACCCTACACCGCCTGCTCAGACCCTTGTCGGGCACCCCTTTGTTCCGTCACAACGCCGAGAACCCGCTGCCGGTCGACCTCATGATCGTCGACGAGGTCTCCATGGTCGATCTGGCCCTGATGGCCAAACTGGTCGACGCCCTGCCGGGACAGGCGCGGCTGGTGCTGATCGGCGACCGGGACCAGCTCGCCTCGGTGGAGGCCGGGTCGGTTCTGGGCGACATCTGCGGCCGGTCGTACCGGCCCGGGTTTTCATCCGGGTTCGGGGATTTGATCCGCCGCGTGACCGGCCAGAGCGTTCCGCGGGCGACCGAAACCCGGCTGCTGCAGGACTGCATCGTTGAGCTGCAAACCAGCCACCGGTTCGCGGCCGGAGGCGCCATCGGGGAGATCAGCCGGGCGGTCAACCAGGGGGATGCGAACGGCGCGATCGAGATGTTGTCAAAAACCCGGGAAGGGTCGGTCGTCTGGCTGGAACCCCGGCCAGGCCTGGATGCCATGGCCGAGCTCGAAAAGCGCATGGCGGAAGGCTTCGCGGGGTATCGCACGGAGGCCGGCCCCGCCGCCATGCTGCAGGAACTCGGCCGGTTCAAGGTGCTCTGCGCCCACCGGGCCGGCCTCGACGGGGTGGAGGCGGTCAACCGGCTGGCGGAACGCATGCTGGTTCGCCAGGGACGGGTCAGGATCCAGCCGCGCAGCGGCAGCCCATGGTATGCCGGCCGGCCCGTGCTGATCACCCAAAACGACTACAGCCTGAAGCTTTTCAACGGCGACATCGGCATCACCCTGCCGGACCCCGCCGAGAGCGCTGAAGGCCTTGCGGCGTTTTTTCCGGATGGGGACGGGGGGTTGCGGCGGTTTCTGCCTTACCGTCTGCCGGCGCACGAGACCGTGTACGCCATGACGGTCCACAAAAGCCAGGGCTCCGAGTTCGATGACGTGCTGCTGATTCTGCCGGCCAGGGACTCGCCGGTCCTGAGCCGCGAATTGATCTACACGGCCCTCACCCGGGCGCGGCGCCGGATCACGCTCTTTGCCGGTCGGGAGGTTCTCGCAACCGCCATCCATCGCCGGATCGAACGCACCTCCGGCCTGCGGGACGCGATCTGGGGATAGGAGGCGGGGCGGCCGGCGCTCCGGTAAATGGGAATTTGCATCGTGAGCCGATGTCAGGCGGGCACCCCGCTTCGCCTCTACGTGAGATGGGGGCATTGAACATTGCGGGATGGCGCGGTGCCGGAGAGCGCCGGCCGCTCACGTTTACGCGCTGGCCCGGCTGTACTATTTTTTGTGAAACCATTCATGCGGGAGTCTGTGATGCAGGAGTCAGGATTTAGAACGGGCATCGGTTTTGATTACCATCGGCTGGTCGAAGGCCGCGACCTCATTCTGGGCGGGGTTAAGATCCCGCACGCAAAAGGGCTCCTGGGGCACTCCGACGCGGATGTCCTGGTGCATGCCATCTGCGACGCCCTGCTCGGGGCCTGCGGCCTGGGCGACATCGGCATTCACTTTCCGGACACCGACGACGCCTACAAGGGGGTTTCCAGCCTCGCGCTGCTCGGGAAGACCTGCGCGATGGTCGACGCCAACGGGTACCGGATCGTCAACATCGATGCGGTCGTCCTCGCCGAAGCGCCCAAGATCATGCCCTTCCGCCGCGAGATCCTTCAGCATGTCGTTCAGGCGATGGCGGCGGCCTCCCCCCAGGCCGTCAACCTCAAGGCCACGACCACCGAGGGCTGCGGGATGATCGGCCGCGGGGAGGGTATCGGCGCCATGGCCACCGCGCTGATCGAGCGCCGGCCGCCCGAGCGGGACGGGCGTCCATGAGCGTCTTTGCCCTGCAAGCCGAGTTCGAACCGTCCGGCGATCAGCCCGCGGCCATCGAAAAACTGCACCGGCAGCTGCTGGACGGCGGCAAACACCACGTGCTTCTGGGGGTCACCGGCTCCGGCAAGACCTTCACCATGGCGCAGGTGATCGCCCGCCTGAACCGGCCGACCCTCGTTCTTGCCCCCAACAAGACCCTGGCCGCCCAGCTCTACGGCGAGTTCCGCCAGCTCTTCCCCGAGAACGCCGTGGAGTACTTCGTCAGTTATTACGATTACTACCAGCCGGAGGCCTACATCCCCTCCTCGGACACCTACATCGCCAAGGATTCCTCCATCAACGACATGATCGACAAGCTGCGCCACTCCGCCACGCGCTCGGTCCTTTCGCGGCGCGACGTGCTGGTGGTGGCGAGCGTCTCCTGCATCTACGGCCTCGGGGCTCCCGAAGACTACCTCTCCATGCGGGTGGAAATCGAGGTCGAGGCCGAGTTCGGCCGGGAACGGCTGCTGGCGGAGCTGGTGGCGATGCAGTACGAACGCAAGGACCGGGATTTTTTCCGAGGGACCTTTCGGGTGCGCGGCGACCGGGTCGAGATCTTTCCGGCCTACGAGGAGGACCGGGCCATCCGGGTGGACTTTTTCGGCGACACGGTGGAGGGCATCGCCGAGATCGACGCGCTGCGCAACACGGTCATTCGCCGGCTGTCGCGCGGCGTGATTTTTCCGGCCAGCCACTACGTCACCCAGAAGGCCACCCAGCAGAAGGCCATGCAGACCATTCGCACGGAGCTGGGAGAGCGCATCGACTGGTTCCGCGACGAGGGGCGGCTGCTGGAGGCGCAGCGGATCGAGGAGCGCACGCGTTTCGACCTGGAAATGATCCAGGAGCTGGGATACTGCAACGGGATCGAAAATTATTCGCGGCACTTGACCGGCCGCCGGCCCGGCGAGCCGCCGCCGACCCTGCTCGATTACTTCCCGAAAGATTTCCTGCTGTTCATCGACGAGAGCCACATCGCCGTGTCCCAGCTCCAGGGAATGTACCGCGGGGACCGCTCGCGCAAGCAGACCCTGGTCGAGTTCGGCTTCCGACTGCCCTCGGCCCTGGACAACCGGCCGCTGACCTTCGAGGAGTCTCAGGCCCGCTTCAACCAGGTGGTCTTCGTTTCCGCCACCCCGGCCGACTTCGAGATGAAAGCAGCCGGGGAGGCCGTCGTCGAGCTCATCGTGCGGCCGACGGGTCTGGTCGACCCGGTGATGGAGATCCGCAGCGCCCGCCACCAGGTCGACGACCTGCACGATGAAATCCGCAAGCGCTGCCAGCGCCGCGAGCGGGTGCTGGTCACCACCCTCACCAAACGCATGGCGGAAGATCTCACCGAGTACTACTCGGACCTCGGGCTCAAAGTCCGCTACCTGCATTCGGACATCACCACCCTGGAGCGCATGGAGATCATCCGCGACCTGCGACTGGGCCTCTTCGACGTGCTGGTGGGCATCAACCTGCTGCGCGAGGGCCTCGACATCCCCGAGGTCTCGCTGGTGGCCATTCTGGATGCCGACAAGGAGGGGTTTCTGCGATCGGCCCGATCGCTCATCCAGACCTGCGGCCGGGCGGCGCGCAATGCCGGCGGCATGGTTATTTTCTATGCCGACACCGTCACGCGCTCGATGCAGCAGGCCATCGACGAAACCGGCCGCCGCCGCAAGATTCAGCAAGCCTACAACCAGGCCCACGGCATCACGCCCGAATCCATCCACAAGGCCATCGCCGGGACCTTTGATTTCGGCGCCGGCCCGGCGCCGGCCGCGGGCGGCCGGGTGGCCGAGGAGATCGCCGCGTACGGCTCCCTGGAGGAGGTCGAGGATGAGATCCGCCGACTTGAAAAACAGATGCACCTGGCCGCCAAGGAGCTGGACTTCGAGCGCGCCGCCGAGCTGCGGGACCAGACCCAGCGCCTGCAGCGCCTGATAGTGCTTGAAGCATGAACGCGCCCCCGACACCCCCGCCGCCGCCGGCCGGCGGCGCCTCGGCAAAAGCCGCGGAGGCCCCCAACGAACCCGGTGTCTACCTGATGAAGGGGAGCGACGGCCGGGTTCTCTATGTCGGCAAGGCGCGCAGCCTTCGCAAACGCCTGGCGGGCTATTTCAAGGGTTCCGCGCACGCCGATTCGAAGGTCGACGCGCTGGTGGCACGGATCGCCGACATCGAGATCATCCTCACCCGCACCGAAAAAGAAGCCCTCATTCTGGAGTCGAACCTCATCAAGCGGCACCGGCCGCGCTACAACGTGGTGCTCAAGGACGACAAGCGCTACCCCTCCCTGCGCCTGGATCTGAAGGAGGATTACGCGCGGTTCACCGTCGTGCGCAAGATCGGCGAGGACGACGCCCTCTATTTCGGCCCTTTTGCCTCGCCGCAGGCCGTGCGCGAAACCCTCAAGGTGCTCAACCGGACCTTCAAGCTGCGCAAGTGCAAGGCGAACGAATTCCGCACCCGGACCCGGCCCTGCCTGCACTGCCAGATGAACGGCTGCCTGGCCCCCTGCTGCCGGGATGTCCCGCGGGAGGTTTATCGCGAGCAGGTTCAGGAGGCGATTCTCTTTTTGAAGGGCCGCACCCAGGAGCTGCAGAGCAAGATCCGCAGGGAGATGGAGGCCGCCGCCGCCGCCCGGGAGTATGAAAAAGCGGCCCGCCAGCGGGACAAACTGTTCGCGCTGCAGCGAACCACCGAAAAACAGGTCGCGGTGACCACCGACTTCATGGACCGGGACGTCTTCGCCGCGGTCTCCTCCGACGGCGCCGCGGTCATCACTCACCTGGAGGTGCGTGGCGGCTTCCTCACCGGCACCCGGCACTTCGGCTTCCCCGAGACCATGGCCGCGGAAGACGAAATGCTGGGCGTTTTCATCCGCCAATTTTACGAAGGCCGCGCCTTTGTCCCCGGAGAGCTGTTCGTTTCGCACGCGCTCGATGACGTGGGGTTGATCGAGGAAGGGTTGGCCGCCCGAAAAGGCCGGAAAGTGAGGATCCGCCGACCGGAGCGCGGCGAAAAGGCCCGCTTGCTGGAGGTCGCGGTTCACAATGCCCGCTCGGAGCTCGAGGCCCTGCTGATTCGCCGTTCCAGCGGCGCCGACCTTCTGCCGCGCCTGCAACGGCGCCTGAACCTTTCCCGCTGCCCGCAGCGCATCGAGTGCGTCGACAACTCGACCCTCATGGGGTCCGATCCCGTGGCCGGAGTGGTGGTGTTTTTGGACGGGCGCCCGGAGCCCTCGGCCCACCGCCGATACCGCATCCGAGGCGTGGCCGTCCCGGATGATTACGCGTCCATGTCCGAGATCCTGCGCCGGCGGCTGGGAAAAGGCGCGGCATCGGAGCCGTTTCCCGACCTGTTGATGGTGGACGGGGGCCGGGGGCAACTGGGAGCGGCGCTGGCGGTGATGAAGGATTTAAAGCTGGAAGGGCGCATGGACGTGCTCGGGATCGCGAAAAAAGACCCGGACCGGGGGGAGGCGCACGACAAGATCTTCCTGCCGGGGCGGTCGAACCCGGTCCATTTCGGACGGGAGGGCGACCTGCTGCTTTTCCTGCAGCGTGTGCGGGACGAAGCGCACCGCCACGCCGTCACTTTCCACCGCCGGCGGCGCCGCGCCTCGACCCTGGCCTCGGCACTGGACGCGATTCCCGGGGTCGGCAAGGCCCGCAAGGCCCAGCTGATCGAGCGGTTCGGCAGCTTCGAAGCCGTCCGGGCAGCCACGCTCGATGAGTTGAGCGCGCTGCCCGGTTTCAATCGAAAACTGGCCGAAGCGATCAGGGAAACCCTGAGCCCGAAGGCCGAAGTGAATATTTAGTACTTCAGTTTGGCCATCGCGCTTTTCAGCTCCTGAACCGCTGCCGCGGATTTCTGCAGCGCCGCGCTCTCTTCGGCGGTCAGCTTGATTTCAAGCACCTGTTCGACGCCCTTGGCGCCGAGTTTGACCGGCACCCCGATAAACAGGTCGCGGATCCCGTACTCACCCTCGAGATAGGCCGCGCAGGGCAGGACTTTCTTTTTGTCCTTGAGGATGGACTCCGCCATCTCCACCGCCGCCGAGGCCGGGGCGTAAAAAGCGCTGCCGGTCTTGAGCAGGCTCACGATCTCCGCGCCGCCGTTGCGGGTGCGCTGCACGAGGGCTTCGATGCGCGCCGGGGTCATGAGCTCCGTGATGGGGATGCCGGCGACGCTCGAGTAGCGCGGCAGGGGCACCATCGTGTCGCCGTGGCCGCCCAGCACGAAAGCGTGGGTGTTTTCGACCGACACGTTCAGCTCCATGGCGATGAAGGCGCGGAACCGGGCCGAGTCGAGCACGCCGGCCATGCCGATGACGCGCTGCTTGGGGAACTGGCTGGCGTCAAGGGCCACATGGCACATGGCATCGAGCGGGTTGCTGACGATGATCAGGACCGCCTGGGGCGAACGGGCGGCCACTTCCTGGGTCACCTTTTTGACGATGCCCGCGTTGGTGGTCAACAGGTCGTCGCGGCTCATGCCCGGCTTGCGCGGAATGCCCGCCGTGATGATGACGATGTCGGACCCGGCGGTGGCGTCGTAAGCGTTGGCGCCGACCAGGTGGGCGTCGTGTTTTTCAATCGGGGCGGCCTGGGCCAGATCCAGGGCCTTGCCCTGGGGCACGCCCTCGATGATGTCCACGAGCACGACGTCGCAAAGCTCTTTTTCCGCCAGACGCTGGGCGGCAGTGGCGCCCACGTTCCCTGCACCGACCACGGTGACTTTCTTATCCATGAGTTACCTCCACTCCTCTGAAGTTGATGTTGGCTCAAGAATCAACCGGTTTCAGCCGAATATAGCAGAAGGCTTTGTCGATAGCATAAATCACCCGATTGTCAACAGAATTCAGACGGCGGGAATTTTCTTTGCGGTGACAAAACCTTGTGATATGATAAGAAATTAGAATCAACCGGGAGTTAATAAAAAGCGGAACGGCAGCCCGTGTCGGCGGTGGGCCGCGCCGAGGATCGGATCGCATGGCCATAGTCAATCTCAAGAAACGTCGGATCGAGTGCAAGGTCGTCTATTACGGGCCGGCGCGCTGCGGCAAGACCACCAATCTCGAATACATCCACCGGACCTTCACCCAACACGTCAAAGGAGAGATGATATCGATCGACACCGAGGGCGACCGCACCCTGTTTTTCGATTTTCTGCCCCTGGAACTGGGCAAGCTCAAGGGGTGCGACGTGCGGGTCCAGCTGTACACCGTGCCGGGGCAGGTGCGCTACGCCTCCACCCGCAAGCTGGTCTTGAGGGGGGCGGACGGTATCGTGTTCGTGGCGGATTCGCTGGAGGTCCGGCGTGAGCAGAACATGCTGGCGCTGAAGGACCTGCAGCAGAACCTTCGGGACTACAACCTGAGCATCTTCAAGGTCCCGCTGGTGCTGCAGTTCAACAAACGGGACCTGGCCGGTGACGGGGTTTCCCTGATGGCGATCGAACAGATGGCCACCGATTTGAACCGGCAGTTGAAGGCCCCGGCCATTCCGGCCGCCGCGCTCAGCGGGATGGGGGTCGGCACCACCCTGCGTGAATGCCTGCGATTGCTGCTGCGATCGCTGCAGCAGGAACTTCATTTTTAACTGAATTCATGGCCACCGAGATTGATTTTTCGGGAAAACTGAGTTTTCTCAACTTCGGGGAGCTTCTCCAGTTGATCGGGAGCAGCGCCGCCACCGGCACGCTGCGGATTTTCAACGGCCATTCGCCGGAACCCGGCGTGGCCCTGATCGAAAAGGGAAACCCGATCAATGCCGCCAACGGTTCCCTCGTGGGCCTGGAGGCGTTGTTCTCGCTCTTCGGCTGGACCGATGGACGTTTCGAGTTTACCCGGGAGCCGGTGGGCGGCGAGCGGGTGATCAAAAAAGGGCGGATGGAGATCATCCTGGACGGCCTGCGCCTCCTTGATGAGGGCAAGATCCCCGAATTGGTGCCGCCCCCAACACCCGTCCTGGACTCCTCCCGCGCCGGCAGCCCCCCGGCGCCGAAGAGCGCGCAGCCGCCCCTGATCAAAGGGCCGCTGGTCGATTATGCCTATGTGGTGGACGAGGAGAGCTTCTACGACGGCGACGAAATCGTTCGGGAGGGCTCCCATGGCGATTGGATCTGGGTGATTCTCGAGGGGGCGGCCGAAATCATCAAGACCACGCCCAGCGGGCCCATCACGCTCTTGCGCGTCGGCGACGGCGCCTTTATCGGAAACCTGGGTTCCTTCCTGTCGGGAGGAAACGTGCGCAGCACCACGGTCGTCGCGGCCGGCAACATCCAACTCGGCATGCTGGATTCTCAGCTGCTGGCCGGAGAGGTGGCCAATCTGTCCCCCGAGTTCAAAAACCTGATCAACAGTCTGAACAAACGGCTGCGGGGCGTGACCACCATCGCCGCCCAGGCCCATGTTCGGGACGCCGCTTTCATGGACTCGCTCCTCAATAAAAAAATAGCCGTCAAGGAAGGCCAGAACGAAGAAAGGCTCTTCAGCATCCGCGAGGGGGAGGTGGTGGTGGCGCGCAACTCCCCGGCCGGCTATCTGCCGCTGGCGCGTCTGGAGCAAGGGGATTTTTTCGGGCACATTCCATTTCTGACGATCGGCCATGAGCCTTACGAAGCGGCGGTTTTTTCATCCACGGACTTAAAACTGGCCGTGGTGGACGCCAAGAAGATCGAAAGCGAACACCGCAAGCTTTCGGCCACCCTGCGCAACATCGTCGAACATCTGGCGGCTTGCATCTCGGCGACAACCCTGGTAACTATCAACAGCGTTCGCAAATCCGGCATTCTTTGAGCGGCCCGCCGCTGGACAGGAGATCCGTCGTTCTATGGAAAATAATGAAAACCGGAAACACCGGCGTATCCATTCCCTCAACCTGTCCTATGTCTGCCTGGACGAGGAGGGGAGAATCGTGAAGCAGGGCATGGGCCGGACATTGAATCTCTCGGAATCCGGCATTCTGCTGGAAACCCATTTTGCCATCGCCCTCGAGCACACGGTGATTCTGAGCATGGGGCTGGAAGACCTGCTGGTGGACATGAGGGGACGGCCGATTCATGTGCGTTCGGCCCGCACGGGTTTGTATGAGGTCGGCATCGAGTTCATCGACCCCGATGAAGATGCGCTCACGACCGTCCGAGAGTTTCTCAAATCCGCCGCCTTCGAGCGTTGATCGTTTTTCCCGCGCCGTTTTTCCATTTCAATCAATCAAATAAAGGAGAGGGACTATAGCCATGAGTCAACCGATCGTCCAAACGGATTTCCCCGGCCTCATGCTTCTGAAACGGGGCAAGGTGCGCGACATGTACGACCTCGGGGAGCACCTGCTGATGGTCGCCACCGACCGCATCTCGGCCTTCGACGTCGTCATGACCGAACCCATCCCCGACAAAGGGATCATTCTGACCCGGATTTCACTCTTCTGGTTCGAGCTGATGAAACCGCTCGTCGCCAACCACGTGGTCACCGACAACGTGGAGGAGTACCCGTCGAGCTGCCGGCCTTACGCCTCGGTCTTGAGAGGACGCAGCCTGTTGGTCAAGAAGGCCGACCCGCTGCCGATCGAATGCGTGGCCCGCGGATACATCTCCGGTTCCGGCTGGAGTTCGTATCGGGAGACCGGCGAGATCTGCGGGATCAAGCTGCCGGCCGGTCTTAAAGAGTCCGACAAGCTCGCGACGCCGATCTTCACCCCGGCCACCAAGGAGGAGATCGGGACGCACGACATCAACATCGACTTCGAGGACGCGCAGAAGCGCATCGGCCGCGAACTCGCCGAACGCGTTCGCGACCTGACCCTGGAGATCTACCGCAAGGGCGCCGAGTTTGCCGAGACCAAAGGCATCATCATCGCCGACACCAAATTCGAGTTCGGCCGGGTCGGCGACCAGCTGATCTTGATCGACGAACTCCTCACCCCGGACTCCTCGCGCTTCTGGCCGAAAGCCTCCTACGCGCCCGGCGGCGCCCAGCAGAGCTACGACAAGCAGTATCTGCGCGACTACCTGCTGACCACGCGTTGGAACAAAACACCGCCACCGCCGCCGCTGCCGGAGGAGGTCATCCGCGGCACCCGCCAGAAATACCTCGAAGCGCTCAAGCAGTTGAGCGGCAGCGGTCATGGCCTTTGACGGAGGCCGGTCGCAGGAGGACCGCCGGGTCATCCCCCTGGGGGATATCGACCCGGCGGATGATCGCCTGCGCATCACCACCCGCCGCCGCAGCGAGGATTTAGACCCTTCGCTGCGGCGGTTCGGTCTGCTGGCCGCGCCGCTCGTTCTGGCCGGGGATCAGGGTTTCATGCTCGTGAGCGGCTTCAGACGGGTGGAGGCCTGCCGACGGCTGGGGTGGGAGGCGATCCCCGCGCGGGTGCTTCCGGCTCAAACACCGATGTACGCGTGCGCCCTCCTGGCGGTCGCCGAGAACGCTTCGCAGCGGCCCCTGAATCTCATCGAGACCTCCCGGGCCCTGGTTCTGCTCGATCAGCATGCACCCGGCGGGACGATTCCACCGGAGGATGCCGCCGTCCTCGGTTTGCCCACCCATGCGGTCATGGCCGCCAAGCTGAAAACGCTCTGCCGGATGCCCGCGGAGGTTCAGGAGGCCGTTTGGGAAGATGCGGTCTCCTTCGCGATGGCTTATGAGCTCGGGCGCATGCCGGCCGAAGCGGCCATCGCCTTTGCGCGCTTGTTCCGCCGACTCAAGACCGGCTTGAACAAGCAGCGGGAGATCGTCACGCTGATTTCGGAAATTGCGTCCCGGGAGGGGATCGGTCTCCCCGCGGTCCTGAGCGACCCGGCGCTGGCATGGGTCCAGGACGCCGAGGAGCTGGACCGCAACGAAAAAACCCGGCAGCTTCGCCGTCGGCTGCGTCAGCGCCGTTTTCCGGCGCTGCTGGCGGCCGAGAACAACTTCCAGGTCCTGCGGCAGCGGCTGAGGCTCGGCGAGAGTCTTCAGCTCGCGCCGCCCAGGGACTTCGAGGGGACGCGCTATACGCTGACCCTGAGCTTCGAGAGCCTGGAGGAGGTCGGCCGGCTGCGGGCCAAACTGGACGAGCTGACGGACCACCCCGATTTCAAGACCCTGCTGACCGGCAAGGGCAGGGGGTTTGCCGAGACATCCCCGTGAAAATTGCAGCGATTTACATCGATGCCCAGGTCGCCGACCGGCCCGAGGCCCGGCGGATCACCCGCCGGCTCGGGGTGCCGGCCAAAACGGTGGCGAACGCCGAGGAGGTCTACGCGGACCTGGCCGCAGCCGAAGACCCGGTCGGCAGCGGCAAACGGGTGCTGTTCCTCACCCGCAACAAGGGGGCCTTCCTGAAGGAGTGCCCGGGCACCCGGCACTACACCTGCTGCGGCTACCGGATCCTGCACTTCGGCAGCTACTGCACCATGGACTGCTCCTACTGCATCCTGCAGGCCTATTTTCACCCGCCGGTGCTGCAGTATTACCTCAACCACGAGGAGATGCTGCACGAACTGGAGCGCTGCCTGGCCGAACCGGGCATTAAGCGCATCGGCACCGGAGAGTTCACCGACAGCCTGATCTGGGAGCCGTGGACGGACCTCTCCCGGGCGCTGGCACTGCGCTTTGCCGGCCAGCAGCGGGCTGTTTTGGAGCTCAAGACCAAGACCGTCAACATCGACGGCCTCCTGGGCCTGGCGCACCGGCGCAAGACCATCCTGGCCTGGTCCCTGAACACCGAGGGGGTGATCCGCAGCGAGGAGCGCGGCACGGCCTCGTTGAAGGCGCGCCTGGCCGCGGCGGCCCAGGCCGCGAAAGCCGGGTACCCGGTCGCCTTTCATTTCGACCCGGTCGTGATCGCCGACGGCTGCGAGCAGGAGTACCGGCAGGTGGTGGAGCGTCTGTTCGCCGCCGTGCCGCCGGAGCAGATCGTCTGGATCAGCCTGGGCGCGTTCCGGTTCATGCCGGATCTCAAACCCATCATTCAACAGCGGTTTCCGGACTCCAAGATCGTCTACGGGGAGTTCATCGCCGGGTTGGACGGCAAGGCACGCTATTTCAAACCGCTGCGCATGCAGGCCCTCCGCAGCCTGGCGCAAGCCATCATCCGCCGCGCCCCGCAAACCTGCGTCTATTTGTGCATGGAGGACGATGAGGTCTGGCGGCATGCGCTGGGGTTCACCCCGGCCGAGCGCGGCGGCCTGGCGCGGATGCTGGACGAGGCCGCCGCGCGGCATTGCGGGCTGGAGCGCGGCTGAAATGCTTCGGAGACTATTCACCCTCGGGGTTGCGCTGCTGCTGGCGCTCGGCGCCGGGGAGGTGCGTGCCGGGGAGTGGGTCACGGTCAAACGGGTCGCCGACGGAGACACCGTGCAGGTGTCGGACGGGCGGCTGGTGCGCTACATCGGTGTGAACGCCCCTGAAATTCACCACGCGCGCAACACCGCCGATCCGTTCGGTTTCGAAGCCCGTCGGCGCAACATCGAACTGGTCGGAAACCGCCGGATCCGGCTGGAATTCGACGCCGAACGTTTTGACGATTACGGCCGGACACTGGCGTACGTCTTTTTGCCGGACGGTTCGATGGTGAACGAAAAACTGCTGGAATCGGGCCTGGCGTACTGCCTCTACCGGCTGCCGAACATCCGATACGAAAACCGGCTGCTGAAAGCCCAGCGGGAGGCCATGCAGAGCGGCCGGGGCCAGTGGCGGGAGTGGTGCGAAAAAGAGGGCCGGTATGCCGGCAACCGCAACTCGCGTCGGTTCCACGCGGCGGGCTGTCCGGAAGCAAAGCGTATCTCTCCCCGGAACCGCATCTTTTTTTCGAAACGTTGGGAAGCCTTCTGGGCCGGCTACGCGCCTTCCCGGGAGTGCCTCCCGGCTTCCGTCATCCCGCCCCGATAAGGTTTGCAACCCGAACCGCACGCGATCTGCCCGCAGCGGGACGAGAACACCCGCCCGACCGGAAGATAAAAGGGGGAATCTCCAGCTCGTGGAGCCTCCCCCTTTTTTCTGTTATGAACCGTTATTTTCTTATCCGCGCAGCGGATAAGAAAATCACTCTTTGGCCTTGGCCGCCGCCTCGATGATCTTCTGGGCGGTGTGGCTGGGCACCTCGTCGTAGTGCGAAAACTCCATCCGGTAGATGCCGCGGCCGCCGGTCATCGAGCGCAGGTCCGGGGCATAGGTCTGAAACTCCGACATCGGCACATAGGCGTTGATGATCTGGTTCTTGCCTGCGTTCTCCATCCCCAGCACCCGGCCGCGTCGGCTGTTCAGGTCGCCCATGATGTCGCCCATGAACTCGTCCGGAGCGATCACGGTCACCTTCATGACCGGCTCCAGCAGGACCGGGTCGGCCTGCTCGGCCGCCTTGCGGAAGGCAAGGGAGCCTGCGATCTTGAAGGCCATTTCCGAGGAGTCCACCGCGTGGAACGAGCCGTCGTCCACCGTGGCCTTGAAGTCCACGCACGGGAAGCCCGCCAGCACCCCGCGCTGCGCGGATTCGACGATGCCTTTTTCCACCGCGGGAATGTACTGCCGGGGGATGGAGCCGCCGACGATGGCGTCCACGTACTCGAACCCCTTGCCGCGGGGCTGTGGCTCGAACTGCACCCAGCAGTCGCCGAACTGGCCGTGGCCGCCGGTCTGTTTCTTGTGCCGGCCCTGGACCCGCACTTTTTTCTTGAGGGTCTCCCGGTAGGGCACCTTGGGGATGTTCAATTGGACCTCGACGTTGAATTTGCGCTTGAGGCGTTCGACGGTGGTCTCGATGTGGATCTGTCCCTGGCCGTGGAGGATGATTTCCTTGGTTTCCGCCAGCCGGTCGATCCGAAGAGAGGTGTCTTCCTCCAGAAGCCTCGTAAGCGAGGTGAACACCTTGTCTTCGTCGCCCTTGTTCTTGGCGGACAGGGCATAGGATATCAGG
>CAZLSV010000033.1:0-3266 GCA_964562235.1 uncultured Desulfatibacillum sp.
ATCGGACGGCGGCTGCCACAGGTTCACTTTCCGCAGAAATTTCAGCGCCAGCAGCCCGACGATCGCGCCGCCGGCCGAGCTCAAGCTGAAAGCGGCGATCAGGGCCCCGGCCGCCATGGAGTTCTCGAGCAGGACCGGCCCCACCAGCCAGGCGCTGACGAGCGCCCCTAGCACGCCGGTGCCGAGCACCTCGCCCACCCCGGCCGCCCAGGTGTTTTTAAAAGTACGATACGCCAGCCCCGCGAGCAGCGCGCCGATCATCCCGCCCGGAAACGCCAGCAGGGTCCCCAGCCCGAGGATGTTTCTGATCAGGGCCGCCAGAAACGCGATCATGACGGCGTAGGCCGGTCCCAGCACCACCGCCGCAACAACGTTGATCAGGTGCTGGGCCGGGTAGCACTTGGATATCCCCACGGGGATGAAAAACGGCGAGAGCGCCACGGCCAGCGCCACCAGCAGGGCGGCGCGGGCGATATCCCTGGTTTTCATCGCGCGATCCTCCTTTCACCGAATCGAAACGATGCCACAGCCATTTTTTGTGGGAGCGGCTTTCCAGCCGCGACCAGCAGGGCTGAATGCCGCTCCCGTCCTTAGTACATCGTTTCATAAATACAGCCACAGGCGTCGCGCGACCCCCACCCTAACCCTCCCCCTCAGGGGGAGGGCAGGGAGAGGGTGGGGGTCGACGTAATTCGTGATGGTATTTATGAAAAAGGCCACTTAGTTGCCGACGGGAGGGCATAGTGCCCCCTGACCTACCAACAAAAAAGCCGTTTCCGATGGGGAAACGGCTCCGAGAACTCTCCTTGTTGAAGACTCCCTACGCTGGCATTACCCAGGTCAGGTTCAACGGGTATGATCTCAGGCGTAAACCGCCACCCCGGAAATTTCTATTGTGGAAAAACTATATAGAAAGCGATCGGCTGTCAAGCGCGGGAGGGAAAACACCCGTTTGGAGGTTGAAATATCGCCAGGGCAATCTGTCATTTTATTTCGATTAACAATGGCGTTTTGCCACTGTAGAACATTTCATCACGCCAGATTATCATGCCCGCGATATTTACGCCGAGGTTGCTCACGCACTGAAAAGCATGCCGGTTGGCATGGTTCTTTTGTGAAAAAAAAAACGATATCCCTCTTCGCTTCCCTTACCAAACGGCTACCGCTGGCCGAGTCCTGCGGCGACCTCGGCCAGGCTTGCGAGCACGCGGTCGGCCGAGCGGAAGTCCCCGTTTCGGGTGAGCGCGTTCGGGATCACCCAGCACTCCAGGCCGGCGGCCTTGGCGGCCGTTAGCCCGCGTTCGGAATCCTCTATCGCCAGGCACTCGGCCGGCCGGCGGCCGGACAGTTCGATCGCCTTCAGATAGGGCTCCGGGTTCGGCTTGGTGTGCGCGACGTCGTCGCAGCTGACGACGAAGTCGAAAAAGCGGCGCAGCCCCGTGCGGGAGTGGATCAAATCGAAGTGATCCCGCCGCGAGCTGGTCACCACCCCGGTGAGGAACCGTCCCGCCAGCGACCGGAGGCAATCCTCCGCGCCGGCCATCGCCAGTTCGGCCGTGCCCAGAAGCTTTGCGTAGATCCGGTTGCGGCGATCGCGCAGGGGCTCCACGGCCGCGGCCGGCAGCCCGTTCGCAAGGGCCAGGTGCCAGGCCCCGCCGGATTGCTTCAGATAGAATTCGCGGAATTGTTCCGGGTCCAGGTCGAAGCCCACGGATTTGAAGACCGTCCGGTTGGCCTGGAAGTAGAGGGTCTCGGTGTCGACCAGAACCCCGTCGTTGTCCCAAAAGATGGTCGTCTTCTTCATCGGCGGGATAAGGTCGGGCGACCGTCAGGCGGTGATCACGAAAAGATGCACTTCCCGGGGCCCGTGGGCGCCGTGGACCATGGTGGCTTCGATGTCGGCCGTCTTGCTGGGGCCGGAGATGAAGGACATGTAGTTGGAAAGCCCTTCCGGGCGGTAGCGTTCGTCCCAGCGCAGCAGCGCGAAGAGCTCCTTCATGTCGGCCAGGATCTGGTCGAGCGTGATCACGGCGATGTGGATGGAGGGCACGAGCGCCACGGAGCGCGGCTGGCCGGGACGGTTGCGCAGGACGAGGGTGGCGGTGTCGGCCAGGCAGAAGTCGGCGGCGGTCACCCCGATGTAAGAGGCGATGATGTCGGCGCGCTGGCCGGCGCGTTCCGCCCGGTCGCGCTCACGGCCGGCTTCAGGGTCCATCGCGTCGGTCGTTCGCAGAGGAACCTGAAGCGGCGCCAAAGACCCTTCAAGACCGAGGCTTTCGATCAGCGGGTGCCGCCACGCCGCCACGCTTTTGGACTCCCCCCATTCCGGCTGCTTTTCATCCACCAAGGCGACAATGTCGGAGCACGCGGCGGCCGTGTCCGGGACCGGGATCACCTTGAGATTGATCGGCTTTCCGGCCTCGCTGAGCCGCTCCAGCAGGGCCTCGCGCTCCGCCGCCGATCGCCGGCCGATCCGCTCCAGCAGCTGCAGCTCCTCGGCCGAAGGGTCCCGGGCGAACAGGTGCCCTGCTTCGCGAGAAACATCCGGTGCGTGCCCTAACGCCGTTCTAATACGCCGAAAAAATAGGATCTGGTCTTGAGTCTGCATGTATCCAACATCTCTTCCTGCTCGTTGCTCATCACTCGGAACTCATCACTCATTGCTTTTTTCTTTTCCGCCAGCGCTCCATGAACGTCTCTTGCGCCAACGGATGCAAATCGCGGCTCTGGGTCCAGCCCTGCACCGGGGGCGGCAGGCGCCGGATCAGGCCCTTTTCCTGCGGCAGCAGCCGCTGAACGGCGGCGGCCAGCTTGAGCCCCAGTTCATACAGCCGGCGGTTGCCGATGAGCCAGGACCATCCCCGATAGGCCAGCCCCTCGGCGCGGCTGGCCGGCTCGACCTGCCAATTTGCGTCCCCGTAGGCGAGTTTTTGCCGCAGGGCGAGCAGCATGCGCGGCAGGTCGATGTTCATGGAGCAGGCGTCCATGCAGGCCCCGCAGAGGGTCTCCCCGCAGCACAGGTCCTTGGCCCGGTTGATCCCGGTGAGCAGCGGCGTCACCACCGCGCCGACGGGCCCCGAGTAGGCAAACCCGTAGGAGTGTCCGCCGATCTTGCCGTAAACCGGGCAGACGTTGAGGCAGGCGGCGCAGCGGATGCAGCAGAGCATCTCGCGGAACTGCGGGTCGGCGAGAATCCGGCTGCGCCCGTTGTCGATGACGACCAGGTGAAACTCGTCGGGGCCGTCCGACTCGCCGGGCCGGCGGGG
>CAZLSV010000033.1:3276-52596 GCA_964562235.1 uncultured Desulfatibacillum sp.
CCGCCGCCCCCCGGCAAAGGAGCCTCAGGATGATCTCGTATTCGTCCAGCCGGGCCACGATCCGCTCCATGCCCATGAAGGCCACGTGCACCCGCGGCAGGGTGGTGGCCATGCGGATGTTGCCCTCGTTGGAGACGGTGGTGATGTGGCCGGTCTCGGCGCAGGCCATGTTGACGCCGGAGGTGCCCATGTCGGCCGCCAGGAACTTCGCGCGCAGGGCCTTGCGGGCGGCCTGGGTCAGCTCGGGCGGGTCCGTGGTGCGGCGGATGCCGAGTTTCCGGACGAAAAGGTCGGCGATCTCGTTGCGCGTCTTGTGGATGGCCGGAGCGATGATGTGGGAGGGCTTTTCGCCGGCCAGCTGGATGATGTACTCCCCGAGATCGGTCTCCACCACCTCGACCCCCGCGGCCTCGAGCACCGGGTTCAAACCGATCTCCTCGGTGACCATGGACTTGCCCTTGACGATCAGCTTCACCCGGTTGCGGCGTGCCACCTCCAGGCAGTACTCCGCTGCGTCTTTGGCGGTCGCCGCAAAATAGACGTGGCCGCCGTTTTGCCGGATCTTGGCCGTCAGGGTTTCCAGGAGCACATCGAGGTTTTCGATCGCTTTTTCGCGGATGGCGTGCGCCTTGAGCCGCAAATCCGGCCCTTCGGGCAACTTTCTGTAGGCCTCAGCCGTGCCGCGGCCGAACCGCTCCTGCAGCGAGGCCAGGGAGCGGCGAAGCACCGGATCGGCGATGCCTCGCTTGGCTTCTTCCACATATTTTTCAGTGCTGACGTCGGACATAGCTAAAGTCAGGGTTCAAGGGGTCGAGAGGTCAAGGGTTCAAGCGAACCGCTGCGAATCTGAAACAGAGACCCTCTGTGTTCAAGGTCTTTGCACTCATAACTCTGAACTCATCACTCGTAACTCGCTGCTCGTTGCTCATCACTTTTTATGCGCCAGGATCTCCGCGATGTGTCGTGTCTGGACGGCAAGCCCTCGGCGGCTGATCGCACCGGCGATGTTGAGCAGGCAGCCCGAGTCGCAGCCGACCACGGTCTCCGCGCCGGAGGCGAGGATGTGGTCGACCTTGTCGTTGACCATGGCCGCGGAGATGTCCGGGTATTTCACCGCAAAAGCGCCGCCGAACCCGCAGCAGTAGTCGGAGTTCTTCATCTCCACCAGCTCGAGGCCGGCCACCGCGCGCAAAAGCCGCCGGGGCTGATCCTTGACCCGGATGCCGCGCAGCAGGTGGCAGGAGTCGTGGTAGGTCACCCGGCCGGGGTAGCTCGCGCCCACGTCCTCCACCTTCAGCACGTCCACCAGAAACTCGGTGAACTCGTAGGTGCGGCCGGCGATGCGCTCCGCCCGTTCGCGCCATTGCGGCTCGTCCTTGAACAGCTCCGGGTAGTGATGGCGCACCATGTGCACGCAGGAGCCCGAGGGCGAGACGATGGTCCCGGCGCTTTCGAAAATTTCGATGAACCGCCGCGCCGCCACCCGCGCCTCTTTCTGAAAACCGGAGTTGAATGCCGGCTGCCCGCAGCAGGTCTGATCCGTGGGGCAATCCAGCTCGAGACCGAGTCTTTCCAGCACCCGCACCATGGCCTCGCCCACCTGCGGCCAGATGGCATCGACTAGGCATTGGATGAACAGGGTTGTTTTCTGTTTTTTAACCATCGGACTCCGAACGCTTCTCCTGAGTCTGCCCATCGCCGGCGCTGCCGGAAGGGCTTACTGGATCATCAGACCCGGCAAATAGGTAATGAGTCCGGGGAACAAGGTGCAAAGAATCAGGGCAAATATCTGCAGCCCCACGAAGGGGATCACCCCCCGGTAGATGTCGGTGGTCTTGACTTCCGGCGGGGTAATGCCTCTCAGATAGAAAATCGAGTACGCAAAGGGCGGCGTCAAAAAGGAAATCTGAAGGTTCACCATCACCAGGGTGGCGAACCAGATCGGGTCGAATCCGAAAGATTCCGCCACCGGCGTGATCAGAGGCACCATGATGAAAACGATGCCGATCCAGTCGATGACCATCCCCAGCATGATCAGCAGGATGTTGATCCCCAGGATAAACCCCCATTTGCCCATCGGAAGGTTCGTGAACAATTTCTGGATCAGGTCGTCCCCGCCCAGGGCCACGAACACCGTCGAAAAAAAAGCCGCCCCCACGGCGATCATCAGAATCATGCTGGTGATTTCAAGGGTTTGGGTGCAGGCCTCCTTCACCAGCCCGAGACTCAACCGGCCGTAAAAGCCGGCCAGCGCCATTCCGGCCAGGGCGCCCACGGCGGCGGCCTCTGTGACCGCTGCCACTCCGAAAAAAATGCTTCCGAGCACCGCCAGGATCAAAATGGCGGACGGGACGACCGACGTCAAGAGGAGATATAATTTCTGGCGCAAGGGCACCATGCGCTCCTCGGCCGGCATGGGCGGCCCGTCCTCGGGGCGGAAATAGCACCGGACCGCGATGTAGACGATATAGAGCAACGCCAGCATAACACCGGGGATGATCGCCGCCAGAAAAAGCTTGCCCACGGAGATGCCGGCCAGCGGCCCGTAGATGACGATCATGACGCTGGGCGGTATCAGGATGCCCAGGGTGCCGCCGGCACAGATGGCGCCACAGGCCAGAGATTTGTTGTAATTGCGCGACAGCATGGCGGGCAGGGCGATGAGGCCGACCGTGATTTCGGAGGCGCCGACCACGCCCGTGGCCGCCGCGAACACGGCGCAGATGGTGATGGTGCTGATGCCGAGCCCTCCCCGGAGGCCGCCCAGCAGCAGGTACAGGGCGCTGTAAAGCCGCTCCGCGACACCGGCTTTTTCCATGTACACGCCCATGAACAGAAAGAGCGGCACCGCCAGGAGGTCGTAGTTTTTCATCACGCCCTCAAGGCGGACGATGAAGAACCCGAAAACCTCCGGCCCGATGAAAAGGTAGCCGAAGATCATCGAGAGGCCGCCGAGCACGAAGGCCGTGTTGTAGCCCATGAAAATGCTGGCAAAGAGCCCGACAAAGATCAGCAGCACGATGATTTCAGGGCTCATGGGCTACCTCTCCGCGAATCACCACCTGTATCGACCGCATCAACTCGGCAATCCCCTGAAGCAGCAGAAGCGCCACGCCCACCGGCATGACGGTCTTGAAGGGGTAGAGAATGGGCATCCAGTAGCCTTGCATGGAGCGTTCATCCGTAATCCAGGACAAATAGACGTACGGAATGAGCTTGTAGAGCAGAATGCCCCAGAGCGGGAAAAAGAAAACCAGCGAAAAAAAGATGTCCACCAGCGCCTGCTTGCGGACGGAAAAGGTGCGGTAAAAGATGTCGATGCGCACGTGCTTTTTCTTGAGCATGGTATAGCCGACCCCCAGCCAAAAGTATGATCCGCCCAGCATGTAGCTGATGTCGAAGGCCCATTTAGTGGGGGCGTTGAACACGTAGCGCAGCACAATCTCATAGCCGAGCACAATGGTAAAAATGAGCACCAGCCAGGAGGCGGCCTTGCCGCTCCATTCGTTTATGGCGTCGATCGCCCGGATTATTTTCGTCATATGGCCGCGTTTCGGTAGAGGGGGACAAAGGCTTCAGGCCGCCGGAAGGGAGGTGCCCCCGCCCGCGCCCGAAGCCTTGTTTCGCCGGGGCGCTACTCAAACTGAGGCGTCATCAGCCCTTTGTACATGTTGTATTCCTTGCGGAATTTTTTCTGGGATTCCCACACCTTGGCGAAGAAGGGGTCCTTGGCGGCCTTCTGGTCCATCAGGGCGACGGCCTTGGCGTAGAGTTCCTTCTGAATCTTGGGGTCGAGATAGTTGATGGTGACCCCTTTCTGCTTGAAAAAGGCCAGGGCCTCGATGTCTTTGGAGATGCTGTTGGTCAGCATGCGCATGGTGGTCATCTGGGCGGCGCCCTTTACAATGTCTTTGAGGTCGGCGGGGAGCTTCTCCCAGGAATTCTTATTGACCAGGATGTCCAGGATGGTGCTGGGCTGGTGAATGCCGGGGACAAGGAGATATTTGGCGATTTCGTGGAACGCCAGGGTCTTGTCCATGCTGGGGATGCTGAATTCGCCGGCGTCGATGACGTTGCGCTGCAGGGCCTCGTAGATCTGGCCGGCCGGCAGCATGACCACCGAGGCGCCGGCTTCGCTGAGGATCTCTCCCCAGTACCCGGACGTCCGGAACTTCAGACCCTTGAAGTCCTCCAGGCTCTTGATGGGCTTGTTCGACCAGGCCAGGTCCTCCGGCGGGATGATGCCGCAGGGGGCCACGAAGCCGAAATTATAAGAGGCGTAGAGCTCCTGGTACAGCGCATAGCCCTCGTTGTCATACATCCAGGCCAGGTAGGGCACGGCCTCCATGCCGAAGGGCAGGTAGCCGAAGAGCGCGCCCGCCGGCATTTTACCGATCCAGTAAGCCGGGGACGCGTGCGCCACATCGATATTTCCCATGCGCGCGGAGTCAAATACTTCCATGGCCCCGACCAGCTTGCCGGCCGGATAACTCTTGATCTCCAGTCTCCCGCCGCTCATCTGGTTGACGGATTCCGCAAAGAAGTCTGCCGCCCACTGGATCTGGGTGCCGCCCGGCCAGGCCGAAGCCATCTTCCAGGTTATTTTTTGGGCATTCACCGTGCCGGCGGCAATGAAAAAAAGAACCAGGGTGACCGCAACGGCAATCCATTTTCTCTTTTCCATACATCCCCTCTCAGGCTTTTAGGGTGGATAGCAGGTAAATCTCCGGATTTCAGATTAATCCGCCGGACTCATAACAGAGGCGCCCCAGAGCGTCAACCGGAATCGTGAGAAGCTATTGCTTGCCACGACGATTACATGAGAGTAGAAAAGCGGTGCTGTTTCTGCTATTATTTTAATATGAAACCCTCTCCGACCGCACTCATCGAGCTGGCTGAAAAAATAGAGCAACTGGCGCAATTCCAGGACAAAATCGAAATCCCAGCCGGCATCCGGCGGATCTGGGAGGCGTTTCTGCGGGACGCCCGGAACCTGATCGAGATCGAGGGCTGTGCGCTGTTCATGGTGGATGAAGCCTCGCAGGAGTTCGTGCTCACCCATGCCGTCCCCGAAAGCCGCAAGGATGAATTTCAGAAGGAGATCGAGTCCCAGATCGAAGTCGGGATTTTTTCGGTCGTTTTGAAACGCCGCCAGCCGTCCATCACGCCCGCCTTCGGATTCAGCGATCGGTTGTCAGCGGTGCTGCTGCCGCTGGCGACCGTAAAACGAACGCTGGGCATGGTCGTGGCCTTGACCCCCCTGCAGCAGAGCCTGGTCACCCAGGAGAACATGCGCCTGCTGGCGGTGCTCGCCCGGCAGTGCTCGCTGGTCATGGAGAATTCGATTCTCTATGAGAAGCTGCGCAAAGACAACGAGGCCCTCGAGCAGGCCAACCAAAAAATCCTCTATCTGTCCCAGCGCGACGCCCTCACCGGTTGCTTCAACCGCGGCTTCATGAACGACCAGCTCCCGCGGGAAATTCGCCGGGCGGCGCGCTATCGGCGCGCGCTGTCACTGGCCTTGTGCGATCTCGACCACTTTAAAACCATCAACGACTCCTACGGGCATCAATGCGGCGACTGGGTGCTGCAAGAGTTCGTGAAATGCCTGAACGAGCTCATCCGCGCTGATTCGGACTGGCTGGCGCGCTACGGCGGAGAGGAATTCCTGCTGGTGCTCCCGGAAACCGCGCTGGAAAGTGCGGTGCGGTTGGCCGAACGGCTGCGGGACCACATCGCCGGCAAAAAGTTCGACTGGTGGGAGGGGGAAGCCATCAGCGCCACCGCCAGCTTCGGCGTGGTGGGGTTCAGCGCCGGGCAGCTCCCGAAAACCCTTCAGGCGGAGGAGTTGCTCAAACGCGTCGACGGCCATCTCTACCGGGCCAAGCAAAAAGGCCGCAACCGGGTCGTCAGCGGCCCCTTTGACTCCTGACGCCGCTGAGTGCGGACCCCCTTCACTCCAAAAGATCATCCTTCAAAGACGCAATCGTTTTTTCGCCGACCCCCGCCCGCTTTACCAGATAACCGACGGCGGAGCCGTACCGGGTGTCGATATGTTTGATGAGCGCGCGGATGCGGCTCTCCGGTGCCGTGAAATACGGCTCCACCTTCGCGACGTCCACGCCGAAGGGCTGCAGGTGTTGGTAAATCGCCTGGCGCACATCGGCGTTGTAGCCGTCGGACAGCCCGTAATCGGAAACCACCGTTTCCGTGGGTACGCCTAAAGCGAAAAGAATCAGCGCGGCGGCGGCGCCGGTGCGGTCCTTGCCGCCGGTGCAGTGGAAAAGAAGCGGCCGGTGCCGCGGGTCGGCGAGCCGCTTGAAAAGGCGGGCCCACACGTCAGGGTAGCACTCGAGGCTCTCGATGTAGCCCTGGATCATGAACTCCTCGGAGATCCAGTGGTAGTCCCCGTTTCTGATGCGATCGAAAACCGACGTCGGCTCGAACTCCCCGTGCTGGATCGGCATCTTCACATACGCTACCGCGGTCGAATCCGGAAAACGGTTGGGAAGCTTGAGCGCTTCGGCCTCGGTCCGGAAATCGCAAACCGTCTTGATCCCCAGCCGCTTGAGCCGGCCAAGACCCTTGTCCGTCAAGCGCCCGAGGTTGCTGGATCGAAAAACCTGACCCCACTTCACATGCAAGCCGTCCGTGGTCCGGTACCCGCCCAGGTCCCGCAGGTTGGGGCACCCTTCCACGAGAGGCCGGCGCTCGCCGACCAGCAACGAACCCCCGTCGGAGGCAACCAGTCTGAAGAAGTGGGGGCGGTCGGAGGAAAGGCCGGTCAGCCTGACGGAGCGGCCCTCCGTGACCTGCGCGAGCGGCGGATGGACCGGGATCGACCCGGGCGAGTCTCCGTGGAAAACAGACAGGCCGAAACCGCGGATATCTTCCTTCCAACCGATCTCGAAGGCATCCTCGGCCAGGCGCTCAGTGGTGACCGGAAGCAGGCGTGCGATGCAGGGGGAAGCGCTCACGGGGCGTCATCTTTCCTTTGGAATCCGTTTATGAATCGTCTCGAATTTGTATAGACACAGAGCGATTCCCTCACCCTAACCCTCTCCCCCAAGCCTGGGGGAGAGGGTTAGGGTGAGGGGGTGCCCGTGTCTGTATAAATATGCAACCCTTAATAAATGCTTGCGAGTTATCACCTCTGCGACGGATATAGCTGATGTTCCTATCTCCCGCAGAGGCGGAGCGGGGTGGCCGTCTGACGTCGGTTCCCGTTGAACTTGTTTATTTTCCGGAGCAACCGTCTCATCCCTCGGCCGCCCCGTCTTCGCGGGGCAGCTCGACGACGCCTTTTTCCACCAGGCCGTGGATCTCGGCATCCGAGAAGCCTAAGGTCTTGTAAATCCCCATGGACCCTTCGCCGATTCCGGGCGGATTCAGCCGCAGGTCAAAGGCCGACCGGTCCATTCTCAGAGGAAGCTTAGGCAGCTTGGCAACTCGGCCGCCGGCCAGGGTGGTGGCCGTTAGGCCGTCGGACTGGTTCAGATGGGGGTCCTCGAACAGGTCCTGGGGTTTGGCCACCGCGGCGAACGGGATCCCGGCTTTCTCGGCCCGCGCCATCATCTCCGCCTTTTTCAGCCTTCCCAAACGGTTCTGAAGCTCGGGCAGGAACCAGTCGCGCTGGTCGATCCTTTCCTGGTTGCCGGACAGGCGCGGGTCGGCCGCCCAGTCGTGAAAACCAAAGGTTTCGCACATCCGCTGCCAGTGGCGCTCGGAGGTGACGCCGACAAACACCATCTCGTTGTCGGCGGTCTTGAACAGGTCGTAGATCGACCACGCCCGGCCCCGGTCCGGCATGGGGGGCGGCGGCTGACCGGTGATGGCCGCGACGGCCATGTGCTGACCCACCAGAAACGCCACGGATTCGTAAAGCGTGGCCTGGACCAGCTGGCCGCATCCTGTGAACTGGCGCTGGTAGAGGGCGGCCAGGATGCCGATGGCCCCGAAGCTTCCGCCCAGGATGTCGGTGACGGAGGCCCCGGCACGCAGGGGGCGGCCGGCCGGACCGGTCATGTAGGCTAAGCCCCCCATCATCTGGACCACTTCGTCCAGGGCGGGACGTTTTTCGTAAGGCCCGGGCATGAACCCTTTAAGCGAGCAATAAATAAGACGCGGGTTTCGCTCCCGGCAGATCTCGTAGCCGACCCCGAGCCGCTCCACCGTCTCCGGCCCAAAATTTTCGATGAGGACATCGGCCTTTTCGATCAGCCGGAGCAGGATCTCCTTGCCTTGGTCGGATTTCAGATCGAGCGAGATGCTTTTCTTGTTGCGGTTGAAATAGGTGAAAAAGCCGGCCCCGAACCCCTTCAGCCAGCGCGTGTCATCGCCCCTGCCGGTGCGCTCGACCTTGTAGACGTCGGCCCCCATGTCCGCCAGCACCAGGCCGGCGGTCGGCCCCATCACCGTGTGACCCAGTTCCAGCACCAGGATGCCTTCCAGCGGGAGTTTTTTTTCGGCTGTCATCTGAGCTCTACTCCTAAAGCGATGCCCTGGGATTTGATCACCCGGTTCATGCGGCCCGGCAGGCTGCGGCCCAGCAGCTCCTCGTAACGGTCCACCACTTTGCAGAGCGCCCTCAGATCGATTCCGGTTTCCACGCCGATCTGCCCGAACAGGTTCACGGCATCCTCGGCGGCGACATTTCCGGTGGCGCCCTTCACAAACGGGCAGCCGCCCAAACCTCCCGCCGTGACATCGAAAAGATCCACGCCTTCTTCGTAAGCGGCCAGCATGTTGGCGAGACCGAGGCCGCGCGTGTCGTGCAGGTGAATTGAAATCGGAAAATGCGGCACGGCTGCGCGGGTTTTGGCGACGAGCCGGCGCACCTGCAGCGGGTTGGCCATGCCGGTGGTGTCCGCCAGGCTGAGCTCGTCGGCGCCGGTTTCCGCGAGGCGGCCTGCCATTTCGACCACCCGCTCCTCGGCGACCGTCCCCTCGTACACGCAGCCGAAGGCGCACTGGATCCCGGCGCGCACCGCCACTCCCGCGGCCACCGCCCGGCGGATCAGCGCGAGCAGGCTCGCAAACGCTTCCGCGGCCGGGCGCTTCACGTTTCTCAGGCTGTGCGAGTTGGAGGCCGACGAGGACATGCTCAGGTGCCCCGGTCCGCATTTCAGGGCGCGCTCGAGCCCTTTGTCATTGAGGACCAGTGCGGAAATGAGAACGCCCGGGGGTTCATCGCGAACGGCGTGAATGAATTCCTCGGTATCCGCCATCTGCGGCACCGCTTTCGGGTGGACAAAAGAACCCACCTGCAGGCGCCTCACCCCGGCGGCGGCCAACAGGCGAAAGAGGGACAGTTTTTCTTCAAGTGTCAGGATTTTTTGCTCGAACTGAAGACCGTCCCTCAGGGATTCGTCTTGCAGAACAACGGTGGGCATGGGCCCTCCTTGAAAAAGCGGTTGGATCGCCATATGGACAAGTGTCAATTTCACGATATGAAGCCGGGCGCCCGCGTGTCAAGGTCTTTCTATCTCACGGCAAATCCGAGACATGGACCCCCGTTCGCCGGTGAGGGTGTCGCCCGGATTGACATCCCCCATCCGCCCCATTAAGATCGCACCGGGCATCAAACGCGACCGCCTAAGGAAAGAGGCTAATTTTAATGGGAGACTTCTGGAGCTGGTGGCAACACCTGCCGCAGCACATCAGCCCGGTCATTTTTCAGATCGGCTCTTTCAGGCTGCAGTACTACGGGCTGATGTACCTCGTGGCCTTTGCCATCACCTATGGCCTGGTGATTAATCGCCTCAAACACGAAGAGCGCTTTCAGATCTCCCGCCAGCAGGTCAACGACCTCACCACCGTGATCATCCTGGGGTTGATGGTCGGGGCCCGGCTGGGGTACGTGGTGTTCTACAACCTCTCCTATTTCCTCAAGCACCCGCTTGAAATATTTCTGCCCTTCGAGTTCTCCAACGGCATCACCTTCACCGGCATCTCCGGCATGTCCTACCATGGCGGGGTCATCGGCATCCTCATCGCGGGCTGGCTCTACACCCGAAAAAATGCCATCCGCCTGCGCGACGTGGCGGACCTCTACATTCCGGCCATCCCGCTGGGCTACACTTTCGGCCGCCTGGGCAACTTCATCAACGGCGAGCTCTACGGCCGCATCACCACCGCCCCGATCGGCATGTACTTCCCCCTCTCCCCGCAAAAGGCCCTGCGCCACCCCTCGCAGCTCTACGAGGCGTTTTTCGAGGGGATTTTTTTGTTCGTGGTGCTGTGGGGCATCCGCAAGGTGAGGGCGCCCCGGGGCGCCATGCTCGCCTTCTACCTGATCGGCTATGGGCTGGTGCGGTTCGGCATCGAATTTTACCGAGAGCCGGATGCACACATCGGCTTTGTGGTGGGTTTTTTCTCGATGGGGCAGGTGCTCTGCGCGGGCATGATCGCTGCCGGGGCCGTGCTTTTTTTCTACCTGAGGGGGTCGGATCGCCGCCGGCCGTGACCGCCACCCGCGCCGACTGGTCTTCATGCTTATTGAGGGTTGAATATTTATATAGTCACGGACACCCCCTCACCCTTGCCTCTCCCCCGGAATCGGGGGAGAGGCAAGGGTGAGGGGGTCGCTCTCGGTCCATACTATTTCGAGGCGATTAATAACCCGAGCCGGCGACTTTCACGACCACCAGGGTGATGTCGTCCTCCTGATGCGCCGCCCCGCGGAACTCATCCACGGCCCCGAGGACCGCTTCCAGGATCCCTTCGGCGCTCCGGCGATGGTGAGATTTTAGGATTTCACCGACCCGTTCCTTGCCCAGCCGCTCCGAGGCCGGGTCCCGGGTTTCCCAGATGCCGTCGGTGCCGATCAAAAGCACATCGCCGTTGCCAAGCCCCGAGCGGCCGCCGCTCGGATGGGAGCAGACCTCCTTCACCCCCAGCGCCATACCCGGCCCGCCCAGCTCTTGGATGTCGCCCGTGGCCGCGCGGTATAACAACGCCGGGTCGTGTCCGGCCCGAACCCATTCGATATGCCCGACGGCAGGGTCCAGCTCCAGCAGAAAGAGGGTCACGAAACTGCCGCTGGGCGCCGTGTCCTGGTACAGCAGCCGGTTGACGTGGCACACCGCTTCGGCGATGGCCCCGGGTCGGTCGAGACGGCCGCGCAGCAGCGCGCGCACGGTGGTCATGAGCAAGGCGGCCGATATCCCGTGGCCGACCACGTCGCCCACGGCCACACAGAGGCGCGCGTCACCGGCCGGGCCGGTTCTTTGAATGTAGTCGAAGTAATCCCCGCCGGTTTCCTGGCAGTAGCGGCTGCGGCCGGCGATGTCGAGGCCGGCCACCGGCGGCGGCGCCGTGGGCAGCAGGTTCTGCTGGACCTCCATGGCAAGGTTCATGGCTTCCTTCAGATGCAGGCGCTCCTGGAGCTGGCGCATCATCAGGTTGAAGCTGCGCGTCAACTCGCCGACCTCGTCGCGGCTTTTGATCGGAAGGGGCTCGCCGAAATCACCTTGCGAAAGCCGCAGCGCCGCATCGGACACCTTCCCGATCTCAGCGGCCAGGCGCCCGGTGACCGCCCGAATCAAAGCGACGATGATCGCGATGAACCCAACGGAAAAAATCGAGTAGCTCCACCGGAACTGAATGATAGGCGATAAGATCTCACGGCCGGGCGCGATCATCACCAGAAACCACGGCGCTTCCGCGATCCGGTAAAACCCGCCGATCTCGGAGGGGGGATGTCCCTCCCCTCGCACGGTCCCGAAAGCCTCGTTCGCCATGGCCCGGAAGGTCGCCTTTTCGAGCGGGTCGTCGGTGTCGTTCAGCATCCCATGCCGCCCCGGGACCGTGCAGACGAGAATCTGTCCGGTCTCATCCACGAGATAGGCCTTGTTGCTCTGCCACCAGCCCGATTCCACGACGTGCCGGAACAGGAAATCGAAGTTGGCAACCACCTCGAGCCGGCCGATGGCCTGCCCCCGCTCATCGAGCAGCTCCGAGATCATGCTGACGGTGCCGTGCTCCCCGCGGGCGTCGAAGCGCGGCGGGGTGATTTCGCTGATGTTCGCGCTGTGAAACCGCCGCATCCGCCACGCATGGCCCATGGCGCGGGAGCCGCGCCCCGCGCCATGGGCCATGGGTCCGGACTCAAGCCCCGCGGCCGCACCCCCCTCGGGCTTCTCCCAGCTCAGCTTGACGTCAACGATGCCCTCCTGCCGTGCCAGGCGCTCCAAGGCCCAGGCTTGAAACGACACGTCATATTGAGCACCGGAGGCGTCATGAAAAAGCCGGATCCCCTCTTTGAAGCCGCTGAGGTGCATGTCCATTTGGTGGGCGGCCCGCTGCAGCTTCAGGATCGCCGCCTCGCGCCATTGATCGAGCAGCAGGTCCCGGGCGTAAAAGAAGCCGGCGACCCCCATGACGGCCAGAAGTGCTGCAACGGGCAGGATCAGATAAAGGGTGAAGCGCCCTTGCAAGCTGGTGGGCCGGAAGGCCATTCGGCACCTCGAAGGAATGCTTTAAACATCACCTTACCCATAACGCCGAGACGGCTCTTTGGCAAGAGCGTTTGCCGGCACCGGTTGAGAATCAATGGTGATACTGCTATACAAGAAAGAGTCCTTTTCCGAACAGCGGATCGCAGATGAATAAATAGAACCGGGATTCATGCAGATCGAAGGCCGGCACATCTCCTACCGATACCCGAACGCCGCAGGCGAGGTGTTCAGCGATCTGAATTTTCAAATCTCCGAGCCCGGTTTCCATGCCCTTTTCGGGCCCTCCGGCGTGGGCAAAACCACGCTGGCCAAGATGCTGGCCGGCACCATCAAGGGGTTTGAAGGAGCGGTCGCCGAAAACGGAGGCCGCCGCGTGCTCTACACCTACAATCTCGAACGCCTGCCGGGCTGGTCGAGCGTCCGCGCGCATTTCGAGGAGATCGCCCCGCTCGCCGACCGCCGCCGGATGGATGAACTGGTCGAGACCTTCGGGATGAAAGCCAGCATCACCTCGCGCTTCCAGCGGCTTTCCCTCGGCCAGCAAAACCGCGCCAACCTCATCCGCTATCTGCTGCAGGATTTCGACCTGCTCATCATGGATGAAAGCCTCGCCAATGTGGATGAGCTCACCCGGGAGAAAATCATCCTCAAAGTCAAGGCCTTGTACCCGGAACGCTGCTTTCTCTACATCTCCCACAACGTGGCCGAAGTCGCCAAATTCTGCAGCCAGGTGCTCGTGCTGCGCAGCCCGTCGAAAACCCCCCAGGTCGTTTCCGTTCAGGGCCAAGATTACCGGGAAGACACCCCGCCCGATCCAAGCCGTCTGGAGCGCGTCATGCTGGAGATCGTTCATGCTGCATAGGCGGATCTACCAGTTTTTCATCATCTACTTCCTGGGCGTGGGCCTGCTGCTGGCGTTGAAATACGGTTTGAGCCTCTCGGATTACGTCATCCCCAGCCCCGGTGAGATCTGGCGCACGGGCCGCACGTACGCGGGTCCCTACCTGCTGGCCGTCCTGAACACCCTGGCGGTCGCCATTCTCGGCCACATCGTGTCCATCTGCCTGGCGACGACGGTGGCGATCATCGGCCGCCTGACCGCCTGGGTGGGCTCCTTTATCCGCACGGCGGCGTTCAACGTCCAGGCCTACCCCATCGTGGCCGTGGCCCCGATCATTTTCATCCTGCTCGGCGACGGGCTCGCCTCGCGCCTGCTGATCGCCGCCATGATCTGCTACTTTCCGCTGCTGCTCTCCTTTATCGGGGTGTTCGCGGAGCCCGTGCGGGAAATCGAACACTTCTACGAGTCCACCGGCCGCATGACCTGGCGGCTGCAGGTGAAGATCCGGGCCTTCGAGAACATCCAGAAGCTTACCACCGTGATCGTCGGCAGCGCCACCATGGCCATGGTCGGCACCATCGTGGCCGAGTTCATCGCCGCCACGGCCGGCATCGGCTACAGCATCCGCATCGCGCTCTACCAGAGCGATCTGGGAAAGATCCTGATCGCCCTTTTTCTGATCGGCATCGGCACCTCGATTTACCTGGTGAGCCTCGAGTGGGCCGGCAATGCGCTTCAAACACGCTTGAAGCGCACATAGACTGATTTCCAGCCCGGTGGCGGAATCGAAGGGAACAGATGGGGTCCCAGGCATGAAGCGCGCATTGATTCTTTTTCCCATTTTTCTTTTTCTTTTTGCCTGCGGGCAAAAAGAAAAACTCGAAGAGGTGAACTACCGGCTCAAATGGCTCTACAACGTCAGCACCGTGGGCGATCTCTACGCCGAGGCCCACGGTTATTTCGCGCGCAGCGGGCTGAAGGTGAACGTCAAGCCCGGCGGGCCCGAGCGCGACGCCCTGAAGGAGCTCGAGCTCGGCCACGCCCAGTTCGGGGTGGCCTCCGCCGACCAGGTGCTGCGGGCCGCGGCCAAAGGGTCGCCTATCGTGGTGCTGGCCCAACTCTTCCAGGTGAACCCCCTGCAATGGATCTACCGCCCCGACCGTACGCCCTTCACGACGCCGCAAGACCTCAAGGGGAAAAGCATCGGGATCACCTTCGGCGGCAACGACGAGGCCATCCTGCGGGCCCTGCTCGCCCGCCACGGCATCTCTGAAAATCAGGTGGATCTGTTCAGCGTGCGCTACGACTACACGCCGTTTTACGAAGGCAAGGTGGCTTTCTGGCCGCTTTACCTCAACGCCCAGGCCGTCATCATCGGCGGAAAACTTGAGCAGGCCGGCGAAAAATACGCCTTCATGAACCCGGACGCCCTGGGCATCCGCTTCGTGGCCAACTCGGTAATCACCACCCGGGAAATGGTGGAAAAGCGCCCCGAGACCGTCCAGCGCTTCCTCGCCGCCCTGCTCCAAGGGTGGCAGGATGCGCTGGACCCGAAAAACGAGGAGCTGGCCGTCAAGGTCCTTCTCGACGCCGACCGCGAGACGCCCGCGGCCGTCATCCGCAAACAGCTGCCCGTCACCCGGCTGCTGATGGCGACGTCGCCGGCTTCCGAATTCGGCAAGATCGATACCGCCGCCTGGCAGCAGACCGAAGCGATCATGCGCGCCCAGAACCTGATTCCGGGCCCGGTGGCCGTCGATTCGTTGTTCCGGCTCGGCGAAAACAGATAGCTCTTCCGGACCCCGGCGACGCGTCGGTGCCATCGGAGCATGCCATATTTGATTGCCACAGTAGTAAATGATCGCTCAGCCGGCTTGATTTTGCTTCCCCCATCCGTATAGTTGCGGCTATAGTTTAAAAGCATTGAGCAGCGCCTTTTTGATGCCAACCCGACGGGGATCAAAAGCCATGAACTTCTTGAAGAAAATCCTGCGGAGCAAGCCGTTTATTGTCTGTGTCGCGGTGCTGGTGGTTTACACGCTGGCCGGGTTTTTTCTGGCGCCTTGGCTGGTGCGGCACTATGTGCCGAAAATCGTGCAGGAGCAGCTCAAGAAACAGGCCGCCATCGGTGAAGTGCGCATCAACCCCTTCCTCTTCACCGTTGATGCGAACGATTTCCGCATGGAGGAGCCGGACGGTCAGCCGGTCGTGGGCTTCAAGCGGCTGTTCGTCGATTTCGAGCTGAAGAGCCTTCCAGACTGGGCCTGGACGTTTCGCCAGGTGCGCCTGGAAGGTCCCCACGTCAACGCCGTCATCGCCAAGGATGGGGCTCTGAACCTCGCCGGCCTGGCACCAGCATCCCCGCAACCTTCGGGGCCGCCGGAAAAAGACAAGGGGCCGCCGCGCCTGCTGATCGAGGAGATCTCCATCGACGGGGGCCAGATCGACCTCACCGACCGACGCCAATCCAAGCCCGCCTCCCTCGGGCTCAAGCCTTTGCAGGTCCAGATCAAAAACCTCACCACCCTGCCCGGGCAGGAGGCGCCGGATTCCATCACGGCGACTCTGGGCGACGGGGGGACATTGCGCTGGAACGGCGAGATCAGCCTGAACCCGGTGGGGTCCAAGGGCAGCTTCGCCCTCGAGAACGTCCAGACCGCCACCGCCTGGAAATTCTTACGGGATGCCGTTGCCATCGAGCAGCCGGCCGGCCGGGTCAGCCTCACCGCCGACTACCAGGTGGATCTGAGCGGGACAGAGCCGCAGGTGACGCTCGGCAAGCTTACCGTCGCGCTGATGGGGGTTGCCCTGAAACTCGAAGGCGCCGAAGCGCCTTTTTTCGAACTGCCGGAGGCGCGGCTGACCGGCGGCCGGATCGATCTGGCCAAGCAGCAGGTCGAGATCGACAAGCTGGCGATCGCGGGGGGGCGGGCCCGACTCCGCGTGGATGAAAGCGGGATCCTGAACCTGGAACGAATCGCAAGGGACACTCAAAAACCCGCCTCTGCCCCATCGCCGCCAGTCGCCGTCGCCAAGCCCTGGACCCTGAACCTGGCCGCCTTCGATCTGAGCGGCTTTGCCGCCGACTACCAGGACCAGAGCCGCACCCCCGGCCTCATCGCAGGGGTCGGCGAAATCAAGACGACCCTGAAAGTGCGGGTGGAGGCCGGCGAGCAGACCCGTGTCGCCGTGAGCGACATCGGCGTGGGCTTGTCGAATTTCCAGGCGGCGCTGTCGGGCGAGGCCGAGCCGGGCCTGCGGATCCAGCGCATCGGGCTTTTGGCCGGCGCCTATGATCTGACAAACAACGCCTTCAGCGTCGAGAAGGTTTCCGTCGAAGGCGGCCGGGTGGACCTGAAACGGCTGCCCGACGGCGCCATCAACCTGATACAGCTGGCGTCCCCGCCGCAGAAGGGGGCCATCGCGGCCGAAGCGGCCGAAGCGGCGGCCGAAGGCCATCCGTTCCAATTCCTGGCCAAGGCCGTGGCGTTGTCCGGCTTCCAGGTCCAATTTTCCGATCTCACGGTCAAGCCGGATGCGCCCGTCATCACCATAGAGGACCTGGCGCTCTCCCTGGCCAATGTGGACGGCAAATCCCCCATGACCTTCGATGCGGGCCTCAAAGTGCGCGAGGGCGGCGAAATCAAGGCCGCCGGCACGGTGGACCCGTCCGGGCCGGCGGTCGAATCCGATATCGAGGTGTCGAAACTGGAGTTGGCCGCCTTTCAGCCTTACCTCAGCCAAGCGGCCGCCGTGGACCTCCAGTCGGGCACCTTCTCGACTCGCGGAACCCTTCGCCACGGTATGAAAACGGCCGGGGCCGGGACAGCTTACCAGGGTCGGTTCAGGGTCGGCAATCTGCTCGTCACCGAAGCCGCCCAAAAACAAACTCTGGTCGGCTGGAGGTCGCTTGCGACCGACCAGTTGAAAGTGGAACTCGAACCGAACCGGCTCGATATCGGCGATCTGCGAATCGCACTGCTGACGGGAAAGTTCATCATTGAAAAAAACCGCTCCATCAACCTGGCCAACGTGATCAAGCCCGGCGCCGAATCCAAAAAAGTCGAAACTCCCCCGCCCGGCGGCGGGAAGACGCCGGCCGACCCCTTCCCGTACCGGATCCATCGCATCCTGGTGAGCGACGGCCGGGTTGATTTCGCCGACCTGAGCCTGCCGACCCCCTTCGGGACCAAGATCCACGAGCTTAAAGGCATCGTGGCCGGCATATCCTCCGCCAGGGACGCCCGCGCCCAGGTGGAGCTTGACGGCCGGGTAGACGAGTACGGGACCGCCAAGATCAACGGTGAGCTCAACACCGCCGACCCCAAGACCTTCACCGACATCGGCGTTGTCTTCCGCAACGTGGAGATGTCCCGGCTCACCCCCTATTCGGGCAAGTTCGCCGGCCGCAAGATCGATTCCGGCAAACTCAACGTGGACCTGAAGTACAAGGTGGCCAAAGGGCAGCTGGCCGGCGACAACCAGATCCTCGTGGAGCGCCTGGTCCTCGGCGAAAAGGTGGAAAGCCCGGAGGCCGTGGACCTGCCGCTGGATCTTGCCATCGCGCTGCTCGAAGACTCCAACGGCATCATCGATCTCGGACTGCCGGTTAAGGGAGACCTGGACTCTCCCGAGTTCAGCATCGGCGCGGTGGTTTGGAAGGCCTTCGCCAACCTGCTCACCAAAATCGTCACAAGCCCCTTCCGGGCCCTGGGAGCGCTTCTGCCCGGCGGAGGAGAGGAATCGCTCAACTCCGTGGCTTTCGAGCCCGGCCGGCCCGGTGTCCCGCCGCCGGAAAAGGAGAAGCTTGCCAAGCTCGGGGACGTTTTGCAGAAAAGGCCGCAGCTGAAGCTCGTCGTGCAGGGCCGCTACAATCCCGCAACCGATCTCAAGGAACTGCGCACCGCGAGCGTACGCCGCACGCTGGCCGTGAGTCTCGGGCGAAAGCTGCGCCGAAGCACGGAACCCGGACCGGTGGATTTCGGCAGCCCTGAAACCGGCAAAGCCCTGGAGGCCATGTTTGCCGAGCGCCTCGGCAACGAAGCTCTCAAGGCGCTCAAAGAGGATCAGAAAGCAGCGGAAGAAAAGGCCAAAAAGGAGGCGGGCGCAAAGGGCGGCTCCTCCGCGGCGGACGGCGCGCCCAAGGACCCCGGCGAGCTTGCCAAGGTCATGTTTGCGCGGCTGGCGGAGACCGAACCCGTCGGCGACCCGGAGCTGACCCAACTGGCGGAGGCCCGCGCCCAGGCCATCGTCGCCGAGCTGGTTGACGCCGGTCGGCTCCCGGCGGAACGCATCGAAGTGAAGCCCCCGGCCGCCGTGGAGGGCAAAGAACCGGTGAGCGCCGCGCTCACCCTGGAAGCGGGAAAGTAGTCATCATGAAAAAAACCGGATTCATTATCGGCACCCTCATTCTTCTGGTGGCGGTGGCCGGGTGGTGGTTTTTCAGCCGTCCCGACCGCGGGACGACCGGCTCGGTCAGCACGAACTTCAGATGGCTCGGGCCCAACGACAAGATCGTGGTCGACGGCTTCGACGACCCCAAGGTTCAAGGCGTCGCCTGCCACATTTCCCGGGCCCAGACCGGCGGTGTGAAAGGAGCGCTGGGGGTCGCGGAAGACACGAGCGATGCCAGCATCGCCTGCCGCCAGATCGGCCCGATCAAGATTCTCGGCGAGCTCAAGGACGGCGAACGCGTCTTCGACGAACAACGCAGCCTCGTGTTCAAGACCCTGCGGGTCGTTCGTTTCTTCGACCGCGAACGCAACGTCCTGGTCTACGTGACCTACAGCGATCGCGTCCTCACGGGCAGCCCGCAAAACAGCGTCAGCACGGTGCCGATCATGCGCTGGCCGCAACCATAGCCGAATCTTAAATTGTGTGTCTCACGCAAAGACGAAGCGAAGTGCCCGCTTGAACACGAGCAGGGATTGGCATATTTACTTCCCGGAATGACAAACAGGGATCAGGCCATCTTCTTTCCCAGATCGTAGGCCGCGTCCATGAGGGCCTGATTCTTCTTGATCTCTCCCGCCTTCCAGGCGCTGCCGTAGACCGTGCCCACCAACCGGGCCCCGAGGTAATTGAAGGCGTCCTGGAAGGTGCGCAACGCGTTTACCGCGCCCGAGGTGAAGGGGTCGGCATCGGCGTAGGCCAGCACGACCCCGAACTTCTTCCCCGCCAATTCATACCCGTCGTCGCCCCCCAGGGCATACCAGCGGTCCATGAACAGCTTGGTCTGGGCCGAAACCGTGAACCAGTAGATGGGGCTTGCGATCACGATGCCGTCGGCGGCTTTCATCTTCGCGTAAAGCTTTTGCATGTCATCTTTGATGATGCACGCCTTCTTGAGCTTGGTGCGGCAGGCGTCGCAGGCCGTGCAGGCCCGAATATCCATGGCCTGCAGAAAAAAGCTCTCCACCTTCGCCCCGGCTTCCCTGGCGCCTTCCACGACCCGCTTGGCCAGGGTGGCGCTGTTGCCCTTCCGGCGCGGGCTGCCGATGACGACCATGATCTTTTGCCCCATGATTCTCCTCCTTGGGTTTATGGCTGTCTGCAATGGAAAAAACTTGGGTAGTGCGGGTGGCTTCGGGCTCTCATGTTAGTCAAAGGCCGGCGAAAGAGCAATCCCGGCACCGCCGGACATCGGTCCCAAGGTGCGCCTGATTATTTACCAGCAACATCATTCGCGTGCCGGCGTTTTGCACGCGTTGCGGCATCTGAACTGTCAATTGCGGTCAATTGACGTAAACTGCTGTAAAAACGACAATTTATTTCTTGACAAAACCACCCGGCCACCGCATAAAAATCTCCTGTCATGATCTTTCCACCGTCGATCTTTGGAACTCCGGGGCAGTTTTTTTTAGGGATCGCTCGAATTCAACGTCAGAAAAGGGAGGAGCCATGAAATCAGCTGCAGCGGTGACATTGATGATCATTTTCTTGGCGGCGTCCGGCTGTGCCACCCATGCGGCGATCAAACACCCCAATTTAAGTGCCAACCTGGATGCGCAACAGAACCGCAAAGCCTTGAACGGGGTCGACATCATGGCGCGTCCGGTCCATTCAAAATCAGAGCTGGATGCATTTTACGACGAGGACCTCATCCAGTACGGCGTGCTCCCCTTTCATGTAAGCTTCAAAAACAACACGGACAGGTCCTGCGGCGTGAGTCAAAGCTATGCGGTCCTGACCGGCCCCGATGGGTCCGCCCGCTCGCCCATGACACTGGATGAGGTGTACAGCCGCGCCAGCAAAAGCTATCTGCGCTCGGCTGGAATGGGCGCGGCTTTCGGGCTCATCGGCGCCATACCCACCTTGATCAACGTGGCGCTGGTCAACGATAAAATCAAAGCGGACTATGAATCCTGCATGATCAAGAACGGGGATTTGGTGGGTAACGGATACACCGAGGGTTCGATCTTTTTCGACATCGACTCCCAAATCACATCGTTGGATGGTTTGAAACTCAAAATCGGATTCAAGTCCGCAGAGACATTTCATTACGCGGATTTCGATCTCGCAGGGGCCGTCGAAAAAAGAGAAGCCGCCGCATCTCCGAACAAAGAAAGGTGATATCCGCCGCCTGAGCCATCTTTTCTACGACCGCTGTAGGTTTGAAACCCCATTCGTTCCGTAAGCGCGGCACGACCGCCTGCGCCCCGGACCCGTGGGGCGGCGTCTTGCCGCAACGGTATAAAGTCAGAAGCCGCTCCCGCAAAGACCCGCCCTCGTTGGCGGCAAAGCGTTGCCGTGCGCCCTGCCCTGGATTGATTACTATGGAAAATAAACCATCCCCGCCCCTTGGGGCGGGGATGGTTTATTAAGCTACCGGTTTTCATCCCGCTTCGTATTATTGGCTAAAGTCAATCGATCGTAGTGACGATACAAAATAGGATGTCCTTTATCTTGCCAGGGGGGGGTCTGGCCGCAGCACCGCCATTTCGTTAAAATGAAACATTGTTTCAATTGGTTGCACATGATTTTAAAGAAGCGGGCCACCGCCGTGGTAAAATTTTTCGAGAGCCCGTCCTGCTCCTGCCACCAGGAACCGGCGCAAGACGGCCTGGCCTTCTGGCGTGAGCGGATTCTGCACTCGGTGCTAGCGGCGGGTACCGGTTTGTCCCTGATCGCCCTGGTTCCGGCAGTTTACATGGCCTTCAGCGAAGGGCTGTGGCTTTTGGTCGTCGTCGACATCTGCGCGTTTCTGACGATCGCCTTCCTGCTCGTAAGGCGCCGGGTTAGGTTGGAAGTAAGATCTGCCGCGATATTGTTGCTCACGTTTCTGGTCGGTGTGTTCGTCATCGGCCAAGCGGGTTTTCTGAGTGGTGGGCCGGCCTGGCTGTTCGCTTTTGCCGTTCTATCGGGTGTCTTGTTGGGCCTGCGGGGGGCCTTGTTGGCGACGCTGTTGAACGCGCTGGCGCTGGCGGTACTGGCAGGCTTGTCGGCCGCGGGGATGGCGGCAGAGACGCAAGGGGCGATAACCTCCACTCGTGCGGTGGCGGCGGGCGCCAACTTTCTGTTCCTCAACGCGGTCTCTGCCGTTTTCGTGGCCGTCCTCGTCAATGGGCTGCAGGCCTTGAACAAAAAATCCGAAGCGGCCACGAACGCTTACCGAGACGAGCGGGCGGACCTGCTGCGGACGCGTGAAAAACTCAAGCAGGAGATCGTCGTCCGCGTGAATTCCGAGCGGGCCCTGCGCCAGAGCGAACAGAAATACCGCCTGCTGGCCGAAAACATCCAGGACGTGATCTGGATGATGGACATGAAATTCGCCTTCACCTTCGTCAGCCCCTCCATCGAACGGCTGCAGGGGTGGACCCAGCACGAGTATATGAAACTGAGGCTTGAGGAGTCGCTGACCCCGGCCTCCTTGCGCAAAGTGTTCGAAGAGTTCAATCGTCAACATGAACTGGGTTGGGCGTCCGGATCATTTGCCCGATCATCGACCCTGGAACTCGAATTGCTTCGCAGGGACGGCACTTCCGTCTGGACGGAGGTAACCGCTTCCTTTCTTTTGGGCGAGGACGGAAAACCCATCGGTGTGCTGGGGGTGACCCGCGACATCACCGAACGACGCAAGGCCGAAGAAGAAAAACGGGAGCTCGTGGAGAGCCTGGCACGCTCCAAGAAAATGGAGGCTCTCGGGACCCTGGCCGGCGGCGTCGCCCACGACCTCAACAACGTGCTGTCGGGGATCGTGAGTTACCCGGACCTGCTGCTGATGGACCTTCCCGGGGAGAGCCCTCTGCGGAGGCCGATCGAAGTCATTCAGGAATCCGGGAAGAAGGCCGCGGCCATCGTCCAGGACCTTCTCACCCTCGCCCGCAGAGGGGTGTCGACCCTGGAGGTGGTCAATCTCAACGATATCGTCGGCGAGTACCTCATCAGCCCGGAATACCAGCGCTTGAGGGCCCTGCACCCGCGCGTCGAGGTTGAAACCCGTCTGGACCCGGAGCTGCTGAATATCATGGGGTCACCGATCCACCTGTCGAAAACCCTCATGAACCTGGTGTCCAACGCGGCGGAGGCGATGGGCGACGGCGGGAAAATCACCATCGCCACCGAAAACCGCCACATGGACCGATTGTCGCAGAAAAATGAGGGGCGGGAGGGCGATCAGGTGGTCCTGCAGGTTTCCGACTCCGGGGTGGGCATCCCCCCGGAGGATCTCCATCGGATTTTCGAACCGTTCTTCACCAAGAAAAAAATGGGCCGCAGCGGAACCGGTTTAGGGATGGCGGTGGTCTGGGGAACGGTGCAGGACCATCACGGCAGCATCGATGTCCGCAGCACCGAAGGCCGCGGCACCGAGGTCACCGCTTTCCTGCCGGCCACGCGCAAGGAGCCGCTGAAGCCGGCTCCGGCGAATTCCCTTGAGCCTTTCAGAGGCGCCGGCGAAACCGTGCTGGTGGTCGACGACATGCGAGAGCAGCGGGAGATCGCCGCGAAGATCATCGAGCAGCTCGGCTACGTTGCCATATCCGCGGAAAGCGGCGAGCAGGCGGTCGAACTGCTGAAACGCGAACGGGCGGACCTGTTGATCCTGGACATGATCATGGAACCCGGCATCGACGGCCTTGAAACCTTCCATCGGGTGAAAAAATTTCAACCCCACCAGAAAGCCATCATCACCAGCGGGTACGCGGAAACCGACCGGGTCCAGCTCGCCCAGCGCCTGGGGGCGGGCAGCTACCTCAAGAAGCCATACACCGTCCACAACCTGGCGGTGGCCATCAAGTCCGAGCTGAACCGCCATTAAAATAATCCGGACCCGCGCCCGGCGCGATCCGAAGTCAGTTGTGATCTCCCCTGAACGCCGCCTCCAAAATCCACCAACCCCCTTTGCCAAAGGAGCTTCGGGGTTTTGGGCTCCACATGGGGCAGCGCCGCATGCCAATTCCTGCTTATTGGGTGGGAGCGGCTTTCCAGCCGCGATGACCCCCTCACCGGTTGAGCCGCGACTGGAAAGCCGTTTCCGCAGATCTCAGCCGTTGTCTTTGAAGGCCGGCAAGCGTACCTGGAAGATGGCGCCGTGCCCCGGGCGGCTCTCACAGGCGATGCTCCCGCCGATCTTTTCCACCAGCTCCTTAGCGATCGCCAGACCGTACCCGCTCGAGAGCTCGCCCCCGGTCGGGGGATTCGACAGCCGCACCCCTTTTTGGAACAACAGGGCCTGGTCTTCCACGCTGAAGCCGGGGCCTTCATCGCGCACCGAAAAAACGATCTGATCCACCTCGTTTCGCACGGCGACCCAGATCTGCTTGCCGGTTTCCAAAAACTTAAGTGCGTTCGACATCAGGTTGTCGAAGACGGCGGCAACGGCCACCCGGTCGGTCCAGGCGAAACAACACTCGGGTTGAAGTTCGGAGTTGACCTGTATCTTCTTCCAATCGGCCTTGCGGCGGTAAAAATTGCAGACCCTGAAAGCCAGCAGCGCCATGTCCACTTTTTCAAACTTGAACTTCGGCTCCACCCCGTTGGCGGAAAACATCAATCGGCTGACCTCATGATTCATCAACTGGACGGCATGCTGCAGCCCTTCTACCCAGATGTGGACCTGCTCATCCGGGTGGCCGGCCAGATAGACCTCGAGCAGTTCCGACGCTGCCCCGACAATGGTCAGGTAGTTCTTCAGCTTGTGGGCCGTATAGCCTACGGTCCCAGCGTCGACGTCGGTGATTTTTTCGAGCCCGGCCAGCGCCTGATCGAGGTTGACCTTCGCATTCTCGATGGCCTCCGCCACCTGTTTCTTCATCACCCACCTCCCAAGGCACTTAATGCTCTCAAACTCTGGCAGCGCCTGCTCGCCGCCTTCCCGTGTCGCGATCTCTCAGGGCAGCTCCGCGCGCTCGTCGTGGAATTCGGCGGCGGAAAAAAAGCGCTCGTAATTCTTGCGGCTGAACCAGCTCAGGTAGTCGTCGGCCGGCCGCGTACGCTCTTCGAGGGCATTCCAGACATCGCGGGGCATCTCCCAATCCCCGATCTCAAGGTTGGCCTTTAGCTGATCCAGGTTGCGAACTCCGATGATCACCGAGCTGACGAATTTCCGTCCGAGCGGCCAGGCGACGGCGAGCTTGGCCATGGGGATCCCGGATTCCTGCGCCACCTGCTCCACGACCGCGGCGGTCTTGAAGCCCTGCTCGTTCCAGAAGCGCGGCCCGTCCACCTGGGTGCGGAAGAAATGGCGGGTGCCCTTGGCCGGTTCCGTCATGCCCTTGTATTTCCCGGCCAGCAGCCCGCCGCCCAGCGGGCTGTAGGCCGTCAACCCGATCCCGTGGTCGACCGCGGCCGGAATCAGCTCTTTTTCGAGCTCGCGGTGGATCAGGCTGTAGATGTACTGGCCGGCGACGAACCGCTCAACACCCATCCGGATAGCGACCCCTGCGGCCTTGGCAATCTGCCAGCCGAAAATGTTGCTGCACCCCAGGTAGCGCACCTTGCCCTGGCGGACCAGGTCGTCCAGGGCACGCAGGGTTTCTTCGAAGGGGGTGACGGGGTCCGGGCCGTGAATGTAGTAGAGGTCGATGTAATCGGTCCGCAAGCGTTTCAGGCTGGCCTCGCAGGAGGCCATGACATGCTTGCGGGACAACCCGTGTTGGTTGGGTTTCTGGCCCATGGGAAAATAACATTTTGAAGCGATCACCAAATCATCGCGCTCCACCTGGGGTAGAAAGAAGCCGACGATCTCCTCCGACCGGCCGCCGGCGTAGACATCCGCGCAGTCGATGAAGTTGCCCCCGGCGTCGATGAAGGCCTTGAGGATGTCGTGGGACTCTTTCTCGCCGCAGCCCCAGTTGTCGGTGCCGAAAGTCATGGTCCCCAGTGAAATCCGCGAAACCAGCAGTCCCGATGAACCCAGAAAACGGTATTTCATGCAATTTCTCCCTTCATGGCATGATCGAATTCTTTCGCTTTAGATAGCCGATTATCGCTTGATTTGCATCTAAATTTGAGTTTGACACACCCGAGTTCTGGCTGAATGCTCAACACGCATGGGACTTGTGGGACTCCGAGCGACGTTTCCGCGAAGAGCTCTCTAAAATTCGGCCGGTTAAAGCCGCATAATCAACCTTTTGCGGGGCGGTTGCAGTTTCTCCAGAGCCTTTCGATGGCAACACGGCTGCGCATGGTTATATTTGAAATAGCGATCAGACCGCAAATGGAGGAACATCATGAAAACCCGTTGGATGCTTTTTGCAATGGCGCTGCTGGGTGTTTTCGGCTCGGGCCGCGCGGGCGACGCCAAGCATGCGAGCGCTCCGCAGGAGGGCCTGCCGGCGGCACAGAGGAGTTTGCCTCCCATCGATGCGGCGGTTCCAGGCAAAACTGCAACCGCCACTTTCGCCATGGGCTGATTCTGGGGGCCGGACTCCAGGTTCGGAGTCCTTGACGGCGTGATCCGAACGCGGGTGGGGTATGCGGGCGGTGTTAAGGAAAACCCGACCTATCACAACCTGGGCGACCACACCGAAACCCTCCAGATCGACTTTGATCCGTCGAAAATTTCCTACGAGAGGCTTCTGGAGGTGTTCTGGGAGGAGCACGACCCCACCAGCCGCTCCTGGTCGCAGCAGTACAAGGCGGTGGTCTTTTATCATGACGATGAGCAGAAACGGTTGGCGGACGAAAGCCGCAATCGCCTGGCGGCAACGAAAGGGAAAACCATCCACACCGAGGTGCTGCCCTACGGCCGCTTCTACGCGGCCGAGGAGTACCACCAGAAGTACTATCTGCGGGGACGGCGGCAAATCCTGAAACAGTTCCAGCAGCACTATCCCCAACCCGTCGACCTGATGAACTCGACCGCCGCGGCCAGGGTCAACGGTTACCTCGGGGGGTACGGCACTTCTGCCGCTCTCGCAGCCGACATCGACCGGTTGGGCCTGTCCGAACCTGCGCGGGAAGAGCTCTTGGAACGTGCTGGAAAAAAGGAATAACGCGCCTTCAACCAAAGCGCCGCGGCCGGCTCGATTCTGACCGGACGCGGCGCTTTATTCGTTTGAATCTCTCGCGGGCAAGGCGGTCCGACCCAGCGGTTTCAAGTCAGAAGCCGGGATGCCTCAGCCATGAGATCGGCGATGGCGAGCCCCTGCGGGCAGGCCTTTTCAGCCTTGGAATAGTCCAACCGGTTCAGCTGCGACCGCGCCGCTTCCGGCAGCCCGGCAAAGACATCCCGGGCCAGCTCACGGTCGCCGTAATCGCGGTAGTACATCAGGCAGCGCATGACGTCGTTCACCGGCACTTTCCCGCCCACCGCTGCCTGGCAGATGCGGCCGCAGCCGGCGCAGTAGCCGGAGCGGGTCTCTACGGCGAAGTGCTCGAGGGCCTCGAAATCGCTCCTGGAAAGCGTCTTCAGGTCGCGCGCGGCGGCCACGTTGGCCGAAAGATAGGCGAGGTTGGGCATCTGGGAGCAGATGCCGGCAATGTTCGGGTTCTCCCACACGGCCTTGAGCTTGGCCTGCTTGTCCGTGAAGCCTTTGTCGAGAAACTTCTGGAGCAGCTTGAACTCAACCTCGCTGTCGGGTTTGACCTGCCCGCCCGCCTGGGTCTTGAAAGAGGTCAGCCCGATCCCCGCCTGCGCGCACGCGTCCACGGCCTCTTTCATTTTGGGGGCGTTCATGAGCCGGAAATTGTAAGTGAACATGACCGCATCGATCCAGCCGGATTTGGCCGCGGCGAGCAGGCAGTCCTCCATGTTCGTGTGCGTGCTGAACCCGAAGAACTTTATCTTGCCGGCCTTTTTCATCTGCTCGGCCCAGTCGCGCACACCTGTGATCTGGTTGAAGTCGCTGATGCCGTGGGTGAAAAAAACATCCACGTAATTCGTGCACAGCCGCTTCAGCCCCTTGTCCAGGGCCTCGTTCAGCTTGTCGGGCGGAGAGGTGCGGAACTTGGTCACCAGGAAAATGTCTTTGCGGGTTTCCGGGTAGCGGGTGAAGAATCGGCCGAACCCCTCTTCGCTCAAACCGTTGCCGTAGCCCTCGGCGGTGTCCCAGTAGGTCACCCCCCAGTTGAGGGCCTGCCGCAGCAGCAGCTGATTGTTGACGGTGTCGAACATGCCGCCCAGGCAAAGAATCGACACTTCGGCCCCGGTCTTGCCCAGCTTGCGCCGGGGCATTCCCGCGGCCTGGCCCGCCGCCGGTGCCTGGGCGCCGACACCTCCCGGGATGCCCAGGGCCGTGGCCGCCACCCCGCCGATTCCGACGGTTCTGATAAACCCGCGACGCGTCAGGCCTTTCTGTTTCGTTGTCTTGTCCATCACGGTTTCCTCCAGCGGCATAAGGGGTCGGAAGCGGGCCCGTTCAGGTCACTTGGCCAGCGCCTGGTTTTTCTTGAGATCGTAGATCGGCCGGAACTTCAGCTCGGCGGCCAGAATGTCCTCCGGCCGCTTCAGCAGCAGATCGCCGTTGAGCGCTACAAACCGCAACTCACCGTCCACCACGAACCCGTTCTGGGCGGCCTGCTCCAGGCCGGCTTTGGCCGTCCCGTAGTGGGGGTCGGCCTTGTTTTTGTGAAATTGCCGGCGCCACTCCAGCCACTGGGCCGAATTGAAGGAGCGGTCGACGAAGATGTAGTAGGTGACCTTGCCCGCACAGTCCGCCTCCAGGTAAATCGAATACTCGACCGGGCCCGGTTGCTGACCCCGGGCTTCGATGCGCTGGCGCTCGGCCTCTTCGATGAGCCAGGTGGTCGGGCAGGATAGGGATTTGGCAAAGTCCCTGACTTTGCCGAAGATGAAGCTTGGCTCGGTCTCGTCAGCCAGGAAATTGCCGGCAAGAAACGCCTCCGGCGGCGAGAATTCGGACAGACCGTTTTGGCTGCGCAGCTTCATGGCCTGCTCGCTCGCCGCCCCGGCCGCACCGCATGTCAGCAGGACGACCGCGGCCCCCAAGAGCATGACTCCCATGCGACGCATAAGGCTCCTCCTTTGGTTGGGTCAATCCCGATTAAAAATATATGGAAGTTCTAACAAGCGCCATGAGCCGAGTCAAGCAAGTTTAACGGACCGGCACCAGCAGCGCCGGCCGCGAGGTCCGGGCGAGCAGCCGCGCCCCGACGCTTTGGGCCCAGAAGGCCTTCGTGCCGGCCTTGCCGTGGGTTGCAAAGACGATGAGATCGGCGTGGGTGGTTTCGGCGTTGCGCGCAACCAGGGCGGCCGGGTCGCCGCGGCCGACCAGCGCGGCCACCGGCACCCCCTCCGCCTGGAAGCGCTTCGCCGTTCTTTCCAGGTAGGATCGCAGCTCGTCTTCCACCATGTCGAGCATGGTCCGCGTGGCTCCCGGCATGAGCCGGCCGCTGATCGCCGGCGGCCCCGCCAGGGTTTCCAGGGTCGGTGCCACGGCGATCAGGTTCAACCGGGCGTGCGTGGCCTTCGCCAGGCGCGCGGCGGTGAGAAGTCCCGCCTCATGGTGCGGCCGTCCGTCCGTCGGCGCGAGGACGCTGCGGCATTCAAATGGTTTCCGGCTGTCCGCCGCCGGCGGCCGCACGAGCAGGACCGGCACCCGACCGGAGGTGATGACCTGCTGGGCGATACTGCCGAAGAGCAGGTCCCGAAACCCTCCTCGGCCGTGGCTGCACATCACGATCAGATCCGGAGCAAGCTCGTCCTGGTGCTCGACGATGCCCTGGGCCACGTCCTGCACGGCGGACGCGTGCACGTGCAGCGCCACCGGGCTTCCTTCCGGAAACGCGCGTTGCCGGATCTGATCCAGATAGCCCTCCGCCTCCTCGTGGCGCGTGAGATGCCGCTGTCCGTGGATGGAGGCCGCGGCGTCCTTTTCGATGACGTGCACCAGGGTGATCCGGGCGCCCAATGCGCGGGAGAGGTATTCCGCCACGGGCAGCGCCGCCTCGGCCAGGACCGAACCGTCCAAAGGAATCAGGATATGCCTGAACATCACTCCCCTCCCATCAGGGTTTGATAGAGCAGGTACATATTCAACGCGACGATCAAAGCCGCCACCCCCCAGGTCACGGTGGTGGTCAGTCGGTGGTTGACAAGCTCCCCCATGAGGTCGCGCCGCCGCGAGAAGAGCACCAGCGGGATGACCGCAAACGGCAGCCCGAAACTTAAGACCACCTGGCTGATCACCAGGGTGCGCGTCGGGTCGAGGCCGAGAAAAATCACCACCAGCGAAGGCAGAATGGTGACCAGGCGGCGCAGCCACACCGGGATGTGCCGTTCCAGGAACCCTTGCATGATCACCTGGCCCGACATGGTGCCGACCGCCGAAGAAGAAAGCCCCGAGGCCAGGAGCGAAATGGCGAAGATGTAACGCGCCGCCGTCCCGAGCAGCGGCTCGAGGGTGATGTAGGCCTCCTCGATGCTGGCGATGTGGCCGAGACCGGCGCGGTTGAAGGTCGCCGCCGCCATGATCAGCATGGCGGCGTTGACGAACCCGGCCACCCCCATGGCCACGGTCACGTCCACCAGTTCGAAGCGGTACAACCGTCGCTTTAAGACGGGGCTGTCCACCACGATACGGTCCTGGGTGAGCGAAGAGTGCAGGAAGATCACGTGCGGCATCACGGTGGCCCCGAGAATGCCGGCGGCCAGCAACACGCTCTCGGCCCCGGAAAACCGCGGAACGACCGCATGGTACGCCAGTGTCTTCCAGTCCGGCTTGTCCAGAATCGTCTCGACCAGATAGCACAAGACGATGACCCCGAGCATGGCCGTGATCACCGCTTCCAGCGACCGGAATCCGCGCACCTGCAGGCTTAAAATAACGAAGGTCGCAACGGCCGTGAGCAGCCCGGCCGCCCACAAGGGGATTCCGAAGAGAAGATTGAACCCGATGGCGGCGCCGAGAAATTCGGCCAGGTCGGTCGCCATGGCCACCGCCTCCATCAGCACCCACATCACCCACACCAGCGGCCGGGGAAAATGCAGCCGACAGAGCTCGGCCAGGTTGCGGCCGGTCGCGATGCCAAGCTTGGCGGACAGCGCCTGAATCAGCATGGCCATCAGGTTGCTGCAGACCACCACCCACAGCAGGGTGTAGCCGAACTTGGCCCCACCCTGGATGTTGGTCGCGAAATTCCCCGGGTCGACGTAGGCGATGCTGGCGATGAAGGCCGGTCCCAGAAACGGCCACAGACGCGCCAGTCCCTTCTGTCGGCTTTCGCCCGTGAGCACCTGGGCGGCGGCGGCCAGGGTCGCCGCGTCCCCGTGCTTCACACGATCGGCAGGCCGTTCATCCATATTGAGTGTTCCATCGTGAAAGGCATCTGGCTACCACCGCAATAGTAGTAATGATGAACCATCCCCATCGCAAGCGGCCGGGAATCCGGCCCGGCCACAAACGATGGCTGCCTGCCGCCGTCACCGCCTGCTGAAAAACCCATTCACAACTCACCTCGTCTGTATTATACAACCCACAGAGGGTTGCGGCACAAGGAGGCAACACCCAGCGATGACAGCATTTTCTTCCGCCCAAAAAGAAATACCCCCCGGCAGGGTCGACCTGGCGATCGGCCAGCCCTCGCCCGGGCTGCTGCCGGTGGCGGCGATGGCACGGGCCGCGGCGCATTGCACGAGCCATCCCGCGTGCGTGCTGCTGGCTTACGGACCCGAGCAGGGGGACGGACATTTTCGCGCGGCCCTGTCCCAGTTTCTCGGCAAGATCTACGCAATGCCCGTCGACCCGGCCCATCTGCTCGTCACCAACGGCGCCTCCCAGGCCATCGACCTGATCTGCACGCTCTTCAGCAGGGCGGGCGACACGATCTTCGTCGAGGAGCCGACCTATTTCCTGGCCCGCAAGATCTTCGCCGACCACCGACTGAACCCGGTGGCCTTGCCGATGGACGCCAACGGGCTGATCATCGACGCCCTGGAAGAGGCGCTCACGCACACGCGGCCGGCGTTTCTTTACACCATCCCGACCTACCACAACCCGACCAGCGTCTCTCTTTCCGCCGCGCGGCGGGAACAGCTGGTGGAACTGAGCCGACGGCACGACCTCCTGGTGGTGGCGGACGAGGTTTACCACCCGCTGTCTTACACCTCGGCCCCGCCGCCCCCGCTGGCGGCTGCCTGCACGTCGGCCAAAGTGATCTCCCTTGGCTCTTTTTCCAAGATCCTGGCTCCCGGGCTGCGCCTGGGCTGGCTGCAGGCAGCGCCCGGCCGGGTCGAACGCATCGCCCAATGCGGCCTTCTGGACAGCGGCGGCGGGCTCAACCCCTTCACCTCCGGGGTTGTGCGCAGCGCCATGGAGCTCGGGCTGGTCGATGAAACCCTCGACCTTTTGAAAGAGACCTACTCCCGGCGCCTGCAGGCCATGTGCGCCGCGCTGCGCAGCCGGCTGCCGGCGGCGGTTCAATTCACCGAGCCCGCCGGCGGCTTTTTCATCTGGCTGACCCTGACGGAGGGCGTGGATGCGACAGCGCTCCTTGCCGAGGCCATCGCGCACAATGTCGAATTCATGCCGGGCCCTAAATTCTCCAGCCGCCAGGGGCTGAAAAACTGCCTGCGGCTTAGCTTCGCTTACTATGACACCCCGGAGTTGTTGACAGGCGTCGAACGGCTATCTGCGGTTATTAGACCGGCAATCAAATAGGGCAACGCTTGATACGGAGCCGGCGGAGCGGGGTGCCCGCCGGTTGGTTGTATCCCGGGATTTGCCGTATTTACTCGCCACAGCAACAAGAGCAGGCAGCCTTCCCCAAGGATGGCTTGGGCGCTGGGAGGCGGCAATGGTTTTACGGGTTCTTCTGATCTCAGCGCTGCTGTTGCCGGCCGGCATTCCTGCATCCGCCAATCACCGGGTCCTGGCCTCGATTCCCGCGGGCGAATGCACGCTCAGCGTCGAGGCCGCCGAGAACTGGCCGACACTGCGGCTAAGGGCCAGCCACCCGAATTATCGCCCTTGCCGTATCGACAAGGCCGACATCGCCCAGGCATTGTCGCAGGCCTTCTCGAAATCCGACCCCGCATTGACTTCCCGGGTATTCACATCGCTTGCCATCGGCCGTCTCATCGATTACCCTTGGCTCGTCCAATTCCTGGCCGCCAGCGCGGCCCGCGACCCCGGATGGAACGCCGCCGCGGGAAAACCGGTCAAGGTCCACATCAACAGATACGTGACGGACATTCTTTCATCACCAGAGGTGGTCCGGGAATTGGAGACGCCGTTGCGCGAACACCGCTACCGGATCACCGGTGTGTCGGTCGAAAAAGTCCTGGTCGGCGGGTTTGAAAATGTGCCGGAGCTGGGTAGACTTCGGCCGCGGGACAAGGTTCCTTTCGACGCCCAGGTGTGGTTCCGGTTGGAGCCTTTCTAAGAAGTGAGGAGAGCGAACCCATGGCTGCCGAATCGATCCTTCTTGTCGACGACAATCAGACCAATCTGCAGATGCTTTTCCAACTGCTCGAAAAGAGCGTGGGCGGCAAGCTGCTGGTCGCGAAAAACGGCGAAACCGCACTCACCATCGCCCGGAAAATTAAGCCGGACCTCGTTCTTCTGGACATCATGATGCCCGGCATCGACGGATTCGAGGTGTGCCGCCGGCTCAAAGCCGACCCCGCCACCCGTCCGATCCCCGTCATTTTCCTTTCGGCGCTGGACGAGACCGCCGACAAGGTAAAGGGGCTGCAGCTGGGCGCGGTGGACTACGTGTCCAAACCCTTCCAGGCCGAGGAGGTCATCGCGCGGGTCAACACCCACCTCACCATCCACCGGCTGAACCGCGAAGTCCAGGAGCAGCGCGACCAGCTGGAGCACGAGCTCAAGGTCGTCTCCGAGCTGCAGCGCGGACTCCTGCCCGAACGGTTGCCCTCCGCGCGCGGCCTGAAGCTGGCCGTGCACTACGACACCAGCCGTTATGCCGGCGGGGATTACTACGACGTCGTCGAATTGCCGGACGGCCGCTGCGGTCTGCTCGTGGCCGACTCCGAGGGCCACAGCGCTCCGGCGACGGTGATGATGGCCATGACCTGCGCCCTGTTCCGATCCTGCCCGGAGCTGCACGACCGGCCGGAGAAGGTCCTGGACTTCATCAACACCAACCTGTGCAAGGTGAACAAGGAGAGCTTCGTGACGGCCATCTACGCCGTTTATGACGGCACCCGCCGCACCTTGCGCGTCGCCCGGGCCGGCCACCCCCCGCCGATCCTTTTCAGGCCCGCGGAGGGCCAGGCGCGCGAAGTGCCCTGCGAGGGCGTGTTCATGATGGGATTTGACCCGTACGAGCACATCCCCGTGGTCGAGATCCGGCTGGAACCGGGAGACCGCGTGCTGCTCTACACCGACGGCGTGTCCGAACGGTTCAACCCGGACAAGCAGCCCTACGGCGAGGAGAGGCTCTGCCGGCAGACGGAGCGTCCGGGCGCCGTCGGGCCTGCAGCGGTTGTCGACGGCATCCTGCAGGATTTGGAGGCATTTGCCGGCGGGCGTCCGGCGGACGACGACCAGACCCTGGTGATGGCCTTCATCGAGTAAACAGCGTTTGATATTTCGATTGCCCTCGATCCCCTGGACCCTTTGCCGAACGGGATTAGACCATGCCGCCAACCGATTTCGCCTCGCACCCGAAAAGCCGCCCCGCGTCGGTTTCATCCGCCGGCTCACGCATCGCTTTCTTCCTGGCATTGACCTTGCTGGCAACCCTCAACGGGTCCGTCTACGCCCAACCGGCAAAGGTCGGCCCAACCCGGGCCGGGGGGGCCATTGAACTCACAGCCGATGAACAAGAGTGGCTCTCCCGGCACCGGGACGTCCGCCTGGCCGTCGGCCCGGCCCGACCGCCCTATCAATACCTCGACAGCCTGGGGGTGTACTCGGGGATCGCGTCGGACTATGTGCACCGGATCAACGAGGCACTGGGGATCGACATGAAGCCCGTCACGGGCCTCAGCCGCGAGGAGACCACCCGCCAGTTGCTCAGCGGTGATCTGGATGTCGTTCCCAGTGTCGCGGTGATGGAGAAATGGAAGCAGCGGCTGCTTTACACGATCCCCTACCTGACCTCCTCCATCGTGATCGTCACCCGCACCGAGGCGCCCTTCGTCAGCAGCGTGCGCGACCTGGCTCCGGGGCGGACGGTCGTACTCAAGGGGTACGCGGCCGAGGAGTACCTGGAGACGGATTACCCCGAGCACAATTGGGTTCAGGCGCAAACCATCGAAGAGGCGCTCGAATGGGTGTCGGGGGAGGAAATGGATGCGTTCGTGGGCGACCTCGCGGCCATCACCTACGCCACCCAGAAGCTCGGGCTGAAGAACCTCAAAGTGGCCGCCACCACCCCTTACAAGCTGCAGATGGCTTTAGGAGTGCGCCAGGACTGGCCGGAGCTGGTCCCTTTGCTGAACCGGGTGCTTCGGGAAATCTCCGAGGCCGACAAGAACGTAATCCTCAACCGCTGGGTGAACGTCCGCTTCGAACGCACCATGGACTATCGGCTGGTGGGGGTCATCGTGGGATCGGTCCTCGCCGTCGCCGCCGTGATCCTCACGGTCATCTTCATCTGGAACCGCCGCCTGGCCCGGGAGGCGCTGTTGCGCCGCGAGGCGGAGGAGCGCACGCGGCTCATCCTGGACTCCGCCGGCGACGGGATCATCGGCGTGGACATCGAGGGCCGGGCCACCTTCGTCAACAATGCCGCCGAGCGCATGCTCGGATACGGCGAGGGCGAGCTCATCGGCCGGCCCATTCACCCGCTCATCCATCACAGCCATGCCGACGGCAGCGCCTATCCCGCGGAGGAGTGCCCCATGCGGGCGGCCTTCACCGACGGCGAGGTTCACCGCGTGGATGAAGAGATGCTCTGGCGCCGGGACGGGAAGGGCTTCCACGCCGAGTACACCGCCAACCCCCTTCGCGATGAGGGACGCATCATCGGCGCGGTGGTGGCTTTCCAGGACATTACCCAGCGCAAACAAGGTGAAGAAAGAATCCGGAACTCCGAGCAGCGCCTGGCCCAGATCATCGACTTCCTGCCCGACCCGACCTGGGTGGTCGACAAAGGCGGCGTGGTGGTCACCTGGAACCGGGCCATGGAAGTTCTCACCCGCATTCCGACCGAGGAGATGGTCGGGAAAGGCGACTATGAATATTCCTTGGCCTTCTACGACGAGAAACGGCCCGTGCTGATCGACCTGATCCGGGAGGGTCAACCGGAGCTCGAAGACAAATACTTGTCGATCAAGAAGGAAGGCGGCATCCTGCGCTCCGAATCCCATCACCCGCACCTGGGAAACGGCGGGCTGTATCTCAGCGGGACGGCGGGCCTGCTCTACGACGCTTCCGGCCGACCGGCCGGCGCCATCGAGGCCCTGCGGGACATCACGGAGCGCAAGCAAATGGAGGAGCGGTTGCGCCAGGCCCAGGAAGCCGCCGAGGCGGCCAGCAAGGCCAAGGGGGATTTCCTGGCCAACATGAGTCACGAAATCCGCACCCCCATGAACGCCATCATCGGCATGGCGCATCTGGCCTTGAAGACGGAGCTGACGCCCAAGCAGCGGGACTACCTCGACAAGATCAACAAGGCCGGGAGCTCCCTTTTGGGAATCATCAACGACATCCTGGACTTCTCCAAGATCGAGGCGGGCCGGCTCGAGATGGAGGCGGTGCCCTTCAACCTGGACGAGGTCATGGACAACCTGGCCAGCCTGGTCACCGTCAAGGCCCACGAGAAAGAGGGGATCGAGGTCCTGTTCAACACCGACCCGGAGGCCCCGCGCGCACTCGTGGGCGACCCGTTGCGCTTGGGTCAGGTGCTCATCAATCTCGCCAACAATGCCGTCAAGTTCACGGAGCACGGCGAGATCGTCGTCTCCACCGAGCTGGTCAGCCGGGGGGAGAAGACGGTGGAGTTCAAGTTCACGGTCAAGGACACCGGCATCGGCCTGACGGATGAGCAGCGGGGGCGGCTGTTCGAGTCTTTCTCCCAGGCGGACACCTCCACCACCCGCAGGTTCGGCGGCACCGGGTTGGGGCTTGCGATCAGCAAGCGGCTGGTGGAAATGATGAACGGCCGGATCTGGGTGGAAAGCGTGCCCGGCCCGGGCAGCACGTTCTGCTTCACCGCGGTCTTCGGCATCGGCCGCGAAGAATCCCGCACCCGGCATACGCCGCCGCCGGACTTGAGAGGCCTGAGAACGCTGGTGGTGGACGACAACTCGACCTCGCGGGAGATCCTCCAGGGAATGCTGGAGTCCTTCTCCTTCGCGGTCACGCTGGCGGCCTCGGGCGAGGAGGGGTTGGCGGAGTTCGAAAAATCACAAAACGGGCCAAGCTACGACCTGGTGGTGATGGACTGGAAGATGCTGGGCATCGACGGCATTGAAACCGCCCGGCGCATCAAGAACCTTCCGGGCCTGCGCCGGGCACCCCGCATCATTCTGGTGACGGCCTACGGCCGGGAAGAGATCATGCGCCAGGCGGAAAAGATGGGGCTGGACGGGTTTTTGATCAAACCGGTGAGCCCGTCGGTGATGTTCGACACCATTATGCAGGCCTTCGGCCAAGAGGCCCCGCGGGAGCTTCGGACAGACAGCGTCAGGAAACTGGAATCGGAGGCATCTGAGAGGCTTGCCGGCGCGAAGGTGCTGCTGGTGGAAGACAACGAGATCAACCAGCAGGTGGCCATGGAGATCCTCTCCGGCGCCGGGCTGAAGGTGACCGTGGCCAGCAACGGCCAGGAGGCGCTCGATCTCGTGCGGTCGAACGCCTACGCGGCGGTCCTGATGGACGTGCAGATGCCGGTGATGGACGGGTACACGGCCACGCGCAAAATAAGAGAGATCGAAGCCGGCGACGCTCCCGATCCGGCCTCCGGCCTCACACCGCGAGCCTCCGGCCTGCCCATCATCGCCATGACCGCGCACGCCATGTCCGGCGACCGTGAGAAGAGCCTGGCCGCCGGCATGAACGACCACATCACCAAACCCATCGACCCGGTGCAGCTCTTCGGCACCCTGGCTAAATGGATACGACCCGCGGAGGGGACCCAATCAATCGCTGCGGCGCCTTCAGCCCCAATAGCCCGGCAGGGTGACGAGCCCGCGCCTTCCGAGAAAGCGCTGCCGGAGGCCATGCCCGAATTCGACTTGAACGATGGGCTGCGGCGGCTCATGGGCAACCGCGCGCTTTACCGCAAACTGCTGGTGAACTTCGCGACCCAATACTCCCGGGCCGGGGCGGACATTCGCCGGGCGCTCGATGCCGGCGACTTCGACCGGGCCCACGGGCTGGTGCACGCGATCAAGGGGGTGGCCGGGAACCTGGCGGCCAAGGACCTGCAGCAGCAATCCGTGGCGTTGGAGAAGCTCGTCAAGCACGCCGACGCCGACCGCCCCCCGCCGGCCGAAGAGGTTAATCCGGCGTTCGAGGCCTTCCGGGAGGCGCTGGACCGAACGCTCTCGGCCGTGGCGCCCCTGATGCCTGTCGGGGATGGGACGGCGGCGCCTGCCGAAACCGCTGCCGGGGCGCTTCCGCTTACGCTGGCCAAGGAGGCGGCCGCCCGGCTGCGGGAGGCGGCCGAGCTGGGGGATGTGTCCGGTCTGGCGGCCGTCTGCAGCGAGCTGGCCGCCCGGTCCGAAGCATTCGGCCCTTACGGAGAACGGGTTGCCCGGCTGGCGGATGACTTTGATTTCGACGGGGTGCTGGCGCTCGCCGAAGAGCTGGAAAAATCAGGAGCCTTGCCATGACCGGCACAATAGATTCAGCCAGAAGCGAAACCGAAGAACCCAAGATCCTCCTGGTCGACGACAACACCGCCAACCTGCAGGTGCTGCGCGAAACCCTGGACGGCTCGGGCTACAAGCTTCTGATTGCCAAAAACGGGAAAACCGCGCTTGAAATCGCACGCAAAACCCGCCCCGGCCTGATCCTGCTTGACATCATGATGCCGGAGATGGACGGCTACGAGGTCTGCCGCAAGCTCAAATCCGACGCGGCCACCCTACGCATCCCGGTGATTTTTCTGACCGCGATGGCCGATGCCGAGGACGAGGCCAAGGGACTGGCTCTCGGCGCGGTGGACTACATCACCAAACCGATCAACCCCGCTCTGGTGAGGGCCCGGGTGGCCAACCACCTGGAACTCAAACGCTATCAGGACCACCTGGAGCACCTCGTATGGATGAAAACCCGCGAGGTGCAGCTGACCCAGGCGGTCATGATCGAAAGCCTGGCGACGCTCGCCGAGTACCGCGACCCCGAAACCGGCGGCCACATCAAGCGCACCCAAAACTACGTCAAGGCCCTGGCGGCCCATCTCAAGGGCCACGCGCGGTTTAGGGAAGTGCTGGACGAGGAAACCATCGAGTTGCTCTATCTCTCGGCGCCCCTGCACGACGTGGGCAAGGTGGGGGTTCGGGACAACATCCTTCTGAAAACCGGGCGGCTTGATGACGCCGAGTTCGAGCAGATGAAAAAGCACACGTTGCTGGGCGAAGAGGCTTTGCGGCTGACGGAGCAGAAACTCGGCCGGAGCACCTTCCTGCGCCACGCGCGCGAAATCGCCGGCTCCCACCAGGAGAAATGGGACGGCTCGGGCTACCCCCGCGCCCTGAAGGAGGAGGAGATCCCCGTCTCGGGCCGGCTGATGGCGCTGGCCGACGTCTACGACGCCCTGATCAGCAAGCGGGTGTACAAGCCGCCGATGCCCCACGAGAAAGCCGTTGCCATCATCCGCGAGGGCCGCGGCACCCACTTCGACCCCGACGTGGTCGATGCCTTCCTGGCGCTGGAGGAGACCTTCCGCAACATCGCCCTGACCTTCGCGGATTGCGACGAGGAGCGCGAGGCCCTGGGTGGGGCCCAGGCCGCCGATGCCTTCCTGGCGGGGCGCGTGACCCGCGTGCTGCTGGCCGAGGACAACCCCATCAACCGGGAGATCATGCTGAGCCAACTCACCGCCTTGGGATGCACGGTGGCAGAGGCGGCCAACGGCAGGGACGCGCTTCGGAAATACCTGGCGGGGCCATGCGACCTGATCCTGACGGACATCGAGATGCCTGAGATGGACGGCTACGAACTGGCAGCTGAAATCCGGCGCCTGGAACAGGCCACCGGAAGCCGGACCCCGATCCTGGCCATCACGGCCAGCGACTTCGACCTGGACGAGGGCAAGGCCCGCAGCGCCGGCCTGGACGCCTACATGCTCAAACCACTGGACCCCAAGCTCCTGGCCAAGAAGCTCGCAGACATCTTCTGCCGATCAACGAAACCGGAAAAACCCTGATTCCAATTTTCGTGATTATTTGTTGCGTTTCAGGCTGGGACACTTTATGACGCAACCAACCAGAAAATAAGGGGTTTCATTTTCCATGCATTCAACCGCCATAGGATCATTATCTCCGCCCGCCCTCATTTAGCCGGTTAAGACTCCATAGGCATGAGGACCGTATGAGCGGCCGCAAACCTTAACCGGAAGGTAAATTCATTGGAATCTACAATGCTTCGCTCCATGGTGGCCTGATGGGTGAAAGCCTGTTGGGGATTGTGATCAACGAGGCATGGCAAGGCAACGAATCATTTTTGCTGTTTGCAGGAATGGCCTTAGTGGGCGGTCTTCTAATTGCACTGTTTGTTGAAAATCCACGCCAGGATGGGGCTGCGGCAGCAACAAAGGTCAGTTTAACAGACGCCATATCGCTTGCAGACAATCTTTCTAACCGAGTCGTTCTTACAGGTATTTTATTGTATGGCGCAGGATATGGCGTCTTTATCACGCTGATTCCTGCCTTTTTAATCAGTGAAAAGAATTGTGACCATACAACAGTCGGAGTGTTCTTTTCGTTGTTTTACATTGCGCTTAGTTTGTCGCAGGTTATCGCAGGTCCTTTTTCGGACCGTAAAGGCCGGAAACCGGCAATGGTCTATGGAATGCTTGTGGCATCCATTACGGTCGCCACGTTTTTCTTGTTTGATCAACCTTGGCTTAATGGGATACTCACAACAGCGGGCCTTGGTCTTGGTATCTTCTGCGTGTCTTCACTGGCTTATCTAAACGAAAGGGTCCCGGATGCCTTGAAAGGGGCAGTGTCGGGCGCATTTTATTTGGCGTGGGGCGCAGGGTATTTTTCGGGGCCTTTGATCGTGGGGAAGTTAAGCCAATTCGCAAATCTGCAAGCGGGATTTTTGATTTTGGCAGGGCTTTTTATGATAGAATTTGTTGCGCTCGCCGCTATTGTCAAAAACTCACCATTGCCTTTCAAATGCAGAGCTGTTGAAAATCCGAAGAAAGCATAAGACTGTCAGTCTACCGCTTGAGGGGTGTGCAGGGGCCGCCGCCCTTCCACACCACTCAAGCTGATTTTCATCAAGTATCCGCCGGCACCTCCTTCGCAGGCCTCACGGCTCTCACCGGGTCTTCATTTTCCGCAACCGGATGGACTTTGGGGTCACCTCCACCAGTTCGTCGTCGCCAATGTACTCCATGGCCTGCTCGAGGGTGAACTGCCGCGGCGGGATCAGGCGCAGGGCCTCGTCGGTGCCGGAGGCGCGCATGTTGGTGAGCTTCTTCTCCTTGCACATGTTGACCCAGAGGTCCTGGGGCCGGGAGTTCTCACCCACGACCATGCCCGGGTAGACCGGGTCGTTGGGGCTGACGAAGATGATGCCGCGCGGCTGCAGGTGGAAGATGGCGTAGGTCACGGCCTTGCCGTCGCGGTCGGAGACCAGCACCCCGTTCGGCCGGCCGCTGATCTCCCCGGCGTACGGCAGGTGCCCGACGACGAGCGTGTTCAGTATCCCGGTGCCGTGGGTGTCGGTCAGAAACTGGCTGCGGAAGCCGATCAGCCCGCGGGAGGGGATTTCGAACTCCAGGCGCACGCGGCCGAACCCGTTGTTGACCATCTTGACCATCTTGCCGCGCCTGGCGCTCATCATCTCGGTCACGATCCCGATGAACTTCTCCGGGATGTCGACGACGGCCAGCTCCTTGGGCTCCATGGTCTTCCCGTCCACCGTGCGGGTGATGACCCTGGGTTTTGAAAGCGACAGCTCGAAGCCTTCCCGCCGCATGGTCTCCACCAGCACGGCCAGCTGCAGCTCGCCGCGGGCGCTCACCCGGAAGGAGTCCCGGTTTTCGGCCTGCTCGACCCGCAGGCTCACATTGTAAAGCAGCTCCTTGTCCAGGCGTCCCTTGATGTGCCGCGAGGTGAGATACCGGCCCTCCTTGCCCGCAAGGGCAGAGGTGTTGACGGAGAACACCATGGAGATGGTGGGCTCCTCCACGGTGATGGCGGGCAGCGGCCGGGGGTCGGCCGGGTCGCCCAGCGTGTCGCCGATGAAAATGTCCTCCACCCCCGCCACGGCGGCGATGTCGCCGGCAGGGACCGTCTCCCGTTCGACCCGATTGAGCCCCTCGTAGGTGTAGACGACGTTTAAGGCTGTTTCCCGGATGGTGCCGTCGGGTTTGAGCAGGGCGACACCCGGGCCTTTTTTCAGGGTGCCGTTGACGACCTTGCCGACGGCGATCCGGCCGACGTAGTCGCTGTGCTGCAGATTGGTGACCAGGAACTGAAGCGGTGAACCGGGGTCGAAGGCGGGTGCGGGGATCGAGGCGATGATGGCCTCGAAGAGCGGCACGAGGTCGCGCCCCTCACCCTCCGGGTCGGTCAGGGCGATGCCGGCCTTGGCGTTGGTGTAGAGGACGGGAAAATCCAACTGCTCCTCGGTGGCGTCCAGGTCGATGAAGAGGTCGTAGACCTCGTCGAGCACCTCCTGGATGCGGCGGTCGGGCCGGTCGATCTTGTTGATCACGACGATGGGCGGCAGCCCGTGGGCGAGCGCCTTGCCGAGCACAAAGCGCGTCTGGGGCAGCGGGCCCTCCGTGGCGTCGACCAGCAGCATGACCCCGTCCACCATGTTGAGGGTGCGCTCGACCTCGCCGCCGAAATCCGCGTGGCCCGGGGTGTCCACGATGTTGATCTTCGTGCCCTTGAAAACGATGGCCGTGTTCTTGGCCATGATGGTGATGCCCTTCTCCCGCTCGAGGTCCATGCTGTCCATGACCCGCTCGGCCACCTGCTCGTTGTCGCGGAAGACCCCGCTTTGCCATAGCATGGCGTCCACCAGGGTCGTCTTGCCGTGGTCGACGTGGGCGATGATGGCCAGGTTTCGTAAATCCGTACGCTGTTGCATGCACACTCCTTTTCCCCGGTGGATCGTCAAAAAAAAATCTCGTAAAGCCTGGCGGCGCGGGTCTTGAGAACAACCGCCCCCCCGAAACCGACCTCCTGCTTGAAGTCGATCACGCGGTCACCGATTTTCATCCTGGGATTTCCGGCCGCCGACACGCGGTAGACCACCCGGGCGACCGGCACGCTCAAGCCGCTGGCGGTAAAAGGGCCGCCGGTGTGATACAGATCGACCACGTCCGCGGGTGCCACCTGCGGCGGGGGCAGCCCCCGCGGGTCGGAAAATGTGGCTTTGCGCTGAACCAGCCTCCCGTCCCGGGCCTCGAATTCCTCGGTGACATCCAGGTCGAAAAGCGAGTTCCGCCACACCAGCACGACCGGCGCTCCTTCGCGCAGCACCGCCGCGAAGATGGTTCTGCCCGGGCCTTCCTCCGCGAGCTCGATCCGCGTGTAGCCCGCTGCCGGAATCTGCGTCAGAACGCCGACAGCGGATAAAATAAGAACGAAAGTGAAAAGAGCGAATCTGGCGCTCATGCGGGTGTCCTAAAAATACAAGGGGCCCCGGGTCCGCGCAAACGCAGACGGCCGTGCCATCCGGTTGCGCTGACCCTTGACCCCCTGGTCAACCGGGCCATAGCGCGCGAATCGCGCTATGGCGATTTATTTCAGCACGCCCTTCTCCTTGAAATACTTCTGCGCCCCGGGATGCAGGTACTTCAGCGCATCCGGCGTGACCTGGTTGACGGCTGTCTCCGGGGTCATGTCGTTGGCGCCTTTCCACACGGCCGACAGTTCGATTTTGCTGTCGAAAACGGCCTTTACGATCTGGTACATCTTGTCCTGAGGGAACTTGTCCATGGCGGTCAACACGGCGGTGATGGCGATCGCTGGAATGTCGGCATCCACTCCGGAGTAGACCCCTTTCTTGAAGGCGGTCGTGTGAAAGACACCCGGGTTGGCCTTGTAGATCTTGTCTCGGGTTTCGCCGTCGACGGGCAGCAGCACCAGCTTTTTGCCGGGCGTGGAGGCCAGGTCGATGATGGAGGAGGTCGGCACCGCGCCGCTCCAGAAAAACGCGTGAATCTTGCCGTCCTTCAACGCCCCCACCGACTGGGTGGCACCGAGTTTCTCCCGGCTGAAATCCTTGTCCCAGTTGATGCTGAGGGCTTCAAGAACGTAGCCTGCCTGCTCCTCGGTGCCGCTGTTGGGGGCACCGGTGGACACGCGCTTGCCTTTCAGGTCCATGATCGACTTGATCCCGGTGTCCGCGGTGGTCACGATGTGAAACGGCTGCTCGTAGAAGCCGAGGACCAGGTTGACGTTGTGGCTGCCCTTGATGCCGTCCACCTTGCCCTGGTTCGCCCACACGACATGGTAGTCGTAGCAGAAGGCCATGCCCGCGCGCTCGGCAATCAGCAGCTTGAGGTTGTCGATGGCTGCCGTGGTGGCCTCCGAGGTAGCCTCGGTGTCGGGCACTTTCTGGCCCACCACGCCGCCGATGGCGCCCCCCAGCGGGTACCAGACCCCGCCGGTTCCGCCGGTGGCGATGCTGAAGTAATACTTGGCTGCCGCCTGCACACAAAGCGCGGATGCGGCCAGGATGACGAGCACGGCAGCAACGCCCACGAACCGTTTGACTCTTCGCGACATCATGAATGACCTCCTTTGCGGGTGTTGGTTTCGAGCTGCCGGAGTCGGATGCCGGCGTGTCGCCGGCCGTTTCAGCCCGGTTTTAAACGCGATCCGTTTAAATGCGTCCGCCGCGGCGGCGGGTTGTCATGTGCCCGCCGGCGCGGGGGTTTTCCCGCTGGACCGGACATTGTGCATGACCGCCAGCGCTCCAACCAGCAGCGGCAGGATGCCTGCCGCGGACAGGCCGATCGGGAAAACCGCCATCAGCAGAGCGACGGCGATCAGCACCGCCCGCCCCACCCGCGGCACCGGCCCTCGAAAGTATCCGATGATCCCGATGGACAGGAAAAAGAGCGCGGCCACGCTGGTGGTGGCGGCAATCACGAACCCGGCCAGGCTGGACTTCACGATGAGCAGGTTCCCGCCCTCCGGGGTGACGGAGAAAAAGAAAGGCACCAGAAAGGCGGGCAGCGAGTACTTCCAGGCCTGCATCATCGACCCGAACGGGTTGCCCTTGGTCACGGCCGCCGCCGCCGAAGGGGAGAGGCCGACCGGCGGCGACACCTCGGAGAGCACGGCAAAATAGAAGGCCAGCAGGTGGGCGACGTGGTCGGGCACCCCCACCTTCACCAGGGCCGGGGCCACCATGACGACGGTCATGATGTAGGTGGCGGTGATGGGCAGGCTCAGGCCGATGATCATGGAGGCCACCAGGGAGAGCAGAATGGCGATCTCCCGCGATCCGCCGCTGACGGACATGATGATCCCCGAGATCTTGAGCCCCAGCCCGGTGAGGGTGAACGTGCCCACGATCAGGCCGGCCCCTGCCAGCAGGACGGCCACCGGCAGGACGTTTTTCGCCCCGTCGACGAGTGCATCGAAGATCCGCTTGGGGGTGAGCCACTCGGTTCGATCCCGGCTGATAAAGCTGGTGAGAATGGTGGTGATCAGCGCACCGATGGCGGCGTACTCGGGCGATTTGTTCCAGACGACGAGCAGCGCCACGAGCACCAGAAGCGATATCAGGTGATAGCCTTTGGTGCGCATGATTTCCCGGACGGTCTTGGCTTTCGTGTCCGGCGGGTTGAAACGATGCTTGCGGGCCTCCATTTCCACGATGAAGAAGGTGCCCAGGTAGTAAAGGAGCGTCGGGACCAGGACCATCACGACCACATCGATGAAGGCCACGTTCAGAAACTGCATGATCAAAAAAGCCGCCGCCCCCATGAGCGGTGGAGAGATGACGGCGCCGATGCCGCCGGCGGCGATCAGACCGGCGGCCATGTTGGGCGAATAGCCGGCCTTTTTGAGGATGGGCCACATGATGGGCGCCACCGACATGGTGGTGGCGACCCCGCTGGCTTGCGGCCCGCCCAGCAGCGCCGTGGTCGCCAGCGCCCCCCGACCGGCACTGGCCGAAGAGCGGCCCATGGTCGCCAGGGACAAGTCCAGCCAGAAATTGCCGGCGCCCGCGGCATCCATGAAGGTGCCGTAGACCACAAAAAGGATCACGAAGGAGGCGCTGACCTCGAGGGGTACACCGAGAATGCCCTCCAGCGTCATGTACATGTGCCCCACGATACGGTCGATCTGGTATCCCCGGTGGGCGAGCACTCCCGGGAAGTAACGCCCGAAATAGCAATACAGAAGAAACCCCAGCACCACCAGCGTGAAGGTTTTGTCCACCAGCCTGCGGGAGAGTTCCAGCAGCAGCACAATGGCGGCGATGCCGAAGAATACGTCGATGGGTTCGGGGATGGTGGAGCCCCGAAGGAACAAGTCCAGGTGAGTGAGGGGATAGGCCATGGTGGCCACCCCGAGAGCGACGCACGCCGCATCCGGCGCGATCGACCAGCGGCCGGCCTTGGGGGACAAGGGGTAGGTCAGAAAGGCCAGCGCGAAAATAAAGCCCACGTGGACCATGCGAAACATGTGGGTCTCGACGGGAACGATGGCACCGTAAAGAGACCAACCGACAAAAGCCGCATACAGAACGCCGATGAAGGCGGCCGCAACTCCCCGGAATTCACGCATAACGTATCCTTTGAGCCCCCTTGGATTTCCAGTTATATTCCCAAAAATGCCGGCTCGCTGTCAATAGTTTCAGCCAGCGGCGCCCATCAGCGGGCCGGGCTATTCGCTCAGCGCCCTTTTCAGCGCTTCGTAAACCGTCACCAGGCTGTCAAGGCTCACCCACTCGTCGATCGCGTGGGCGCCGTGGCCGGCCGGGCCGAACAGAACGCTCGGGACCCCGGCATGCCCCAAGAGGGCTGAATCCGCCCAAAAGGAAAGGCCCACGAGTCTTGATGGCGGAGAGGCTTTCTGAAGACGGCCGATGATCTCGGCGTCTTCAGGCGTTCGGTAGGCCGGCCGCGAGAACACCTCGCGCCGGTCCACGCGATGGCCTCCGGGAAGATCGGCCACCGCCGCAGCAACCCGCGCCAGCTCCCGGGCCACCTTTTCCGGTGCCTCCTCCGGCAGCGTGCGTCTTTCCCAGCAAATGCTTGCCTGGGCCGGCACGACGCTGGGCGCGCTTCCGCCCCGGATCACCCCGCCGTGGAGCGACGGGCGGCCGAGCAACGGATCGGGAGGACGCGCGGCCAACTCGGAGCGAATGAGGTCCAACTCCCTCAGGGCGCCCCGCAACGGCAGGATGGCGTCGACGCCCTGCTCCGGCCGGCTGCCGTGAGCGGCTTTTCCATGGACCTCGACTTCTATCCAGCTGAAGCCCTTGTGGGCCACCCCGATCTCCCCCTCCGTCGGCTCGAGAAAAATCGCGCCGACAGGAAGGGCCGGCAGCGTCGGAAGCCATTGGTTCACCAGAAATTCCGTCCCCAGGCTGCGGTCCTCCTCATCGCAGGAAAATGTCAGCCACACGTCCCGCCCGGGCGGATGCTGCGCCCAGAACTCGGCCAGCGCCAGCATGACCGCCACGCTGCCCTTCATGTCGTACACCCCCCGGCCATAAAGCCGGTCGCCCTCCTGGCGGAGGGCAAACGGCGCCGGCATCTCCTCGACGCCGACCGTGTCGATGTGGCCGTTCAACAGCACGGGCGCGCCGGGGGAGGTTCCCCGGACGAGGGCGACGACGTTCGCCCGCTCGGCTGAGACCGTTTGCGTCTGGGCCTCAAACCCAAGCCGACTCAAACGCGCTTTGATGCACGCGGCGATCTCCTTCTCCCCCGGCCCGGCCGAAAGGGTTGCGTTGATGGAATTGATGGCGACCAGTTCCCTTAGAATCGCGACGATCTGATCCCGCATGGCGCTCCTTTTCAGCGGTGGGGTCAACGGTCCTAGCCCCTGCGGGGCATTGTCACATTTGGATTTGAACTTTCGCGTTTAGCTGGTATACGAAAGCGGAAAGTGCAGGCTGCCTTGTACCGGTTACCTGCCGGTTGGACAACTGTTTTTTTTGCAGAAGGAGCGCTCAATCATGACTTACCGTGTCGCGTTGATCCCCGGGGACGGAATCGGCCTCGAGGTCGTGCCCGAAGGGGTGCGGGTTCTCAAGGAGCTTTCGAGCCGATTTTCGTTCAAAATGGAATTCACCGAGTTCCCTTACTCCTGCCAGTACTACTTCGACCACGGGGCCATGATGCCGGAGGACGGGATCGAGAAACTGCAGCCGTTTGACACGATCCTGCTCGGGGCCGTGGGTCTGCCCAAGGTCCCGGACCACGTTTCGCTCTGGGGGCTTCTAATTCCCATCCGCCGCAGCTTCGACCAGTACGTGAACATGCGGCCGGTGCGGCTGCTGCCGGGGATCACCTCCCCGCTCGCGGGCCGCACCGCCAAGGATATCGACTTTGTCATCATCCGGGAAAACACGGAGGGGGAATACTCCCAGGCCGGCGGGCGGCTCTACCCGGGCACGGAGCGGGAGGTCGTCATCCAGGAATCCGTCTTCACCCGCATCGGTGTGGACCGGATCCTTCGTTTCGCCTTCGAACTGGCCCGCAAACGCACCCGCAAACAGGTGACCTCGGCCACCAAGTCTAACGGCATCATCCACACCATGCCCTTCTGGGACGAGCGCTTCCGGGCCGCGGCGGCCGAATATCCGGACATCCAGACCGGCCAGTTCCACATCGACATCCTCACCGCGCACTTCGTCCAGCACCCGGACTGGTTCGACGTGGTGGTGGCCAGCAACCTCTTCGGCGACATTCTCTCGGACCTGGGCCCGGCCTGCGCCGGCGGCATCGGGATCGCGCCCTCGGCCAACCTCAACCCCGAACGCAAGTTCCCCTCCATGTTCGAGCCGGTGCACGGCTCGGCGCCGGACATCGCCGGCAAGGGTGTCGCCAACCCCGTCGCGACCCTATGGTCGGCGGCGATGATGCTGGATTTTCTGGGCGAAGCCGCTGCCGCGGGGGCGCTCATGTCCGCCATCGAAGGCGTGACCGGGGGAGGCAAGGTGCTGACGCGGGATCTGGGAGGAAAGGCCGGCACCCGGGAGTTCACGGACGCGGTCCTGAAGCGGCTTTAAAGAGAGGGACCCGGACCCTCGACGGCCCGGGCGTTCGACCAAAATGAAGCAGGGGCTCTGCGGCCCCTGCTTCAAGATTCATTTTTTCTACTTTTGCGCACCGGCCCCAAAACCGGTGCCGTCCTGTGGGCCGACCCCCTGGTTTCCGGTGCCGTCACCCGGGCCGTAACCGAGGGCCTGTCCCTTTCCGGTCCCGGTATGAGATCCCGGGGCGGCCGGCGCGTTGGCGCCCGGGCCGACCGAAGCGTTCGAGCCGGGTCCAACCGACGCATTGGCGCCGGGCCCGATCGAGGCATTCGGGCCGGGCACG
>CAZLSV010000034.1:0-19528 GCA_964562235.1 uncultured Desulfatibacillum sp.
AGGACCTTCTCCCACGAAGCCGTTGGCCTTCGCTGCCTGTCTGCGGTAACCTTGAGACGGCTGGGGGGCGTGGCCGAGTCGCCTGAAAAATTGGTTGCGGCGCGCCGCGGCGGGCACCCCGCTCCGCCTATCGCCGGTTCACGTTGAATCTGTTTATTCGCCGGAGTAATAATCCCGAAATTGCACCGTCATTTCGGACGTGATTCGGCATCCAGGAGGATCTCTCGCCAAAGATCAGCTTTGCAGTCCCACCCGGCCGGCGAAGTGGCACGCCGCCCAGTGGTTTTCGCGGACTTCACCCAGCAGGGGTTCCTTTTCCGAGCACAGGCCCTCGGCGTAGTGGCAGCGCGGGTGGAACCGGCAGCCGGCGGGCGGGTGGATGGGGCTGGGCACATCGCCCTTCAAGATGATGCGGCCGGGCCGCTGCAGGGAGGGGTCCGGGATCGGGACGGCCGAGAGCAGGGCCTGGGTGTAAGGGTGCAGCGGCTCCAGGTAAAGGTCCTTGCTGGGGGCGATCTCGACGATCTTGCCCAGGTACATCACGGCCACGCGGTCGCTCACGTGCTCTACGACGCCCAGGTCGTGTGAGATGAAGAGATAGGTCAGCCCGAACTCCTGCTGGAGGTCCTTGAGGAGGTTGATCACCTGGGCCTGGATCGAGACGTCCAGGGCCGATACCGCCTCGTCGCAGACCACCAGCTTGGGATTCAACGCGAGGGCCCGGGCCACCCCGATCCTCTGGCGCTGCCCTCCGGAGAACTGGTGCGGGTAGCGACGCAGGTGCTCCTTGCGCAGCCCCACCACCTCCATGAGCTCCAGGACCCGCAGCTCCCTTTCCGGCCGGCTTCCCACCCCGTGAACAAGCAGCGGCTCGCCGATGATCTGGCCCACGGTCTTGCGGGGGTTGAGGGAGGAGAAGGGGTCCTGGAAGATGATCTGCATCTGCCGGCGCAGGGCCTGCATCTCGTTTCTGGAATACCCGAGGATGCCCTGGCCCTGGAAGAAGATCTCCCCGGAGCTCGGCTCCTCCAGCCGCAGGAGGACGCGGCCGAAAGTGGTCTTGCCGCAGCCGGACTCGCCCACCAGGCCGACGGTCTCCCCTTCGCCGATGGTCAGGCTGACCCCGTCCACCGCCTTCACCGACCCGGTCGGCTTCATCCACACCCCCCCCAGGATCGGGTAGTGCTTGACGATGTGGCGGGCATCGATGAGCGGGGCTGATTGAGGGCGGGCGTCAGGGTTCATGGTTTCTCATATCGCGGCTGAAAGCTTTTCAAGGAATTGGCGTTCCTTTTTTTTGTGGGAGCGGCATCCTGCCGCGATTTTATCGTGGCTGGAGCCTTCTCCGCCGAAAGGGCTTCGGTTATGAAGGCCGGGAGCCACTCCCACATGGCTGCGCTCAGACATACTTCAGGCACCTCACGAAGTGGTTCTCCGCGACCGGCACCATGGCGGGGGCCACCCGGCGGCAGTCGTCGAACACGTCCGGGCAGCGGTCGCTGAAGAGGCAGCCCTGCGGCAGCTGCAGCAGCGAGGGCACCACCCCCGGGATGGTCGGCAGCCGCCCGCCGCCGCTGCGCCCCAGCACCGGGATCGAGCCGAGCAGCCCCACGGTGTAAGGGTTTTTGGGGCTGGCGAAGAGGGTCTTGGCGTCGGCGTACTCCATCATGCGCCCGGCGTACATGACGGCCACATGCTGGGACATCTCGGCGATGACCCCGAGATCGTGGGTGATGAAGAGAATCGCGGCCCCGGTCTCTTGTTTGAGCTTGTTCATGAGATCCAGGATCTGGGCCTGGATGGTGACGTCGAGCGCCGTGGTGGGCTCGTCGGCGATCAGCACCTCCGGCTCGCACGACAAGGCCATGGCGATCATCACGCGCTGGCGCATGCCGCCGCTCATCTGGTGCGGGTAGTCGTCGACGCGCTTCTCGGCCGCCGGGATGCCGACCAGCTTGAACATCTCCACCGAGCGCTCGCGCGCCGTCGCGGCCGAGAGTTTTTCGTGCAGGCGGATGACCTCCTCGACCTGGTCGCCCACCGGGTAGGTCGGGTTGAGCGAGGTCATGGGCTCCTGAAAGATCATGGAGATGCGGTTGCCGCGGATGCGGCGCATCTGTGCCTCGGACAACGTGACGAGGTCCCGGCCCTCGAACAGGATCTCGCCTCCCGCGATCCGTCCCGGAGGCGATGGGATCAGGCGCATGATGGAGTGGGCGGTGACGCTCTTGCCGCAGCCGGACTCGCCCACCAGCCCCAGGGTCTGGCCGGGTTCGATGGACAGACTCACGTCGTCGACCGCCTTGGCGGTGTGGCCGCGCACCGAGAAGTAGGTCCGCAGGTTCTTGATCTCGAGCAGCGGGGCGGGGGCCATGGCCTCAGTCCCTCAACCGCGGGTCGAGCGCGTCCCGCAGCCCGTCGCCCAGCAGGTTGAACCCCAGCACCGCGCCCAGGATGGCGAGCCCCGGGAAGGTCATGACCCAGGAGGCCCGCAGGATCAGTGCCCGGCTGCGGGCGATGTCGGCCCCCCACTCGGGGGTCGGCGGCTGGGCCCCCAGCCCGAGGAAGCTCAGGGCGGCGGCGTCCAGAATGGCCGAGGCGAAGCTCAGCGTGGTCTGAACGATCAGGGGTCCCATGCAGTTCGGCAGGATGGTGACGAAGATGATCCGCAGGTTGCGGGCGCCGATCGCGCGGGCGGCCATGACGTAGTCCTTCTCGCACTCCTCGAGCACGCTCGCCCGCACGATGCGCGCAAAACGGGGCACGTAGGTGATGGCGATGGCGAGCATGGCGTTCTGCAGGCTCGGCCCCAGGTAGGCGACCACCACGATGGCCAGCAGGATGTAAGGGAAGGACAAAATGATGTCGATCCCGCGCATGACGATGTTGTCGAGCCGGCCCTTGTAGAAGCCGGAGACGCTGCCGATGATGGTCCCGCAGCAGAAGGCGAGTCCCACGCTCATCACCGCCACCAGCAGCGACACCCGGGCGCCGTAGATGATGCGCGAGAGGATGTCGCGGCCGAGGTCGTCGGTGCCGAGGAGGTTTTCGGTCGACCCCTCCTCGTCCCAGGCCGGCGGCTTGAGCTGCTCGTAGAGGGCCACCTCGATGGGGTCGTGCGGGCTCAGGTAGGGGGCGAAGATCCCGCACAGGACGAAGGCCGTGATGATGAACAGCCCGGCCACGGCGGTCTTGTTGCGCCACAGCTGCGAGAGCTGGTCGAGCATCGGGTGGCGGTTTTCGGGGTGTTTTGCCATTGGGTGTTTGGGTCTTTAGGTGTTTAGCGGGCCATGGCGCTTGGCGCCACCTTATCGGCCAGCAGGCTTGTTTTTTGTGGGAGAGGCTTTCAGCCTCGATCCGCGCGGCTGGAAAGCCGCTCCCACAGGGAAAAATGTCAACTTGAAAGGTGTTCCGGTGCTTGGTTGTTTTGGTGTTCGAGTTGGTCGTAACACACCCAAACACCCATTCATCACTTCACACTGATCCTCGGATTGATCACCGCGTAGAGCACGTCCACCCCCAGATTGATGATGACGAAGAACCCGGCGATGAAGAGGGTGCCGTTCTGGATCACCATGTAGTCGCGTTGCATCACGGCGTCGTACATCCACTTGCCCACCCCCGGCCAGGCGAAGATGGTCTCGGTCAGAATGGCGCCGCCGAGCAGCACGCCGAACTGCAGCCCGATGGTGGTCACCACCGGGATCAGGGCGTTTCGCAAGGCGTGCTTGAAGATCACCTTGAACTGCGACAGCCCCTTGGCCCGGGCGGTCTTGATGTAGTCCTGGCGCAGCACATCCAGCATGGCCGAGCGGGTCATGCGGGCCACGATGGCGGTCGGGATGGTGGAGAGCGTGAAGGCCGGCATGATAAGGTGCCACACGGCATCCCGGAACGCTTCCCAGTTCCGCGTCAGGACGGCGTCCAGGATGTAGAAATTGGTGATGACATCGAGGTCCACCCCCACGCTCAGGCGGCCGGAGATGGGCAGCCAGCCCAGGTTCACCGAAAAGATCAGCATGAACACCAGGCCCAGCCAGAAGATCGGCATGCTCACCCCCGCCAGGGCCCCGAGCATGCTCAGGTAGTCGAAGATCGAATACTGCCGCGTGGCCGAGATGATGCCGAAGAGGATGCCCAGGGTGCAGCTGATCATGAGGGCGGTGACGGACAGTTCGATGGTGGCGGGGAACCGCTGCCGGATCTCGACCCAGACTTTCTGGCGCGTCCAGATGGTTTCCCCCAGATCCAGGGTGATCAGGCGCTTGAGAAACAGGCCGTACTGCACGTAGAGGGGTTTGTTCAGGCCCAGGTGCTCCCGCAGGTTTTCCAAGGCTTCGTCCGAGGCGCGCTCGCCCAGCAATAGCTCGGCCGGGTCGCCGGGGGTGAGGTGGAGCATCAGGAAAATGATGATCGACACCCCCAGCAGGGTCGGGATGAGGATCAGAATCCGGCGGAGGATATAGGCGGTCATGAGGGTAAAAAAGGGTTCGAGGGTGCAAGGGTTCGAGGGTTCGAGGGGAAGCAAAAAGAAACGGCGACGCGTTTCACTTGCCCCCTGGACCCCTCGCCCCCTGGACCCCTCTCAGTTCATTTTTCCAACCACACGTTCTTCAGCCGGATCGAGGCCGTGGGGTGGAGCTTGAAGTTCTGGACTTTTTTCAGCATCGGCCAGGTCTGGGTGCTGTGAGCGACCGGGATCACCGGCATCTCGTCGTACATGAGCTGCTGGGCTTTTTTGTAGATTTCGGCCCGTTGGGCCTGGTCGAAGGTCTGCCGGCCCTGCTCCATCAGCTTGTGATAGTCCGCGTTGTGCCACTGGGTGCGGACGGCGGTTGAGGCCATCCCGTCGTAGAGCACCGCCAGGAAGTTGTCGGGGTCCCCGTTGTCGCCGGTCCAGCCGAGCTGGAAGAGGTCCATGTCCGGCGGCTGCTCGCGCTGGCGTTTCAGGTAGGTGCCCCACTCGTAGCTGACGATCCGCGCCCGGATGCCGATCTTGGCCAGGTCGGCCACCATGGCGACCCCGACCTTCAGCCCTTCCGGGTTGTAGGGCCGGGCGACCGGCATGCACCACAGGGTGATTTCATCCAAGCCCTTGCCCTCGGGGAATCCGGCCTCGGCCAGAAGCGCCTTGGCCTTGTCCACGCTGTACTCGATCATCGGGACCTGGTCGTTGTAACCCCACATGATGGGCGGGATGTGGTTTTTGGCGAGTTGGCCCTGGCCCTGGTAGATGTTGTCCACGATGGCCTTGCGGTTGATGGCCTGCGAAATGGCCTTGCGCAGCTTGACGTTGCTCTTCCAAGGCTCCTTGGTGTGGTTGAAGCTGAGGTAGCCGATGTTCATGCCGGGCTGGCTGACCAGCTTCATCTTGGAATCTTTGCTGGCCAGGGCGATGTCGGCCGGGTTGGGGAACTGGCAGATGCTGATGTTGCCGGTTTTGAGTTCAAGGAAGCGCACCGAGTTCTCCGGGATCGCGCGGAAGACCGCTTTGTCGAGATAGGGGCCGCTCTTTTTGTCCCAGTACTCCTTGTTCTTCTCGAGGATGATCTGGTCGTCCTTGACCCACTTGACGAACTTGAAAGGGCCGGTGCCGACGGGGTTGCGCACGAACTCCTTGGGGTTCTTCAGGAAGGCCGCGGGGCTGATGATGTCGGCGAAGTCCATTCCCAGGTTCGCGAGGAAGGGCGCCTCCACCCGTTTCAGCTTGAAGACCACGGTGTGCTCGTCGGTGGCTTCGATGGCGTCGACCGTCTTGTCCATCTCCATCGACACCCAATACTCCGGCGGGCGTTCCTGGGGCGGGATATCCCAGCCCTTGCCGGCGAATTTGACCTTGCGCTCCTTCATCTGGCGTCCCAGTGAAAAAACCACGGCGTCCGCGTTGAAGGGGGTGCCGTCGTGGAACTTGACGCCCTTGCGCAGCTTGAAGGTGTAGGTCAGGCCGTCCGGGGAGATGGTCCAAGACTCGGCCAGGCCGGGCTCGATGTCGGTGGACTCGTCCTTGTACTCCACCAGGGCCTCGAGCACGTTGTCGCAGATCATGAAGGAATTCCCGTCCGTTTCGTAGGCCGGATCGAGGCCAACGCTGTCGCCGCCGCGGCCGAAAATCAGGGTGCCTCCCGGTTTCGGGGCCGCCAGGGCCGCGCCGGCGCAGGCAAACGCCAACACCGTCAGAATCAGCAGGACTTTTTTTAGCATGTTCCCTCCTTTCAGTTTGGGTTGGGTTCGAAATGCCTTCTCCACCGGTCTCCAATCCACCCAACCCCCTTTGCCAAAGGGGGCGAAGGGGGATTTCGTTTTACTTTAGCAAGGCGCGGCTCGCCATGACTGCCTTACTGATGACTTGAGCCGGTCCGTATTGTCAAAGCAAACCGGTCAGAAACTCATCCAGGATTCGGTGCAGCGCGAGCAGACTGTCGATGTTGACGTGCTCGTCGATCGCGTGGGCGCTGTTGTCGCCGTCCGGGCCCCAGACGATCCCGGGGATGCCGAAGGCGGAGAGGAAGCGCGCATCGCTCGCCCCGTGCTCGCCGCCGAGTTCAGGGTGGCCGGCGAGGGCCATCAGCCGGTCGAGGTAGGGCGTGCGTCCGGCCTGGAAGAGGGGTTCCCGCTCCACCACCTCGACCTCGCCCTTGATCTCGCGGCGGATGGCCTCGACCACGGCGTCCATGTCGTCGTTTTCGGTAAAACGGATGTCGAAGAGCGCCTCGGCGTAGTCCGGCACCTGGTTGGCGGCCTTGCCGGCCTGGATGCGGCTGAAGTTCAGGGTGCGGTGCCAGTGGTCCGGGGCGGTCAGCTCGAAGTGGCGCTTGATTTTGAGGTAGTCGGCCATCAGATTTTCGATGGCGTTCTCCCCCAGCCAGGGGCGCGCGCCGTGGGCGGTCCTGCCGCGGCCGACGAGCTTGAGGCGCATGACGCCCTTTTCCTTGGTCACGATCTTGCGCAGGTGGCCGCCGTCCAGAGCGATGGCGAACTCCGCCTTGAGCCGGGCGAGCGCCGCTTGCGCGCCGTTGTGGCCGCCGATCTCCTCGTCGCCGGAGATCAGCAGCCCGCACGGCAGGTCGGCCTGGGTTTTCCCGCGGGCCTTGAGTCGCTCCATCTGCCCGACGACCAGCACCAGCGACAGGGCGGCGGCATATTTGTCGTCGATGCTGCCCCGGCCGAAGAGCCGGCCGTTTTCGATCCGCGGCACGAACAGCTCCTCGGGCGCGTCCACCACGTCGATGTGGGACATGAGCAGCACCGGCGCGGTGCCGTCCGGCCGCAGCACCAGCAGGGTGGGGACGCCGTTTTCCTCGATGCGGCGGTAGCCGATGCCGTGGCGCGCGAGGTGGTTCTCCATGAACGCCATGCACTTTTTGATCTCCTCGGGGCGGGAGTGCATGGAGGGGAAGCGGATAAGGTCCTGCGTCAACTCAACGACAGGGTGCATAACGGCGGGGTCCTTCCCGGCGGTAAATAGTGGGGCAAACTTGGGGCAAGGGGTTCAGGCTTCCCGGATAAACGTCTCCACCATTTTTTTCTGGTCATCGGCGGTGACCAGGCCGGGGAGCCGCTCCAGGGCCGCTTCGACGGCCCGGTCGACCAGCTCGGCCTGGAGCCGTTTCTTGGCTTCGTGGATCTGATGATCGATACTCACCCGGGTCTGCTCGAGCAGCAGCTGGCTGTCGCGCCGGGCCGACTCGATGATCTCGCGATGCTTCTGCTCGCCTTCCTGGAGCAGCCTTTCCTTCAATGCTTGCATGCGCGCGCGCCGATTCTCAGCTTCCGAGGCCATCTCCTGGGCCTTTTCTTCCATTCGCCGCCGGCTTCTCTCGGCCCGTTCGATCTCCTCCGCGGTGCGTTTGGCTTCGCCCTTTAGAAAATCGATCAGGGGCTGGCGGCCGTACTTCACCAGCAGAAATGCGAGGATCCCGAAATTGAGCCAAAGCATCACCTCGTCGTAGGTGGCGCGCCACGTGCTCCCGCCCTCGCCGGCCCAGCCAAAACCGGCCATCAGATGCAGCGCCCCCGCTACGATGACCGCGACGAGCGGCCGTCGCGACGTTGCCAACAGGTGTTTCACGGTTGCAACCTCCGGCCGAGAATTTTTTCCATGATGGTCAAAACCAGGGGTTCGGTTTCGCTCACCATCTGCTTCCGGGTGGTTTCGATCCGCTCCCGGATTCTATTTTCGGCTTCCCGCTGCTGGGTAACGATCTCCTCGCGCGCCTGCCGGATAAGGGCATGGGCTTCCTGCTTGGCGGAGGACTCCTGCTGTTCGGATTCCAGGAAGACTTGCGCCTTCAGCTTTTTTTCCTCTTTGGCCAGCGTGGCCGACATCTCGTCGATCTGTTGCTCCTGGATCGCCATCTCTTTTTTCAGCTGTCGGGCGTGTGCGCTGCGATCCTCCATGGTCCGGCGCAGCGGTCGGAACATGATGCGGGTGATGACATAGAGGAAGATCAAAAACGACGCCCCCTGCACGAGCATGGTGGCATTGATGCTCACCAGTTCCGTCTGGCTGACGATTTCCATCGGAGCGCTCCTCGGTTAGACGACGAACAGCAGCAGCAGGGCGATGACCAGCGAATAAATGCCGGTGGACTCAGCCACCGCCTGGCCCACCAGCATCGTGCGGGTGATGAGGCCGGCTTCCCGGGGGTTGTGGCCGATCGCCTCGCAGGCCTTGGCGGCGGTGATGCCTTCGCCGACACCGGGCCCGATCGCGCCGAAACCCATCGCAATTCCCGCGCCCAAAAAGGCGGCGGCTTTTACCAGATCTGCACCTTCGATTGCCATGACAGCCTCCGAAACAGGTTTGAAGTGTTACGTTGACGGTTAAAAGCCAGAACGGCCGATCAGACGACAAAGATCAACACCAATGCGACCACTAACGAATAGATGCCCGTGGACTCCGCCACCGCCGCGCCGATCAGCATGGTGCGGATCAGGTCGCTGGTTATGGCCGGATTGCGAGTCACCCAGGTCACGGTACTGGCGGCGGCCATGGCCACGCCGATCCCCGGGCCGATGGCGCCGACGCCGACACAGATGCCGGCCGCCAGCACCCCCGCGGCGGGAGCCAGCAGGTCCGACGACGGAAATGATTTGAAGATCAGGATGAAGCTGACCAGCAGACCGTAGATCGCCGTGGTTTGAGCGATGGCCTGGCCGAGCAGCATAACGTTGGTGGCGGCCTTGGCCTGTTCCGGGTTGCGGGCCGTGCCTTCGCAACCCGCTTGAGCCACGAGGCCGCCGCCCATTCCCGGGCCGATGGCCGCCAGCCCCGTGGCCAAACCGGCCCCCAGGACGGCGGCCCAGGTGGGCGAAGCGGGCTTGCCCGAAAAATTGGAGTAAAGCAGAATGAACGAGATGACCAGCGAGAAGGTGGCGGGGGTTTGGCAAACGGCCGAGCCGATGATCATGTTGGTGTTGAGCCGGCTGGCCATGCCCGGCTGCCGGGCGATGCCCGTGCAGGCGGCGGCGGCCGGGTATCCCGCCCCGATGCCGGCGCCCAGCGACCCCAAACCCATGCACAGACCGGCTGCCAGCGGGACGACGATCGAGACGGTCGAAGCCTCCTGGTGGCTGGTGAACATCAGGACGAGGGCTACCACCAGGCTGAAGATGGAAGAGGATTCGGAGATGGCCTGCCCCACCAGCATGGTTTTGAAGATCTCCCCGGACAGCTCGGGGCGTCGCCCGGTGGCCAGGGTGGCCTGGGCTGCGGTGTAGCCTTCGCCGATGGCCGCCCCGATCGCGCCGATTCCGATGCACAGGCCGGCGCCGGCGTAGGAGGCCATGGTGACCGATAGATGGAGGTCGATGTTCATCGTTTATTGCACCTGCACCGAAATGTAGACCAGGGTCAGCATGGTGAACACGAACGCCTGCACCGTTCCGACAAAGAGCCCGAAAAAGGCGTTCAGGAAAGGCGGAAGCAGCATGTTGTAAGACAGGTACGAAACCACCAGAATGATGATCGAGCCGCCCATGATGTTGCCGAACAGACGAAAGGAGATGGACACCACCTTGGCGATCTCCCCGATCAGGTTCAGCGGCAGCATGAAAAACATCGGGTCGATGTAGGCCTTGGCGTACTCCTTGAAGCCTTTGGCGCGGATGCCGGCGTAGTGGGCGATGCCAAAGCCCATCAACCCGAGGCTCAGGGGGGTGTTCAGGTCCTTGGTGGGCTCGTGCAGGTGCGGGAGGATCCCGAGCCAGTTGGAGAGCAGCACGAACATGAACAGGGCGCAGATGAGGGGGGAGTAGGTGTGGGCCAGCTTTTTGCCGAGCGCATCTTCGGTCAGGCCGTAAAAAATACCGATCACCATCTCGCCCATGACCTGCAACGGGCCTGGAACGGCCCGGGCGTTGCGGGCGGCCAGGAACCCGAAGGTCGTCAACACGCCGATCACGATCCAGGTCATCAGGATCGTGTTGAGATTGAACGTCAGATCGAAGGCACCGAGGTGCACGATCAACTGGGTTATTTGGCCGAGTTCTTCCATTGACCCTGCCCCTTGGCCCTTCAGGCGCGGCGGCCTGGTGAAGAGGTGATCGATGAGAGCAGATGCTCGGTGAGTATGACCATCTGGACGAAGAACAACCCGATCGCGGCGGCCGCCGGGTGGAACATGTGGTAGTAGAGCGCCAGGATCATGGGGACGGCCATCAGGCTGTAGCGCAGTAGGATCGATCCCAGTGAAACGGCCGCGGTCCGTCGCTGCGTTTTTCCAATATGGTGAGGCAGAACTTCCGCCATCAGAACGAAATTGAGAACGCTGAAGAGGGTCCCGGCGATCAGCCCCTTGCCCCAGGTCGCCAGTCCGCCGAAAATCAAGACCGCCCCGATGAGAACGGCGGAGGCCATCGCCCGAGAGCAGTAGCGTTTCAGGGCTTCGCGGTGGGGAACCATCAGCGCTCCTCCTCGTCCTCGGTTCGGCCGCCCTTGCGGGGTTCGAGGATTTCACGAATCTGCCGATAAACGGTCACCGCCCCTCCGATCACCCCCAGCACGGTGAAGATCGTGACGAAAATCCCCCGGGTCCCGAGCCAGCGATCCGCATAGAGCCCGATGAAAAAACAGAAGACGATGCAGCCGGCCATGGTCAGGCCGATCTGCATGAGGACCGACACGTTCTCCAGCCAGGGACGATTTTTCTTGTAGTTGAACCGCATGCGGTCAGGGCCGTCCCCGGCGGGTTTGATTCCGACGCGGATGATAAGGATTAGCCGGTCGGCCCCAGGCTGTCAAGTCCTGGTTTCTATTTTCGCGGCGCATCATCCCGTTGCCGATTTTGGATGGTCCAAAGATGCCACCAGGTGGTTGATCAGGTCGAATGCCTGCGCAAGAGAGACCCGGTCCATGTTCAGCACCATGTGGTAAAGCGACGGGTTGTCATAATCCTGCTTGCCCAGGCGGTGGTAGAGATTCTGGCGGCGCTTGTCTTCATGGGTGACGACGCGCATGGCGCTTTCGCGCGAAATTTTTTCGCGTTTTTCGACCCGTTTGACCCGGTTTTCCATTGCGTCGATCAACAGGATGTGAACGGCGTCCGGATGGGTCTTCAGAATGTACTGGCTGCCCCGGCCCATGATGACGGCGTTGCCCTCGTCGGCGATCTGCACCACGGTCAGGACCAGGTAGTCGAGGTAGAGCTTTTCGTCGATGTAACCGGAGTCCTCCCGCAGGATCTTGTTCACCATCCCCCGGGAGGAGATGATGCGGGTCATGAACCGCGAGAGCTTGGTGCCGGCCTCTTTTTCGACCGCCAGCACGAAATCAGTCGAGACCTTGGCCTTGTCGGCGATCTGCTGGACGATGTCGCGGCTGGCGAGAGTGTAGCCCCCCTTTTCGGCCAGCATCCGGCCCAACGCCATGGCGCCGGCACCGTATTGCCTTGAGATGGTGATGACCGCCATACGAACCTCCCTCTTTGGTCGCTGCCGTTTGACTCGCGGTCCCGGTGGTGGCCTTACCCGATGGCCGGCGGGATCAACAGGGCGGGAAACGTCGAATTTTCGGCTATTTTTCGCGGCGTGCTGCCGAGCCAGCGTTCGACCCAGATGTTCTTCGATGAAGAGCCGAGGACCACCATCGTGGCCTGGCATTCCCGCGCCGCCCGTTCGATTTCCGTCTCCGGGTCGCCCACGTAGACATGCGAGCGCGCCGCAGTTCCCTGGGCCTGGAACCGGGCGCAGACCTCTTCCAGGCGCGCCTTGGCCTCTTTGCGCGTTTTCTGGGCGCTCATGGCCGAGGAGCCTTCGATCTCCTCTGCATCGGCCACGTGGACCACGCGAACTTCTTCGATGAGCGGTGTGACCCCCAGGAGATAATCCACGGCCCGGAGGCTGGCCGGCGACCAGTCGGTGGCGAGCAGCGGCCTCTGAAAGGGCGATCCGGTGACAAAGGGGTTGTCGGTCACCGGCTTGTAGACGAGCACGGGGACCGGCAGCCGCCGGATCAGTTCGCTGACCGTAGACCCGGCGTAAAACTGCTCCAGGCCCGATTTTTGGGAGCGTCCGATGACGACCAGGTCGGCTTCTTCCTTGTGCACGGCCTTGGTCACTTCGGCGGCGAGGCTGCCGATCTGGATGTAGACCCCCACCTCCATGCCCTGCTCGAAGAGCCGCTCGGCCCAATCGATGAAGCGGATGTTGGCGGTTTCCTTCAAGCGGGTGGCTTCTTGCTTCTGGTAGCCGACGCCGCGTCGCATGGCCACTTTCTCGCGCTCGATGACGTACATGAACACGATGTGCTCCAGGCCCGACTGTCTCAAATTGAGCAGGCTCTTCAGCGCGTCGTACCCCAGGTCTTCAAACTTGGTTACAAACAGCAGTTTGCCGATTTTCATACGCCGCTCGCTTTCATGCATGCCTGCCGGGGACAGGGTCACGCAATGGCTTTTTTGATCGTTGCGGCCAGAACATCCGCATCCACCGGTTTCTCGAGATAGAACTCGGGCTCCGGCACCTGGCTTTCGCCGAACTCCGCCAGCGCCTGCTGGGAGCGCAGGAAGGTTTTCTTGGCGATCCCGGAGAGAATCAGCACCTTCACATCCCGCAGGGCGGCGTTGGTCTTCAGCTCACGGTAGAGCCGGATGCCGCTCTGGCGGGGCATGAGGACGTCCAGGATCACCAGGTCCGGTTTCTCGGACTTGATCATCTGCAGGCCTTCCTCTCCGTTTTCGGCCTCAATCGGCATATAGCCGTTTTCCTCCAGCACGGTCGTGTTGAACAAGCGGACATCCGGGTCGTCGTCCACCACCAGTACTTTCTTGCCCATGGGGTTGCCTCCTTCGCGTGTGATCCTAAAATTCGATGGTAACCTGTCGAAAAGCAAAAGTCACGCCGTTCGTTCTTCGGTTCGATACGGCAGCCAGACGCGGACGGTCGTTCCCTGCCCGAAGGCGGTCTCCACCTCGATGCGGCCCCCGTGTTCCTCGACCAGCTTGTGGGTGACGAGCATCCCCAAACCCGTGCCCCGCTGGCCCTTGGTGCTGTAAAACGACGTGAACAATTTCTCCTTGACCTCTTCGCTCATGCCGGTGCCGTTGTCGCTGATTTCAAACCGGATCGTCCGGTTGGGCTCGGCGGCGGTTCGCACCGTCACCTGCCAGCGCTTGCCGCTCTCCTTGTCGAAAAGGCAGGCGTCCATGGCGTTGGACAGCAGGTTGAGCAAAACCGTGTGAAGGGTGTGCGGGTCCATGAGCACCTGGTCGATCGCGGGGTCGAATTCGCAGACAAGCGCCGTGTGCTCCTGGTCCGCCCGCTCCCGGACCAGGTCGATGGCCTCCGCGGCGATCGCATTCGGGGCGCACGGCTCGTACTGGGGCTGGCGCTCCTTCGAATAGGAGAGCAGGTCCATCACGAGGTCGGAGGTCCGTTCGATGGCGCGTTTGACCATGTCCCAGCCCTTGCGCAGCTTCTCGTTGTTCTTTTTGGCGATGCCCACGTCCACGAGGTATCGGCCGCCCTTGAGGCCGTGCAGGATGTTCTTGATCCCGTGCGCCAGGCCGGCCACGGTCTGGCCGATGGCCGCCAGGCGTTCGGAGTCGACCAGCTCGCGCTGCAGCCGTTTGATCTCGCGCAAATCCTGGAAAAAGGCCACGGTGCCCAGCTTGTGCGGTCCCTCGACCAGGATGCTGCCTGAAAACATCACCGGGATGCGCTCGCCGCTTTTGGATTCGATGGCGGCCTCCCGCCAGGGCAGCTCCTTGAAAGCTCTCTCGGATTTCATGGCGCGTTCAAACAAAGCGGTCAATTCCGCCGGGAGGATCTCCGCCAGCGAGCGACCGTTCAGAACGTCTTCCTGGAAATGCCCGAAGATCCGCTCCGCACCCGGGTTGAACACCACGATCCCCAGATGTTCATCGGTGGCGACGATCCCCTCGTAGGAACTGCGGATCAGCTTGCCTAAGAAATTGGTGCGCCGCCGCAGTTCCCGGGTGGCGACTTCGATTTTGCCTTCGAGATCGTGGGTGTATTCCCTCAGCCGCCGCCGGATGTCGATCTTTTCACCGGCGCGCTTGAGCGCGATGGTCAGCGCTTCGTCTCTCACCGGCTTGTTGATGAAATCCGACGCCCCGTACTGCAGCGCCTCGATCGCCTTGTCGATGTCGCCGTGGCCGGTGATGATGATCACCTCGGTGTCCGCATTCATCGCCTTGACGCGCTTGAGCACTTCGATGCCGTCCATGCCGGGCATCTTGATGTCGGTGATTACGATCTCCGCGGGCGTGCGCTCGAAATCCGAGAGCCCCTCGGCGCCGTTCGCGGCGGTGGTGACCTCATACCCGTCAGCCCTCAGGGAGCGCGAGAGCACTCGGAGAATATCGGGTTCATCGTCGATGAGGAGGATTTTTGTCACGGCGCAGACGATCTCCTCAACCGGCCGAAGGGAACTTCAACCGGAAGGAAGTTCCCTTGCCCGGCTCGGATTCCACTTCGATGTGACCGTCGTAGTCCTTGACGATCCCGTAGCTGATGCTCGTCCCCAGTCCGGTGCCTTTGCCGGTTTTTTTCGTGGTGAAGAAGGGTTCGAACAGTTTGTTTCGGACGGGCTCGGTCATGCCGATGCCCGTGTCCGCCACTTCGGCCACCACTTGCCCATTCTCGCGGAAGGACCGGATCGTCAGCTGCTTGCGGGGGTAGTCCGTTTTCGCCTGCAGGGCTTTTTCATCCATCGCGTCGATGGCGTTGCTGATCAGATTGACAAAGACCTGCTCCAGGCGGTTGTGGTCCGCCATGATCGGGGGAAGCTCCGGGTCGAGGTCGAGGCTGACTTCGACCTCGTGGACCTTGAGCTGATGCCCCAGAATCTTGAACACGTCGCGAATGGGGTCGTTGATGTTCAAGCGGCTGCGCGACACTTCGGACTGCCGGGAAAAATCCCTCACATGCTTGATCACAAAGGAGGCCCGCTCGACGGCGGCGATAATGTCCTCGGCGACGGTTTTCAGCTCGTCCGGTTCGACGGTCTGCCCCTTTTTGAGCATTTTCAGGATGTAATCCGCCGAAACCTGGATCACGTTCAGGGGTTGGTTGATCTCATGGGCCATGCCCGCGGCCATCACGCCCAGGGTGGTCATCTTCCCTGCCTGAACCAGTTGGGCGTCCTTCTCCGTGGCCTCCGTAATGTCGGTGGTGGTCGCGATCAGGACATCGCGGCCGCCGTACTTGGTGCGGCTGACGTTGATGTTCACGAAAAAGGGCCTGCGGTCCTTCTTGAAATGGCGTTTTTTCGAAAACAGCACAAACTGCCCTCTTTCGATCTGCTGCAGGCTGTTCTTGACGTCTTCCTCGTTTTCGTCGCCCAGGACGAAAAAAGGCAGTTTGACCAGTTCGGCCTTCGGGTAGCCGTAGCAGGCCTCGGCCGTCTGGTTGGTGTCCAGAATCTGGCAGGTGCTGGAGCTGAGGATGAAAATAGGGTTGGGATCGCTGTCGAACAGCGTCCGGTATTTTTCCTCGGAGCGGGCCACTTGCTCCTGGAGCCGGGCGTTTTCAATGGCCGCCGCGATGCGGTTGCCGATCACTTCCAGAACGTTTTTCAGGTGGGGTGAAAATTGTTTGGCCTGCCGGCAGCCGATGCGAATCACCCCGAAACTGCTGTTTTCCTTGGAGAGGATCGGGATGTAGGCCAGGGAGTAAAGCCGTTCGTCCTCCAGCAGTCGGACCTCATCGAAGCACTCCGCCGGCATTTCTTCCAGCATGGTGAACCGGCCGCGTTCGGCCGCCTGGTGAACGGCGCTGCCGGTGCCGGCGACCGGCATGAGGCGGCAGGCGTCCTCCGACAGGCCCAGTCCGTGTTTGTGGTGGTACCGCCCGTCCTCTTCCAGCAGAAATAGGCAAATTCCGTCGGCACGCACCAGGTCTTTGAGCTCGGCCAGGGCGGCGCGGATGCGTTCATCGAGGTCGCCGGGGGCGTTCAACGCCGAGTGGATGGAGACCAGAGCGCTCAATTCCGCCGTGTGCCGCTCCCGCTCCTCCTCCGCGCGCTTGTCCTCGGTCTTGTCCCAGAGGGTTTCAATGGCGCCGACGATTTGGCCGTCCGGGGATTTGATGGGGGCGGCCGTGAACCAGCACCATCTTCCGCCGGCCCCCAGGTGGGGGAAGAAGCCTTCGGCTTCGTAGGCGCCCTCGATCAGGGCGGACTTGCGCCACGTGTCCCCGTAAAGCCGGCGGATCTCGTTTTCCTCGGTCTGATCGAGGATGACGTCCGCCATCGTCGGCCGTGGGCTGTCGTAGAAGGGGGCCCATTGGCGGGAGGTGCCGATCTGCTGGCTCGCCGGGAGGCTCGTCAGCTTTTCGAGAGCCCGGTTCCAGTGCGTCAGCTCATGGTTCTGGTTGATTACGAAGGTCGGGATGGTGCTGCCCTCGATGATCTGGTACAGGGTGCGTTCCTTGCCCACAAGCTCGATTTCAATTTCACGCGAGCGGCGATTGCGGCGCTCGATGATGGTGGCAAAGCGGTCCATCACCCGCGCCAGAAAATCGTTCAGACGCTCCGGGTGGTGTTTGACGGATTCCAGCTCGCGGGTGGATTCGATCTTGACCTTGCCGACCATTAAAAGGTCCCGGATGGCTCTGGCCTCGAAATGGTCGATCAATCTCAGCGCGGGCGGCTTCGCGTCCCGGAGGGTTTCGATGATGGCGTGGCTGTTGGTCAGCTCCAGAAGGGTCTCCAGCCGCTCCAGGCGGAAGAGCTCCGTGTAATCCGTAAAAGTCGGGATGCCGAGAGAGCGCGCGTGCCGGGCCCCGACGGCGTCCTGGTTGATGTCGGCCACCCCGAGCACTTCCGGGCGCTGGCCGGCGAAAACGTCGTCCGCCAAAAAATCCAAAAAAGCCTTGCAGGTCCGGCCGCCGCCGACAATCGCGATGCTGGACCCTAAGAACTGGCGGATCATCTCTTTATTTCCCCACGAAGAAGACCACGGTGACGACGGCGAAGCAGGGGATCAGGTAAACCAGCGCATATCTTAGAACGTACCCGAAAAAGCTCGGCATTTTGGTCCCGGCCTCCTCGGCGATCGAGCGCACCATGAAGTTGGGGGCGTTGCCGATGTAGCTGCAGGCGCCGAAGAAGACCGAGCCGGCCGAGATGGCCGCCAGGTAGGCCGGCAACTCCCCCATCAGGTGGGTCACGCTCACGGCCTCGGGAACACCCGGGTAGAAGCTGCCGAGGGCGGTGCTGAAAAAGGTCAGGTAGGTGGGGGCGTTGTCCAGGAAGGCCGAGAGGGCTCCGGAGGCCCAGAAATAGTGGACAGGGCTGGTGACGGCGTTGATGAGAAAGGCCAAGGCTCCGTTCGGCCCGGCTTTCAGGATCAGCAGACAGGGCAGCATGGTGATGAAGATGCCGATGAAAAGAAGGGCCACCTCGATGATCGGGGCCCAGGTGAAATTGTTGTCCTCGCGCACCTCCACCCGCGTGGTCAGCAGCGAGAGGGCACCGATGGCGACCAGCAGCCCGTCGCGGACCCAGTCCTGGAGGCCGCGGTGCACGCCGATGGTGCTGACCTCCCCCCATTCCGCCACTCCGCTCATGAGCACGCCGACGATGCCCGCCAGGAAGAGAAAATTGTGGGTGCCCTCCAGCTTGAGGGGCTCCTTGGGCCCCTTGGACGGACGGTCCTTGGCGCCCTCCTTGCGGTAGTAGTAGGAGTCCAGGATGAAATAGGTCGTGATCAGCAGCCCGACGACCAGCAGCATGTGGGGCAGGATTTTCATCGTCCAGAAGAACGAAACCCCGTGCAGGAATCCGAGAAACAGCGGCGGGTCGCCCAGGGGTGTCAGACAGCCCCCGACGTTGGCCACCAGGAAGATGAAGAACACGACCATGAAGGCGCGGTTCTTGCGAAAAGCGTTGGCCCGTAAGAAAGGCCGGATGAGCAGCATGGACGCTCCGGTGGTGCCCATCCACGAGGCGATCGCGGTGCCGACCAGCAGCATTACGGTGTTGACGGCGGGCGTGCCCCGCAGGGAGCCGCGCAGCAGAATGCCGCCGGAAACCGTGTAGAGGGACCAGAGCAGGATGATGAAGGGCACGTAGTCCGCCAGGATGATGTGGATGATTTCGTGAACGGCGGTGCCGCCGAAAGCGATCACGAAGGGGATCGTCATGGCGGCCGCCCAGAAGATGGAAACCTTGCCGTAGTGGTGGTGCCAGAAGTTGGGCAACGCCAGCGGCATCAGCGCTATCGACAACAGCATGCAGGCAAAGGGAATGCAACTCCAGAGGGGGAGCACTTCGCCGAGATCGTGCGAAGCGGCAGGGGCTGCCGCCTGGGTCGTCGCCGCGTGAACCAACGCTTCCGGTGCCGGAAGAAACATCAGAACCCCAAGACCCCCCAGGACGCCCAACGCCAGAAACCGTTTCATGAAGTTTGCCCCTTTCTGCCGAACCGTTAATAAGTCCAGTACGTTCGACGGAGCCGCACCAAAGCCTTACCAGACTATTTATCATTTAAAAAGTATTTTTTATCTGATAATTGTAAAAAAAATGAACGCATGACCGGCGCCGTCAACGGCCCTGACGGATCAGGGAAAAGGGGGATGAGATGATATCGCTCAGAGTTGTTTTCTGTTTGGTTATCTGGTTGGGGGCGGTCATCGACCCTTCAGCCGTGGCCGAAAACCAGGCGCCCGCCGAAGGGGCATTTCTTCCGGAGATCCGCCTGCCGGCGCCCAAGGATGCCGATCACGGGACCTATCTGGGGGTGAGCGGCAAAAAGGAGTTCTCGGTTGCGGATATCTCGGCCGAGGTGGTGGTCGTCGAGATTTTTAACATGTACTGACCGCACTGCCAGAAGGAGGCTCCTTCTGTCAACGACGCCTACCAGAAGATCGAGAGCGACCCGCGTCTCAAGGGCAAGGTCAAGATGATCGGCATCGGCGTGGGCAACTCGGCCTTCGAGGTCGATTATTTCAAGAAAAACTACAAGGTGCCGTTTCCGCTCTTCCCGGACCCGGACTTCAAGATCCACAAGCTGGTGGGGGAGGTTCGGACGCCTTATTTTATCTGTGTGAAAAACCAGAAAGGGGC
>CAZLSV010000034.1:19538-48834 GCA_964562235.1 uncultured Desulfatibacillum sp.
TTCTATTCCAAGCTCGGCGGCGCCAAGGACGCGGAGGAACTGCTCAAAAAGCTGCTGGCCGACTCGGGGCTGCGGTGAGGAGGTGTGTCGTGCGAAAAACCATGCCCATTGTCATCGGTGCATTCCTTTCGCTGTTCGCTTTCGGCCCGAGCGGGGCCCAGCCGACGCTGAAGGACATGATATACAACCCCGGGGCCCTCAAGCCGATCGACAGCACGCTGAAGGTCAAGGTGGGGCAGAAAGCGCCGGATTTCACCCTGCCCTCGATTTCCGGTGAAAAAGTCCGCCTGAGCCAATACCGGGGCAAGAAAAACGTCGTGATATCCTTCGTGCCGGCGGCATTCACGCCGGTGTGCTCGGACCAGTGGCCCGGCTACAACATGGCGCGCCGGCTCTTCGAAGACCACGACGCCATCCTGCTCGGCATCACCGTGGACAACATCCCCACGCTTTATGCCTGGACGCGCCAGATGGGCTCGGAGCTCTGGTTCCCGGTCCTTTCGGATTTCTGGCCGCACGGCGCGGTGGCATCCAAATTCGGGCTGCTTCGCAAGGACGGGGTTTCCGAGCGGGCGCTGATCTTCATCGACAAGAAAGGCGTCATCCGGGAGATCGTGGTCTCCGACATCAACAAGCGCCCCGATCTGGAGCAGTGCGCCATCGCCCTGGAAAAGCTCGATAAAAAATGATGACTTTGAAAAATCGGGGCATGCCTTTTCGGCATGCCCCGATTTTTCAGCGGTGCCGCTTGGTGAACGGGAAAACGCTGGTGTAGCCCAGGATGTCGGTGATCAGCAGGATGATGAAGACGACCAGGATGGCGCCGATAACCAGCCCCAGGGCGCTCACTCCGCCGGCGGGGAGGCTTTCGACCGTGTCGGCCAGCCGCACCGCTTCGGCATCGGAGAGGGCCTCGGCGCGCGCCCGGGCTTCCTGCGGGTCGATGCCCCGCTCGACCAGGGCCGCCTGGATCTCCTCGCGGGCCATCAGGCTGCGTACCTGCTCGCGGGCGTTCTGGACCCGGACGGCATCCATGACGGTTTCGGTGCCGATCAGGGCGGCCCAGGCGGCCTGGTGCGGTCCGGAAATCATGAACACGTAGACGGCGAGAACGAGGCTGACGGGTTTGGCGATGCGGTAGATTCGTTTCATGAGACTCCCCCTCTCTTTGAGCTGTCGGCCATGGATGCCGTAGAAAAGTCTGTTGCCCTTCGCCCGTTTTTCTTCCCGAAGGCTTCGGCTTCCTGCCATCGGCCCATCCTAACGGTTGCAGGCGGTGGAGTCAACGGCCCCGGAAAACCCGCCTTCAGGGCCGCAAACGAAAAAGGGCCGGACCCTATGGGTCCAGCCCTTTCGTGCCGGTCTGCTTGCTGCTAGTTGTTGAAGTTTTTTCTCCCGTAACGCGCCAGCCCGATCAGACCGATGCCCAGCAGAAACAGCGTTGCAGGCTCGGGAACCGGTGCGGCATCGGCATTCTGAGTCGGCGGGTCAATCTTGGCTACATGACCGCCTCCGATTCCATCGGTTGCAACCGGGCCGAAACCGTTCCCGGGAACGACATCGTCTTGTCTCCGATCATGGTCGCCGAAATAGGGATTGGATTCTACGGGACCTTTTACGTACTCTTTGATATTAAAGGGTTCGGAATCACTTCGATCCGAGTGCTGGTTCGGCGGCTGGGCAACGAGTTGTTTAAATTCATGCTTGAAAACTTCCGGTGGGGGGCCTGAAGACCCGCCACGTCCGCCTTTTCCGTTTCCGCTTCCGTTAAAAAGCCCGAACAAACTCGCATGCCCCATGCTGGCAATTCCAACGACTAACAAACCGCAAACTATACTCACCAAAAACTTTCTCACGACGCGTCCCTCCTCTGTTGACTTGTGTATTGAACCAACTATTCACTCTTGCCGAAGATAAATGCAATTGACGTGCCCAAATTTGCAAAAATAATAAAAACCAACAATAACTTAAAGTTAAAAATATTAAACGAAGGGATTGAAAAATTATTGGATGAGTGCACCACTCATAAGTGGGAAAAAAATTACTCATAAAATTTTATTAACTTAGAGTCCTGATTCGCCGAGTTACCCGCTTCCGGCCTTCAAGGCGCATCTGTTGCCCTGCCGTCGATTCTATTCTATTGAAATATCTTTTTTCAGACAGAGGAGCGGAGTCATGGCTTCGGATCGGACGATTCGTTTTTTATCTCTCGAAGATCTCTTCGGACCAGCCGGAATCGTCGCGGATGAAAACGGCGACGGGCACCCGGACCGGTTGAAGGTTTGCGTCGGGGTCGCGCCCGGGCTTTCGGATGCCGTCGTTTGGGCCCAGATCCTGAACCTTGCGGCGCGGCTGGCGGGCGAGGTGGCCGCGCTGGACCCGCCGGTGGTCAAGGCCCTGCGGCAAGTGACTGCGGGCGCGGCGGCGCTCGTCGTCCACCGACCATCGAAGCGTCATCCCTGGGCAGTGGAGTTCCGGCGGTCGGGGCGCACGGTCCATCTTTCGGGTCGTTCGACGGCACGCATGGCTGATGGGCTTTACACCCTGGCCGTGAATTGCGGCCGGCCGCGAGGGCTGCGCAGGCAGTGGTCGTCGCTGCGGGTTGCGCAAGGCAACGCCCGGGTGATGGAGGCCTTCGACCGGCGCGGGGAAGCGGCCGGCCGCTTGCGACTGTTGGAGACGCGCCCTGCGGCGGAGACGCCGGGCGTCGGCCGCTTCGATCTGATGGACCCGGCGGGGGGGCTGTATCGGGTTCCGGCCGAAACCCCCCGTGCCAAAGAGCTGGCGCTCACCATCGAGATTCCCGGGCCGAGGCTTTCCGGTCCGGTCGGGCTCGCCCTGTCGGAAGCGGTTGTGGCCGCGGCCCTGGAGGCCACGGCCGTGGATCTGCCGCTGGCCGCTTCCGGGGCGGTCCGGTCGGGTGGGGTGGTGCTGAGGGTCGCGGAGCGCCCCGGGCGCGGCGCGCGCCTGGCCGTGGAGAAAGAAGCGAACGCGAGCGGGGTCGTCGTCCGTGCCGATGGCGATGGCCGCAGCCTGGCGGGTCTGATTCAGACCTGGACGAGCATCGGCTTTGGCGCCGGCGGGCCGGCCGGCGAGGGCGTCCGGCGCCTGCGCAGCCGCATCGACGCCCTCCTGACCATGATCGATGCGGAGGCAGCGCCCCCGGAGCGGGCGGCCCCGCCTCCGGTCCGGCGGCGGCTGACCTGGCGCTCGGAGACCGAGCGATTGATGGCGATCGTGCGCCGGGTCCCGCCGGGCCGCGGCCCCGTCCAGGGCGTGGTCCTGCTCAGCAAGCCCGGGAAAGCCAGAACGCAGGCGCGGCGCGAAGTCGCGGCCATCCTGCGCGCCAAGGGATATGCGCCCGCGATCGTGGTTTTGAACGCATACAAGCCCGGGCTTTCGTGGCTGCGGGAGGTCGTGCAGCCGGCGCTCGAAGCCATCCCCGGGGTCGCGGCCGTGCAGATCGCCTTTCGCGAGTTCGCATCCGGCGAGCAGGACCTCGAGATGCGATCCCGCTGGCTGCAGGAGCTTTTTCCCGGTCCGGACCTGCTGGCGGTCGCCCTGGGGCTGCCCCTGGCGCGGGTGCGCCTTTCCATGCGCCGCCGGCTGGCCGAGGCCTATGTCGTCACGGCCTGGGACCGAGAGGGCGCCCGGGTCTATCGAGCGGGGTTCACGCCGCGGGTGAGCCGCCGGCCCTATCTTTCCGGCCGTCCGGAGTCGGGCTGGGTGAATCCGTGCACCGGAGGGATCCGGCTGGCCCGGCCCGGCAGCGTGCTTCTGGACGAGAGCGTTCCCACCGACCGCGAGCGCTTCTGGCGCTTTTTTCAAGAGCGCGTCCTGCCGGCGCTCGAAGGCGCCATGGCCGCACACGTCGCCGAGGCCGGCGGGAGGGGGCCGGCGGCGTTCTGGGAAGAGGCGCTCATCGATGTGCGCATCCCGGAGACCGATGAGCGCCTGGGGCTCGGCGAGGAGCGCGTCGCGCCGCTGGAAGCCCTGCACGAGGACCTCTATTTCGTGCTGCTGGACCATTTCCGGCTTTTCGCCGAGAAGCACGGGCTGCCGGCCGAAAGCCAGTTCGGACGGATTCTGCCGCGGGTTTCGGCGGTTGCGGCGGGCGAAAGGCCGCAAGCCCTCTTCCGGGCGCGGCCGTTTACGAGGCCTCGGGCGTCCGCCTCCGCTGCCCCGGCGGCGGCCGCCCGGGTCGCCGCGATCGGAATGGAGGCGGGGCGGCTGGAATTCGAGATCGAGGCCGGGGGCCCGAGCGACGCCAAAGGTCCGGCCAATGAATTGTGCCGGAGGGCGCGCGCCCGCAGCCTGGAGATGGTCACCGGCGGCCAAAAAGGCAGTTACATCTTCCGGGCGAAGCGGCCCCGGCCGTCGGCTGCGGGCCAACCGGCCAAAGCCGGGAAAGCCAAGCGGTCTGTGCCGCCGCTCGATCGTATTCTCCCCCTGCAGGAGGTGGCGCATTGGGTTCGACGGCTGGGTCGGCTGCCGCACCTGCGCGCCTGGCAGGCCGGTTCCAGCTGGCAGGGACGCCCCATCTGGGCGCTGGAGGCGGTCCTGGCGGGCGGCGGCGGGCGGGTCTCTATTGCCCGCGCCCGTTTGCTCAAGCCGACGCTGCTCTTGAACGCCCGGCATCACGCCAACGAGGTCTCCAGCACGAACGCGGCCCTGCGGCTTGCCTGGGAGTTGGCGGCGACGGCCCGGGGGCGCAAGGCCCTGCAGCGGGTGAACGTCGCCATCGTCCCGCTCGAAAACGCCGACGGGGTCGCCACCCTTGAAGAACTCCTGCCCGGCTGCGAGGACCACAAGCTGCACGCCGCGCGCTACAACGCCCTGGGGGTCGAGTGGTACGACGATTATTTCAGGGATCCGCCGCGGTTCCCCGAGGCCCGCGTCAAGCCGCTGCTGTGGCGGCGCTGGCTGCCGCTGCTCGTCCTGGACGCCCACGGGGTGCCCAGCCACGAGTGGGACCAGCCCTTTTCGGGAGGAGCCCCCGGCCGCTTCCGTCAGTTCTGGATCCCGCGGGCCTTCATCTATGCGATCATGCCTTTTATCGACGAGCCTTCCCATGCGGGCCACGGGCCGGCGCGGGAGATCGCCGGCGCCATGGACCGGGCCCTTCGTGCGGATCGCGGCATCCAGGATCTGGACCGCGAGCTGAAGGATCGATATGTCCGTTATGCGCGCATATGGGAGCCGAAGGTGTTCCCGCCGACGGGCGGCCGGGGCCTGACGGTCCTGCCGAGCGAAAAACGGCTGGCGGGGCTCAACTTCGGCGTACAGCGGTTTCCCGTGACGGTCTCGGAGGTCGTCATCGAGGTGACCGACGAGGTCGTCTCCGGCCGGCTGCTGGCGCTGTGTGCGCGGGCCCATCTGACCGCGGCCAAGGCGCTGCTGAAATGGCTGGGACGCCACGCCGGCGGAAAACTGACCCGCCGACCGCTGCCAAACGGAGGGCTTCGCCTCTCCTGGGAAACCGTCCTCAAAAAAGAATCGGCCGGAGGACGACGGCAAAGGGGCTGAGAAACCCAAACACCCCTATACCCAAACACCCCTATACCCAAACACCCAAAGACCTAAATCCCCGACACTCCCCCCCGACACTGCCCATTGCAGGCCTGGGGGATTTGGGCTAAGGGAGCACAGGCCGTTTTTTTGTGGGAGCGGCGTTCAGCCGCGATTTATTAGGAGCATCGGGTTCGTGGCTGAGCCCCACCCCCACAGGACTGATAATCACAAAGAAAAGGAGGGTGTATGCGCAAACTCATGATCGGATTGGCTCTGGCCCTTTGCCTGCTGCCGGCTTTCGGCTGGTGCGCCGACAAGGCGGCCGACGGGACCCTCGTCTGGGGCCGCGGCGGCGACTCGGTGTCGTTGGACCTGGCGCAGGCCACGGACGGCGAGTCCATCAAGGCCGGCATCCAGGTGCTCGAGAACCTGGTGATCTTCGGCAAGGACTCCATGAACGTCGAACCCCAGCTGGCGGAGTCCTGGAAGGTGTCCGAGGACGGGCTCACCTGGACGTTCAAGCTGCGCAAGGGGATCAAGTTCCACGACGGCTACCCCTTCAACGCCCGCGCGGTCTACGACTCCTTCGCGCGCGTCATTTTCAAGGAGCACCCTTACAACGGCTACGGCCAGTGGAAGTACGTCAGCCTGTCGCTCGCGCCGGTAAAGGACATCAAGGTCATCGACGACTACACCATCGCCCTGGTCACCGAAAAACCCTACGCGCCGCTTTTGAACAACCTGGCGCTGTGGCTCTGCCCGATCGTCTCGCCCAAGGCCATGGCCGACTACAAGGACAAGATCGGGATGAACCCCGTCGGCACCGGCCCCTTCAAGTTCAAGAGCTGGACCAAGGACGACCAGATCGTGCTCGAGCGCAACAACGACTACTGGGGCGAGAAGGCCAAGGTGAAGCGCATCGTGCTCAAGTCCATCCCGGAGCCCTCGGCGCGCCTGATGGCGCTGCAGTCCGGGACGGTGGACATCGCCGACGACCTCGACCCGGATTCGATCGCGCTGGTCAAGAAAAACGCGAAGCTGGCGGTCATCGAGCGGCCCAGCGTCAATGTCGGGTACCTGGCCTTCAACACCGAAAAGCCGCGGCTGAAGGACCCCAAGGTGCGCCAGGCCCTGAGCCACGCCATCGACCGGGACACCCTGATCAAAACCATTTTCGCCGGTTTGGCCATCCCGGCCAAAAACCCGTTCCCGCCGTCGATCTGGTCCTACAACGACACCGTCAAGCCCTACGACTACAACCCGGAGAAAGCCAAGAAGATGCTGGCCGATGCCAAGTTCGACTTCAACACGGAGATCGAGCTGTGGGCCATGCCGGTCTCCCGCGCCTACATGCCCGACCCGGTGAAGACGGCCGAGCTGATCCAGGCCTACTTTGCGGCGGCGGGCGTGAAGGCCAAGATCGTGCGCCACGAGTGGGGCGCTTACCTCAGCAAGACCTCCAATGGCGAGCACGACATGTGCATGCTCGGCTGGCTCGGAGGCAACGCCGACCCGGACAACTTCCTCTACGGGCTGCTGTCGGCCGACTCGGCCAAAACCCCGGGAGCCGCCAACGTGGCCATATGGAAAAACGCTGAATTCACCGAGCTGTGCCTCAAGGGGCAAAAGACGTTCAACAAGGCCGAGCGGACCAAGCTCTACCTCAAAGCGCAGGAGATCTTCAACGCCGAGGCGCCCTGGGCGCCGCTGGTGCACACCAAGATCGTGCGCTGCTACAGCAAGAAGCTGCACGACGTGCCGCTGCGGCCGAACGGGTTGAACTCGTTCCAGATGGTCTCCAAAGAAAAATGACGCCTTCCAGGGAAGTCGTCATTTTTCTAATTGAGGGGCATGGCTGCCGCTCAAAAAGTCAATGACAAGGAATCGGATCGAACCTTAAACGCGAATGTTTGAGATCACCCCCTCCCGGCCTCCCCCGTCAAGGGGGAGGGGGATTTTAGGGCCTCTTCCCTTCAAGAGGAGGTTGATCCTGAAGCCTCCTCCCCCCAAGGAGACGAGGCGGATCCTATTTCCCCCTCCCCTTGCGGGAGGGGGAAGGGGGCGGGGGTTGATCCGAACGTATATCCTCTGAAACATGCCCGTCGGTTACATCGCCAAACGACTGTTCCACCTGGCCCTGATCATGCTCGGAGTCTCCGTGCTGGTGTTTCTGATGCTGCGGATGATCCCGGGGGATCCCGCGCGCCTGCTGCTCGGCGAGTTCGCCACGGCAGAGGACCTGACGCGACTGCGGACCCAGATGGGCCTCGACCGGTCCTATCCCGTTCAATACGGCATCTACCTTTCGAACCTCCTCCAGGGAGACCTGGGTCAATCGCTTCGCAACGGCGCCCCGGTGGCCACGGAGATCGGTGTGCGGCTGGTGGCGACCCTGGAATTGGCGGTGGCGGCCATGCTGATCGCCTCCCTGGCCGGCATTGCGGCGGGCGTGATCTCCTCGGTGCGGCAGTACTCCGTTTTCGACTACGGCTCGATGTTCATGGCCCTGATCGGCGTCTCCATGCCGATCTTCTGGCTGGGCCTCATGCTGATGTACTTTTTGGCCGTCCTGTTTCCGATCATGCCCATGATGGGCCGGATCGGCATGGGCAGCGAGCCGGAGGTGGTGACCGGCCTGATGCTGGTCGACACCCTGCTGGCCGGTGAGTTCGGCGATTTCCTCGATGCGCTGCACCACCTGGTGCTGCCCGCTTTCACGCTCGCGACCATTCCGATGGCGATCGTCGCCCGCATCACCCGCTCCGCGATGCTCGAGGTGCTCAACAAGGATTACGTGCGCACGGCGCGCGCCAAGGGGATGGCGGAGTTCGTCGTCATCCTGCGTCACGCCCTGCGCAACGCCTTCCTGCCGGTGGTGACCGTGCTGGGGCTGAACCTCGGGCTGCTGCTGGGCGGCGCAGTGCTGACCGAAACCATCTTTTCCTGGCCGGGGCTCGGCCGCTACGTGGTGGACTCCCTCATGGCGCGGGACTACGCGGCCGTGCAGGGCTGCATCCTCGTCTTTGCCGGCCTGATGGCCTTCATCAATCTCATCGTCGACCTGGTCTACGTGCTGCTCGACCCGAGGATCCGCGTCCATGCGTAGGTGGGAGACCTTCCAGGACCTGCTGCGCAGTCGCAGCGCCGCGTTCGGCATGGGGCTGATCGGCCTGGTGCTGCTGGTGGCCGTGATCGGCCCAAGCCTCGCTCCGCACGACCCCCTCAAGCCCATTCCCCTGGAGCGGCTGAGGGGGCCCAGCGCGGAGCACCCGTTCGGCACCGACGGACTGGGGCGGGACATCTTCAGCCGGGTGATCTACGGCGCGCGCATCTCGATTTTGATCGGGCTGATCTCGGTGTCGATCTCGCTGCTGCCGGGGACCCTTTTGGGGCTGCTGGCGGGCTACTTCGGCGGCCGGGTCGACAGCCTCATCATGCGGCTGATGGACATGCTGCTCGCGTTTCCGGCGATCCTGCTTGCCATCTTCATCACGGCCATCTTAGGCCCGAGCCTGCCCAACACCATGGTGGCGGTCGGCATTGTCTACATCCCGCACTACGCGCGCATCGTGCGCGCGAGCGTGCTCTCCCTCAAGGAGCAGCTCTTCGTCCAGGCCATCGCCCATCTGGGCGGCGGGCATGGCCGCATCATCGGAAGGCACATCCTGCCGAACGCGCTGCCGCCGATCATCGTCTACGCGACCCTCGGCATGGGCACGGCCGTGCTGCAGGCGGCGGCCCTCGGTTTCCTTGGGCTCGGCGCCCAGCCGCCCCAGCCGGAGTGGGGCGCCATGCTGAGCGAGGGCCGGCAGTACCTCCAGATCGCCCCGCACGTGGCGGCTTTCCCCGGCGCGGCGATTCTGGTGCTGGTGCTGGGGTTCAATCTCTTCGGCGACGGCCTGCGGGACGTGCTGGACCCCTCGCTGAGGTCGGTGTGAAGGAGCGCGGCGTGAGCGACCCGGTTCTGCAGATCATCGGGCTCAAGACCCAGTTCCAGACCCGGCGCGGGGTGGTGAAGGCCGTGGACGGGCTGGACCTCGAGCTGCACCCCGGGGAGACGTTCGGGCTGGTGGGGGAGAGCGGCTGCGGCAAGAGCGTCACGGCCCTCTCGATCCTGCGGCTGCTGCCCCGGCCGGCCGGCCGCATCGCCGCGGGCCGGATCCTTTTCGACGGAAAGGACCTGGCAACGGTCGGCGAGGCGGAGATCCGCCGGATCCGCGGCAATCGCATCTCCATGATCTTCCAGGAGCCCATGACCTCGCTCAACCCGGTCTACACCATCGGCTTCCAGATCGAGGAAGTCCTGCGCAAGCACCGCGGCATGGGACGCGCCGAGGCCCGGGTCGAAGCGGCTCGCGCGCTCGGCCTGGTGGGCACGCCCGAGCCCGCCGCCCGCCTCGACGACTACCCGCACCAGTTCTCGGGCGGGATGCGCCAGCGGGCGATGATCGCCATGGCGCTCGCCTGCCGCCCGGCGCTCATGATTGCCGACGAGCCCACCACGGCCCTGGACGTCACCATCCAGGCCCAGATCCTGGACCTGATCGCCCGGTTGAAGCAGGAGTTCGGGATGTCGGTGCTCCTGATCACGCACGACCTGGGGGTGGTGGCGGAGATTTGCCGCAACGTGGCGGTGATGTACGCCGGCAAGGTCGTCGAGCGCGCCGGCGTGGATGAGCTGTTCAGCCGGCCGGCACACCCTTACACCGCCGGGCTGTTCAACTCGCTGCCGCGGGTCGGCGGCCGGGCCGGCGGTCTCCATCCCATCCCGGGAGTGGTGCCGAGCCTCACCGACCTGCCGCCGGGCTGCGCCTTCCAAGACCGCTGTTTCCGCCGGCACGCGGCCTGCGGCGAGGCGCCGCCCTGGCGCGAGATCGCCCCGGGCCACCACGCCCGCTGCTGGCAGCCGCTGGAGTAAAGCCATGGCACCGCCGATTCTCGTCGCTGAACATGTCGCCAAGCACTACCCGCTGAAGGGGGCGGGGTTCTCGCGCCGCCGCGGTCGGGTGCTGGCGGTGGCCGATGTCTCGCTCAGCGTGGCGGCGGGGGAGGTCTTCGGCCTGGTGGGGGAGAGCGGCTGCGGCAAGTCCACCCTGGGCCGGGCCCTGCTGCGGCTGGAGGAGCCCACGGCCGGCCGGGTGCTCTTCAACGGCGAGGACCTGTCCGCTTTCGACCCGCCGCGCCTGAAGCGGTTCCGGCGCGAGGCCCAGATCGTCTACCAAGACCCCTACTCCTCGCTCAACCCGCGGCGGCAGATCGGCGATCTCGTCGGCGAGCCGCTCGACATCCACCGCATCGGCACGCCCCGCGAGCGCCGGGAGCGGGTGGCCTGGCTGCTCGAGGTGGTGGGGCTTCTGCCCGAACACGCCCGCCGCTACCCCCACGAGTTCTCGGGCGGCCAGCGCCAGCGCATCGTCATCGCCCGGGCGCTGGCCCTCAACCCGATGCTGCTCCTGGCCGACGAGCCGGTCTCGGCCCTGGACGTCTCGATCCAGGCCCAGGTGATCAATCTGCTCAAGGAGCTGCAGGCGCAGTTCAACCTGACCTACCTCTTCATCTCGCACGACCTGAGCCTGGTCGAGTACATCGCCGACCGAGTGGCCGTGATGTACCTCGGCCGTCTCGTCGAACTGGCCTCCAAACCGGCGCTCTACCGCGAGCCGCTGCACCCCTACACCCAGGCGCTGCTCTCGGCGGCGCCGGTCCCGGACCCCCGGGCGCCCCGAAACCGCATCCTGCTGACCGGCGACGTGCCGAGCCCCATCCACCCTCCGGCCGGCTGCAGTTTCAACCCCCGCTGCCGGGAGAGCCGCGAGATCTGCCGGTCCGCCCCGCCCGCTTTCCGCGAGCTCTCCCCCGGCCGCTTCGTTGCCTGCCACAACCGATAAACAGTTGGGCAGGCGAAACCAGGGGCGCCACCCGCGTGGCGGCGCCCCGAGGGACAATGACCGATGGACATGATGCGTTGCATTCAAGTGACCGAGGTCGGCCATTTTCATCTGACCCGGCTGCCGGTGCAGGAGCCGAAAGCCGACGAAGTCCTCGTCAAAGTGGCCGTGACGGGGCTTTGCCGGACCGACCTCAAGCTAATCCGAGTCGGCCACCGCGACCTCGTGCTGCCGCGGGTCCCCGGCGAGGAAGTGGTGGGCGAAATAGCGGACAAGGGCGCCCGCGTGACCGGCCTGGAGCACGGCGACCGGGTTTACGTCTACCCCGGCGTGTGGTGCGGCGCCTGTCCGGCCTGCCGTTCAGGGGCGGAAAACCTGTGCCGGGGCATGCGCATCATGGGTTTCCACCGGGACGGCGGGTTTGCGGAGTACGTCACGGTCCCGGCCCAGAGCCTGATTCCCGTGCCGGAGGGCCTTGCGGCCGAGGAGGCCGTTTTTGCGGAACCCCTCTCCTGCTGCCTGAACGCGCTGGAGCTGGCGGGCCTTGCGCCCGGCATGACGGTGGGGATCTGGGGGGCGGGGCCGGCCGGCACGCTCCTGCACCGCGCGGCGCGGGCCAAAGGCGCCGAGGCCGTCAACCTGGACCCGGACCCCTGCCGTCGCGGGGCCATCGACGGCATCGCGTGCGGCACGGAGCGCGTTTTCGACGTGTGCGTGGTGGCCGTGGGCGCCAAGGCGGCCTACGCGGAGGCCGTCAACCGGCTGCGGCCGCGCGGCCGGCTGGTGGTGTTCTCGGGCCTCCCGCCGGCGGACGACCGCCTGGAGGTCAGCCTCAACCAACTGCACTACCACGAGCAGACGCTGGTGGGCGCTTACGGCTGCGCCTTCCGGCACGGCGTGGCAGCGCTGAACCTGATCGCCGGAGGCGCCGTGCCGGTGGCGGACCTGGTTTCGCACCGTTTGCCGCTGGAGCGGCTGGGCGAAGCGCTGGACCGGGTGGAAGCGCGCCGGTCGATGAAAATCCTGCTTTACCCGTAAAGGAGCCGGGCACGATGTGGACCGATGCGTCTTTGAAAAGCTTTGGCGCGGGCATTCAGCGCCTGCTGCAGGGCGAACACCTGTCGCGCGAGGCCTGCCACGCGATGTTCCGGCAGATCCTGCTCGATGAGCAGCCGGACCTGCACCAGGGCGCGTTCCTGGCCGCGCTGACCGGCAAGGGAGAAACCCCGCAGGAGGTGGCCGGGGTCTGGCAGGCCATTGTCGAGCTGGACACCCATTGCGTGGACATAACGCTGGACGAACCCCTGGTGGAGAACTGCGGCACCGGGATGGACCGGCTGAAGACCTTCAACGTCAGCTCCGCCGCCGCCGTGGTGGCGGCGGCCGGCGGGGTGCGCATTGCGCGTCACGGCGCCCGGGCGCTCACCTCGGCCTGCGGTACCGTCGATCTGCTGGAGGCCGTCGGCATCGACGTCGACTGCGGGGTCGACCGGGTGGCGCAAAGCGTCCGGGAATGCGGTCTCGGCCTTTTCAACGGGACGAGCGCGCAGGTGCACCCGCGCGCGCTCTTCCGTATCCTCTCGCAGATCCGTTTCGGTTCGGTTCTGAACATCGCGGCCTCGCTCGCCAGCCCCTGCCGGCCCACCCACGCCGTGCGCGGGGTATACTCGGCCGGGCTGCTGCCGGCCGTCGCCGAGGTGATGCAGGCCGTCGGCTACCGGCGGGCCATGGTGGTCCACGGCTTCGACGGGCGAGGGGATGAGGGCATGGACGAGATCTCCACCATCGGCGAGACCGCCGTGCGCGAGTTCCATCCGGGCGGCCGCGAGGAATGCTACACCCTGGCGCCGGAAGATGTCGGGATCCGGCGAGCCGCCTACGCCGACATTGCGGCGGCGGGGGACCTCCGCCGTGAGACGGACCGCTTCCTGAAGGTGGTCGCCGGCACCGCTACCGGCCCGTGCGTAGACATCACCTGCCTGAACGCCGGCGCCCTGCTTTACGTGGCGGGCCGAGCGCCCGACCTGAAAAGCGGCGTGGCGCAAAGCCGCGAACTGGTTCATGCCGGCCGGGCGCTGGCGAAGCTGTGCGAGTGGATCCGGACACAGGCCACGGCCGACCGGTCCTCGATCCGCCGATTCGTCGATCTTGCCGGCCGGGCCGGGCTGGCGGCCGAGGTGGCCGGCGGTCTTTAAAGGGCCGTCCCGGGGGTGGGCTTTCGGCAAGTCCTCGCTTTTCCGGCACGCTCCATCAGGTCTTTTTCAAGCCGGGCATTGCAATTATCGCTCGAATGTTCATAATGGCGGCGGTTGGACCGGCGCGACGCCAGGGGACCGTAGCAGCCGGCGCGGATCGACGGGCCGGGCATATAGCGGTTGTCAAAATAGCGTCCCGCTTGCCGGGCGTTCTTTTGTCACAACCACTTATACCGCCCTCCTTTTTTTTCGAGGGTATTTTAATCACAGGCGGTATAAACCAGCGAAAAGGGGCGGCGATGAAACAGTGGTCGGAATTCGATGACGTCTTGGCCATCATCCATGAAGTGGTTGAAAAAATCCCTTTCAACAATCTCCTGGGCCTGACCGTCGACTCGCTGGACCTCGATCAGCCGTCCGTGAAGCTGGCGATGCGCCAGGAGTTGATCGGGAATTTCATCCGCGGCTCCCTGCACGGCGGCGTCATTTCGAGCACATTGGATTTCATGGGGGGCCTGGTCGCCTTTCTGGGCGTGTTGAAGACCATGCAGGGGCAGCCCGTCCGGGCCATGGCCGAGCGCTTCGCCAAGATCGGTACGATCGACTTGCGCATCGACTATTTGCGGCCCGGCATCGGAGAGCACTTCATCGCCACCGGCTACGTCCTGCGCACCGGGAAAAAAGTCGCGGTGACCCGCATGGAATTGCACAGCGACGAGCGCCAGCTCATTGCCGTCGGCACCGGCGCCTACACGGTCGCATGACCGTTCGCCGGGCCGGTGCAGCCGGGTTGCCTGCGCCGGCCGAAACCGAAGCCGAGAACGGAGAACGGCGGCGCGGTCTGTCCGGGGCAAGCTTTCCGCCGCACCCGGGTCTTCACCCCCGGGTTTTCATTTTCCTGGATTTTTGATAGACGTGGTTAAAGGGTGGCCGGAGTCACCCGAACTCCACAAGGAGGATTTCAAAATGGCAAAAGCGCAGGATGTGAAGAAGGACGTCAAAAAGAAGGCCCAGAAGTCGCTCAAGGAGAAGCGCGCGGAAAAAAAGTCTAAAAAGGACAAATCCTGAAGTCGGCTATCCGTTTTCCGACCGATCCACGGCACGACCCGCGCTTCCGGGCCGAAGCGGTTTGGCGGCTTGCCCGGGAAGAGGTTGCTGTGCCGTCAGGCGCTCGGACATGACAAAGCGTTGCGGCGTTGCAGCGCTGGTGTGGCTCGGGTGGTGGGTTCTGGTTGCTGCGGGGGCGGGCCAGACGGCTCAGGCCGGGCCCCGGAGCTTGAAGAGCCATGTCACCAAGGTCGTCAGCGTCACCGGCGTCGTGCAGCCCTCTCCCCAAGGCCTGGTGCTGAAGTCGGCGGCGGGGCGATATGCTCTCGCGGGGCGGGACCTTTCCAGCTACCTGGGACAAAAGGTGATCGTGTCCGGAACGGTGCAAACCGCCCCTGCCGAAAAAGGCCCCCGGCGGGTTCTGTCCGTAACTCGGGTGGAGCCGGTTGAAGAAAAAAAGACCGAACCGGGTCACACCTCCCCGTAAAGCTTTCCCAGAAAGTAATTCATCTGCACGTACCACCACGGCCAGTCGTGATTGACGTCGTGCCCCCAGAAATCCACCCAGGCCGGGATCGATTTTTCCCGGAACCAGTAATCCAGCCCCCGCGTGTCCTCGATGGCCTCATCTTCCCAGGCCCCCTGACCCACGCAGACGACGATTCGGCTTTGCCGGTACCAGTCCAAAAACCAGGCGTCGGCCAGCCCCGGCAGGTAGGCGAGCGGCGAGTTGAAGTAGACCGCCGGCAGGTCGGCGGCGCCCAACCCGAACTCGGGACGGTCCAGGCGGTAGAGGCCGGAGAGCGCAACCGTGCCCTCGAAGAGATCCGGGTGCTTGAGGAAGAAGTTCACGGCGTGATAGGCGCCCATGCTGCAGCCGGTGGCCATCGCCCGCTCCGACGCCGACCGGCATTGCTGGCGCACGAAGGGGATGACCTCCTGGACGACGTATGCGTCATACGCCTCGTGGTGCGCATTGCGTTCGGCGGGCGAAATCCCCCAATTGTACCAGGAGTCCGTATCCACGCTGTCGATCGCGAAGAGTTTGATTTTTGCCGCGGCGATGAAACCCGCGATCGCGGACACCATCCCCATTCCCTCAAAATCGAAATGCCGCCCGCGCGAGGAGGGGAACACGATGAAGGGCTTTCCCCCGTGCCCGTAGACCTTGAGCTCCATGTCGCGGTGCAGCCGCGGGCTCCACCAGCGGTGCTGTTCGATGTGCATGGATCGTGTCCTCTCAGGAGTTGGTTGCGTGGATGTGACGCACGACCTCCATGATCTGCTCGAGGCCGGGTGCGCGGAATATGTAGCCCACGTCCCCCAGGGCGCCGCTGAAGACCCCGGGCACGCTCTCCACCTGCAGCATCAGGTGCCCGTAGCGCGAAAGGATCTCCTCGTGGCTGTGAACATAGGCGTGGCGGCGCTTGCGGCTGGCGTAGCAGCAGTGATACTTGCGCGCATAGGCCAGATCGTTGCGGTGGTGGACCAGCAGCTCCGCCCAGGCGCGGTAGATGTCGATGTCGGCGGCGTAGTTGAACATGTCCGTGGTGAAACCGCCGGGCGGGCGCATGTTGACCTCGAGCGCCACGTACTCGCCGGCGGCCGTCCGGAAGAACTCGATGTGGAAGAAGCGCTCCCGCACGCCGAAGGAGGCCAGGCAGCGCCGGCCGGTTTCCTCCAGGGCGGCGGGGATCTCCCGCAGGGAGTAGTAGTAGAGGTGGCGCGCCTCGTTGACGGTCTCCATGATGCCCTGGCTGAAGACGTGCCCGGTGAGGAAAACCGGCTGCCCGTCCCGGTCGGCCAGGCCGTCGAACGAATGAATGTCCCCCGCGATGAACTCCTCCAGCAGGTAGTCCACCGGCGGCTTGGCGGCGAAGAAGCGCTCCAGCTCGGCATCGGAATCCACGCGGTGGGTGTCGAGGGCCCCCACGCCGACGTCGGGTTTGGCGACGACCGGGTACCCGGTCTCGGCGATCAGCTCCCGGGCGTCCGCGAGGTTGTGAACCACCCGGCCGCGGGCCACCCGCACGCCGGCCGCGCGGAAGCGCTCCTTCATCCTGGACTTGCGGCGGATGAAGTCGATCTCCGCGGAGCGGATGCCGGGGATGTTGAAGTCGTCGCGGATGCGCGCCTCGGTGGCGAGCCAGTACTCGTTCAGGGAGTCGAACCGGTCGATTTTGCCGAAGCGGTGGGTGTAATACCCGCAGGCGCGCACGAGGGCGTCGTAATCGTGCATGTCCGCCAGAGGGTAGTATTCGGTGAGCGCGGAGCGGACCTCCTCCGAAAGCCCCTCGGAGGGCGCATCGCCGATGCCGAGGGCCTGCGCGCCGGCCTGCTTGATCTGCCGCCAGAAGCGATGGTAATGCGGTGGGAAGTGCGGCGAGAGAATGACGATGTTCCGGGCCATCGCGGTTATTCTTCCCGGCGGGCGGCCGCTGCGAATTCGAGGATCTGCGCCTCCTGCTCGGCGCGCACGAGGTAGCGGTAGCGCCCCATGACCTCCCGGTAAATCGGCGGGTTCTCGGCATATTCAACCAGGCCGGCGCCCAGCCGCGCGGTCAGCTCATCATGGCTGAGGGCGTGGGGCTTGTCCTTGCGGCCGATAAAGCCGACGAAGTACTTCTTCTCCCCGGGCAACCCCACCGGCCGCCCCGCCAGCATGCGGGCCCAGGCGCGGTACAGGTCGCCGTTGATGCTGAAGTTCATCATGTCGATGATCGCCCCGCCCGGCGGCCGGCAGTTGATCTCGATCGGCACGAAATCCCCGTCGAGCACGAAGAACTCGAAGTGGAAGAATTTCCGACGGATGCCGAAGCGCGAGACCAGTGCGGCTCCGATCTCCGTCAGGCGCGGCGGCACGCGGCGGCCGACGTAAAAAAAGGTGTCTTTGCCCCGGGCGTATTCGATCAGGCCCTCGCCGTAGATCAGCGTGTTTTCGAAAACGACGCGGCCGGCGTTGTCGGTGAGACCGTCGTAGGTGACGATCGGGGCATCGACAAACTCCTCCATGATGTAGTCTTCGCGCAGCGCCGGGAAAATCGCTTCCAGCTGGGCCTGGTTCTCCACCCGATGGGTCCCGCCGGCGCCGACGCCCTCGTTGGGCTTGAGGAAGACGGGGTAGCCGAGCTCCCCGGCCAGGCGAACGGCCTCTCCGGTGGAGGAGACCACGGCGCCTCTGGCGACGCGCAGTCCGGCCTCCTGGAAGATGCGCTTCATGACGGACTTTTTTTTCACGAGATCGATGCCCTGCAGGTCGATTCCGGAAATCTCGAAGCGCTCGTTGATGAACGCCTCCAGCCGCAGCCAGGCCTCGTTGTGAGACTCGACCCAATCGAAAGCGCCTTCGACCCCCTGGGCATGTTTGATTTCCAGAAGCTCATGAATGGCCTGCTCGGCCATGCGCCAGTTCTTCAGGTCGGTGCGCACGTACCAGCGGATGCAGGCGCGCAGGTCGGCGGGCATGCTGTAGAAGTCGGCCTCGCCGATGGCCCATACCCGGATACCCTCCGCGTGCAGGCTCTGCACGAAATTGGAGTAGTTGGGCGGAAACTCCGGTGAAATGTAGAGGATGTCCATAGGCGTTTCGAGCGTTAAGATCGTTCAGAGCGTTGGGAACGAGCCCAATCAGGAGAAAACGGGCCTCTTTTCATGTTTTTCAACCCTCCGGTCTGTTTCGGCGCTGCAGGCGCCCTTCAGGCCAGTTCGTCGAACCGGCAGCTGAGTGTCACGCCTTCGCCGTCGAAGGCGCTCTTGACTTTGTAAGGCAGGGATTTGAACATGCGGATCATGCCCTGGTTGTTGGGCGAGGTATAGGCCATGAGGCCGGAGACGCCCCTCTCGCGGGCGGTGTCGGCCAGCTTGCGCAGAATCCGCCGGCCGATCCCCTTGTTCTGGAACCGCTTGTGCACGGAGAAGGCCACTTCCGCCATGTTGATTTTTTGAATCAGCATGCACTCCCCGACCGCCATCACCCGGCCGAACCCGAACTCCCCCACCACGGCGAGCAGGGTCAGGTCCTTCACATAGTCGACGTGGGAGCGGACCTCGACGTCCGAGCGCGAGAAGCTGGTCTTCTCGTGCCGGAACCGTGAGAAGATGTCCTCCTTGTCCAGGCCGTAGTAGTGTTCCTGGATGCGGCGCTCGTCGACGGGTTTGGCGGGCCGGATGACGACCTCCTCGCCGTCGATCTCCAGGGCCTCCTCGAGGCTGACGGGATAGATGCCGTGGACCGCTTCCCCCAGCTTGCGCTCGGCTCCGATGAGACCCTGCTTTTTGGCGGCGGCAAACAACTCCTCCCGGAAGTCGGGATGGGCCACGGTGATCATCCCCATGGCGCGCTCCTGCAGGCTTTTTCCCAGCAGGTTGAAGACCCCGTATTCGGTCACCACGTAATGGACGTCGGCGCGGGGGACCCCGACGTTGGTGTTGTTCAGGATCGGCACGATGTTGCTGGCCCGGCCGTCTTCGGTCGTCGAGTGCAGCATCAGGATCGCTTTTCCGCCCGGCGACCGCCGGGCCCCGCGCATGAAGTCGACAATCCCGGATATCCCCGCGAAAAACGTCCGCTCCGAAGACTCGACTTCCACCTGTCCGGTGAGGTCCATGGTGCGGGCCACGTTCATCGACACCATGCGGTTGTGGCGCGCGATGACGAAGGGGTCGTTGACGTAATCCGACGGGCGGAAGTCCACTGCGGGGTTGTTGTCCAGAAAATCGTACAGATTGCGGGAGCCGATGGCGGCGGAGGCCACCAGTTTGCCGTCGTTGAACCCCTTGAGGCGGTTGGTGATGACCCCCTGCGAGTAAAGGTGCATGATGTCGTCGGTGAGAAACTGGGAGTGGACGCCCAGGTCGTTTTTGTCCGCCAGGGCCTGGATGGTCGCCTGAGAGGCTGCGTCCAGGCCGATCTGCAGTGTGGAGCCGTCTTCGATCAGCCGGGCGATGAGCTGCCCGATGCGGGTGGCGGTCTCCGAAGAGGGCCGGTTTTGCACGGCCAGCAGCGGTTCGTCGTGTTCGACGACGATGTCCACATCGTTGACGTGGATGAAGCTTTGGCCGAGCACCCGCGGCATCTGGGTGTTGACCTGGGCGATCACCAGATCGGCGGCCCTGGCCGCGGCCTGGGTGACGTCCACGGAAATCCCCAGGCTCATCCATCCGAAATCGTCCGGCGGCGACACTTGGACGAGGGCCGCGTGAATCGGCAGTTTTTTGGAGGTGAACAGATCCGGCACTTCGGACATGTTCATCGGCGTGATGAAGCGCTGGTGGCGGGCGATCACCTCCGAATTGGCGGAGCCGAGATAGATGGTGCGCAGGTTGAGAGCGAAGTCCTGGGTTTGATCGGCCAGTGCGCTCAAGGGGGTCGCTTCCGTGCTGAGCAAGCGCACGATTTCAATCCCGCTCAGGCGGGGGGCCGCATCGGTGAGGGCCCGCACCAACTCCTGCGGCTGGCCGCAGGCGGAGCCGATAAAGACACGCTGCCCCGACTTGATCAGGCGCACGGCATCGGCGGCGCTGCGGCGTTTTTGAAGGTAGGCGTCGGCCCAGTAGGTCGAGAGGGTCATGGCAGATCTCCAGTGAATTCAACAGCGATCGGACGGTCGAAGCAAAGACCGTCCATACTTCCGCATATTGCCACGAGTGTCATCACGATGCAAGGCCGACCTTCTTGGCAGGGTTGTTTCACGCAAACGGGCTTTACACCTCGTAAAGATTCCGGACATCCGCCGCCTCGCCGCTAAAACTGAAAGAGGGTGGTGATAGGCGAATGTTAATTTAATTTCAAATAGTTATTTGACAGAAGGGCGGCCGGACTCCTGGCATGCGCCTTGCTCCTCAACACCAGGAAACGCCAGGCCCACGCCGGCCGGCCCAGGGGTCAACGCGGATAATCGGCATGCTCTACTCCACACGGTCCAAAATGATTGCGAGTTTTCTGGGGGTTTCCCTGCTGGTGGGGGCGGCCTCGCTTTTGATCGGCGTGCGACTGGTCAACGAGCATGTCCTCGGCGAGGCGCTCAACCGGGTGCGCCAGGACCTCAACGCCGCCAACGAGATGTACCTCACCCGGGCGAAACACGTTAAGACTTCTCTCAGCATCACCACCCTGGGATTCGCATTCGTCGCCTCCGTGCGGGACAGGAACACGACCGAACTGGCACTGCGTCTTGAACGCATGGCCAAACTGGCGGGATTGGACTTCGCCGGGGTGGTGGCCGAGGACGGCAGCGCGCTGTGCCGGATCGGCCCCAACCCTTTCCCGCGGCCGGGGCGCCGGGTCGAGAATCCCCTGGCAAAGCCGGTGCTGGAACAGGGGGTTGCCGTTTCCGGGACCGCGATCCTGTCGAGCGAATTCCTGGTCGAGGAAAATCACGAGCTGGCCGAACGCGCCCGGGTTCCGTTGGTGGCGGGCCCCGATGCGGCCACGGGCGCCCGAGAGGAGATCGGCTCGGGGATGGCGATGGCGGCGGCCGTGCCGGTCTTCGACGGCGACCAATTGCTGGGAGTGCTCTACGGCGGCATTCTGCTCAACCGCAGCGAATCCTTCGTGGACACGGTGCGCGAAACCGTGTTTCAGGGCGAAAGCTTCAAGGGCAGAAGCATCGGAACGGCCACGATTTTTCTCAACGATGTCCGCATTGCCACCAATGTCCTGACGCCGGAGGGCAAGCGCGCCCTGGGCACGCGGGTTTCGCCCGAGGTGAGGGATCACGTGCTCGGCAAGGGAAAACTCTGGACGGACCGGGCCTTTGTCTTCAGCGACTGGTTCATCACGGCCTACAGCCCCATCGAAACCATCTCCGGACGCCGCGCCGGGATGATATACGTCGGCGTGCTGGAGGAAAAATATACAGACATCCGGCGCCAGATGCTCACGGTCTTCATCCTGCTCACCGGAGGGGTCATGCTGGTGGCGGCCGGCCTCGGTTATTTCATCGCCCACCGGATCACCTCGCCGATCCAGGGGCTGATCAAGGCCAGCCGGCAGGTGAGCGAAGGCAACCTGACCCCCGACATCGGGCCCCCGGAGAAGGGCGAGATCGGGCTGTTGCAGAATACCTTCAGCGAAATGGTGGCGGCCATGGGGCGCCGGCACGCCGCGAGCGAGGCCCGCATCATCCAGACCCAGAAGCAGGCGAGCGTGGGCCAGCTGGCCGCGGGGGTGGCCCATGAGATCAACAATCCGCTCACCGGGGTCCTGACTTACACCCACATGCTGCTGCGGCGCAAGGAACTCGACCCGGACATGCGCTCCGATCTGCAGATCATAGCGGAGGCCACCGAGCGGGTGCGCAAAATCGTCAAGGGGCTGCTCGATTTCTCGCGCCAGACCAAGCTCGACCCGGAGCCCACGGACATCAACCGGCTGGTGGCCGCAACGATCGCGTTGATCGAGAACCAGGCGCTCATGAAAGGGGTCGCCGTCAAGTTCCAGCCGGGGGAGAACCTGCCGGAGCTCACCTTGGACCGCAGTCAGATCCAGAGTGTGATCATCAACATCGTCATCAATGCGCTGGACGCCACGGGGCCGGGCGGGGCCGTCCGCATTTTCACCGCCGCCGGGCTGACCGGGAAGCCATCGGGCCGCAAAGGCGTAGAGATCACGATTGCCGACACGGGCAGCGGGATCTCTCCGGAGAACCTCGACAAGCTCTTCGAGCCGTTTTTCACCACCAAGCCGGTCGGCCAGGGAACCGGCCTGGGGCTGGCGGTGTCGCAGGGGATCGTGCAGCATCACGGAGGGCACATCCGGGTGCAGAGCGAGGCCGGCAAGGGGTCGCGCTTTTTCATCTGGCTGCCGGTCGAAAAGAGGAGCCCGAAGCAATGAGGGTCCTGGTGGTCGACGACGAGGCCATTGTTCTCAAGAGCTGCCGGCGGGTGCTGGAAGCGGAGGGCTGCGAGGTCCTGCTGGCCGGATCGGTCGCGGAAGCCCTGCCGGTCGTGGCCACCCAGGCGCCGTGGTTGCTGCTGGTGGATGTCAAGATGCCGGTGCATGACGGCATGTATTTGATGCGCCGGCTCAAAGACAAGGGGGTCGTCATCCCCGTGGTGGTCATGAGCGGCTACTCGACCCTGGAAACCATCCGCGAGGCGGAACGCCTCGGCGCGGTGGCTTTTATCGCCAAACCCTTTACACCCGACGAACTCTTGGACATCGTCAGGCCCGTTCTACGGACGCTTGTCAGACCGGCCACCTAAATGGCAACACTTGATACGGCGCAAGCGAAGCGGGGTGACGGCCTGTTGGTTGGATTCTGGATTTTGCCATATTTAATCGCCACAGCCACACTAAAGGAGGAAGGCCATGCCGAACCCAAAAGCCCTGGTGATTGACGACGAACGCATCGTGATCGACAGCGTCACCAAGATTCTGAAAGAAGAGCGCATCGATGTGGAGGCCACTTTGAGCGGCCGGCAGGGGATCGAGATGGCCCTGAAAAAGGACTACGACCTGGTGCTGACCGATCTGCGGATGCCCGACATCGGCGGCATGCGGGTCCTGCGGGACCTCAAGCGCGCCAAACCCGATTTGCCGGTGGTGATGATCACCGGCTACGCCACGGTGCCTTCGGCGGTGCAGGCGATGAAGCTCGGCGCCGCCGAGATTCTCGAAAAACCGTTTTCACCCGACGGGCTGGTCGCCGTGGTTCAGAAGGCCATGAGGGCCCCTGCATCGGACCCGGCCGGGGATCCCGGCGTGATTCACCGCGAAGAGATCCTGCGGATGCTCGAGCGGGCGGCGGTGGACCAAAACCTTGTCTACGATTTGATGCATTGCGGGGCCGACGCCCTGTCCGACTACGAATTTACCAACGCCGAAAAGCTCGCCATCCTGACGGCCGACATCGAGTGGATCGAAAGGCACGTGGGAGAGCTCTCCCACGTCCAGCGCAAATGGCTCGAGGCCCGGCGCAACAGCGAGATCTGGTAAGCAGCGCCTCACAACGCGCGGCGCCGACCACTCGGCGATGGTGAAATTATTCGCATAATTAGCCGATATTATGTGAAAAGTTTATATTTTTCGACCGTCCTCGCCTTGTGTTCCAAAGCCAATTGCGTTAAAATGAAGTCATAAGGGACCAAAATCCATGCGCAATTGCTTAAGGACCGTCAATGAAACAACTTGGGATCCTCGTTCTTCTGGCCCTCTTTTCGATCACCAGCGCTTCCGCCGGACAGACGCCGGTGCCGAAAAAAGCCGCCAAGCTCACCGCTGCCAAGCCGAAGATGGCCGCACCGGCCCCCGCGGCAACCGCCCAGCCGAAACACCCCTTCGAAGCTTACGCCGTTGCGGATGCCCTCGATGGGCAGATCCTGGAAGGGCTCAATGTGAACCGGAGGTGGCCCCAGGCCAGTCTGACCAAGCTCATGCTGGCGGTGGTGGTGATGGACGAGATCGAACGTGGCGCGCTGCGGTTGAGCGACCGCGTCACCGTCTCCCGGAAGGCCGAGGGCATGGGCGGGAGCCAGGTGTTTCTCAAGGCCGGGGAAACCTTTACGCTGGATGAACTGATGCGCGCGGCGCTGGTGGAGTCCGCCAACGACGCGGCCTTCGCCGTGGCCGAGCACGCGGCCGGCAGCTCGGATGAATTCGTCAAGCGGATGAACGCGAAAGCGCTGGCCCTGGGGATGCAGGACACGGAGTTCCATTGCGTGCACGGGCTTCCCCCCGCCAAGGGTGGGGCCGACAACATCAGCACGTGCAGCGACATGATCCGGTTGGCGCGCGAAGCCCTTCAGCACCCCCAGATCCTGGAGTGGACCTCCATCGAGCAGACGACCTTCCGCAGCGGAACGCTTCCCATCAGCAACAAGAACCGACTGGTGGGTCGGGTGCCCGGAGTGGACGGTCTGAAGACCGGATACACCCGCCGGGCCGGGTTCAACATCGTGGCCACGGCGAAGACCGGGGACCGGCGTCTGATCGTGGTGGTGCTGGGGAGCCCGGAGTCGCGGGTCCGAAACGGGTTTGCCGCGGAAAAGTTCAGGGAGCACCTGCTGGTCCAGCCGGCCGATCCTGAAGACCCGGCCGAGAAAACGGCCTCCGGGGGATGATGCATGGCGGATGCCGGTGAGGGGATGCCGGATAGGGGATGCCGGATGCGCGATAAAGGCAGGGGCGCCCGGCGTTGATCCGCGATTTGGCGGCGAGCCTTTTCAGGGCGATGAGGACGACGCGGCCAGAGACTCCCGGATCGCCGCCACCACCTGTTCGGCTGTGTAGAAGTCGCTTTTAAAGACCGCCTGGCCGTCGGGATTATAGACCAGCAAAAGCGGAATCGTCAGGCTGCCCGCCGCCTGCAGCATTTTTCGGCCCTCGGGGTTGCTCCCGGTCAGGTCCACCTTCATGGGCAGCACCGACGGTTCCGACACCAGCCGCACCAGCTCCGGATTGCCCCAGACGCTTTGCTCCAGCGCTTTGCAGTTCAGACACCATTCCGCGGTGAAGATCAGCGCCACGGTCTTGTGCTCCCGGAACGCCCGCTCCAGCCGTTGCGGGGTGTAGACGGTCCATGCGATCGGGCCCGTGTCGGTCAGGCGCACGGCGCCGTAAAGGGAGAGGGCCACGATGCCCGCTCCCAGAGCGGCCCAGAAGGCTTTTTCTCTTTTTCCGAACGACAGCGTGAAGGCGCGAAAGCCGATCCAGGCGCCGGCGGCGGCGCACAGGAGCATCACCGGCCACCAGTACCGCCGGCCGGTCGGGTCCGGCAGCAGGGTGCCGATGCCGATGCCGATGAAGTAGGCGGCCGCCGCCAGCATGAAAAGGCCCATGGCCTGTTTGAGCAGTTCGCTTCCCGGGCCGGTTTTGGGGATGCGGCGGATCAGCCGAGGGAAGGCGGCGAGCAGGGAGGGCAGCCCCATGCCGGCGCCGATGGCCGAGAATGTCGCGATGGTGACGGCGGGAGGCTGGGTGGCGGCCCAGGCCGCCGCCGTCCCCATGAACGGCGCGGTGCAGGGCGTGGAGAGCACGGCGGTGAGCACGCCGACGCCGAGGGCGCCGGCCAGCGTCTCCTGGCGGGGGTTGAGCGCGTAAATCGCGCCGGGCAACCTCACGGAATAGACACCGAACATGCCGACCGCCATGACGGCGATGACCAGCCCGACGCCGATGGTAAAGGCCGGGTACTGGAAAAGCTGGTTGGTGGAGGTGAAACCGCTGACCATCGAGACGATGCCTCCCAGGGCGACCCAGAAGGCCAGCACCCCGGAAAACGTGAAAAGCCCCAGGCTCAGGCAGCGGCGGCGGTCGGCGGCGGCGGCGTTGGAAAGGCTGATGAGCTTGATCGGGATGAGGGGCAGCACACAGGGTGTGAAATTGAGCAGAAACCCGCCGAACGCGGCCAGCAGCATGATCACGGCCGCGGTCAGCGACGATTCCGGGTCCAACGCGAAACCGAAGCCGAACAGCCGGAACGCAATCATCCGCCGCGAGGCGGCCGTTGCCTGCGATGCGTATTCGCTGAACAGCTCCGGGTTGGACGGTGACATCTTCACATCCCGCGGGACCAGTGGCAATTCCGCCGTGTGGACGACGCGCTGCGGCATCAGGCAGTAGGTCGCCGCGCAGGCCTGGTATTCGACCCCCACCTTCACGCGCACGGTTTTATCCGGGGCATCCGGACCCAGCCGGACGGGGAGATACAGCACCGCACGGCCCGCAAAGCTCATGATCGGCGCGTCCGTGAAATCCACCTGGAAGGGCTGGGCGCGCGGGTAAACCGGTGGCTCGGACAAGACGCCCTCGGTCGCCGCGCTCACCCAGATCCGTGTCGGAAAGGGCTTGAAGTCCCCCATGTCGCTCAACTGGCCCTTGTCGGCCATGACATGGTAGCCGGGGCGGATATCGAGCACCACGGCCAACACGGCGTTTCCCGCGGGGTGAACGGCATCGACCGACCAGGCGGTGGCGACCGCAACGGGGTCCTCGTCCTCGGACGGCGCCGGCGAGAGCAGCGGCAGGCTTTGCGCGGCGGCCGCGGACAGGCAGAGTGCCATCCCCAGCACGAAGGCGGAGAGGCCGAAGCAAGCGATCTTTCCCATGACACTTCATGTATCACACATCGGGGCCCGCCATCCACCCCCCGGTCGGCACGCCGCTCCGCCTTCGCCCGGTCCGGTGTTGGTATATTTAATTGCCGGAGCCATAAAAGGGGGCGGGGCGGTTCGCCGTGGCCGGACGCCCGATGGGCCTCCGGCCGAACAAGGCCTTGGCCGACCGCTGTCCGTCCGGATCAACGTCGTTGACTTTTTGAAAAAGCCATAATATTCTGATCCAATTAATCATAATTCATGTATCCCGCGTGGTATGCCTGCCTGATGGCTCTTAGAGGCCGGAGCACCCGAAAAAATTAAGGAGAGAGAGATGAGCATCAGCATTCCCAAAGAAAAGTTTTTCTTTACGTCCGAGTCCGTGACGGAAGGGCATCCGGACAAGGTGGCCGACCAGATTTCCGATGCCATTCTGGACGCGATCATCGCCGAGGACAAGCGCTGCCGGGTGGCCTGCGAGACCCTGGTCACCACCGGCATGGCCTTCATCGCCGGCGAGATCACCACCAGCACCTACGTCGAGATGCCCCAGATCGTGCGCGACACCATCAAGGACATCGGCTACAACTCCTCGCGCATGGGGTTCGATTGGCAGACCTGCGCGGTGATGACCAGCATCGATCACCAGTCGCTTGACATCGCCCAGGGCGTGGACAAGGGCGACGGCCTTTACAAGGAGCAGGGCGCCGGCGACCAGGGCCTGATGTTCGGCTACGCCACCGACGAGACCCCGGAACTCATGCCCATGCCCATTCTTTTCGCCCATAAGCTCTGCCAGCGGCTGGCCGAGGTGCGCAAGAACGGGCAACTGGATTTTCTGCGGCCGGACGGCAAGGCCCAGGTCACCCTCGAATACGAAGACGGCGCGCCCAAGCGCGTGGATGCCATCGTGATCGCCTCCCAGCACAGCCCGGACGTCGAGTACGAAGTCCTGCGGGAGGGCATCATCAACTCCGTGGTCAAAAAAATCATTCCCGCCAGCATGCTCGACGGCGACACGCGCTACTACATCAACGCCACAGGGCGTTTTGTCGTCGGCGGCCCCATGGGCGACTGCGGGCTGACCGGCCGCAAGATCATCGTCGACACGTACGGCGGGCAGGGCAGCCACGGCGGCGGCTGCTTCTCGGGCAAGGACCCTTCCAAGGTCGACCGCAGCGCCTCCTACATGGCGCGTCACATCGCCAAGAACATCGTCGCCGCGCAGCTGGCCAAGCGCTGCGAGGTGCAGATCGCCTATTGCATCGGTATCGCCCAGCCGCTCTCCGTCATGGTGGACACCATGGGCACCGGCAGGATCCCGGGCAGTCGGATCTCCGAGATCGTGCGGGAGTGCTTCGACCTGCGACCGGCCGCCATCATCGAGTACCTCGACCTGCTGCGGCCGATTTACCGCAAAACGGCGGCCTACGGGCCGGAGTTCACCTGGGAGCACACCACCATGGCCGACCGGATGCGGGAGAAGGCGGGGATCTAAAAAAGCAACGAGCAACGAGCAACGAGAAAGAGATTGAAAATAAACAGACCACCGAGGACGGAGTCCGGGAAAACGGCTCGGTCCTCGGTTTTTTTCCGCCGGAGGAACCGGCACGCTTTTGAATAACCCACAGGAGGATTTGTAACTGATGAAATACGATGTGAAGGACATCAAACAGGCCAAGGACGGGAAGCTGCGGATCGAATGGGCGTCCCAGAGCATGCCGGTGCTGAACCGGATCCGGGAGCGGTTCGCCAAGGAAAAACCCCTCGCGGGGTTGAAGCTGGCCGCCTGCCTGCACGTGACCACCGAAACCGCCGCGCTGATGCAGACCCTGAAGGCCGGCGGCGCCAGCGTGGCGCTGTGCGCCTCCAACCCGCTGAGCACGCAGGACGACGTGGCGGCCTCCCTGGCCCAGCACGACCGGATCGCGGTCTTCGCCATCAAGGGCGAGAACCACAAGACCTACTATTCCCACATCAACGCGGTGCTCGACACCCGGCCGCAGTTCACCATGGACGACGGCGCGGACCTCGTCTCCACCCTGCACTCCGAGCGCCAGAAGCTCCTGGCCAACGTGGTCGGCGGCACCGAGGAGACCACCACCGGGATCATCCGGCTGCGCAGCATGGCCAACGACGGCGTGCTGCAGTACCCCATCATCGCCGTGAACGACGCCCGCACCAAACACTTCTTCGACAACCGCTACGGCACGGGCCAGAGCACTCTCGACGGGTTCATCCGGGCCACCAACCGCCTGATCGCCGGCAGCACCTTCGTGGTCTGCGGCTACGGCTGGTGCGGCCGCGGCATCGCCATGCGGGCCAAGGGCCTGGGCGCCAACGTCGTCGTGACCGAGATCGACCCGTTGCCCGCCCTGGAAGCGGTCATGGACGGCTTCTCGGTGATGCCGATCGGAAAGGCCGCCGGGGTCGGCGACTTCTTCTGCACGGTGACCGGCAACATCAACGTCATCCGCAAGGAGCACTTCCGGCTGATGAAGGACGGTGCGATCGTGGCCAACTCCGGCCACTTCAACGTCGAACTGGATCTGACCGGTCTGGCGAGCCTGTCCAAATCGCGGCGCATGATCCGGCCCTTCGTGGAGGAATACGTGCTGG
>CAZLSV010000034.1:48844-52418 GCA_964562235.1 uncultured Desulfatibacillum sp.
GGCCGCCGGGTCAACGTGCTCGGCGACGGCCGCCTGATCAACCTCGCGGCCGCCGAGGGGCATCCCTCGAGCGTCATGGACATGAGCTTCGCCAACCAGGCCCTCAGCATCGAGTACATGGTCAAGCTGAAGGAGCCGCTGGCTAAAAACGTCTATCCCGTGCCGGAGGCGATCGACCAGCAGATCGCCCGGGAAAAACTCGCCGCCATGGGGGTCGCCATCGACAAACTCACCCCCGAGCAGAAGAAATACCTGGCGTCCTGGGAGCTGGGGACTTAAGGCGGCGGGAAATAGGCATATTCCGTCGTCGGATTAATAAAAAGACGGGGGGCGGCGTGACAGGTGTCACGCCGCCCCCCGTCTTTTAGAGGGTTTCAAACATTTGAATCAGCCACCTCTTTTTTCCCTTTTGCGATCGACTTCGGTTTTGACTTCCAACAGGTCGATCACCAGCATTTGAATCGACGTGTCCATCATAGAATCCGGTATGTTACTCAATATCGCGACCGCCCCACCCTCCTTGGGGTTTTTGGTATTCCAAACCACATACCGGAAATCCAATTTCAGATTTTTCGTAAAACCGGTTTTCCCGATTTCATGAATGATAAAATCAACCGGGGTACGATGAAACCCTCTAGATAAAAGCTGCTGGAAAAGATAAACATGACACAGATCGTCGTAGGTCAAGAGATTTTTGTCGCCTCTGGCCATCGCTTTGTGCCAGGAGGGGATAATATAGCCCTTCACGATCCAGTCACGAACTCTCGATTTTTCAATTCCCAATATTCGGGATACATCGGTGATGGAGTAGGTGGGCATAGACATAAATGGCCTCACTTCGTTGTTTATGCCTTTGGCGTGTGGGCCTCCTTTAAAACAATCCTATGAGGGGCTCTCTTTACCGGGTGGATTTTATTTCTTCGAACGGCTTGTTCTCGTTTTTTTCATCAACGAATTTGACCACACCGGTGGCCGTGTCGATCACATAAACATGCACCCAGTCCCGTTTGAGGCAGGTGGAGATCTGGTATCGTCCGACCTGAGCGTTGTCCTGCCCCGCCCCCAGCACAAAAAACAAACCCAGAGTTGCCATGGCACCCAAAACAAAGTAAGTCGCCGGCTTCGTATTCATTTGGATCTCTCCCTTCATATTAGGCTCGATTGTTTTCGGACCGCCATTGTTTAAACCCGCCATCCGACAGGCCACCCTCTTTCCGGGTCCAGGCGGAGCGGTGTTTTCGCCGGTTCGTGATCTGCCGGGACTTATCTTTTGTCGCCGGGGGGAAAATAATACCTCGGCGGTGGATCCGGAGTCGATGCGGCAAAGGAGAACGGTGGCAACCGCTGGCTCTTCGGATCGGGCCCGGGCAGATCCCATTGGCAAGGCCGGTTTGCGTTCTTATTCTAAACCCGAAAAATCCTGAAGCAAGTTCCCGTTCATTCGACCGCCGGGGATTATCCGGCGGGAGGAGGGTTCATGAAAACATATGAGGATGCACTGGCGACGATGGATTTTACCATCCGCTGGGAGCATGACGGCATCCGGCACACCGACGGCCAGCACGCCGAACGTGTAAATTTCTGGCGGGACATCCTCCCGCCCGGTTTGTCCGAGAGACTGGTGCAGCAGCCCGGCGTGCGATCGGTCCCGATGACGTTCGATGCCGGCCAGGTCCTGCCGCAGCGACGTCCGGCGTCGGTCCATCACGTGCGGCGGGAGGATGTGGAAAAACGCCGGGTGGCCGGGGCTGAAATCGAGCCGCGCCGCGGGCGTTTCTATCCGCGAGGGATCCTGCGCGGGGTGCCCGGTGTCTTTCGCGAGAGCCTTCAGCCGTTCCGCTGCACGGGTCTGGACCCGCAGTGGCTTTTCGCCGATTTCAATCACCCGCTGTCCGGGAAGGCCATCGCCCTGGAGGCTGCCATCCACGGCCTGCGGCCCAAGTTCGAGGAACACGGCGGCACCAGCATCGACTGGCTCGAACAAGCGCTGACCGGCCCGGGCATGCAGGCGCGCGCCAACGGGAGCCCCTCTGATTTTTTCAGCGGCCGGCCGTTCGGCCGGGCCGATGAAAACGAGGACGCCGTTTTCTACGACCGGCCCCGGCGGGTCAACCACATCGACGACTCCGCCATCAGCCAGGTGTCGCGGCTCTACGGGCGCTTGATCCAGCCGGGCTCGAGCGTGCTCGACCTCATGGGCAGCTGGAGCTCCCATCTTCCGCCGGGGCTCGCGCTCAACGGCCTGACCGTGCTCGGGATGAACGCGGAGGAGCTGCAGGCCAACCCGCGGGCGACGGAGCGACGGGTGCACGACCTCAACCTCAAGCCGGTGCTGCCCTTCGCGGACCGGCGTTTCGACGCGGTGGTCTGCACGGTCTCGGTGGAATACCTGACCCGGCCCTTCGAAGTGTTCGAGGAGGTGGCCCGGGTCCTCAAGCCGGGCGGGCTTTTCGTCCACACTTTTTCCAACCGCTGGTTCCCTCCGAAAGTGATCCGCATCTGGCCCGAGCTGCACGAATTCGAACGCGTGGGGTTGGTGCTTGAATATTTCCTGAAATCGGGTCAATATACCCGGCTTGAAACCTACTCCATGCGGGGGCTGCCGCGGCCCGAAAACGACAAATATGCCGGGCAAATGCCTTTCGCAGACCCGGTCTATGCCGTCTGGGGGTTTAAGGCGCCAAACGAACCGGCGCCTTGAATCATCTTCGCGGCCCCAAAAGGACGCAGCGCCCTTCTCGCCGGCTTTGCTCCGGATAGAGGAGAGGGGGAGCCTTGCGGTGAGCGCCTTGAAATTATGAGACGAAAGCAAACGGGCATGAAACTTGAGGAAGAATGGGATCGGCCGGCGCGGATTCAAGCGGACCCGGGGTTGGTCCCGGGAAACAGCGACCGGTTCAAGCGCCAGGTCGAGTTCCTGCTCGAGATCGACCGGTTGAAGCACATCTTTCGCCAGACGATCCTCCTCGACCGCAGCCGGCGCGAGAACTCCGTCGAGCACTCCTGGCACATTGCGATGTCGGTCATGATTTTTTCCGAATATGCCGATACCACCGGCGCCGACATGGGCCGGGTGATCCGGATGCTGCTGCTGCACGACTTGGTGGAAATCGACGCGGGGGACACTTATTGCTACGACGAGTCGGCCGGGGTCGACCAGCATGAGCGCGAGGCCCTGGCGGCCGACCGGATCTTCGGCCTGCTGCCCCCGGATCAGGCCCGGGATTTCCGGCGGTTGTGGGACGAGTTCGAAGCGGCCGCGACCCCCGAGGCGCGCTTTGCCCACGCCATGGACCGTTTCCAGGCCTTCCTGCACAACTATTTCACGCAGGGGCAGGTATGGCGGCAGCACGGCATCCGCCGGCACCAGGTGCTCAGGCGCATGCAACCGGTGGCGCGCGGCGCACCGCTGCTGTGGGACTACGTCCAGACCTTGATCGAGGATGCGGTGCTTAAAGGCTACCTGATGGCGTGAGCTCATAAACTGGATTTTCACCGGTGCTTATTACTCCGGTAAAAAAACAGGTTCAACGTGAAACGACGCCAGGCGGAGCGGGGTGCCCGCCGCAGCGCG
>CAZLSV010000035.1:0-18204 GCA_964562235.1 uncultured Desulfatibacillum sp.
GCTCCGCGTCTTCGCCGCGGCAGGGGGTGCCATATTTTATTGTCGGTCTGTTAATGACTCTCGGTCTCAAGGATTCCGAAGCTCTCGGAGTCCAGCAGCTTGACGCCGCTGGCCTTGAGAACCTCGATCGCCTTGTCGTTGTCGCTGAAGCGAAAGATCATCACGGCTTCGCCCGATGCAAACCGGAGGAAGGCATACATATAGACGACGTTTATGTTCGCGGCGGTCAGCGGCTTCAGCAACCGGGCCAGGCTGCCGGGCTTGTCCTCGATTTCGACCGCCACAACGTCGTTCACGTAGGCTGGAATCTGCAGCCCCATGAGGACGCGGCGGGCGGTGGCCACGTCCGACACCAGCAGCCGCAGCTGGCCGAAGGCGCCCGTGTCCACCAGGTTGAGGGCCCTCAGGTTGATCCCGGCTTTGCCGAGGGCTTCGGTCACTTCGAAAAGCCGCCCCGGTGCGTTTTCAATGGACACCACGATCTGTTTCAGTTTCATAACCCTTTCTCCTTTACAGTTGCAACTCCCGGCGGAATGATTGAGCAATCAAAGGGGCTGCCGGCCGTTGCCCGGGTAGCGGTCTTCCCCCTCTCGGGCCGCGGGGGGCATGCTCGAGCGGCGGCGGCCCTTTAAAAGCGATTCATAGAAAGGCGGTCAGTGTATCTTTTCTTAATTCAGCCTGACAAATTTTTCAAGGTATAAAATAGCTACTTTATAGCCAATTGAGGGTCGTCGTCAAGGAGAGGCTGGTGGTCGGCGGGCAGGCGATCGGCCGGTTTGCGGGCTACATCGGGCTTTTCATCGGGGCGATGTGGCGCAGGGACAGCATCCCCGGCATCTGCGAAAACTGGCCCCTCATCGCCCGCGCCGGCTCCGCCTTCCCCTGGACCTACCGCAAGCTGGGCGAGTTGATCGGTTTGAAGGCCTGAGGGTTTTTTGACCGGCACTCAACAATGCCCATTTCAACATCTCACGCGCAAGCGGAGCGGGGTGCCCGCCGCGGCGGGTACCCCGCTCCGCCTGAATCCGAACAAGGGTTGGCGTACTGGAGTGCCGGAGTAATAAACACAGAACGGCACTTCGTCCCCGCCGCGGCATCACCCTGGAAAAAACACAGTGCTCACCGAACGAGACCCCCTCGGCTTACAGGGCGGGGAAGCTGCTGTCGATCGCTTCCCAGAACCCCATGGCCTTGGGCAGCCACAACACCACATCGGGCAGGTAGGTCATCAGGAAAAGCACCACCAATTGAATGACCAGGAACGGGGCCACCGCCTTGGAAACGTAGATGATGTCCTTGTTGGCGATGGCGCCGGTGATGTACATGCTCACCCCCACCGGAGGCGTGCAGTAGCCGATGGCCAGGTTCACCGTCATGAGCAGGCCGAAGTGCATGAAGTCGATGTCGAAGGTGGGCAGGAGCGGGATCACCACCGGCCCGATGATCAGCGTGGCCGAGATCACGTCCAGGAACATCCCCACCACCAGAAAAAAGAGGTTGATGGCCAGCAGAAAAACGACCGGGGACTGGATGTTTTCGACCACCGCCTCGGCGATCTTGCCGGGGACGTTTTCGAAGGTCAGGTAGCGGCCGAAGCAGGTGGCGCCGGCCACGATGATCAGCAGCGTGGCGGAGGTGACGGCCGAGCTGACGATGACTTTCTTCACGTCCTTGAACTTCATGGTCTGGTGGATGAAGAGCTCCACGATGAAGGCATAGATGCAGGCCACCACGGCCGCCTCGTTGGCCGTGAAGACCCCCGAGAAGGTCCCCGCGAAGATGATCACCGGCAGCATGAGGGACCAGAAGCCCTCCTTGAAAACGGCCACAACTTCGCTGAAACTGGGAACGGGCAGCCGCACCACCGTGGCGCTGTTGCGGAAGTGCCAGTAGGTGTATAGGCAGGTGAACCCCATGATGAAGATGCCCGGGATGAAACCGGTCAGAAAGAGCCCCTGCAGGGAAACGTTGGTGACCATGCAGTAGAGGATCATGCTGATGCTGGGCGGGATGATAATACCCAGGTTGGGCGAGGTGGTCATCAGGCCGATGGAGTATTTTTCATCGTAGCCGTTGCGGATGAGGGCAGGGATCATGAAACCGCCCAGGGCCACCACCGTGGCCACCGTGGAACCGGAGATGGCGCCGAACAGCCCGCAGCCCAGGCAGCCGGCCATGCCCAGCCCCCCGGGCAGCCAGCTCACCAGGGTGTTCACCACCTTGATGAGCTTCTCCACGATGCTGCCGGCCGTCATGATGTTGCCGCAGAGGATGAAAAAGAGCACCACCACCAGGGCGAAGTTGTCCATGCTCTTGAAAAAGCTTTGCGCCAGCATCAGGGTCTGGGTGTCCGGCGCAAAGAAGACAAAGCCCAGAACGCCCGTGAAAAAAAGGCTCATGTAGACCGGCACGTAGGCCGCCATGGCCCCCAGCAGTATCAGCAGTATCGCGATTATACTGAATTCCATGTGGATCCGACTCCTTCTCCAGCAGCAGGCGTTTTCATCCGCTCCGTTTCAGCGCAGGGCCGCGGCGCTTTGAGCGCGAATATCCGTGACCATCACCATGATTACGCGTAGGAACATCATGAAACCCATCAAGGGCAGAACCGCGTAGAGATAAACCGTTGGGATCTGCAGGATCAGCGTGGTCTGATCGCTCTCCACCTGCAGGACGCACAGCAGATACCCGAAATAAACCATCACCACGGCGAACACCAGGTTGACCACATAGCTGAAAATGCCGAGCGGGTATTTGAACCAAGGGACCAACTGCACCAATGCGTCTATGCGAACCGTGGAGCGGCTTTTGATGGCCGCGCTGCAGCCGATGAACGTGGTGTAGAGAATGACCTCCCGCACCAGCTCTTCGGACCAGGCCAGGGAGTAGGAGAACCCGTAGCGCATGACGACGTTGACGAACAGGGCCAGCATGGCCGCCAGCACCGTGATGAACAGGGTCCACTCCTCGAAAAACGTGAGCACCTTGTCTATGACTGCGAATAGTTTCTCCATTGTCCTTTCCATATCCCGAAGCCGTCAGGGCGCACAAAAGGGGAGGCGCCGACCGCCCCCCCCTTTTTTTCCGCAGAGTCACGCAGGGGCTATTTCTTATACCCCAGAAAATCCTGGACTTCCTTGAGATAATCCTGGGGTTTGTAGGTGTCGCCCGGATAGAGCTGGTTGATTTCCTTGCTGTATTTGTAGTGCACCGGGTCGCCCATTTTCCTCAAAGTGGCCATGTCCGCCTCGGGCAGCGTAAAGAAGGTCACGCCGCTGGCCTTGGCCTTGGCGATCTCCTCCGCTTCCTGGGCCCGGCCCTGCTTGCGGATGTCGGCGCACACGTCGTTGACGGTCTGAACGAAAGTCTTCTGAAGATCGGCCGGCAGGGTCTTGAACCAGGCTTTGCTGAAAATCCAAATGAAAAGCCCCTGGGCGTAATTGAGCTGGGTGAAGTACTTCGCGTCCTCGAACTTCTTGGTCAGGCTGCAGACGATCAGGGTGTGGTCCAGGCCGTCGATCACGCCCTGCTTGAGGGCCATGGGCACATCCGGCCAGGGCATGACGACGGGGTTGATGCCCCAGGCGTTGTAGGTGAGCTTGTTGACCTCCGCCTCGGCGATGCGGAATTTCACTTTCTTGGATTCCTCATAGGTGCTGACCGGTACTTTCGTGGCCCACCCGTAATTGCCGTAGCCGGTGATGTCCAGCGCCATAATGCCCTGGTGGTCCATGGCGTTCAAGAAGTGATCGAAGAGTTTCTTGTTGCCGACGAATTTGTCAAGCTTGTCGAAGGAGTCGACGAGAAAAGGCAGATTGACCACGCCGAAACGGGGTCCCAGGTTGGTGGAGGCCACCGAGCTGACCGCCATGCCCTGGATGGCGCCCATTTTAAGCTGATTGAGCACTTCCACTTCGCCGCCCAGCATGGAGAAGGGTTTGTACTCGAAGTAGATCTGGCCTTTCGTGCGCTTCCACAGTTCATCCCGGATGGCGAAGCCGGCAAACACGCCCTTGATGGCGGGCGTGGAGACGTTGGACACGACCAGCTTGTACTTGGCCGTGGAGGGATCGAACGCGGGTTTCCAGGCGTCCAACGGAGACTTCTGCTGAGCCAGTGCAGGGCCCGCCAGGATAGTCAACAGCATGACAACCGACAGGGATCGGAACAACGCCTTGCTTCCTTTCATCAGTGCCTCCTTGTCTTTGCTATAGTTAATAAACCCCATTCATTCACCAAAGAAGGTTTAATAGCTATAAAACAGCTAATGCGTTTTTTGTCAAGAAAAAAAGCAGACCACCTTCATCGGTTTTCAGGTCCGGTCCAGAACCGCTGAGGATCGAAGCTACTAATAGCGGCAAGTTCTTGATCCGTGGGGCGGGGTGTCTCTTCCACCCTCGAAGAGACCCTGATCGTCCAACCGGTGTTTTCCTGAACGCGGGCGATCGATGTGCCCGGGTGCAGGGAGGCGAGAACCATCTCGCAGGTTTGCGGGTCGAAGCGGAAGACCCCCAGGGTGGTGATCACGGCCGCGGGTCCGCCGCGCGGCAGGCCGGCGCGTTGGCGCCAGCCCGGCCCGTCGCCGAAACCGGGCGAGGTTATGTAGTCCACGGTCGGCACAAAGCGCCGGCGCTCGTGGGCCATGATGATGATGTGGCGCCTGGCCAGGCAGGCCAGGTCGCAGGCCCCGCCGCTTCCGGGCAGGCGGGTGTCCATCCGCTGGGCGCCGCCGATGTAGCTCGTGTTGAGGTTGCCGAAGCGGTCGATCTGAGCGCCGCCGATAAAGCTCACGTCCACTCGTCCGCTTTGAAGCAGCCCCATGGTGTCGGCGGTGTCGGCCAGCCAGGTTGCGCGGTGAAGGTTGGGCAGGTCCCCCATGGTGAGAATCGGCGCGGGTGCTGCGGCATCACGTATGGCCCCCAGCTCGTAAACCCCCACGGCCTTCGGGGCGTGGGTAACCTTGGCCAGCAAAAAGCCGAGCAGCGGCAGCCGCATGCCGACGAAGACGACCTCGCCGTCGGCGATTTCGCGCGCGGCGGCGCAGACCATGAGTTGGGCGGGGGTGTAATGCTTTTCCCGATCAGCGGCCATGGCAATTCAGGGTTTAAGGTTTAACGTTTAATGTGGGAAGGAAAAGACGCGCTGGTCACTGCCCTGTTCTCTCTTTAAACTTTTGGACTTTAAACTTTAAACTTCTTTCAATATCCATAATCCACCGGTTCGCTGAAGGCGTGTTGTTTCAGGCTCAGCGCCTCCGTGCGCGCCGGGCCCAGCAGGCCCAGATAATCTTCGGGCTGGCTGACGGGGTCCACCCAGCGCTTTCGCCAGCGGGCAAAGTCCTCCGCCGACCGGCTGCTGTCCTGGTAGTCGATGAAGGCCTGGTGATCGCGGTTGTAGAATCCCGGGACGGGAGCAGGGTGGGCGCCCCAGGGGGCATGGCACACGGCGCTGACCCGGAACCCGGGGACGATGATCCGATTGGGGTCCCGGGTGATGGCCTCGGGGGGGACGATCTCCTCAGCGGTGAGAAGCACGTGCCGGCTGGCGAGGCAGGCGTCGCGCATCACGCCGAGGTTGCCCCAGACGTGGGAGTTGCCATATTCGTCGGACCGTTGCACGTGGACGAGGGCGAGATCCGGGGTGATGGCCGCAACAGCCGCGAGCGGAGTTCCGGTGAACGGGCAGGCGATCTTCCGCAAGCCGGGGTTGGTGGAGAAAAGATCGCTTCCCAGGGCCGTGCGCGCGGGCATGAAGGGCAGGCCCATCGCGCCGGCCTTGAGCGCCATGGCGATGGTCAAGTTGGAATGGTCCTCGACGGCCAGAGTTCCCGATTCGACCGCGCGCCGGAAGTTGTAGCCCGAGCCGGTGATCACGTTTCCGACCCAGGCGGCCTGCACCCGGCGGACGCAGCCGGCGCCGATCAACTGGTCGAAGAGCATGTCGGAAATCGGGCCGATGAGCGTCAGGTCGCGCTTGCGCTGCCGCATGATCTCCCGGCCGGCCGCAAACGGGATCATGGCCTCCAGGCACAGGCCCGCCGCAACAGAGCTGCCGTCGGGCACATAACGCTCAATGGCTTCGGAAAGATGCGAGAGCTTGGATCGGGTCACGGGATCCCCGGTCGTTTTTCTGAAGTTCCCCCAGGCATGCCGTTTTCCATATCACCGGCCGTGGGGGCAGGTCAATAAAGGGCAACCCGATTTTCCGTGTAAAACCAGCTGCAATGTTGGCGAGGATTCGGAAATCGACTATACTAAGCCGGCAATGGCTGACCGGCGGCAACCAACTCCGGCGGCTTTTTCAGGTTGGAATGGCTGCTGACAACATCGATATTCCGATAGCGAAGGCGCGAATGGAGCCTACCGAAGGCTATGTAGAGGTTCCCGGCGGCAGGCTCCACTACCTGGATTGGGGCGGCCGGGGCCCGCAGGCCCATTTTCTTCACGGAAACGGATTCTGCGCGGGCACCTACGCCCCCTTCATCCGGCACCTCGTCGAGGACCTGCGCGTCATCGCGAGCGATGTCCGCGGCCACGGCGGGTCCGCGTTCGGCGAACTCCCAACGGTTCGCAGCTGGAAGGTTTTTGCCGAGGACCTGCGGGTGGTCGTGGAGCGCACGGCGCGGCCGCCGATCATCGGGATGGGGCACTCGCTCGGGGCCGTCTCGACCTGCATGGCCGCCGTGGCCTTTCCACGCCTCTTTCACCGGATCGTACTGGTGGATCCGGTTTTTCTGATGCCGCGACGATTGGCGATGATCGGCCTGATGCGGGCACTCGGTTTGCAGGGGCGCCTGCCGCGGGCCCGGGCCGCCCGGCGGCGGCGCCGGACCTTCAAAAGCAAGGCGGAGGCCCTCCGGCGGCTGCTCTCCGGCCGGGGGGTTTTCAAGAGGTGGTCGCCCGAATTCGTGGAGGCGTATCTGGAGTGCGGGTTGCTCGAAAAGGGGCCCGAGTCCGCCGTGTTGACCTGCGACCCGGAGCTCGAGGCCCGGATTTTCGAATCGATCCCCTTGAATGTCTGGCGCTATGTCGCGCGCCTCCGCTGCCCGGTCCTGGCGATCCGGGGCGAGCAGTCCGAGGTTTTCACGGAAGGCGCCGCCGGCCGCTTGAAGCGCCTGGCGGCCGGCAGTGAAGTGGCCACGTTGCCCGGCACCGGTCATTTCCCGACGATGGAGAAACCGGAAGCCTGCGCGCAGGCGATCCGGGAATTCCTGAGACGACGGGGGTGAGGCGCCGTCTAAAAAAAACGCGGCGCCTTCGAAAAGGCGCCGCGTTTTAAAAGAGAAGATGCCGGGGTCAACGCAGTCTTAAAATCGGAAAAAGAGCGTTACCCCTCCACCTGTTGAATTCCCTCCAGCACCCAGAAGGCCGACGGTTTGCCGGTCTCCCGGCTGAAATGCCACAGCTCGCGGACCTGCTTGGCATTCTCATCGCGGTTTTCCCGCATCATCACGTCATAGAGGACCGATGCGATGGTCTGGCCGTCGGTCTCGCGGACTTCCACAATCCGGGGGTTGATGAGCAGCAGTTCGGTCTTGCCGGGGGCCGGCTCGGCTTGCGCCTGGCTGCGGATTTCCTCGAAGGTCTCCGCTGACGTGAACTGGCGGATGTCGTCCAGGTCGCGCTTGTCCCAGGAGGCCTGCATCCGGGTGTACATGGCCTTGGCGCCTTTCAAAAATTCCGGCGCGTCGAAGCCGGGAGGCAGAACCGGCTGCTCCGGTGCGGCCGACTGCGCCTCCGCGGAGGGGTCGTAGCCCGAGGTGCCCCATCCCTGGGAAGGCCCGCGGTCGAAGGACATCGCGCCGCCCGCGGAGGGGGTGTCGGCGGCCATCCGCCGGGCGCGCAGGAACCGAAAGAGCAGGAAGAGGCCGCCGCCGATAAGGAGGAGATCCATCAATCCGGGCCCGCCCCAGCCGTGGCCGCCGCCGAAAAGCATGGAGCCGATCAGGCCGCCCATGAGCATTCCGCCCAGCATCCCGCCCCAGCGGCCCATCGGAGACGGGGTGGGGCCGGCCGCCGGCCTTTGCGGGGCCGTCTGGCCGGGGGTCATCTGGGGCGATGTCGGCGAAGGGGACGGAGCCGGCGCGCTGCGCTGATAGCTCGGTTTGCTTCCGAAAGACCTTCCCCCGCCCATACGCGCCGCTTCGGCGGTTTCATTCAGGAAGTAGAGAATTCCGACGGCAACGCTCAGGATCACCAAAAGGCACATTCCGGTTTTTCGTTTCATCAATTTTCCTTGCTGTGAGTTGTTGTGTCGAGTTGGTTTCGTTTCATCCCATGTCGTCGATGTTGTCAGATGATAACTATGTTTACAGATTTCGTCAACTTATACCGCATTTCAAAAAAAATGTTTCGGAAAAAAGGAGGGCGGCATAAGTGGTTGAATCAAAATAACCTCCTCGAATCGGAACGTTATTTTGACAAACGCCATAAACAGGATAGCGAGGATGGGGCAAGGCCGGGCCTCGGCCCGGCGCGCGGTTGAAAAACGCGAACGGCACTGTGTGGCGAGTGACCGCGGGGAGCGCCGGCCGGGGTCGCATCACCCCTTGAGCAGGACAATCAATCGGTCGATGATGCCCTCGGCCACCGCGGCTTTCGGCATCAGCGGCAGGGTTTCCATCCCGCCGTTGGCGTCGAGCAGCGTCACACGGTTGGTTTCGACCTCGAATCCGCTGTCGGCGGCCGAAACGTCATTGGCGACGATCAGGCTCAGGCCCTTGCGCGTGAGTTTTTCCCGGGCGTTGGCGATCACGTCCTGGGTTTCGGCGGCAAAGCCGACGACGGCCTGGGGGCGGCCGTTGCGGTGGCGGCGTTCGGCCACGGCGGCGAGGATGTCCTCGGTGCGGGCGAGTTCCAGCTTGAGGCCCTCGTGCTGTTTCTTGATCTTCTGCCCGGCCGGGGCCGGCGGCCGGTAGTCGGCCACGGCCGCGGCCATGACGAGCGCATCGGCGGCGAGCGTGGATTCGAGAACGGCGGTCTTCATCTGTTCGGCGGACTCCACCGCCACATCCGCAACTCCATGCGGCGCTTGCAGCGCGGTGGGCCCATGGATCAGGACCACGTCCGCCCCGCGGTCGCGCGCGGCCAGAGCCAGCGCGTAGCCCATTTTTCCGCTGCTGCGGTTGCCGATGAAGCGCACCGGGTCGATGGCCTCCCGGGTCCCCCCGGCGGTGATCACCACGGAACGGCCGGCCAGCGGGCCGGTACGGCCGAGCACCCAGCGGGCGGCATCCAGAAGGGCCTCCGGTTCGCTCATGCGCCCCTGGCCGTAGCCGCCCGATGCCAGTCTCCCCGGTTCGGGCCCCACTATGTGAAACCCCCGTCGGGCAAGGGTTTCCATGTTCTCCGTCGTGGCCGCATTGCCCCACATGCCCGATTCCATGGCCGGGGCGATGAGAATGGGGCCCCGGCAGGCCAGGGCCGTGGTGGCGAGCAGGTTGTCGGCCAGGCCGTGGGCCAGCTTGGAGATCGTGTTGGCGGTGGCCGGTGCGATGATCATCAGCGCCGCCCGCTGGCCGAGGGTGACGTGCCCGATTTCGGTCTCCTGAAGCAGTGAGAACATGTCGAGGGCCACGGGCCGGTGGGTCAGCGCCTGGAAGGTGAGGGGTCTCACAAACTCGGTGGCCGCGGCGGTCATGACGACGTCGACGACCGCGCCGGCCTTGACCAGGCGGCTGGCGAGATCGGCGGATTTGTAGGCCGCGATTCCGCCGGTGACTCCCAGCACGATGTGCCTGCCGTCCAGAATCGGTATGCGGGTGTCCAAAGTTTTTGCCCTCTCTATTATGAATTTGCCGTCGTCGGCGTCAGCCGAGGGCGGCAAATTCATTCCGGGTTCAGCTGGTGGATCAGGCGCAGGCCCTCCAGCGTCAGCATGGGATCCACCGCTTCGATCACGGCCGTCTGCTCGGCGAGGATATGGGCCATGCCGCCGGTGGCGACCACCTTGGCCCGGCCTCCCAGCTCGGCCCGGATGCGTGAGACCAGACCTTCGATCAACCCGACATACCCCAGCACGAGCCCGGACTGCATGGCGTGCACGGTGTTCCGGCCGATCGCCGCCGGCGGCGCCGTCATCTCGATCCGAGGCAGCTTGGCCGTGCGGCTGAAAAGCGCCTCCGCGGCGATGCCGAGCCCGGGGGCGATGGCCCCGCCGAGGTAGTCGCCCTCCCGGGAGATGGCGTCGAAGGTGGTGGCGGTGCCGAAATCGACCACGATGCAGGGCGCTCCGTGCAAGGTGCGGGCGCCGAGCGCGTTGAGAATCCGGTCCGCCCCGATTTCAGTTGGATAGTCGATGAGGATTTTGACCCCGGTATTGATGCGGTGCGTGACGATCAGCGGGTCAATTTTCAGGTAGCGGCGGCTCAGCTCGACAAAGGCGGCGGTGAGCGGCGGCACGACGCTGGACAGGGCCACGCTCTTGACCTGCGACCAGTCCAGATGCTCGTAGTCGAACAGGTTGCGCAGGAGCATGGCGGACTCGTCCGGCTGCCGGGCGCGGTCGGTGGCGACCCGCCAGTGTGCGACCCATCGGTCGTCCCGGTAGAGCCCGAAGGAGGTGTTGGTGTTGTTGATATTCATGGCCAGAAGCATGATGGCCTCCTGTGCCTGTTAAGAGATGGATCGTTGCGGTTGCGGTCGAACAAATCAAATCTTATCAGATTGCATTTTAATTGGGCAATTCATTTTTCCACAAAGTGGCGGAGCGAGGGACATGGGGGCCTTCGGTCGAAGGGCGCGGCCGCTGTCCGCTGTCCGCCGGCGGGTTGACGCTCATTGCGACGCGTTCGGCCGCTGCCCCCGCCGCCGCCGGTCGGCAATCCCGCTGCGCCGGTCGCCGGCAATGAAGGTGTGGATCTGGCGCCGGTCCTGGTCACGCCGCCGGCGGTCGAACGGAATGATATCGGAGCGCGCCCCGGAACTGGGCCGCCGGGGGAGGCGAGGGGGGGCGGGCGTGGTGCCGTTGACTTCCGCCGTCGCTTCCAGCAAGGCCATTTCAATGGCATCGGCCCGCATGGAGGTGACGAGCGACTGGGCGCGCTCCAGAATCCCAGCGAGCAGGATGATCTGGGGGTTGGTTCGCGCATTTCCGTAAAAGAGCAGCCGCGCGGCAACGGACCGGGCGTCCTTGAGCAATGCGATGAGCTTGTTGAATTTTTCGAACGGCATGCCTGAGCCCCAATCCGGACCCGCCGGAACCAAATTCGAAATTCGAAGCCCGAACCAAATTCAAATAGGAGTATCGCTTTTCAGGAACTTGCGAACCATCCCCGCCGGTCTAATAGCCGCAAACGCCCCCGAGTGCAAGTGCCGCGCCGAGCGCCCCGCTCAGAAGGGAAGAGAGCATCATTAGATCGCAGGCCTTTTGGATGTCCTCGACCTGCACCTCCCTGAAACGGACCCCGATGTAGGGTTTTTTCACCAGGATGCCTCCGTAGGTGTTGGGGCCGTTGAGCTTTACCCCCAGGGCGCCGGCGAAAGCCGCCTCCGGTCGCCCGGCATTCGGGCTCGTGTGGTTGGCGCCTTCGGCCAGCGCCGTGCGGAGGGTACGCCACCCGCTCCGGGAAAGCAGCTGGGCGGCGAGCGCAATCACCGGAACCGACAGGCGCGCCGGGATGAAATTCAGAAAGTCGTCCAGACGCGCCGAAACCTTTCCGAAGTGAAAATACCTCTCGTTCTTGTAGCCGACCATGGAGTCGAGGGTGCTGACCATCTTGAATGCCAAGGCGAGCGGGGCCCCGCCGATCGCTGCAAAGAACAGCGGCGAGAGCACCCCGTCGACGAAGTTCTCGGCGACGGTTTCCACCGTCGCGCGGGCGATGTCCTCGGAGCGGTAGTTTCCGACGTCCCGGCCGACGATCATGGCGACCTTGCCGCGGGCGTCGTTCACCTGCCCCCGTTTCAGGGGCTTTAAAACGGCCTCGGCCGCGTCGTTCAACGAGCGCGCCGACAGGCAGAAGTAAACCAGGATCACCTCCACCGCAAAACCCAGCCCCGGGTGCACCTGACGGCACTGGCCCACGATCAGCCCGGCCAGGGACCAGGTGCCGGTGACCAGGGCGGCCGCGAACAGAGCTCCGGCAAACACGCCTTGGCCTGGAAGCCGCCGGAACCAGGGTTCGGCGACCTCGATCGCCCGGCCCATCCAGCGCACCGGATGGAAAAACCGCTGCGAGTCGCCCAGGAGCAAATCCAGCGCAAAGGCTGCCGGGATCACCATCCAGCAGAACGTGGCTTCCATGAAGGGCTCCAGGACGTCATCTCGTTTTCGCCAGCTCTCCCAGTCGCTTCGTGATCCGGCCCGACAGCTCGGCTGACTTCGGACAGATGCGGATGAACCGGTCGGAGAGGCCGTTGAAGTTTTGGCAGTCGCGGATCAGGATGCGCGCTTCGGCCAGCTGCGCCCACGCACGCCCGGAGGAGAGCGTCTCGGGCAGCCGCACCAGCATGAACGACGCGCAGGCCGGGAAGACCGTAAACCCAGGGTGCTCTTGCATCAGCCCGCGGAAGGTCTCCCGCTCCTTTTCGAGGCGCCGGCGGGTCTCCAGGACGAACGCCTTCACAGGCTCAGGGCGCTCGGTGATGTATTGCACGGCGCTGTGCGCCAGGCTGTTCACGCTCCAGGGCCAGACCGACGACGAGCAGGCGGCCACGGTCTCCGGCGCGGCCACGAGAAAGCCGATCCTCAGGCCGGGGATGCGGAAGATCTTCGAGATGGAAAGCAGAACGATCACGTTGGCGAGCCCCAGCCGGGCGAGGCTTTCCCGCTCCCCATCCGTCACAAACGGCAGGTAGGACTCGTCGACGACGAAGCGCGTACGGGGGTGCCGGCGGGCGAGGCCGGCGAGGTCGCGGCCCGGGATCAGCCGGCCGGTGGGGTTGTTCGGGTTGCAGATGAAAACGAGCTCCCGCCCCCGCAGGCGATCCTCCAGCCGCGCGAGCGGCGGTTCGAAACGCGCCTTTTCCTCGGCCAGAACGAACTCCGGCGGCAGGCCGTTCAACCGGCAGCCGTCGGCATAGTCCGAGTAGGTCGGGCCGAGGATCAACGCCTGCTTCTCCGGCAGCACCCGGGCCAGGGAATAGATGAACTGCGTCGTCCCGCCGGCGGCCAGCACGCGCTCGGCCGGCAGGCCGGCGTACCCGGCGAAGCGCCGGATCAACTCCTGGTTGTCGACCTCGGGCAGCGCCGTGATCTCCGGGATGCAGCCGGCCAGGAATTCACACAGCCCGGGCGGGGGGCCCAGCGGGTTGACGTTGCTGCTCACGTCGTCGATATCGAAGGGCGAGCAGCCGAGCCTGCGGGCGAGCTCGTAGATGTTGCCGCCATGACCGGCGATCATAGGCCGCCTCCCATCGCGGCGATCAAAAACAATCCCGCCTCCGTCACCTCCGTCATGGCGCCCAGCATGTCCCCGGTGATGCACCCGAGGCGTTTGCGGTAATAGGCGATGAGCGCCGCGGTGATCAGGAAAAACCCGAGGTTGAGCGCCAGCAGCCCGCGGCCCAGGGCGAGCGAAAGCACCACCATCGCAAGGACCCCCCAAAAATCGGCCGGCCGGAGCGGGCGGCTGAAAAAAGCATGGCCCGTGCCGCCCTGGGGCCGCCCGTAGGCCAGCTGGCGCATGCCGAAGAGCATGGCGCCCCGCGCGTAGGCCGGCACCAGGATGAGCATGAGCGTCCGGTTTCCCGGGATGCCGCCGATCCCCGCCCACTTGACCGCCAGCACGGCCACCACGGCCACCACCCCCATGACGCCGGTCCGGCTGTCTTTCATGATTTCAAGGATCCGTTCCTTCGGTCGGTGGCTGAAGAGCCCGTCGGCGGTGTCCGCCAGCCCGTCGATGTGAAACGCGCCGGTCATGACCGCCAGAAAGACCACGTCCAGGACGGCGACGGCCAGGGGGTTCCAGAATCGGGCGGCGGCGTGGTCGAAGGCGGCCAGGCCGGCCCCCAGCAGCAAGCCCACGGCCGGGAACCACGGCACCATGCCGACGGCGTCGAAATGCGTCGATTTTCCCGTCGGCAGGATCGTGATGAATCGAATCGCGGCCCAAAAGTTTTTCATGGCAGTCAGCGTCTATTTTATATGAACCGGAATTCCGGCCACCACCCACACCACCCGCTCGGCGGCGGCGGCGACGGCCTGGTTGGCGGATCCGGAGAGGTCGCGAAATCGGCGCGCCAGCCGGTTTTCGGGGACGACCCCGCAGCCCACTTCGTTTGAAACCAGCAAGATCGCGCCGGGGGCGGACCTGAGCGCGTTCACCAGGTGCGGGATGCGGCCCTCGACCTGCGCGGGGTCCTGCAGTTCCAGGAGCAGGTTGGAGACCCAAAGCGTGAGGCAGTCCGCCAGCAGGACCCGGTCCTCCCGGGCGTGTTCGACGATCGTCTCGGGCAGGGTCAGCGGCGCTTCGACCGTCGTCCACGCCGCCCCGCGTTCGGCCCGGTGCCGTTTCACGCGCTCCTGCATCTCTTCGTCGAAGGGAACCGACGTGGCGATGAAGACGCGCCGGGCCGCCGCGGTTTCTTCTGCCGTTTTCAGCGCGAACCCGCTTTTCCCGCTGCGGCATCCGCCCAGGATGAAAGTCACATGTGCCACTGCCACGACCTCTGTGTCGAGAGATTTCCCGGACGACTCCATCCGGAGTTTACAGATTATTCCTTGTTAATTCCAAAATGGCCGTCACATCCACATTTTTTTCAAAGTGATCGGCCAGGGCTTCGTATTCGCGGTCGCGGGCGGCCAGACCGCCGAGGGCGGGGGTGTGGGCGACGGCAACCCCGACCGCCCGCAGCCAGCGGGCCAGGATCGGCGGGCTGTCGAAGAGCCCGTGCAGGTAGGTCCCCATGACCCGTTCCCCGGGCGCGACGCACCCCTCTTCATCCGCCGCGGCGCAGCCGTTGCGTTCCAGCACCCTGAACAGGGACTCTCCGCCGTGGCGCACGGTCTGTCCCATGTGGATCTCGTACCCGGCGCCCTGAGACTCCGCCCAGCTGAAACGGGTCAGCGTGGTTGTTTTGGGGGCCCGCAGGATGGTTTCGACCGGCAGAAAATTCAGGCCCTCGGTCGACCCGGCGTCCCCCTCATGGCCTTCGGGGTCGTGTACCCGGCGGCCCAGCATCTGGTAGCCGCCGCAGATGCCGAGCACGTGGCCCCCACCGGCGTGATAGGCCTTGATGAGTTGCTCCCAGCCGGAGGTTTTGAGCCATTCGAGATCGTGCCGGGTGTTATTTGAGCCCGGCAGAACGACCGCCCGGAAACCGGCGAGGTCCTGGGGCTGTTCCAGAAAGTGGACCCGGAGATCCGGCAGGCCGTAGAGCGGCTCGAAATCGGTGAAATTGGAAATGTGCGGAAGCCGGATCACGGCAATGGCGGCGCGGCCGCCGGCCGCGGGAGCGGACACTTTTTGCGGGGATTCGATCACCACCGAGTCCTCGGGTTCGATGCGGATGTGATGGAACCATGGCAGAACACCGAACACGGGTTTCCCGGTGCGCCGTTCGATCCAGTCGACGCCCTCCGTGAAGAGGGCGAGCTCGCCGCGGAAACGGTTCACGATGAAGCCTTTGATCTGATCCCGCTGGGGCGCTTCGAGGCAGGCGAGGGTCCCCACGATCTGGCCGAAGACCCCGCCGCGGTGGATGTCGGCTACCAGGATCACCGGTGCCGCCGCCTGCTCGGCCATGCGCAGGTTGGCGATGTCCCCGGCCATGAGGTTGACCTCGGCGCAGGAACCCGCGCCCTCCATGACGACCAGCTCGAACCGGCGCCGCAGACGCTCGAGCGCGCCCGCGGCCGCATGGAACAGGTGCTCCTTGCGGGCGTGGTAGTCGCCCGCGGTGCTGTTGCCCCGGGCTTTTCCGAGCAGGACCACCTGCGCGCCGATCTCGCTCGTCGGCTTGAGCAGGATGGGGTTCATGTCCACGTGGGGCGGGATCCGCGCCGCCTCGGCCTGCACGATCTGGGCGCGGCCCATCTCGAGCCCCTCGGGCGTCACCCCGGAGTTGTTCGACATGTTCTGGGCCTTGAACGGGGCCACGCGCACGCCGCGCCGGCTGAAGACACGGCACAGCGCCGCGGCGACGATGCTCTTGCCGACGTCGGACCCCGTGCCGAGCACGGCGATGCAGGTGGCGAGGCGACGGCTGTTCGGGTTGGCTGAGTCCATCAAATGAGCGATCCTCAATTCTCGATCCTCTATACCGGATACTGGAGCCTCGATGCGCGATGCTGGTTGCTGGATGGGCAGACGCTGGCCTTTATCGAGCATCCAGCATCGAGCAGTTGATCATTCGGCGGCCTTTATTTCTCGATGCCGGTCCTGGCCGCGACGCCCTTCTGGAAATAGTGCTTCACCATTTTCATTTCCGTGACGAGGTCCGCCCGGGTGAGAATTTCAGGGGCCGCGTTGCGACCGGTCAAGACCACCTCCACCCCCTCCGGCCGGGCGTTGATAAGGTCCAGCAGGTCCACCGGCGAAAACAGGCCGCAGGCGGCGGCCACGTTGGCTTCATCCAGGATCACGAGGCCGTGGCGGCCGGCGGTGAAGATCTCCCGCACGCGTTCAAGCCCCTTGCGGGCGGCGTCGATGTCGGCGGGGTCGGGGTTGCCGCGGATGAAGCGCCCGAGCCCGTACTGTTCGACCGTGACCTCCTCGCCAAAGCGCTCCAGCGCCTTGATTTCGCTGTAGTCGCCGAGTTTCATGAACTGGGCGATGAAAACCTTCAATCCGGCCCCGGCCGCCCGCAGGGCCAAGCCCAGGGCCGCCGTGGTCTTGCCCTTGCCGTCGCCGGTGTAGACGTGGATGTATCCCTGCATCTGTTTTTCTTCACCTTACCTGATCTTGATGTCGCCGGGAGTTGCTATCGCAGTGATACGCGATAGGCGCTGCGCGCGATGCTGGATTTTCGATATAAGCCAAAACCTGCTAACCCGGCACCCAGCATCGCGTATCTTGCATCCCGTATCCAGGTTCCTTCTTCATATCGCATACTTTCCCGCGTACCCGCGGGGCGTGAACATGAAATCCAGATAGCGGCTCGATGAGCGGCTGCCCACGAACAGCGTGGTCTGCATGCCCACGTGCGCCGTGTTCAACTCGGCCAGGGGGACGGTCCGCACCTCCTGGTTCGGCCGCATGGCCCCGGTCACGATGCCGACCGGCGTGGCCGGGTCGCGGTGGGCCAGGATGATCTTGCGGGCGGCCTCGAGCTGCCAGTCGCGCTTCTTGCTTTTCGGGTTGTAGATCACCATCACGAAATCCGCCCGGGCGGCCGCCTCCAGGCGGGTGGCGATCACCTCCCAGGGCGTGAGCAGATCGCTCAGGCTCACCACGGCGAAATCGTGGGTGAGCGGGGCCCCCAGCAGCGCCGCGCCCGCGCACAGGGCGGGGATCCCGGGGACGACCTCCACCGTGAGCGCCGGCGCTTCCCCCGTGCCGGCCGCCGACGGCCCGGGCGGTCGCAGGGGGATGTTTCGGCTCTTGCAGGTCTCGAAGACCAGGCCCGCCATGGCGTAGATCCCGGGGTCGCCGCTCGAGACCAGCGCGCAGGTCTTGCCGCTCGTGGCGGCCGCGATGGCCGCCTCCACCCGCTGTACCTCCTTCATCATGCCCGAGCGCAGCGTTTCCTTGCCCTCGATCAGCTCCTGGACGAGGTCGATGTAGAGGCCGTAGCCGGCCACGCAGTCGACGGACCGGAGCACCTCGGTCGCCCGCAGGGTGAGGTGTTCGAGGCGGCCCGGCCCGATGCCTACGATGTAAAGCTGATGCGGGCGATGGCGACCGTCGCGTTGGGCGATGATCGCTTGGGAACGATCAGGGTCCCTCCCCGCGACGCCAGTATGGCTGTGGCTTCGCATACGCTTTTCACTCCTATGTGTTTCGCGACGACCGCCGATGGGGTCGGCACCGCATCCTCCATCTCGGCGATCCGCTCGCGATCGAAAAACTCCAGGGGCAGGTCGAGCTCCCGCGCCAGGGCGGCCAGCCCGGGCTCATCCGCCTTGAGGTCGACCGAGGCCAGGCTTCTCAGGCTGGCCCTGGCCAGGCCGGCGGCCTGCAGCGTGTCGAACAGCAGGGTTTTCATTTCCTCCGGCCGCGTGTTGCGGTTGCAGCCGATCCCCGCCACCAGCGAGAGCGGTCTGAGGACCAGGGTGCCGGCCGGGGTCGCCGCGATGCGGTCGTCCGCGTAGACCCGGGCG
>CAZLSV010000035.1:18214-34369 GCA_964562235.1 uncultured Desulfatibacillum sp.
TTTAGATGTGTTATTTAAAGAATTTTATCCGCATCGGATGCCTTTAACCCGGATTAAAAAAGTGGTGATTGACGCCGGACACGGCGGAAACGACCCCGGCGCCGCCAAGAGCAACGGCCTGCGGGATCCGTCCGGCCAGAAGGCCGAGGGGGTCGTGCACCTCCACCGGGGACCCGGTGAGCAGGGCCATGTTCACGGTCTTGATGGCCTGTGGGGTTTCGATTTTAAGCCCTCGTTCGGCGGCCAGGAGATCGATGGCCGCAACCGCGTTCACATCGGTGGCGGTGGTGATGACGGGCGTGGCGCCGATCGCGGCGGCCACCTGCGCGGCCAGCCGGTTCGCGCCGCCGATGTGCCCGGAGAGCAGGCTGACGGCAAACCTGCCCCGATCGTCGACCACCACCACCGCCGGGTCTGACGTTTTGTGAACGAGCAGCCCGGCCACCGACCGCACCACGATCCCGGTCGCCATGATGAAGACGTGGCCGCCGTAGCGGCGGAAGTGCGCGGCGACCGTCTCCGCCAGGGACCCGAAGCGCACGGCGGTTGCCGGCAGGCCCTCGAGCTTGTCCGTCGCGAACACAACCGCTCCGGGCAAGGCCGCCGCCAGCCGGACCGCCAGGGCGGCCCCATTGGGGGTGATGGCCCAGAGGGCGATCCTATTTTCGGAATCCGTGCTCAAAGTCTTTGTCATACAGTTTGGATTTCAGCTTCAGCTCCGCCGGGCCGACCTCCAGCACCCGGCCGACGATGACCAGGGCCTGCCGCGTGATGCCCTCGGCCCGCACCTTCTCGACCAGCTCGTCCAGGCGGGTGCGGATCACTTTTTGGCCTGGCTGGCTCGCCTGGTAGACCACGGCGCAGGCGGCCTGCGCGCCATAGGCCCCGGAGAGGGCGGCCGCCACCTCTTCGATCCGCCCCATGCTGAGGTAGATGGCCATCGAGGCCCGGTGAGCGGCGAGGCTTGCCAGGTTTTCGCCGGCGGGGACCGGCGTGCGGCCCGCCATGCGGGTCAGGATCAGGGTCTGGGAGACCTCCGGCAGGGTGTACTCGATCCCGAGGGCGGCCGCGGCGGCAAAGGCGGCGGTGACCCCGGGGATGATCCTGGAGGCAATCCCCCGTTTGTCGAGCTCGGCGATCTGCTCGAAGACCGCTCCGTATAGACTCGGGTCCCCGGTGTGCAGCCGCACGACGCGCCGGCCGTCGCGGTGGGCCCGGGCCATGGTGGAGACGATCTCCTCGAGCGTCAAGCCGGCGCTGTTGATGGCCGGCGTCCCCGGCCGCGTCCAGCGCAGCAGTTCCTCCGGCACGAGGGATCCGGCGTAAACCACCAGGTCCGCGGCCTCCAGGGCGCCGCGCCCCTTCACGGTGATGAGTTCGGGGTCCCCCGGCCCGGCGCCGACGAAGAGCACGGGGTGCAATTCCGAATTCAAAGGGCCGGATTCGGAGTCGCGTTCAGGACTTTTGGGAGTCATCGCCTTCGCCCTCCGCCGGCCGCATTCCGGTTATGATCCAGACCGGGTTCAGGGCATCGAGCCTCTCCCCGCCGGGCATCGCCTGGCTGCGGTGGATTTGAACTTGTACGATCTGCGTGGCAAAACCGAGCCGTCGCAGCGCATCCGCCGCATCCGACACGTTCTGAAGCAGCACGGCGTTGACCACCACGACCCCGTCGGGTTTCAGGTGCCGTGCCGCCTCGGAAATGATGGCCGGAAGGTCCCGGCCGCCTCCGCCGATGAAGACGCGGTCCGGCTTGGGGAGCCGCGCGAGCCCGGCCGGGAGCTCGGCCTGCGCGACGCGCAGGTTGCGGACGTCGAAACGGCGGATGTTGGCCTTGATCTGTGCGACCCGCTCAGGGTCTTTTTCAACCGCGACGATCCTGCCTTTGCCGATGAGCAGCGAGGCCTCGATCGCCACCGACCCGCTGCCGGCGCCGAGGTCCCAGAGGACCTGCCCCGGGGAGAGCCGCAGCTTCGACAGCGCCACGGCCCGCACCTCGGATTTGGTGATCAGCCCGCCCTGGTGCTCGAAGGCGTCATCGGGCGTGCCCAGGCATAAAGGCCTGCGGTCGGCCGTGGCCCCGATCTCGCGTTTCAAAACCACGACGTTGGGCTCGCGGAATTCCCGCGCCGCGGCCTCCGCCAGGGTATACCAACCGTGGCGTTCGGACGCCGTGCCGAGCGCCTCCATGACCGCCAGGCGGAATCCGCCGCCGAGTTTCCGCAGAACCAGACGCGCCAGCCAGGCCGGGTTGCGCTCGGGGTCGGTCAGGAGGGCCACACGGTCTTCCTGCGCCAGGGCCCTGAACAGCTCCCCCTCGTTTTTCCGGCCATGCAGGCTGAGCACGCGCACACCGCCCCAGGGCTCCTGGATGCGGGCGAAGGCGGCCGCCACCGAGGAGACGTTCGGGTGGATCCTCACCCGGTCCGGGCCGAAGGCTTCGACCAGCCGCGCGCCGATGCCGAAGAAGAGGGGGTCCCCGGAGGCCAGGACGACGATGGCCTTGCGGTCGAGCCTGCGCCGGATCCAGGCGAGCACCGCCTCGATGTCCTTGCCGACCGCCTTTTTTTCAGCCGGCGATTCCGGAAAAAACCCGAGCAGGCGCCGGCCTCCGATCAGGACCTCGGCGCCGGCGATGATGCGGCGATGGCCCGGCGTCAGATCGTCGGGGCTCAAGCCCAGACCGACAACGTCGATCTTTCTTTCTTCGGCAAGCAAACGTGATTTAAACTTTTTCAATCTTGTCTCTTTTGAGAGTGTAGAAGTTTAAAGTTTAAACCTTAAACCTTCTCCGAATCAAACGCCGCCCGCCCCTCGTAATCGAAAATGACGTTTTGAATCCTGACCCCCCGGCCGGTGAACCGGCCGGCGGCTGAAAGAACCCGCTTTCCCACTTCGGCCAGCAGCGCCGGTCGATCTGGATATATAAGTAAAAACGCCTCCCTCGCGGTATTGCACCCGCGGATTTTTTCCGCAAGCCCCGGGTCTGCCGTTTGGCTGAGCGCCCAATCCGCAAGCGCGTTCAGGCTCAACTCCGCGTGCGCCGCATGCGTGTGCGGCTCGCCCTGGGCCATCTTGAGGGCCTTGCCGAAGAAGACCGCCAGAACCACCCGCCCGAAACCCTTGTCGGCAGCGCTCTCGAGGCTCTTTGCGAAAAAATCGCCGATTTGCACGAAGCCCTCCTCCGGCCATTGCGGCCACAGCCGCTGGGCGAAGCGCTCGCTGCGCCGGCCCGTGCTCAAGACCACCCGGTCCAGGCCGCAGGCCCGGGCCACGGACAACCCGGCGTCGATGGTGGCCGTGAAGGCCTCGTGCGACATCGGCCGAACGATGCCGGTCGTGCCCAGGATGGAGATGCCGCCGAGGATGCCGAGCCGCGCGTTCAACGTTTTGCGGGCGATCTCCTCTCCCCGGGGCACGAAGATCTCAACCGCCACCGTGCCGGCCGACCCACGGGCCGTCAGCGCCTCGCCCACCGCCTGGGTGATCATGCGGCGCGGGCCCGGGTTGATGGCGGCTTCCCCCGGCGGCAGCTCGAGCCCGGGTTTCGTGATCCGTCCCACCCCTTCGCCGCCGGAGATCTCCACCCCCGACGGCCCGTTTACGGGCGGCGGGAGGAGTCTGGCCCTGGCGCCGATCTCGGCGCCGTGGGTGACGTCCGGGTCGTCGCCGGCATCCTTGATGACGCTGCAGGCGGCGCCGCCCTCGGTCCGGCGGCAGCTGTGGACCCGGATGCGCAGGCGGTCACCGGTCAGCAGCGCGACCGACACTTCGGCCGGCGGCCGGCCCTCCAGCAGGAACAGCACCGCCCCCTTGGCGGCGGCGGCCGCGGCGGTGCCCGTGGTGAAGCCCGTCCTGAGTCGTCTTCGTTTCATAGATCAGGCAATCAGGTAAAACAACACTCCCACGGCGATGATGCTTACCACCCGCGAGATCTGCCCGAGAACCAGCAACTCCGTACCCATGCGCGGCGAATAGATCCCCATGTAGTGCGGCAGCTGGTGGCGCAGGGCGCGAATGGGGAAGGCCAGGACATTGCCGGCCAGCAGCGCTAGCACCGTCTGTTTCGTCGTGAGCATCCCGGCGTCCATCAGGGCGCCGGCCGCGGCAAAGCCGGAGGTGAACTCGGCCACGAAGCTCAGCACCACGATGGAAAGCGACTCCATCGGCACGAAGGTGGTCACCACCGCGCCCGCCAGCCAGTCCCGGGTCTGGGTGAAAAGACCCATGTGGTTGAGAACGAACACCGCCGTGTAGATGGGCGCCACGAAAATACCGATCCGCATGAGGCTGGCCGGGATTTTTTCCCGAAGCGCCTGCCACACCACCGCGCGTTTCGAGGCGGGCGCCGGCGCCGCGGTTTCCGGTGCGCTGCCCGTCTCGGGGGGCTGCGCCGGCAGCCGCCAGCGGCCATAGGCGAGAAAGGCGAAGGTCCGCAGCAGGGCGGCCAGAAACGTCAACGCGAAATAAAGCGCGCCCGCGGCCCGCGTCATGGAGATGACCGTGAAAAAAGTGGTCGGCAGGTGCAGGAAGAACGCCGGAAGTTGATTTATGAAATTCGTCAGGTAGAGCTGCCGGCGGGTGATTTTGTTCTCCCGGTAAAAGTCCTGGAGCATGGCGTTTGACGCGACCCCCGAGACGAAAGCGGTCATGAAGGCGGCGCCGCAGCGGTCCCCCAGCCGGCCGAACCGGAAAAGCGGCCGGGCCAGAAAGGAGAGCCCGCGCGTCCAGCCGGCCGCCTCGATCGCCTGGCCTGCGACCAGGCCGGCGGCGATGGTGAGCATCAGCTGCACGAGCGGCCAGGCCAGCCCAGTGAGGGCCTGGCCGCCGCTCAGCGGCGCGCCGAGATGCACCCCGGCCAGCAGGATCGCGGCCGACACCCCCAGCGACACCAGGAGCCGCCCGCTGCTGCGCTTATTCCGATGTCGGCTCATGCGGCGGGTTCTTCTTGGCGATGACAAGGGTCCAGTAGTCCGGCTTCTGCCGGCAGAGCGTCTCCAGGTCCGCCACGATCTCCTCGCTCGGGTGGCCGCAGTTCTTAACGCCCACGCAGTAGGGGTATTCGCCACTTTCCGCGAGGGCCGCGCAGATGTCCTCCAGGTTGCGGTAGGCCTTGAGGAACACCACGGTTTCCGGCTTTTCGGCCAGTGACCGCAGCCGATCGCCGCCCATGGCCCCCGAGACGACCATCAGCGAACCCTCCCCCTCGACCAGCGTCGTGTTCAGCCGGGAGGCCGCCGCCTGGTAGGAGGTGATGCCGGGCACCGTCAGGACCTGCACGTGGGGGGCGGCGGCCTTCACGTGGGCCATCAGGTAGCCGAAGGTGGAGTAGGTCAGGGAGTCGCCCAGCGTCAGGAACGCCGCGTCGCGGCCGGTCTCCAGTTCAGCCACGATGCGCCGCGCATTGGCCTCCCACGCCCGGCGGGTTTCGGACCGGTCGCGCGTCATGGGAAAGTAAAGCAGCTCCACCGGCGTGGCGGCCGGGATGTGGGGCCGGGCGATGCTCATGGCGAGGCTGTGGTCATTCTTGCTGGAGGCCGCCGCGAACACCCGTTCGACCTTACCCAGCACCTTGACGGCTTTAAGGGTGACCAGGTCCGGGTCCCCGGGGCCGATGCCGATTCCGTAGAGTGTACCGATTTTTGGTTCCATCGCTGATAGTCCTTGACCTAAGTATGAACCGGTCCGACGTCGGTCAACCGTTCAGTTAAAAGTTATGAGTCGGAGTTCAGAGTGAAAGCCTGCCAGAGATGGGACTTCGGCGTTGAATTGTCTCGTCTTTTACTCATCACTCATTACTCGGAACTCATCACTCGTTTTCGGCGGCCAGCAGCAGCAGGGCGTTCACCACGGCGGCCGCGACGTTGGACCCGCCCTTGCGGCCTTCGTTGGTGATGAAGGGGTGATCCATTTTCGCCAGGGCGGCCTTGGACTCGGCGGCGTTCACGAAGCCGACCGGCAGCCCGACGATGAGCGCCGGCCGGGCCCGTCCCGCGCCCACCAGCTCGATCAGGCGCAGCAGGGCCGTGGGGGCGTTGCCGACGACATAAATGCCGCCCGCCATTTCCGCCGCCGCCGCATCCACCGCGGCCAAGGCGCGAGTGGTGCCGGAGGCCGCGGCCGCGGCATGCACGGCGGGGGCCTCCATGTGGCAGGCCAGGGCGACGCCGAAGCGCTGCGCGTCGTTCCTGCGGATGCCGGTGCGCGCCATGTTGGTGTCGGTGATGATGGACTTGCCCGTGCGGATGGCCGCCACCCCCGCCGCGACGGCCCGCGGGTGAAAGCGGGCGGTCTTCAGGTAGTCGAAATCGGCCGAGGTGTGAATCATGCGCCGGACGATCGGCCACTCTTCCGGCGGAAAACCGTGGGTGCCGGCCTCGCGGTCGATGATCCGAAAGCTCTCGGCCTCTATCTCCTGGGGTTTCATGTGCTGCGACTCCTTTCGGTGCGGTAAGCGCGGCAGGACTCGACCAGGGCGGCCGCCGCCCGCGGCGCGCTTCCGAAATGCAGGTGAATGTAGCTGCCGAGGGTCCGGCGCACCGCATAACCCTCCGCGGTTTTCGGGGTGCCGTCGCGGCCGGCGACCCGGTAGACGGTTTCGCACTCGGGTGGGGCCGCCGGAAGGTCCAGCATTTCCGAATAGTGGAACTCGTGCCCGCGGATGACGGCGCCGCCCTCACCGAGGAGGGTTTGGCGCACGAGGTGCACCTCGCGGTAGCCCAGCGCCTTGAGCCGCGGCAGCATGCGGGTTTTGAACGGAAAGCAGCCGGTCATCGGAAACGTCCGCCCCTGGTGGTCCTGCAGCTCGCGGCCGAGGTACATGAACCCCCCGCACTCCGCGTAGATCGGCATCCCCGCCAGGCTCTGCTCCCGGAGGTCCCGGCGCATCGACGCGTTGGCGGCCAGTCGGTCGGCGAACAGCTCCGGGTATCCTCCGCCCAGGTAGATCCCGTCGAGATCCGAAGGTAAAGCGGCGTCCTGGGTCGGTGAAAAAAACAGCAGTTGCGCGCCGCAGCCCTCTAAGCGTTCGAGGTTGTCGGGGTAATAAAAACAGAAGGCATTGTCCCGGGCGACGCCGATGCGGACCCGGAGGGCCTTCTGCTCCGAGCCGGGGGTTTCCGGGGCCGCCGGCCCGGTGATTTCAGGCATCCCCGCCAGCAATTCTTCGAGCCCCAGCCGTTTTTCCACCCGATCGGCCAGCCGGCCGATGGCGGCATCCTCCAGCGGGTGGTCCTCGCGGGTGACCAGCCCCAGGTGCCGCTCGGGGATGGCGATCTCCTCCTCGCGCAGCAGGCCCCCCCGGCAGGGCATCCGCACAGCGCCTTCCAGGGCCTCCCGCAGATAGCCCAGGTGGCGATCGCTGCCCAGATGGTTGAACACCACCCCGGCGAAGCGCAGCGCGGGGTCGAAGTTCTCAAAGCCCTGGACGAGGGCGGCCGCGCTGCGGGCCATGCTGCGGGCATCCACGACCAGGAGCACCGGAAGGCCCAGCCACTTGGCCATTTGAGCGGTGCAGCCGGCCTCGGTTCTGCCGTCGTAGCCGTCGAACAGCCCCATCACGCCTTCGACGACGGCGACGTCGGCGCTGCCGGCGGCCGCCAGAAACGCGCGGCGGTTGTAGTCCCGGGAGAGCATCCAGCCGTCCAGGTTGCGCCCGGGCCGGCCCGCCACCCGCGCATGGTGGCCGGGGTCGATGAAGTCCGGGCCCACCTTGAACGGCGCCACCCGCAGCCCCCGCCGCGCCAGCGCCGCCATCAGGCCCAGGCTGATCGTCGTCTTGCCGCACCCGCTGTGGGTGCCCGCTATGACGATGCCTTTCACTCGCTGGCCCTCGTAATGATTTCACGGGCCCTTTCCGTGAAATCATCGGGGTAGAGAGCCTTGCCGATTTCGAAAATCCCCTCCAGCAACCGCAGGGTCGGGCGCGAGACGAGCCGCTCGTCGATGATGTAGACCTGGCCGGTCTTCACCGCGCGGATGGCTTTGAACCCGCTTTCGGCCTTGATGAGCTCGATGGTCGGCTGGTTCATGGTGCCGGACTGGGCCAGGAACACGTCGATCTCGGAGGCCCGCGCCAGGATGCGCTCCTTGCCGTAGGCGGCGATGTTGGTCCCGCGCACGGGCTGCGCATCCGCGGCGACATTGACCCCTCCGGCGACCTCCAGGGCGAACATGGCCATCGCGTCCGGGGAAAAGGTTTTCATCTTGTCGTGGATGGCCTCGAAGTAGACGCGTTTTTTCGGTTGGATCCCGGCCGTCAGGGACCTGAGCTCCGCCACCGCGGCCGTGAAGCGCTGCGCCATCCGCGTCGCCTGCGCCTCGCGTCCGGTCAGCAGCCCCAGGGCCTGCCAGTAGACCAGCATCTCCTGCACGGTGCCGGGTTGCAGGGAGACCACGTGGATGCCGCTTTCGGTCAGGCGCTGGACGAGCCGGGGGTAGCCGCGGTCGATCATGGGCCGGACGAGGACGAGATCCGGCCGGGCGGCCAGGAATTTTTCCGGGTCGTCGTGATACGAGAAGACCGGTTTTTGGGCCGCTTCCGAGGGGTAGGCCTCATTCGGCGAAACCCCGACGATCTGCTCGCGGCAGCCCAGCGTGAAAAGGTTCTCGGTGTGCGCGCCATAGAGGGATATGATCCGGCCGAAGGGTTTGGTGACCGTGATCCGGCGGCCGGACTGGTCGACAAGGGTCCCGCCGCCCTCGATCCGGATATCCGCGGCGGTCGCCGCGGATAACGAGAAAAAAGACAAGGCCATAACCAGCACAAAGCTCAGCACGGATTTGACGCAGCGGCTACAATCCCCCTTCGCCCCCTTTGCCAAAGGGGGTGGGGGGATTTTGAAATCGACTTTGTCGAGAGTCGTCATCGCTTGTACACCACGTGCAGGGCGTTGGAATAATCGTCGTGATACACCCGGGCCTCCACGTCGAACACGGCCTGCACGGTCTCCGGGGTCAGCACGTCCCGAGTGTCGCCGTGGGCGGCGATTTCCCCCCGGGACATGAAGACCAGGTGGTCGCAGTAGGCGGCGGCCTGGTTGATGTCCTGGAACACGGCCAGAACGGTTTTCGATTCCCGCCGAACCCTACGGGCGGCGAGGCCGAGCAGCCGGATCGCGTGGCCGACATCCAGGTTCGAGGTGGCCTCGTCCAGGATCAGCACCGGCGTGTCCTGGGCCAGCGCGCGCGCGAAGACCACCCGCTGCCGCTCGCCGCCGCTCAGTTCGGTGACGAGGCGCTCGGCCATCCCGGCGACGTCGGCCGCCTCCATGACCTCCGCGACGATGCGCGCGTCGCGGCCCGACGGCCGGCCGAAGCGCGGGATGTAGGGGTAGCGGCCCATCATCACCACCTCCCGCACCCGGAAGGGGAAATTGATGTAAAAGTTCTGCGGCACCAGGGAGATCTCCCGCGCGAGCTGCCGCTTGGAGAAGGCCGAAAGGCCCCTGCCGTTGTAGGCGATCCGCCCTTGCTGGGGCGCGCGAAAGCGGCAGAGCAGGTCGACCAACGTGGTTTTGCCGCAGCCGTTCGGCCCGACAACGCCGTGGAACCTGCCGGGCGCCAGGGCGAGCGACACGCCGTCGATGACCTGCTTGCCCTCGAAGGCGAACCCCACGCCGTGCAGCTCGAAGCTCATGACCCCCAAGCCCTCCCGGCCGACTGCCGGCGAAACACCCAGCAGAAGAAAGGTCCGCCGATCAGCGCGGTGAGGACCCCGATGGGGATCTCCGCCGGCAGCACCGCCCGTGTCAGGGTGTCCGCGCTCAGCAGCAAGATCGCCCCGGCGAGCAGACTGGCCGGAATCAACCGCCGGTTGTCGGGCCCGGTGGCCAGGCGCATGATGTGGGGGACGAGCAGCCCCACGAACCCGATGATCCCCGACACCGATACGCACACGGCGGCCACCAGGGAGGCCGTCGCCAGCAGCAGCAGGGTGACCCGGCGGGTGTCGACGCCCAGCGAGGACGCCATCTGGCTTCCCAGGGCCATCAGGTTCAGCTCCCTGGCAAAATAAAGAAAGACCGCCAGCCCCGCGACGACGGCGGCGAGCATCAGCGCCACGTCGCCCCAGGTTTTCGACGCGAAGCTTCCCATCAGCCAGAAGATGATAACCGCCACCTGCTCGTCGGCGACGTACTTGAGAAAACTGATGCCCGCCGAGAGGATGGCCGCCACGATGATCCCGGAGAGGATCAGGTTGCTGGACGAGGGCCCCCCGCCGGCCGAAGACAAGTAGACCACGGCGGTCAGGGTGGCGAGGGCGCCGATGAACGCGAACAGCGGGACCGAGTGCAGGCTGAGGGCCGTCATGTTCATCAGGATGGCCAGGGCCGCGCCGAAGGCGGCCCCGGCCGAAACCCCGAGCGTGTAGGGGTCCGCCAGCGGGTTGAGGAGGATGCCCTGGAACACCACCCCGCACATGGCGAGCCCGCCGCCGACCAGCACCGAGGTCAGGATGCGCGGCAGGCGGACGTCCGTGACCACCACCGGGAAGATCTCGTTCATCCCGGAGAGCAGGTGGGGGTCGCCGGAGATCCGGTTCAGGATGATTTTCACCACGGCCTCCGCCGGGATCCGAATGAACCCCAAGCCGGTGGAGACCACCAGAAGCACCAGCAGGAGCGCTGAGAGCGCCAGCAGCTGAATCGCGGCGGCGTCTCGCAGGCGTCGGCTGAAACGCGGGGGGCCGGCGGTGGCTTTTGTGTCCGTCATAAAAAAAACCCTTCAGATGGCGATCATCTGAAGGGTTGCACCCAGTTTGCTTGGCCCTTTGAAAAGCGAACGCTCCGCCCGTGTTCGCAGGCGTCGCGATCTGGCCGGCAAGGCAGGTCTTCTGGCTTCCCCGCCCTTTTTGGCGACCTTCCCATCCCGCTGACACGAAACAGTGGTCATTCGAAGCCAAAAGGGTTCCCCGGCGACATGCGCCGGGGCGGGGTTACAGCGGCGGGACCGCTCCCGTTTCGCACGGGATTCCCTATTAAGCGCTTGCACCTCGCCGATTAATGAGCGAATTTATACGTGAAGGGCTGAACGATGTCAATAAATAAGCGGCCGTGCGAACGGCCGGCGAAGACGCGGCACCCGGTTCGCGGTGCTTGACAAACCGAATCGAATCTCCTAAATGCTGCACCACGGTTCATTCCGCAAACGTGAGGGCGCCCATCAGGCGTTGAAAAACAGGCGTCCGGTACTCAGAAGACCTGCCTTCAGCTTCGCGACGGAAGAGATGGCAAACCCCAGGCGCTCGAGTCCGCGCTGGGGTTTTTTTTTGGTGCGCCCGGCCGGGCGCACCAAAAACACAGATTGAAGTTTGAAAAAGGAGAGAACACCATGGACCTTTCGCTGCAACAGATCATCGACGGAATCCACCCCCTCAACCCGCAAGCGCTCTCTCTGGCGCGCGAGCGCACCGCGCAGCTGGTCATGCCGCCGCGGGCCCTGGGGCGTCTGCACGAGATCGGCGAACGGCTTTGCGGCATGCAGGGCACGCTCAAGCCCACGATCGGGCGCAAAGCCGTGCTGGTGATGGCCGGCGATCACGGCGTGGTCGCGGAGGGCATCAGCGCTTTTCCCCAGGAGGTCACCGGCGCCATGATCGGGACCTTCCTGGGGGATGGGGCCGGCATCAACGCCATCGCCCGGCACGTGGGCGCCGAGGTCTGGGTGGCCGACATGGGCATCATCCCGGAGCTCGATGCCGCCGGCTTGAAAAGCGGCAACCGCCTGCTCGTCCGCAAGATCGGCCGCGGCACCCGCAACCTGGCCCGGGGGCCAGCCATGAGCCTGGAAGATGCGCTCAAGGCGGTCCTGACGGGGTTCGAACTGGCGTCCAGTCTGATCAAAAAGGGCGTCGATATACTGGGCACCGGGGACATGGGCATCGGTAACACCACGCCGTCGGCGGCGATCGGGGCGGTGCTGACCGGAAAGAGCATCGAGGAGATGGTCGGCCGCGGCACCGGCATCGACGATGCGGGTCTGTCCCGCAAACGCGAAGCGATCCGGCGGGGAATAGACCTCAACCGGCCGGACGCCCGCGACGGGCTGGACGTCCTGGCCAAGGTCGGCGGATTCGAAATCGGCGGGATTGCCGGTATCGTCCTGGCCGGCGCCCATCACCGCAAGCCGGTGGTCGTCGACGGCTTCATCTCGACGGCCGGGGCCTTGATCGCGCACAGCCTCTGCCCGGCGGCCACCGACTTCGTGTTCGCCGGCCACTGCTCGGAGGAACCCGGCCACCGCCACATGCTCGAGCACTTGAAGCTCGCACCGATTCTCAACCTCGGCATGCGCCTCGGCGAGGGGACGGGCGGCGCGCTGGCCATGAGCGTGATCGAAGCGGGGCTCAAGGTGATGACCGAGGTGATGACCTTCGAAGAGGCGGGGGTGCCCGAAAAGGTGTGATGTCACTCCGGCGGGCAGTGCCGGTGCGGGCGGGCGCCCAGGGGGTGCGCATGCACGTGCTGGTGGGTCTGGATCTCCTCGTCCCGGTGGATCTGGCCGGCCTCCATGGTGTAGATGAGGTCCGTGGCTTCCGTCAGGAATTCGAGCTCGTGGGAAATCAGGATGAATCCGATCTCAAGACCGCCGAGGATCTCCATGAGCTTGGCCCGCGTGCGGGCGTCGAGCCCGTTTTCCGGTTCATCCAGCAGCAGCACCTCGGGCTCCATGGCCAGCACCGTCGCCAAAGAGACCAGGCGCTTCTCCCCGCCGGAGAGCTTGAAGGTGATGCGGTCCTCGAAGCCGTTCAGTCCCAGGGACGCGAGCGTCCGCCGTGCGATGGCCGCGGCCTCCGCCTTGGTTTTGCCCAGGTTGAGGGGCCCGAAGGCCACATCCTCGAGCACCGTGGGGCTGAAGAGCTGGTCGTCCGGGTCCTGGAAGAGCAGGCCGATGCGGCGGCGCACCTCGGAAAATTCGCGCTCCTCCCGCATCTCCCGGCCGAAGATCGATACCTGCCCGGCGAGCGGTTTGACGAGCCCCATGATCAGATGAAACAGCGTGGTCTTGCCGCTGCCGTTGGGGGCCATGATGCCGATGCGCTGCCCTCGGCACAGCGTGAAGTCGAGATCGCGCAGGACCGGAGGCCCGCCCGGGTAGGCGAAGCTTATCCCCTTCAACTCGATGATCGGCGTGGCAGTTGTCATGGGCTGATTATGCTGATCTGTTTGGCGGAGTTCAAGCACTAAACGTCGTAAACGAAAAAAGCCGCACTTGTTTCATCACCCCCACCCGGCCTCCTCCGTCAAGGGGGAGGAGGAAAGAGAGACTCCCGTCGGGGGAAAAACCCACCCTGACACGCTCTTGCCTGGTGCGGATCCACTCAATCACGTCCGCGCTCCTTGCAGACCCATCCAACGACTTCTTCCCCCATGCCGGTCCATCCGAATAAAAACTTCTCCCGTGAGGGTCCATCCGATCGCAACCTCTCCCTGCAGGGGTCCATGCGATCACTTCTCCTGTCCCTGAGTGCCCATGCGATTACTTCTCCTGCCCATGAGGGTCCATCCGATCGTTTCTCCTCCCCCTGCGGGTCCATCTAAAAAGTTCCCCTCCCCTTGCGGGAGGGGCCAGGGGAGGGGGAAGCGCCATGCGTTCGCCACAAGGCCATTTCTCACCACGCCGCCGCCCGCAGCTCGAGGGCGGCGATCCCGGCCACGGCAACCGACATCAGAACGAGAAAAACGAAGCTCCCGGCCCCGGTCTTGAACTCCTGCAGGCTGTAAAATTTTCGCCGGAAGCCCCGACACACCATGGCCCACCGCACGCGCTCGGCGCGGTCGACGGCTCTCACGAACAGCATGCCGACCAGGTAGGCGTAGGTGCGGTAGGTGTGGAGGTTCGTGCCCGGCCGAAATCCGCGGATGCGGGCGGCCCGGACCAGACGCTGGTACTCCTGCTCGAGCACGAAGATGTAGCGGTAGGTCATCAGCAGCAGGTGCACGATTTTGTCCGGCACCCGCAGGCGGTGCATCGCATGGCCCGCGGTGGCAAACGGCATCGTGGCCACCAGGGCCATGAACGCGAGCACGAGGGCATTGGATTTGAGGGTGATCCGGGCGGCCAGCTCGACCCCCTCCCGCGCCGCGCTGAAGGGGCCCAGGCGGAACAGCGCCTCCCCGGGGAAGGTAAACGGGATCACCGCCCAGATAAACGCCACCAGCCCGTTGACGACCAGCAGCCGCTTGAGAACCTCGGCCGCGTGCAGCCGGGCCAGCCCAGTCAGCGCCATGGAAATCATCAGGGCGGCGAGCAGCGCGGGGAATTCCCGGCACAGCGCCGCGGCGAACGAATAAACAACCGCCGACGCGAGTCGAATGCGGGGATCGAGGCGATGCAGCGGCGAGTCGCCGATGGCGAAGGGTTCGCGGAGCACGCGGGGTCTCCGTCAGGGACTGAAGACCATGCGGTGGTTGACCAGGTTCATCGCTTTCAGTTTTCCCCGGACGGTTATCTGCCGGCCGAAAATGTCGACCAGCAAAAACCCCCCGTCCTCCTGCGGTTCCACGCGGTCGACCGATTCCAGGATGAGCTCCTCCCGGCCGTCCTTGTCGATGTAGGCATTGGCTTCACACATCGGGCAGCACCTCCTTGAGTTTCTGGTACACCAGCTGCTGGACCAGGTGCGGCAGGGGTTCGGCGGAGACGCCCACCAGCGACACGGGTTCCTGGGAAAGCGGAAGGAAAATTTTGGGCGCCGGGCTGGACATGATCGCTTCGGCCATTTTCGGCGTTAGCTCGCCCAGCATGGCGTTGGCCCAGCCGATGGAAATCGCGCCGACGATCAGGTCGGCCGTCCGGCTGGTCCGGACGATGGCGTTCTCTCCCGAGGCGGCGCGGTTGGCCCCGGCCTTGAGCATTTGAGACGCGGCGATGGCGTTGGTGCCTAAAGCGACCAACTCGATCGATTCGCCGAGGGCCTCTTTCAGGCACCGGATCAACGCGGTGCCGATGCCGCCGCCCTGCCCGTCGATGACGCAGATTCGTTTCAAATACCGCATTCCCTTGACTGGGTTAACTATCTAAACAGCCATGTCCCTTTTCCGACACCACTCCCCATGAAAATTGCCCCCTCCCCGGGCCCCTCCCGCAAGGGGAGGGGAGGCAGCACGCGCTTTACCCCCCTCCTTGACCCCGGCCCATGGAACAGGGCCGGCCGGGTGGGGTGATGAAACGAGCGCGGCACCCTATCGGGCCGTTGGCCCCGGGGATCCATGCCGGCTGGTCGCCCCCGAAACTCAATTTACCGCGATGACGCAGCAAAGTGCAATAGCCCGCTTTTCCGGAAATCATCCGGGCCTGCGCTTGAAATAGGCGGCGATGCCCACCAGCCCGAGAATATACCCGAGACCGCCAAGGACATCCGTCAGCCGCACCTTCTGTTCCCGCATCTCCGCGAGCGTTCTCATGATGGGCGCGAGCTTTTTGTCCAGTGCTTTTTCGAGCGCCTTTTCGATCTCTGCGGGCAGCGGTGCGGCCGCGGCTTCGACTTTCTGGGCAAGCGTCGATTCAGCCGGCGGCGACGGCTGCAGCGCTTGCACGCCCTGGGCGATCGCAGCGCCGGCCGTCGACAGCCAAAGCGCCGGCACCAGGCACAGCAGGGATAACGGGCGAACATTCATAAAACCTCCTCTTATGGTGCCAGGTCCTGCTTCGACAATGGCCACTCGGCCCGGTGGCCCATGCCGGCCTCGAGGACGATTTTCAGGTCATCCTGCTTGGGGATCTTGAACGAAAATTCGCCTCTGGTGTCGGTCTTCCCCTTAAGAAGCTCTCGGCCGGCGGAGTCAAAAACCCGGATGACGCCCTCGTGCACCTTGGTGCCGTCCGGGTATTTGCACTCGACAAAAACCGTGTCGCCCTCGACCCAGGCGAAAACATTCACGCGGTGGGCCAGCGCGTTGCCGCCGAGCAGAAGCGACACTCCCCAGACGAAGGCCCATGCGGCCAGAAAGGGCTTCGGGCGCAGGGAACTTCTTTTCATCGGCCATCCTTTCGAGAGCCGGCCGGCAGCATCGACGGCTGGACTTTCTTTAAAAACACGACGCACAGCGCGGTGACGATCCCCTCGATGATCATGATCGGAATGTGTGCGGCCAGCACCATGGCCGCGACGCCCCAGAAGATGAACTCGGTGAAGCGCGCCGAATGGCGGCA
>CAZLSV010000035.1:34379-39089 GCA_964562235.1 uncultured Desulfatibacillum sp.
GCTACGCCCCAGAAGCTTTCCTCCGTGAACATCAGCGCCAGGCTGGCGATGACGCCGGCCAGAAAAACAGACAGAAAGCCGCAGGCAAAGGCGGCGGCCGTTCCCACCAGCGGCGGCCGGTGAAACAGGAGCGGGGCGAATGCGAAATGGCAGAGAAGCGCCGGCAGGGCCATCAGGGTGGTGTTGACCCCAAGCGAGGTGATGCCGCCGAATTGGAAAAACATGGCCTGCAGCGCCAGGGCCACGAGAATCGCGGGAAAGGCCGCCCACCCCAGCAGCAGGCCGATAAGGCCGTTCATGATCAGGTGCACGCTGGCGGGGCCGAGGGGCACGTGAATCAGCGAGGCGATGAAGAAGGCCCCCGAGAGCATGCCCGCCTTGGCGATCTGGTCGTAGTCCAGTTTTTTCAGCCCCACGGCCGTGCCGGCGGCGGCCAGCGCCGCTCCCGACAGGAGCACCGGCCCGGACAGGACGCCCTCTGAAATGTGCATGGTGTTCAGCTCAAAGTTGAAAGGTGAAAGTAAAAAAAGGGTTGTTGCTCCGGCAAGCAAACAGGTTCAACGTGAGCCGACCCCGGGCATCCCGCTCCGCCTCTCGGTGAAATGCGGGAGTTGAACATGATTAACCGCCGAAGTAATAACCCAAGACCACGCGCTTGGCAACAGGTGGACGCCTTGTCGCCGCGGTCTCAGAAATTGAACTCCCCGCGCACCATGCCGGCGAAGATTCCGTCGTTGCTGCTGTCACCGCCGGGGTTCCAGACGTATTGCAGATCCGGGCTGAAAGCAAGATTTTCGGTGACGGCGATGCGGTAGTAGAGTTCCAGGTGGTACTCCAGGTCGTTTTCGTTGTAGCGGCTCCCGGGGGCGAGCGCGGCCAAACCGAGTCCGATGGTGTCTTCCCTCCGGCCGGGGATGAGGCCCTTGAGGTCGACCCCGGCGGAGGCTTCCCACTGCACCACGTAGACATTGTCGTTGTTCCAGCCGAAGCGGCCGAAGAGCCCGATCCTCTCGGTGACCTGCTGGTCGGCGCTGATGCCTAAACCCCAGCCCTTGGCTTTCTCCCCGTCGATGGGGTTGCGATCGCGGTCGAGCTTGGAGTGGTTGTAGCCCGCATACCAGCCGTAGAAGCGATAGTTGCCCTCCAGTTCCTCGAACTTCGGGGAGACGGTCAGCTGGCTGCCCAGAAAGGGGGTGCTGAAGACGTTGTCGTACTTGCTCTTGGCGGTGTTCTCCAGCGGGGTGCCTTCCACGTTGGGCCGGGAGGTCGAGGTGCCGACCACCGAGAGCGCGAGCAGCTCAACGGGCTTGAACTCGGCGCCGAGCAGCGGCGTGTACTCGGACTCGCTGTCGAGCACCGAGTTGTTGACGAAAGGCTTGCCGACGAACTGCCGCTTGTCGTTGTTGGCAAAGGCATTTCCGTCCAGAAACAGAAGGTTCTTGGCCTTGCCGCCGGTGACACCCAGGGTCTTGTCCAAAAACGCGTGGGTGTAGTGGGCTTCCAGCAGGTTGAGATTGGAGTCATTGCCCCCGGAGTTGTCGTCGGCGATGGTGTTGAGGTTGGCCAGGAGCACGTTGACCGGGTTGTTGGGTTGGCCGCCGCGGTCCGCGCCGGTGCCGTCGCCGGCGTGGATGCGGGCGTAGAATTTCCCGTCCTCGATCAGCGTCAGCGCGGGCTTCCAGGTGAGTTCCAGGTCGGCCGTGAACCCCGCTCCGCTCGGGCTGTCGGCCTTGGCGCCGTCGAGTTCATCCGTGCGGCTGTCCTGGTAGTAGAGAAGCGCCCCGCCGTGGATCTCCAGCGTGCCGAGGCGCTCCTCCAGGGCCGTTCCGATTTTCTCCTCGATGTTTTTCTCCGTTTTGGCCGCCTGTCGCCGGGCGAGCGACTCCTGCTCCTCCAGCTTCTGCTCGAGTTCCTCGATCCGTTCCTTCATCGACTGGATCTCTTTCAGAATCGCCGCGTTGTCGGCCAACGCGCGGCCGCCGGCCCCCGCGATGAAGAGCACCGCGAGCAGGATGATACACCCCTTATTCATGATCGACCTCCGTTTTTCGACGGTTGAAGCGTTGGTTTTGTGGGAGTGGCTTCCAGCCACGATCTTTTCGCGGCAAGATGCCGCTCCCACCCGAAGAACCTCGACCTCATCAGAATAGGTGGCGAGCTATTTCTTCACCCCCCCCTCCTGGAAGTACACCCAGTTCACCCCGCCGATCTCGACCGCCTTGTCCCTGCCGTCCTTCTTCAGCTTGTAGTCGGCCGTGGTCAGCGCCGCAAAGCCCCACCAGCCGGGTTGGGGCGCGGCATAGGTGAACACGCCGTTGCGGTCGGCCTTGACGACCTGGGTGACCATGTACTCGTTCGGGGCCTCGACCTTTTCATCCTTGTTGTAGAATTCGATCTCCACCTCGGCAAAGGGCATTTTCTTGCCGTCCAGCATGACGATCCCCTGGAAGACGTTGCCGGCATACAGCCCGAAGGGACGGGTCAACGGGACGATCTCGATCTTGTGTCCGACCTCCTTGTCCCAGCCCTGCTCGTCGCCGAAGGCCGGCACGACGACCTTGGTGTAGTGCACGATGAAGGCGTCTTCGGCCGGTTCCCAGTAGGGCTCGGGCTCCATCTGGAAAATGTAGACTCCGGGCCTCTTGAGGGTGTACGCAGAGGACCACGCCGCCTTGCCCATCACCTGGGCCGGCTTCAACGTGCCTAAAAGGTCCTCTTTGGAGCCGCCGGCCATCACACCGAACGCCCTGGGCTTGGCCATGTCCATGCCGACCATTTCAAAGGGGTGCGAAAAGGAGACCTGCAGGTCAACCTTCTTGGGGTCGGCTTTGGACACCGTGGCCTGCGAGGGGATGAGCATTCCGAAATGGGCAAACACCGGACCGGACACCATGAGAACCAATGCTGCCGCCAACCACACCCACCCTTTTTTCATTGTTTCTTCTCCTTGAGTTTTTTTGGCGAAGCCAAAAAAAAAGCCACGGGCATCCGGCGTCTTCATGACGCCCCGCCTTCGTGGCTTGAAATTATCGACCTGATGGTGTCTTGGCGCTACCGCGGACTTCGGCCCGCTGTTGAGATCAGCTTTAGGACAGGGCGTTTGCGGAGTCAAGTGAAAAATCGACCCCTGCGCCGCCCGCGCACGCCGGCGAACTGTCTTGACTTGATTTTGGAAAGCCTTTAAGGATGCTCCATGGCCAAGCCGTCCGATAAAGACCCGGGGAAGAAACCTCTCGTGACCCTCAGCCGCAAAGCCATCGCGGGGTGGGCCGTGGTGGTTTTCACCATTTCGGCCTGGATGTTCGGGATGGGGGTCATGGTCGGCCGCGGTACGGCCCCGGTTTCATTCGACATCGACCAGCTCAAACGGACGCTCGATTCACTGCAGAAGTCCGCCCCGCCGTCGCCCAAGAGCGGCTCCCGGCCCGAAGCCCCTGAAATGAAGAGCAAGGCCGACCTCGGTTTCTACGACTCGCTGCCGAAAAACCGCGAGGATGCGGAGATGCCGAATCTGCCGAAGCCCCCACCGGCCCCGGCCAAACCGGAGCCGGCGGCTCAGAAACCGGCCGAGCCGACCGTGCCGCCAAAAGCCGAAAAACCGGCGGCGGCGCCCGCCCCCCCGCCCGCGCCGGCCACCGCTTCCGCGGCCCCCGGCAAACCGCTCACCGTCCAGATTGCGGCGGTGAAGAGCGAGGAGGAGGCCCGGCGGCTCCTGGAGCGGTTGCGACAGCGCGGGTATGCCGCCTATATCGAGGCCATCGCCATTCCGGACAAGGGCACCTGGTACCGCGTGCGCATGGGGGAGTTCCCTTCCAAGGAATTCGCCCGCAGCACGATCGACCGGCTACAGAAGGACGGGTTCAAGCCGGATGTCGTTCCGAAATGATTTCACCCCGCTGTCGCGGGGTGAAATCATTTTTAAGAAAAGGAAAAACCGGTATTTCATAAATAAGGAAGCATGATAATGAAAATAACCAAGGAAGAAATTTTACATGTTTCCAACCTTGCGCGGCTGGAGATCGACGAGGCCTCGATCGAGAAATTCGCCGTGCAGATCGGGGAGATCCTGGACTACGTGGACCAGCTCCGACAGGTCGACACCAGTGGAGTCAAGCCGATGTCCCACGCCCTTGCGCTCACCAATGCGTTCCGGGAAGACGCCGAAACCGGTCACCTGGAACGCGAGAACTCGCTGGCGAACGCCCCCGAGCAGGAAGACGGCAGCTTCGTGGTGCCGAAGGTCATATGAATGAAGAGTTATGAGTTGCGAGTTATGAGTGATGAGTGGGGGGGAGGAGTAACGAGCGAGAAATGGCAAGTTATGAGTTCCGAGTGATGAGTTATGAGTGATGGCGATCGTGAGAGATTCTCCTCCGCCGGCTTTGGGAAAAGGGGGATTGGGAGGATTTGAAAACGAATTTTTGGGAAGTACCCGAAAAGGATTAGAAACGTGGAGCTTTACGACCTGTCCATCGAGGAGGCCCACCGGCTTCTGAAAGCAAAAAAAATTTCAGCGAAAGAGCTGACCCGGGCGGTTCTGGATCGGATCGCGGCGGTCGACGGACGGATCGGCGCCTTCCTGACGGTCACGGCGAATCAAGCCCTCGAGCAGGCGGCGGCGGCCGATCGGGCCATCGCCGTCGGGGAATGCCGCCCCCTCACCGGGATCCCCGTCGCCGTCAAGGACGTGCTCTGCACCCGAGGGGTCCG
>CAZLSV010000035.1:39099-51640 GCA_964562235.1 uncultured Desulfatibacillum sp.
CGGCTCGAAAATCCTCGGCCATTTCATCCCGCCCTACGACGCCACGGTCGTGGCCCGGCTCAAGCAGGAGGGCGCGGTGATCGTCGGCAAGCCCAACATGGACGAGTTCGCGATGGGCTCTTCCACTGAAAATTCCGGGTTCCAGGTCACCCGCAACCCCTGGGACCTCAGCCGGATCCCGGGCGGCTCCAGCGGCGGTTCGGCCGCCGCCGTGGCCGCGGGCCTTTGCCTGGGCGCGCTGGGCTCGGACACCGGCGGGTCGATCCGGCAGCCGGCCGCGCACTGCGGAACGGTCGGCATCAAGCCCACCTACGGCCGCGTGTCGCGCTACGGCCTGGTGGCGTACGCCTCCTCCCTCGACCAGGTCGGGCCGCTCGCGCGCAGCGTGGCGGACGCCGCGCTCCTGCTCAACGGGATCGCCGGCCACGACCCGGCGGACTCCACCTCGGTGCCGGCCGGCACGCCGGATTACGCGGCCGCCCTGGGCCGCGACATCAAGGGGCTGCGCATCGGGATCCCCAAAGAATACAGCGCTTCGGAGGGAGTCGACCCCGAGGTTTCCGCGGCGGTCGAGGACGCGGTGCGGACCCTGGAGTCGCTGGGGGCCGAGCGGGTGGAGGTGTCGCTGCCCCACACCCGTTACGCGGTGGCCGTCTACTACGTGATCGCCCCCTGCGAGGCCAGCTCCAACCTCGCCCGCTACGACGGCGTCAAATACGGTTTCCGGGCCGACGGCGCCGCCGATCTCATGCAGATGTACCGCTCCACACGCTCGCAGGGCTTCGGCGCCGAGGTCCGCCGCCGCATCATCATCGGCACCTACTGCCTGTCGGCCGGCTACTACGATGCTTATTACGGCAAGGCCTCGCAGGTGCGCGCGCTCATCGCCGCGGACTTCAAGCAGGCTTTCGGCGCCTGCGATCTCATCGCCTGCCCCACGGCGCCCACCCCGGCCTTCAAGATCGGTGAAAAGGTCGACGACCCCCTGACCATGTACCTTTCGGACATCTATACCATCTCCGCCAACCTGGCCGGCATCCCGGCCCTGTCGGTCCCCTGCGGTTTTTCGGCCTCCGGCCTGCCCATCGGCCTGCAGCTGATGGGCAGGCACTTCGACGAGGAGATGATCCTGCGGGTGGCGCACAATTTCGAGCGGGCGACGGGGTTCCATGAAAGAAGGCCGGCATTGCAAGGCCATTAAAAAGATCGGTGTTCAGGTTTTTGGGTGTATTAAAAAAGCACAATAACGGATCGCGGCTGGAAAGCCGCTCCCACAGGCAAGACACAAATGTTTTTTTTGTGGGAGCGGCTTCCCAGCCGCGATCGAGGAGGTTCAAATGCCGACAGTCATGCCCCAGGGTGAAGACCTCAGAAAAGCGGTCAAATGGATATCCGAGGAGCGGCAGAACAGCCCGTCCAGAAAACTTGCCAAGCTGGTCGAGGAGGCCAGCGTCAAGTTCGACCTCTCGCCGGCGGACGGGGAGTTCCTGTTCAAGTTTTTCAAGGAGCAGAAGGCCTAGCCGGTTAGACGAAGCAACCGAAGTCGCGGCTGGAAAGCCGCTCCCACAAGAGAATGAGACTGTTGCATCCCTGTGGGAGCGGCTTTCCAGCCGCGATTCGAGAGGGGCCCATGACCGGGGGTTCGCATCGACTTAGACGGGGCAGGGTTTCCATTATAAATCAAGCATATTTCATTACCACAGCCGTGCGTGAGCGTAACCCTCTCTTCGTCAATGCGAAAACCGCCAACATCCTCCTTGACGCCCTCAAGTGGCTTGAACAGACCGGCCGGATGCAGCTCGATGCCGCGGTCGTGATGCCGGACCATTTGCATTTTGTGGCAACCCTCAAAGAAGGTGAATTATCAAGGTTGATGCAAAGCATGAAAGGGTTTACTTCCAGACAGGTCAACGCCTTGCTGAACAAGAAAGGTGCTTTTTGGCAGGACCAGTATCACGAGCATGCAATTAGAAAGGAAGAGAACCTAAACGAAGTCGTTCTCTACATGCTTCACAACCCGGTACGGGTAGGCCTGGTCGAAGATTTTCACGATTATCCGTTCTGGTATTGCCGCTGGTCTGTTTAAGAATTAGGGAATCGCGACTGGAAAGCCGCTCCCACAGGCAAGACACAAATGGTTTTTTTTTGGGAGCGGCTTTCCAGCCGCGATACCTCATCTATAATTTAGGTACGACTTTATGCCCAGCATCCGGATCCTCCCCGACATCCTCTCCAACAAGATCGCCGCGGGCGAGGTGGTGGAGCGGCCGGCCTCGGTGGTCAAGGAACTGGCCGAAAACGCGCTCGACGCCGGGGCCACCCGCATTCTGATCGACGTCGAGCAGGGCGGCCGCTCCCTGATCCGGGTGGCCGACGACGGCGGCGGCATGAGCCGCGACGACGCGCTGCTGGCGATCGAGCGCCACGCCACGAGCAAGATCGTAAGCGACGAGGACCTCTTCAACATCCGCACCCTCGGGTTCCGGGGGGAAGCCCTGCCGAGCATCGCCGCTGTGTCCAAGTTCTCCCTTGTGACCCGCGCGGCCGCTGCCGACGCCGCCACCGAGCTCACCATCGAGGGCGGCACGCTCGTCAACGTGGCGGAAACCGGGGCGCCCCCGGGGACCCTGGTGGAGGTTCGGGAGCTCTTCTTCAACACCCCGGCGCGGCGCAAGTTCCTCAAGACGGTCGCCACCGAGATGGCCCACATCGCCGACCTCCTGGCCGGCCTGGCGCTGGCCTGGCCGCAGGTCCAGTTCCGGCTCACCCACAACGGCAGGGTCGTGAAGAACTGGCCCGCCGCCGCCGACCCCTTCGAGCGCGCCGTCGAGGTTCTCGGCGGCGGCCTGCGGGATGATCTGCACCCCTTTGCTCTGTCGCGTGAGGGGCTTTCGGTCAGCGGCTGGGTTTCAAGCCCCCGCGTCCGCCGCACCTCGTCGAACGGCATCTTCATCCTGGTCAACCAGCGCTGGGTGCGCGACCGGGTGGTGCAGCACGCGCTTTTCCAGGGCTATTCCCAGCGCCTGGTGAAGGGCCAGTTTCCCCTGGCCGTGCTGGTCCTCACCGTGCCCCCCGACCAGGTGGACGTCAACGTGCACCCGGCCAAGAACGAGGTGCGCTTCGCCCGAGCCAACGAGGTGCACGAGCTCATCCGGCGGGCGGTCGCCCAGATCCTCTACGATGTCGACCGTCCTGGTTTCCGGCAGAAAGCGCCGGAAACCAATCAAGTGAGGGATGGAAAAGAAAACTATGGCGGTGTTCGGCCTCCGGGAGGGGGGGGCGGGCCTGGAGACAGCGGCGGGGCGCCGTTCCCACCCAAAATACAAGATGCCCCGGGAAGAGGTTTCAGCCTCGACGACCGAGGGGAGGGGGCCCGCGGAAATCGCCTATGGAAGCCTACTCCGCCGAAGCAAACATGGCTGCGAAGGCCGGGAGCCGCTTCCACATTAAAAGAGGAACTGCCTCACGAGTCTCCTTCTTTTGTGGGAGAGGCTTTCAGCCGCGATGATCGCGGCAAGATGACGCTCCCACAGGAGGCCTCCCCTTCTGGCCTCCAGCCCCCATCCCCCGGCATCTCGCCGCCCGCCACCCGTCTCCAGACCGAGATCTGGGAGAAGCGCGGGTTCGCCGGGATGCGGGTGATCGGGCAGCTGCGAGAGACCTACATCCTGTGCGAGGCCGAGGACGGGCTGATCCTGATCGACCAGCATGCCGCCCACGAGCGGGTGCTTTACGACCAGCTGACCCGCCGGGCCGATGCCTCGCGGCAGGCCTCCCAGGTGCTCCTGGTCCCGGAAACCGTGGAGCTCGGCTTCCGGGAGGCCCAGGCCCTGGAGGCGCTCATGCCGCGTCTGGCTGAGCTCGGGATCGAGGTCGAGCCCTTCGGCGGCGGCACCGTGGTGGTCAAGTCGGTGCCCGGGTTTTTATCCGGCCGCGAGCTGCGTCCGCTGCTGACCGAGATCGCCGAGGCGGCCGCCGGCAACGAGAGCCCCGCCGACCCGCAGGCGGCCCTTGATTTCTGCCGGCAGCGGGCCGCCTGCCACGGGGCCATCCGCGCCGGCCAGGCCCTCGCGGCCGCCCAGATCCAGGATCTCCTGCGGCAGCTGGACGAATGCGGCAACCTTTCCCACTGCCCCCACGGGCGGCCGACCTGGTTGAAGTGGGAGATGGGAGTGATCGAGCGGTCGTTTAAGAGAACTTAGGAATCGCGGCAAGATGCCGCTCCCACCAATAACACCATAGGAAATAGCGGCAAGATGCCGATCCCACAGACCCTGCAACGCCTGTGCGCTTGTGGGAGCGGCATCTTGCCGCGATGAGGTCGATTGAAGCCCATGCCCAGCATCCGGATCCTCCCCGGCATCCTTTCCAACAAGATCGCCGCGGGCGCGGCGGAGGCGCTGCTGCCAAGGATTCAGTCAGAGATTTTATGCGGTTCTCTTGAACCCTTGGCCTCTTGCCCCACCGAACCCTGGATCAAATAAATCCGCTTGACATCAAAAGTCCTTCGAAATATGATCCCTGTAATTTGGCACGGATATCGATTTTGGGTTATTAGGCTTTCCTGAAAACGTAGTCCGTGCGCCCGCCTCGAGAGAGGAGGTTCAAGGGAGAGTCGGGCAAGGCAGTAAATTATTAGGCTTGGTAAAAACCGTTTTTCAACCGTTGAGGAGGATTGAAAAGATGAAGAAACTAATTGCAATTTTTGCGGTTCTGCTTTTTGCAGCTCCGGCACTGGCCGCTGACTGGGCTTTCTACGGCAGCGCGCGCGTCGCCACCTGGTACGTCGATCAAGACTACGGTGATTCCGTTGTCAACGGCCAGGACGACGATCAGGCCACCCAATGGTACCAGCAGGGCAACAGCCGTCTGGGCGCCAGAGTGAAGGCTGACAAGGTCTCCGGCCAGGTCGAGCTCGCGCTCGGACAGGGCGGCGACGGCGGGGACACCGCTGTCTCCACCCGGCGCATGTACGGCACCTGGAAGTTCTCGGACAACGCCTCCCTGAAGATCGGTAAGGACTACTCCCCGGTCACCGACTTCATCTCCAACCAGTGGTACGACGGCGACGCCGACCTGCTCGGAAACGGCAACTTCTACGGCCGGCGCCCGGTCGGATTGACTCTGGGCATCGGTGGTTTTGAGCTGGCCGCGCTGGCCACCTCTTACGGCACCACGACCGGCACCTCGGCTGGCGGCGTCAACGGCGCCACCGGCGGCGACGCCGACTCCTACTTCCCGAGACTCGAAGCCTCCTACATGCTGAAGCTCGGCTCCGGCTACCTGAAGCCCTTCGCCGGCTTCCAGTACTACACGATTGAGTCCAATGGCATCGGCACCGTCACCGACGACATCGACGTCTATTCCTATGTCGTCGGTCTCAGCACCAGCTGGAACATCGGCGCCATCTCCCTGGGCGGCCAGGTCAGCTACGGCATGAACCAGGGCTCCGTCACGGGTTGGGCCACCGGTTACAACAACCGTTCCTCCAGCCAGGCCTACCTGGACGGCGGCGACGACGTCGCCGACGTTTACACCCTCCAGGCCATGTTCGTCCCGGCCCTGAAGTTCTCGGACACCCTGCGGTTTGAGGCCGGCATCGGCTTCCGCCAGGACAACGCCGACGGCGCTCCGGGCTACTCCCAGAAGGACGAGATGTGGGCCGCTTACCTGCAGGCCATGATCACCCTGGCCCCGGGCGTGTTCCTTTGCCCGGAAGTCGGCTACCTGGATTTCATGGACGACGTGGCCGGCAACGACCAGGGCAGCCTGTGGTACGCTGGCGCCAAGTGGCAGATCGATTTCTGATCTGACATAGCAGCGCTCGCATCAACCTTTCCGACTCTCCCGAAAAACCCCGGTGCGAAAGCACCGGGGTTTTTTTTGGTGTTTTGGTGTTTTGGTATTTTGGTGTTTGGGTGGATGTGGTGAAGAGAAGATCTTTTGTATGGAATCTTGGATGCAGGGTTGATAATTTAAAAAATTTTCAGGTGGATATTCGATTCGTGAAAGATTTGAGGTATGCATTCAGTGAAGGCCCGATCTCTTCTACCAGACGTTGCACTTCCATCATTTCTTCTTCTTTGATCAAGCCGCGAGAGATGGCACGTCGCAAACGGAATTTCAACTCGTAGAGCGAACCCCGGGCTATTCTTATAAAACGCTGGTTCTCTTTATCCGTACCTCTTCCTGCTCCCTCCGCGATGTTTGCGCCGATGCTGTCGGCAGCGGTCAGCAACTGTCCCCCCATGGTGTTCTTTTCAAAATACTGCCAACCTGCAACGATCTGCCAAACCAGATCCGAGAGCTCCTCGGCTTTCTTATATACTCGCAAATCCTCATAGCTACGAAAAGCCAAGTCGATTCCTCCCAAATCGAATGAGCACTTTGGTCTCTACCAAACACCCTCCAGACACCCTAATACCCAAACACCTAAATACCCAAACACCTAAAAACCCAAAAACCCTTCCCCTTACTTCGCAAACTCCAGTGCGATCAGGGTGCACTTGGGCGTGCCGGCGATGCTGCGTCCCTCGTCGATGACCACCGCCGCGACGAGCTCGTCCTTGCCGTCGTTGTTGAAATCGCCGATCGCAAAATCCCGGATGCCGCCGGTGAGTTTGCGGGTCCTCCAGTCCTGGGTCAGCCCCAGCCCGTCCCAGTTGAACGCCATCACCTGGGATTCGGTGAATTCCCGGTACTTCTCCATCTTCATGCCGACGACGTCGTGGTTCTTGACGGCGAGGATCCGGGTCTTGCCGTCCTTGTCCGGCAGGGAGAGCAGTCGCATGGTGTAGTAGACCGGCCGCTCGGCCTCCCCCGTGTCGGTGCGGTCGCCCGTGGAGTAAAGCGTGCTGCCGCCGAAAATATCCGAGGTCTTGTAGAGCTCCTTGCCCCCGGGATCCAGGACCCGGATGTGGTTGCGGCTGTCGTAGGCCACCACGGTCTCCTTCTGGCCCTCGATGAGGTCGCTGATGGTGAGGCCCAGCACGTTCACCTCCCGGTTGTCGGCGATAACGTCCACGTCGGGCTCGTATCGGCCGTTGCGCCATACCATTTCGGAAATCCGGCCGCTGAAGGGCGAGCCCGAGCGGTGCTCCTGGCCGAGCAGAACCCTGCCCCGGTCGGGGGTGGAGCAGACCCGGAAATACCAGGAGGCGCCATCGACGATGCGCTTGAAGGACTTTCCGTCGTACTCCAGGACAAAAGACTCCAGCGCCCGCCGGGTCGGGGCCAGGGTGGTGACGAAGATCTCGGGGGTCCCGTTGCCGTTGATGTCGGCCACATCCACCGCGATGTTGATCCCCCGCATGCCCTCCGTGATCTCCTGGGTCTTCTGGGAGCGCCCCTGGTCGAACCGGTAGATCAGGACACTCTTCGGCGTGATGATGACCGTCTCGATCTTGCCGTCGCCGTCCACGTCCCCCAGCGCGATGCCGTTGAAGACCAGGTTGTAGTTCATGCTGCGCCAGAGCTGGGGGTTGAACTCCCGTCCGCCGCCCGTGTCCGATGCGAAGGGCGACTCCCGCCCCTCGCTCCCGAACCCGGCCTGCCGCCGGAACATCTTCTCCGGGTGCTGCTGGCTGTCGGGCGGCGGGGCCTGCCCGGGCGGCTGGGCCTGGGGGGCGGCCGCCGGCGCCTTGGCGGTCGGGGTGCGTCCCAGGATCTTCTCGTTGATCTCCGCCGCCATCAGATTCACGCGGGATACGATGCCGCCGGCGTCTTCGCTCTGCTCGAAAAGGCTCAGGGTCGGTTTGGCGCCGGCCACGTCCACCATCTTGGAATCGATGCTGATGCTGTTGCCGAGCGCCGTCAAGCTGCCGAAGAGCACGAAATCGGCGCCCAACAGCCGGCCGAGGTCGCGCGCCCTGGACTCGCTGAAGCCTCCGCTGATGGAGGCGAGCGCCTTTTCGACCTGCGGACGCCCGAGGACCTCGACCTCGCCCTCCTTGGCCAGCCGCGAGGCCAGCATGTCGTAAACCCCGTCGCGCATGAAGCTGACGTCTTTTTCCGAGTTGATCTTGAAGGGGACGATCGCCACTGTTTTTGCCGCTGCCGCCGTTACCGGCGGCAGGATCATGGCGGACGCCATGAGAATAAATGCAACAACCGCTATGGATAGGGTCTTGTTTTTCAAGAAGCAGCCTCCCGTGGTTGAAATTTGATTAAACCTTATATCCCGAAGAATCCCCCCGTCCCCCCTTTGATAAAGGGGGGGAACAACAGGCTGGCTTCTCTCCCCCATTGGAAAAGGGGGCCGGGCGGATTTAATTCAAACTTCCTTTGAATATATCATTTCTCCAATGTTTTCTTAAGCAGATCGTTCACCGCTTTCGGATTGGCCTGACCGCGGGTGGCCTTCATCACTTCGCCCACGAAAAACCCCACCAGCTTGGTTTTGCCCTGGCGAAAGGCCTCGACCTCTTTCGGGTTGGCGGCCAGCACTTCCCGGATGACCTTTTCGATCGTGTCGGTGTCGCTGATCTGGGCCAGGCCTTTCTCCGCCACGATCACCCGGGCCGCTTTCCCGGAGGCGGCCATCTCGTCGAACACGGTCTTGGCGATTTTCGCGCTGATGGCGCCGCTTTCGATCAGACCGAGAAGCGCCGCGAGCTCACCCGGCGGGATCGGCGAGCGGTCGATGCCGAGGCCTGCGGCGTTCAGCAGGCCGAGCAGGGGCCCCATGATCCAGTTGCTGACCGGCTTGGGCTGGGGAAAGAGCTTCAGGCAGGCCTCGAAGTAGTCGGCCAGCTCCCGGTCCGCGGTCAGGACGCCGGCGTCGTAGGCGGGCAGGCCGAACTGCTGCACGAACCGGCCGCGCCGGGCCTCCGGCAGCTCGGGCAGCGAGCGGCGCACGCGCTCGATCCACTCCTCGTCGATGAGCAGGGGCAGGAGGTCGGGGTCCGGGAAATAGCGGTAGTCGTGGGCCTCCTCCTTGCCCCGCATGGGGAAGGTCCGGTCCTTGCCGGGGTCGTAGAGCCGCGTTTCCTGGGTAACCGCGCCGCCTTCCAGGAGGAGCTCCTTCTGGCGGCCGATTTCGTATTCGATGGCCTTCTCGACGAAGCGGAAGGAGTTGAGGTTCTTAAGCTCCGCCCGCGTGCCGAGGGCGGAGGCCCCCCGCGGACGGATGGAGACGTTGGCGTCGCAGCGGAAGCTTCCCTCCTCGAGGTTGCCGTCGCAGATCCCGAGGTAGCGTACGATCGCGCGCAGCTGCCGCAGGTAGGCTCCCGCCGCCGCCGGGGAGTCGAGGTCCGGCTCGCTCACGATTTCGATCAGAGGGACCCCCGTGCGGTTGAGGTCCACGCGGCTGACCGGCCGGTGCGGGTCGTGGGAGAGCTTGCCGGCGTCCTCCTCCATGTGGATCCGGCGGATCCGCACGCGCCGGGTCCGCCCGTTGTCTTCGATGTCGATGTGGCCGTGTTCGGCGAGGGGAAGCTCGTACTGCGAGATCTGGTAGCCTTTGGGCAGATCGGGGTAGAAGTAGTTCTTGCGGGCGAAGCGGCTCTCGCAGGCGACGGAGCACCCCGTGGCGAGCGCCATGCGCAGGGCGAACTCCACCACGGCCCGGTTGAGCACGGGCAACACCCCCGGCATGCCCAGGCACACGGGGCAGGTCTGGGTGTTGGGTGCAGCGCCGAAGGCCGTCGAACAGCTGCAGAAAATTTTGGTTCGGGTCTTGAGCTGGGCGTGCACCTCAAGGCCGATGACAGGCTCGAAATCCATCGATGATCCTTTTCGGTCGAGCTTCGTGCCCCTCCCTTTTCCCCTGACGCAAGGGGAGGGGCATCAGATGATGCGATACCTCAAAACGACCCCTCCCCCTCGACGGGGGAGGCCGGGCGGGGGCGATGGGGAAATAACCGATAAAACAACACAATAGTGGCTGATCACCCAAAATTAGTCAAGGGCATTATGGGGTGAATCAGGCCCCGCCCCCTCACGTTTCCGTGTCGAACGGCTCGATGACCTCGGAGGGCGCGTACCACTTGAAGAAATGATTCATGATGAACTTGACGGTCTGCTTGTTCACGTGGAAATTTTCGCGCCCTTCGGCAAAAAAGGTCTTGCCGACGAGGGGTTGGTACATCGTCGCCATTTCAAACGCCGGGAAATAGCGCAGGTTGTCATGCCGCGCCACGAATTCGTCGGCCGCCGCGCGCAGCGTGCACTTGGAGTTGCTGCTGGCGCTGAGCACGTCCGCGTCCGTTCGGAAGGTCGCCCAGAGGTGGACCGGCGAGACGGTCACGACGATCCGGCATCCCGGGTTGTGCCGGGCCATGATGGCATGGATGCGCTCGAGGTTCGCGAGGTTCTCGGCATGGCGGCTGACGCGGAACTCGTAGCGGCGCATGTCCCCGCCTTCGTTGACATAGGCGCCGGCCGGCAGGCAGATGACCGCCCCGTCCTCGCGATCCTGCCAGATCTCGGTCAGCCCCAGGGTTAGGATCAGAATCTCGGCGCCGGCCAGGGCGCGGCGGGAGTGTTCGCGGTGGCGCGCAAAATCCGCCTCGGCCTCGGCCGGGCTGTCGTAGGCGATGGTCCGGCGGTAGGGGTCCTGGATCCGGCCGGAGGAGGGCGCCCGCCACCAGCGCAGGGCGGGCATCCACTCCTCGAACGTGTATTCGAAGATCTGGCGCATGCAGTGGGTGCTGTACACCCGCTCCCAGGCGGCGCTGGCGTGGACCGACGCCGGGTGGTGGGTCTCTTCGGCAATGTAGTTGAACTGGCGCTGCTGCAGGCGGCGTTTGATTTCGCGCGCGAAGCAGGAGCCCATGGAGGCGATCCGGGTCCGGCGCGTGAGGTTCAGGCCCGGATCCGGAACGGCCGGGAAGTTGCCGTCCAGCGCCGGGTTGTCGAAGGACCCCGGCCAGACCTGCCAGGGTTCAAAATGGTGCACGGGGTGCATTCCGGATCGGGCCACTGGGCGTTCCTCGCCAGAAGGTGGCGGCGGTTTTCAGTCTCGATACCTGCGCGGCCGGAAAGCCGCTCCCAACAGGCATGCCGCCATCTGCTTCATTTCGGGGCCGGGGCTCACGGCGCCGCTCCTTGCGGATTCCCTGACCCCCGGACTATTGAAACCTGAGGCCTACCTTATACCAAATCGAAAGCCTTAGTGAAAGCCGATATCGCAGGGCCAGGGCTTTCTTGACATGTTGGTCGGATCTTCACTATAACCAGAAACAAAGGCGCTTTTCGCGAGCGCCTTTGTTTCTGGGAGGGGCATGGCCCGCAACTCGACCTACAACATCCTGATGTATTCCCACGACACCTATGGGTTGGGGCATATCCGTCGCAGCATGGCGATCGCCTCCCATCTGCTCGGACCGCGGGTGAACATCCTCATCCTGACCGGATCTCCCATTGCGGGGCGCTTCTCCTTTCCCGAGCAGATCGATTTCGTGCGCATCCCCGGTATGATCAAGCGCACCAACGAGGAGTACCTGCCGCTTTCCATCAAGATCAACGCCCGCCATGCCCTGGACATTCGCAAGAACATCATCACCGCCACCGTCAAGACCTTTCAGCCCCAGTTGTTCATCGTCGACAAGGAGCCGCTGGGGCTGAAGCGGGAAGTGCTGCCGGCGCTGCAGTGGCTGCGGCGCAACCGGCCCGGCACCCGGACGATCCTTGGGCTGCGGGACATCCTGGACGACGCGCAGACCACGCGCCAGGAGTGGCGGGACAAGGGGGTTTACGAGGCTCTGGAGGAGCTCTACAGCGAGATCTGGGTATACGGCAACCGCGAGCTGTACGACCCGATCCGGGAATACGGCATCCCGGAGGCGGTGAGCTCCAAAATCCACTTCACCGGGTACATCCCGCGCAAGGTGCCCTCGCCGGAAGGCGTCCAGAACGTCCGCAAGGAACACGGCCTGCAGGAGAACGACAAGCTCGTGGTGGTCACGACCGGCGGCGGCGGCGACGGCTTCACGGTGATGGACACCTACCTGAAGATGATCGAGTCCGCGCCCGCGCCGGTCCCCTTCAAAAGCATCCTGATCACCGGGCCCTTCATGCCCAAGTCCGAGCGCAAAAACCTCAACAAGCGCGCCCGAAAGAGGGGTGTGCGCCTGTACCACTTCTACCGCCAGATGGAGAAGATTTTTGCGGCGGCGGACGTCGTGGTCAGCATGGGCGGCTACAACACCCTCTGCGAGATCCTCACCCAGCGCACCGTCAGCCTGGTGATCCCGCGCGAAACCCCGCGCAAGGAGCAGACGATCCGCGCCCGGACCTTCAAGCGCCAGAGCCTGATCGACTTCATCCCCTGGGACGACCTCACCCCGGAGCTGCTGCGGCAGCGGCTGCAGGACCTGATCGCCGAACCGCAGATCTACCGCGAGGCGGTCGCGCAATTCCGCCTGACGGGCATCGACACCATGAAGCAGCGCCTCAAGGAGTTCCGGGGCAGGGCCTGCTGACTCCGCAAAGAGCCGATTAAGGCGCGCAGCGCCATTCTTTGTGTACAAGTGGTTTCATCACCCCGTCTGACGCCTGGGGGCGGCGTTGCCGGCCTCTCGAAAATGCTCACAACCTATGG
>CAZLSV010000036.1:0-8936 GCA_964562235.1 uncultured Desulfatibacillum sp.
ACCGGCCAGGACCAGGAGGGGCGCTTTTCGGCCAAAAACGTCAAGCCTTGGGCCAAAAACTTCCCGCCCGCCGTGGTCCACTCCAACATCGACAAGATGAAGAGGCACGCCGGCTACAAGGAGGCCAAGTCCGGATCCGATTTGGGGCGCGCTTACCGGATAGCCGACGACTTGGTGAATCCCGAAAAGGCAAGGGAGCTCGCCCGCCAATACCCCGATGCCGTATTGCTGCCGGTGATGGAACGTGAGGCGGCCGGCGACAATCAAATCCCGCTACAGACGGCCGTTGCCATCAACCATCATACCGGACTGCCGATATCCATCGATATTTTCAACACCCGCAAGGCCAAGCGCACCGGCAAGGGGTTACTCCCGAAGTTGCTGGACCGGCCGACATTCGAGGGCAAGGTGGTCCCGGGCCAGAAATATATCCTCGTGGACGACGCCGTCAGCCAGGGCGGAACGTTAAGCGAGCTGCGCCACTATATTGACAATGCGGGCGGGAACGTGGTAGCATTTACTACCATCGGCGCCGCAATGTTCGGCGCCCACGTCGCCCCCAAAGCCGGCACCATCGCGGCGATTGCGAGGAAACATGGCAGAAAAGCAACCGAAAACTTCCTCCGCGAACACGACATTGCCGGCAGCCTCGAAGCCCTCACCCAGTCAGAGGCCCGGTTCATCGCTTCGTTCGCCTCTCTTGGCGCCCTCCGAGCTCGAATCGCTGAAAGCGAACATGCGCAAGGGGCTCGAGTACGGGATGAGGAGAAACGCGGAGCGCAAGGCCGAAGAAGCAAAGCGGAAGGTCTGATCGATGAAAGCGATACGACGCTCGAGCCGGCAGCTACGTTTAGTGTCAAGTTCCGCGATCAACTGCCGCTACCCCTCGGCCGAGGAGTTGATGTTTCCCAAGCGCCCGGATTACCTGCGGCCCCTTCCAAGTCCGAACCGCCCCACGCACCGCCTCAAGGGCCTCCCGGTGAGATATCCGATGCCAGAAGAATACGTATGGCAACTACCGGGTCAATCGCCGCCGCCGGGAATGTCGTTCATAACATAGAGGACGCTGCATCCCTTCTTGCCCCCATCCGCAAGTCCGCCCAGGAACTCGCCTTTACCGTTGCCGTTGGCTCCGACGGCACCGTTCTCGAGATCCATCGCTACAGCAAGGGACTGAAGGGCTCCGCGCACATTTCCGCGGTTGACGCCATCGGCCGGGTTCTCAATACCCCCGGCGCCGACCATGTCTATTTTTTCCACAATCACCCGGCCGGCGCGACGCGCCCCAGCGCCGAGGATGAAAACATTGTCCGCCACATGAGCGCCATCGGCCGCATGGCCGGCGTGCGGGTGATCGCCGGGATTATCGGCGGGACGCACTACAGCAACATAACCCGCCCCGGTTCTGAAAACTACGCATGGGACAAACCCATCCGCCCCACCATCCGTAAAACCAAATTGCCGGTAAAAGAGCGCTTTCTGGTGAACCCGATCAAACCGCTGGCGGCGCTGACCGGCCCGGAGTCCGCAGCGGAATTCTTGAGCAAACACTACCCCGGCAAAAGCGGTATTCTTTTCGCGGACTCCCAGCACAACGTTCTCGGATTTATGCCGCTGCCGAAGGGAACGCCGGCCGCCGCCGCGGTTGAGGTGATCAGGGCGGGCGAGTTTGTCAACGCTTCGACCGTGTTTCCTGTTTTTGCCGGCCGCGCCACCGAAAAAGAGGCTGCCTTTTTCCGCGACCTGCAGGCGGCCTCCGGTAATAATTTGCTGGTTATGGATGTGTTTGAAGGGGGCAAGTCCGCCGCCGTCGGCGGATCCATCGGCAGATTCACTCCGCCGCCGATGATAAAACCAGGCGGCGATGAGCTCGCCGACCGCGCGGAAGCGGCGATCGGCCGGTTACAAAGCGGGAAATACCCGATTTGGACCGATGGGAAGAAAGCGGCCTTTTCGGTCAAGCGGCCAGGCGCCCTATGGCACTCGCAGATGCAGCGGCACCTGGAGGCGAAGCTGCCGGGATCCGGCACGCCGGTACAACTCGCGGGCTTGCTTGATAGCTGGGCGAAGTCCGGAGCGTTCAAGGCGGAAGAGCTGGAGTGGTCCGGGGTCAAGGAGTGGCTCGCGGGCCAGAAGGGTAAGATTTCCCGCGAACAGGTCCTGGACTGGCTCGCTGAAAATAACGTTCAGGTGCACGAGGTTGTCAGAGGCGGGCGCTACACCATAGGGCAGATAAATCACCTCGAATGGTTTAGGATCGCCCGCGGAAACATCCTGCGGGCCCGCGATACCGGCGGGCAGATAGGGCACTGGACCGCTGCAGGGGAAATTGATGATCTGGCGTTTGAGGTAATGCACCAGCTTGGGATTTCCAGGGAGGATTTGGAATACTACCTTGAACACTACGATTCGCCGGATATCCAAAAAATCCGTCCGACAAAATATCACAAGCACGTTTTGCCAGGCGGCGAGCAGTATCGGGAGTTGCTACTGACGCTTCCGGTTGGAGGCGCTCAGTTTGAGGTAGTCCCGCATCCGGACGGCACCGGGTTTGCGGTCAAGCATCCCAACGGATCTTTCATGGTGTCCGGCGAGGGCACCGCAACCCCCGGGAGCGTTCTTTCGTGGGATTCCGTAGCCGACGCGATGGAATACGGCATCCCCTACTATGACAAGGGCGAGGGTGGGGCTTTCCGCTCGACCCATTTCGGCGAGCCGAACATTCTAGTTCACGTCCGTTTCAATGAGCGCACGGACGCGTCCGGAAAAAGGGTGCTGTTCATTGAGGAGGTGCAGAGCGATTGGCACCAAAAGGGGCGGAAGGGAGGATACGCGTTCGCAAGAAAGCACCTGGAAGATGTTCGCCGGCAGATGAAGGAGATATACGACCGCACCGGAATGAGAACGGAGCTCGTTGATAACGGGCGATCGCTGATGGGCAAGGGGGTTGCGGAGCGCAAGTGGACGGAGGAGGAGTGGGAAAAATGGAAGTCCCTAAAGGCGGCCGAACGGTTCTATTTTGGCAAATTACAGCAGGACATTCCCGACGCCCCTTTCAAGACCACCTGGCCGCTTCTGGCCATGAAGCGCATGGTCCGCTGGGCGGCGGAAAATGGGTTCGATGCCGTGGCCTGGACGACCGGCGAGCAACAGGCGGAGCGGTACGACCTTTTGCAGTACGTTGATTTTATAAACTTCAAGTATTTCAGAGAGGCCGATCAGTGGGAGCTTGAGCCGGTGAAGAACACGGAACCGCTCGATATTGATTGGCCGGTGGATATCCGCACCGAGGATCTTGAAAAGTATCTCGGCAAGGAAATCGCAGCGCGCCTCATCGAAAAGGAAAAGGACGCGCCGATCAGTCGCGCCGGCAATTACAGCGTAGGAGAGCTGGTCGCGGAGGATCTGAAGGTCGGCGGCCTGGGCATGAAGGGTTTTTACGATAAAATCCTACCGGCCGAGCTCAACAGGTTTTTTGGGAAGGCGGCCTGGGGGAACGCGAAGGTCGGCCGGGTCGATCTGAATTTCGGCGAGGGTGGAATGTCCTCCTACGACGGCCCGCCGGTAACAACGGGAGAGTTATACGAGGAAATCGAAGCGGACCGGCACCCGGTTATGATTCAATTCCAATTGGAGCGAATCGTCAATGCCATGGAGTGGGGCATGAGCTGGCCCGATGCCTTGAAATCCCAAGGAAGTCCCGCCGTCGCCGAGATTTTTGGTGGGAAAATGGGATGGCTCCGGACGACCTCGCCGGTCCACGCCCTTTTCGTCACCCCCGAAATGCGCGCGAAAGCCATAGAGGAGGGCATGCCGCTTTTCTCGGTCAAGCGCATGAGCCCCGTCATGCAGGCCTACATTGACGCGCTGCGCGAAGCGATGCCCGAGCAGTTTGCGGACTCCAAGGCCGACATTGAGGGTGATCTTTACGAGGGGCTTTCCGACGAAGTGAAAGAGCGCCTGGGGGCAAACAAGGGCGTTCCGGTCGCGGGCTTTCTGCAGCGTGCGAAAATCTACGGGAAAGACGTTTGGTACAGCGCGACCCGCCATCGCCCCTACCTGGACCCCCGCGAGGAGGCGAATATCGCCGATATCCTGCGGACCCACCAGAACACCCCGGAAAACTCCGCGCGCCGCGCCATGCAGGTCCTGCAGGCCATCACGGGCGGAATGAGCCCTAAGCAGTATGAGGCGTTCAGTCTGTCCCTGATCATGGACGACATGGTCCGGGACCTGGACTCCAGTCTTCTTTCCGGAAAAGATGGGCTGCCGTTCGGGTTCACCGAGTCCGCCGCGCGGGAATACCAGCAACACATCGGGGGCCTGGCCCACGCCGACCCCGTGGTGCGTTCGGCGCTCGACCGGCGCAACCGCTTTCAGCGCAAACTCAAGGAGGCTTTGGTAAAGGCCGACCTTCTGCCGGAATCGGTCCTGGCGGATGAACGATACTGGCATCACCAGGTCATGGAATACCAGGTCCTAAAGGCCGAAGGGAAGGATTACAGCGGGATCGGCCTTGGGCCGACCAAAGACGTGCGCATGAAGCGCAAGGGCTGGCAGATCGGACGGGTGGGCTCCATCCAGGACTACAATACCCAGTATGTCGAATCCGAATTCGAGTGGATTGCCCAGGCGCTCGCCCAGCTCGAAACGCGGCACGTCATGGATCAGATCAAGAAGCTGGCCGATATCACCGGAAACCTCAAGGCGAAAGCCAAGCGGGCAAACTACGTGGCCATCGTCGGCGGCGAGGAGAATTTCAACCACCTGAACGCCCTGCGCTCGGAGGCCGAGGCCATCCGAGGCGAGGGGGGGCTAGACTCCGATCAAAAGAGAATGTTGAAGGATATCGCCGAGGAGATCCGGGCCCTCGACCCGACCATGCCCTACCGCACGAAAATAGCGATCGGCCTGCAAAAGCTCGCCAAGGCGCTGGGTATTGATATTGAGGAGGATGGTTTTGACGACGATGCGCTTTCCATGAGCGAAATTTCCAAATACGCCAAATCGACCGACCCCGCCGTTTCAATGCCGGCGCTGATGATTTTCAAGGCGATCGGCGAGCGTGAGGCGTTCATGCGGGAAACCCTTGGCCGGCAATACGCGACCCCGGTATCCCTCATGCCGGACGGCTACCGCGAATGGAAACCCGAGCCCGGCAAGAGCTGGTATCGGGCCTACAGCTTGAGCGACCGACTGGTGGCCGCCGTGCAGGCCGGGGAAGTCGTCATCGGCAAGGAAAACGCCGAAAAGATTCAAGCGGTCCTGGCCCGGGGCCGGGATATCACCTGGATTATTCCGGAGGGGGTGGCCAAGACTCTTGACGGATTCGATCAGAAATTCGACGACCACCTGCTCGCGGTCGCCAGCCGCAAGCTGATGAACGCCTGGAAGCAGTGGATTTTGATCAACCCCTACCGGGTAGTTAAATACAATTTGAACAACCTGTCTGGCGACTTGGACATTGCCTTCGCCTATGACCCGAGGATCCTCACCCACTACCTGCCGCAGGCCATGGCGGCGCTGACCAAGGACTACCGCGGAAAGAAGCTGCCCCCCGAATTGCAGAAAAAACTCGACCTGGCCCACTCCCTCGGGGTTCTCGACTCGGGATGGTCGGTGCAGGAGGTATCCGACGTTGCCGGCAAACTCGCGTTTAAGGAGCACATGGAGGCGCTGCGCGGGGAAAAACCGAATCTTGTTTCCCGGGTCTGGCGCGGGCTTTCCGAATTCACTCAATACCGTGAAAACTGGTTGCGCCTGGCCGCGTTCTGGTATTTCCAGGACCAGGTGGCCAAGGGGGAAAAGGTCTATGGCGCGTCGAACATGAAGGAAATCGACGGCCTCGACAATGCCGACCGCAAGGCGGCGAAGCTCTCACGCGAGCTGATCGGCGATTACGGCAACATCACCCATGCCGGGCAGTTTGTCCGCCGCCACCTCCTACCCTTCTACTCATGGCTTGAAATCAACGCCCCTCGCTACGTCCGGTTGATGCGCAACTTTAGGCATGAGAAACGCGAGGGCGGGGGCCGGATGGCGGCGGTGATCGGGAAAAACATCGCCTGGAAAGCGACCAAGCTCGGCGCCAAGATGGCCGCCTTTTTTGTCATGGCGAGCCTTTGGAACCGCACCTTTTTTCCCGATGAGGAGGATGAGCTCGGCGAGCAGCAACGTCGGCAGATGCACCTGATCCTCGGCCGGCGCAAGGACGGCTCCATTATCAGCATCCGCCTGCAGGGGGCTTTCTCCGACGCGCTTTCCTGGTTCGGAGCGGAGGATATCGGTCAGGATATTGAAAAATTGGCCAAGGGAAAGAAGTCCATCGGGGGCATTGCCAAAGACTCCGCCCTGGCGGCACCGATCAAAATTATCAACGGCGTGCGGCCGGACGCGAAGATGGCCGGAGAGCTGATCGGCGGGCGCTCCTGGTACCCGGATCCCTTCAACCCCAGGCCTATACGCGACAAGGTCGAATATGTGGCGCGCACCTTTTCGCTCGACTCCCTCTATGGGTGGGCATCCGGTAAGCCCAAGCGCGGCGGGACGGTGGGCGAGCAGCTCGCGAACGATCTTTTGAGCCTTGGGTTCTACACGGCGGATCCGGGGGAAATGGCCTATTACGATATCACCCGGATGGTTGCGGAGTACAAGGACAAGCACGGCAAGGAGAGCCCTGCGATCGTTCCAACCGACAAGTCAAATGCGATCTACTACTACCGCCAGGCGCTGAAATTCGGGGATCTGAAAGCCGCCGAAAAGTATCTCCGGAAGTACTACGAGATGGGCGGGACCGAAAAGTCGCTCGGGCAGTCCGTTAAGCGCTCAAACCCGCTGGGCGGGCTGCCGCAGAAGGACTGGCCGGCGTTTCTGGATACTTTGAGCCCCGAAGAAAAAGAACGTTACCGCACGGCATTGAAATGGTATCAGCAGACTTATTTAGGAGAAACCTCGGCGAAGGCACGGGCGGCGGCGCGGCGGCCGCCGGAAGAAGCCCCGGAGGATGACGCCGGGGAGGGAGCCGCCGAGCAGGAAAGCGGCCGGATGAGTATTAGAGACGCAATCAGGATGATGAAATAGGAGGGCGAAAACATGGGCTGGGCACCGCAGGGGATTGCAACCGCATCGCTGGGATCCGTTTTGCTGGTCCCCTTTTACGAACACAGCACCAACCCGGGAATGGAGACGACGATATCCGTATTCAACAGCCACCCGACCCTATCGACACGGGTTCATGCCTATTTTATGGGTTCATCGGGTGTTTCGGACTTCTTTTTAGATCCGATCAGCCTCGGAAGTCTCGTGGTTTTCAACGCATCCGATCTGGATCCGACCAACCGCGGCATGATGTTCCTGGCGGCCATCGATGAAACCAACGGCGCTCCGGTCAACTTCAACTACCTTGGCGCATCCGTGCGCTTTACCCGCGACGGAGGGTATGGTGTCGACTACCCGGCTGTTGCGATCCGGTGCGTCCAGGACGACTATGTCGCCTCGGTCGTCGCGAATTTGTCCACGATGAGTTTCAACAACGCCATGTTCGGTTTTTTGCCGACCTATCTCAAATTCACGGGGCTGACCTCCGACTCCTTTATCGGCGTCTCGGGTCTTCATAGTGATTTCCTGCAGACCGACTCCGGGCCAATCTCCTCCATGGAGGCCATCATCACAAACGACCTGGGCCAATCCACGGGGAGATTTTTCCCGGTGATCGCACCCTCCCTGTCGGTCGGATCCGGGTTGTTCGGAACCCTTTTTGCGGCGAAAGCCTCCTTTATCACTGGCAGGGTATGCAACCTCGTTCTTCGTTACAAAAAAATAACGGGCAGGCCGTACAAGTTCTTGACGGCCATGGCCTGCAACAAAGACCGATCCACCATCCAGCCGGCGCACGGCCGGCACAACGGCACCTTCGAACCAAATATCTATTGCGGCGTTGCCTGGTAAAAGGAGGAAAGAGACAATGTTGAACCAACGGCCCATTACTACCATCAAAGCGTTTAACTCCGTTTCCATTGAGTTTTCGGGTGTTGCGGACTCGGAGCCGATCGACCTGCGGGAGATTGCCCAAGGTGGGTATTTCTCGGTCTTTCACACCATCACGGGATCCGGCGTGCTGAAGCTCGAGGTTCTGGTCGGGGTTGAAAAGAACGGAGCGTTTGTCAGCCCGCCGGCCGGCGGCGAAATCGCTACCGGGCTCGTGGCGGGATCCGGGCTCGTGAGCTTCTCGCCGCCGCTCGCGCCCTTCATCAAGATCCGCGCGACCGAGACGGGCGCCGTGTCGACGGCTGTTCTTACGGCGTGGGTGAACATTCAGTAGGCTCAAGGGGAGGTTGACATGGGTTGGAATGAAGCTTCGGGAGGGTTTTCCCCCGCCTGGGTTGTGCCGGATACGACCTATTTAAGGTTTCCGATAACCTCCATCCGGGCGTTCAACGGGCGCTCGCTGTCCCTCGGAGAAAGTGCCGATAGCGATCCGATTGACATGTCAAAAAACTCCGGCCTGGCCGCCTCTCACATCTACTACCAGTTCCAGGGGACCGGTGTGCTCAAAATAGAGGCGTATCAGGCGTCCTCACAGGGTGGCGATTATGTCAAAACGACAAACAACCCGCTCAACGCGCTGGTAGGCTCAAGCGACGTGTTGAAGGAAGTCGTAGACCGGGCATGTGCAGGCGGAATAGCCACCATCACCACCTCCTCGCCCCACAACATAGCGGTAGGCAGCTTGTTCCGGTTGTGGGACATGGACAACCCCGCCTTCAACGGCATTTTCAAGGCAGAAATTGTCGATGCCACCCACATCGGGTTTTATTTGAACCATCCGGATTTCGACCCGGTGGCAGATATTGGATGGGTTCAGGAGGCGAAGGTTGCCGTTGTCAGTTTCCAGCTTGTCCCGGGGATGCCATGGGCCAAATTGAGAATTGTGGAAA
>CAZLSV010000036.1:8946-10392 GCA_964562235.1 uncultured Desulfatibacillum sp.
CGGATCGGTAGAGGTTTTGGGGGTTTGGCTCAACTTTCAATGACGCCGTCGGGAGGACATCATGAGAAATATCGTTCCGATAACAACTATAAGAGTTTTTTCTGCGGCGGCCATTGCGAGAAATGGAAACGTGATCAGCCAGGCAATCAATCTGACCAATGCGACGCAAATCAGGAGGTTTGGCATTCAGTATGCCATCGCGGGCACCGGCACGGTAAAGTTCCGGTTCCTCTACGCGCCGACCCTAAACGATTTTTTCACCGATCAACCGCTATCGCAATTCCCGGGCTCCGCCTCCGGTGCCGGCAATTTCATCACGAGCGCATCACCGTTCGTTTCGCCGTTCATTAAGATAGCGGCATACGAACAAAACGTGGGCGACATCTCCTCGCTGGATTTGTGGTTCAACGTTCAATAAGAAAATAACTATGAGATTCAGAATCAGTAAAATTTTAAGCTTTGCTGTCAGTAATTCCAGGATGAAGGCAATCGATTTCTGCTGGATATATCTTCGACTACAAGAACGGGTCCCATGACGTTATACTCCTTGCATTTTATCCTCTGAATTCGCCTTACGGGTTCAACTCTTGCTGCTTCGGGCCTTTTGCCTTGAGCCTTGACGATTTCATCTTCTTGCTGATGGCGTCTATGCGATTGGATACTTCTATAAAAGACAAATCCAAGACATCGGCGATTTCCCCTGCTGTCCTTCCTTTCTTTTGCAAATCTAATATTCGATGCTCAAGTGGGGTCAAATGTGGGCTCATGCCATAGATCTTCGGAGCGTAGATCGGTTCCTGGTTAGTGATCGTAATACCCATTTTTTTCCTCATATTATGTTAACGTTCACTCATAATTAACTACTGTGACCAGTTTTTTCTTTTGTCTGAGCAAAATCAATGCCGCTTCAAGTCGTCCCGGATCATATTGTAATTACATGAAATAGTTACGTAGAAGACTTTTGGGGCTTTCAAATTGATAGCCTATATGAAAACTGTCTCAAATTGATAGCGTGATGCTTCCGAGGAAGGGCAGGGCGGAGAAAATAAAGGAAAGAAGCGCTAAATTGGATGCGGGCCTAACCGTCGATCTTATATTTCTTAACCTTTCGGTAAAGAGTGGCTTCACCGATCCCAAGAATGAGGGCAGCTTTTGCGCGGCTGTTGGCGCTCTTCACCAAGGCATTGCGAATCGCCGCTATCTCGAAGGCAGCCATCGAATCGCCACCGGCATGAAATGATCTCTGCGCCGACCTCTCCGGCCTGGAATATATGGTTTCCGGTAGATCTTCCGGTCGAATGGCGTCGGGAGTTCCCATGGCTACGGATCTGCGAATGGCGTTCTCGAGCTCGCGCACGTTGCCGGGCCAGCGATACCTCTCCAGCATCTCACCTGTCTCCCGGGATAGCTCGCGTACTGGGGAGATGGCGGTGGCGAAGCGTTCGA
>CAZLSV010000036.1:10402-50009 GCA_964562235.1 uncultured Desulfatibacillum sp.
TCGGTTCGGTCGCGCAAGGGCGGCACATTGAGGGTCAACACGTTCAACCGGAAAAACAGGTCCTCTCGGAAACGCCCCTCAGCTACTTCTTTATGCAATTCACGATGAGTGGCTGCCAGGATGCGCACATCCACGGGATAGGTACGACTGTCTCCCACCGGCCGCACCTCCCGCTGCTGGATGACGCGCAGCAGCTTTACCTGGTTTTCAGGCGATAGATCGCCCACCTCGTCCAGGAAAAGCGTCCCTTTGTCGGCGGATCGAATCAGCCCCAAGGTTGAAACATGGGCTCCCGTAAATGCCCCCTTCACGTGGCCGAACAGCTCGCTTTCCATGACCGTTTGGCTGATGGCGCCGCAGTCCACAGGCACAAAGCTGTTCTTTCTGCGCGGACTGTGGTGGTGAATCGCCCTTGCCACCAACTCTTTGCCGGTGCCGGTTTCCCCATGGATCAGAATGGTCGCGTCTGACGGTCCCACCTGGGCGATCGTTCCCTTCAGTTTCAACATGGCCGTGGAATTTCCAATTAATTTCGAGTATCCGAACCGGTCCTGGAGCCTGCTCTTGAGTTGTCGATTTTCGCGGTTCAACTCCCAAATTCGGAAAAGCTGGGCCATCCGAGTCCGCAACGCCTCCGGCGAAAAAGGCTTTTCCAAAAAATCAACAGCCCCCAGCTTGATTGCCTCAACGGCTTCTGAAATCCTGCCTCTTCCGGTCATCATCAGGGTCAACATCTCCGGATATTTCTGTCGAAACTCTCGCAAGGCCTCAAGCCCACTCATCCCCGGCATCACCAAGTCCATCAAGGCTGCGTCAACTTTGGATCCCGCCGCTGCCGACAGCGCCTCTGATCCGTTTTCCGCAAAAAACAGCTGATATGGTGCATTGCTGAAAGTCGTCGCCAGCATTTTACGCATCTGGAGTTCGTCATCGACGATCAGCAATGTGAACCTTTCAGAACGATTTCCCGTGGATTGCATTCGCTAATAGTCTTTTTCAGGTTGGTGGCGGAGTTTCCCGGCCGAAAACGCAACAACCCGTCTTTCAGGTTTGCCGCAGCTTTGAAACCTTTTCAATCAATTGGCCGGGTGCAAAGGGCTTCATGAGAATTGCATCTGCTCCGAAACGCTCGGCTATGTTCAGGTAGAGGCCGGGACCTCCTCTTCCAGCCCCGGAAATTGCCAGAATTTTGATCTCCGGATGCACCCTTCTGATTTCTCTAATCAGCTCAAGGCCGTCCATGTCCGGCATGACAACATCAGAAATCACCAGATCTATATCGGCTTTCTGCATATGCCGAATCGCCTCTTTTCCATTAGATGCTTCGATCACAGCGCAGCCTTCTTTCTGAAGCACCAGGCGGATCAATTTCCGCATTTGCTCCTCATCGTCGACAACAAGGACTTGAGGCATCGCTTTAGATCTCCTTCAGGTTATACTTTTCCGTTCCATCTCATTCGCATAGAATTGAGTGTTCAGGATAGAGTCTTTCGGATTTTCGTGGCAAGAGCTTGCTTGGAAAACGGTTTCTGTATGAAGTGAAATCCCTCTTCGAGCACACCGTGGTGCGCGATCACGTTGGTCGTGTAGCCTGACATGAATAGACTCTTGAGACCAGGCCGCAGAGTGTTCAATTGCTCCCACAGCTCGCGGCCGCTCATCCCCGGCATCACCACATCGGTAATCAGCAAATGGATTGCGTTGGTGTATTCTTTCGCCAGTTGGAGCGCTTCTCTCGGGCTGCTGGCGGCCAGCACGGTGTAGCCCAACTCTTCTAGAAGAATTCTCGAAAATTTGAGCAGCGACTTTTCGTCCTCGACCAGCAGCACGACCTCCTTTCCGGTCGGAACTCCGGCAGCTTGGCGCTCCTGGTCAATTGCTGCCTCCTGTGGTTCCGGCCTGGGCAGGTAAATTTTAAAAGTTGTCCCTTGCCCTGGTTCGCTGTACACATAAATGAAGCCGTTGTTCTGTTTGACAATCCCGTAAATCGTCGCAAGTCCGAGGCCGGTGCCCTCTCCCATTTTTTTGGTAGTGAAGAAGGGTTCGAATATATTTCCCAAAATCTCTTTGTCCATCCCGCAGCCGTCGTCGCTGACCGCCAGCATGACGTATTCGCCAGGGGTACAACCCGTATGAAACTTGCAGTATTCAGCGTCGAATTCTTCGTTCTCGGTCTCAATGGTGATCTTACCGACACCGGCTATCGCGTCGCGGGCGTTGACTGCCAGATTGGCTAGAATCTGGTCGATTTGGGAGGGGTCCATCTTGACCGGCCATAGGTCTTTACCCGGATTCCAGAGCAGGTCGATATCCTCGCCTATAAGTCGCCTGAGCATGCTGAGCATGTCAGCGATGGTTTTATTTAGATCAAGAACCTTAGGGGCAATGGTTTGCTTGCGGGCGAAGGCCAGTAGCTGGCGCGTGAGCTCGGCTGATCGAGTTGCGGCAATGCTCACCTCTTCCAAATTTGATCGGACCGGATCATCCGGTGCGAGCTTTTCGATGGCCAGGCCTGTAAAACCCATGATAACGCCCAGCATGTTGTTGAAGTCGTGGGCGATCCCGCCTGCCAGGCGCCCCACCGCCTCCATCTTCTGGGCCTGGCGGAGCTGTACTTCCACCTTTTGATGATTATCTTCCGCCCGCTTGCGCTCGGTGAGGTCATGATAGAGTCCTAACACGTGCTGCTGCCCGGAATAGTTAACGGGGAATCCCGTTGACTTCGCATGGACTTCTTGTCCGTCCACTGCAATAAGGCGGTGCTCTCTCCAGGGGACGGCACTGTTTTCTATACAGCAGCGATGGACTCTTCTTGCCGATTCCTCGCGGTCGTCGGGATGGACAAAACTCAAATAGTCTTTCCCCAGCAAATCTTCTGCCTTAGAAGCATGGAAGAGCCTGAGGGCGGCTGGATTCGCATAAACGATCTCTCCCTTGCTGTTTCGCAACAGCATCGCCTCGGAGGAGATTTCTACCAAAAACCGATAACGCTCCTCGCTCTCGCGCAATGTTAATTCCGCCTGCTTGCGCCCGGTGATGTCGCGATTGCTGCCTCGATGCCCCAAGTACTGGCCATCGCCGTCAAGCACCGGTTGGCAGGTATGGCCAACCCATCGTACTTCGCCAGTTTGGGTGATAATGCGGAACTCTAGGGAATCACTCTTTTCAGTTGTGTCCGCTCTCTGCTTGAGGTGGGCGGCCAGATTCTGCCTGTCATCGGGATGTATGATCGCCAGAAACAGGTCAGGGTTCTGCAGAAATTCCTGGTGCCGATATCCGGTGATGCGCTCGCACGAGGGCGAAACGTAAAGGAAGCGGCCGTCGGGAGCCAGCCAATACTCCCAGTGGCTGGTAAAGTCTGCCACGATGCGATATCGTTCTTCGCTCTCGCGCAGCACCTGTTCGGCTTTCTTGCGCGCGCTGATGTCCATAATCTGTGAGATGAAAAACCGCGGTTGCCCGACATTATTCCGGACCAAAGCTACGCTCAGGAGTGCCCAGATAACCCCTCCCTGCTTATGGAAGTACCGTTTCTCCATCTGGTAAGTATCAATTTCAGCTGCAAGCACTTTACGAACGAAGGCAAGGTCGGTATCGAGGTCATCCGGATGGGTAATGTCTTGGAACGTTTTGGCCAGAAGTTCCTCCCTCGGGTAGCCTAACATCTTGCAGAGCGCGATATTTACCTTCAGAAAGCGCCCGTCGGTTGCCACCAACGCCTTCCCGATCGCCGAATAATCGAACGCGCACCTGAACTGTCCTTCGCTTTGCTTTCGTTCCTCTTCTGCTTGTTTGCGCGCCGTGGTGTCAATGAGGAAGCCATCAAATACGTCCTCCCCGAGGCCGGACTTGGACAGACGAGCATGCAGTGCCCCCCAAAATAATGACCCGTCTTTACGTTTCCTTTGCACCTCGTGGTTCTCTATGTAGCCTTGTTTCATGAGGTGTTTAACCACTGCATCCCAATCCGAAGGATCGACATAGACGTCTTGTGCGATGTCCTTAACAGAGCGGATGAGATCCGTCGGGCCTTCATAGCCTAAAATGGCGGCGTGTTTGGGGTTGGCGGCAATATAACGGCCGCCGGAGGTGCATTGGAAAATGCCGATGGGTGCGTTCTCAAGGATGGCCTGGTGTTGCTCCTTGCTCCGGCGCAGTTCACACTCTGTCTGTTTGCGGCGATGCCGGCTTACCAGCAGCATGATGACCCAAAAGGCCTGAAACACAATTGTGCCTGCAGCACTGAAGATCCAAGGCAGGTATTGCTCCCACAGGGAAAAGGGCCTGTTGATGATCGTGGCTCCGGCCGGTATTCGTGCGGGATCGAGGTTGAGCCGGATTAATTCCTTCCAGTCGATGATGGGTTGGTTGGGGCTGTCCAGGACCGGAATGGTGTCGGCTGGTTCCCCTGCCAGAATCCGGTTGGCCAGACTTGCAACGGCATGGCCCTGGTTCAGGCCGCTGACCAGCCGGCCTCCCAGGATGCCGGCCCCGAGTTGAAAATCCCACAGGCCCCACGTCGGTACCGGGGCAGACTGAGCGATAACGCGGCAGCTCTCCACCGGTGGGATCTCCTCTTCGTTTCCGCGAAACAGCGGGCCCAAGACCAATACCACCGCATCCCTTGGCAGTTCGGCCATGATTGTTTGTGCCTGGTCTTCCTTCAGGTTGACGTATTCCCTGGATTCGAGGCGGTTGTTAAAGGCTGCCTTGGCGCGGTAAAATCGACTTAGATTGGACTGGTAGGTGGATTGGGTGTCGGCCCCCACCACCGCCAGCGTTTTGATTTCGGGTTGCAGTTTAAGGATAAGATCGATGGTTCCCTGAATGTCCGGGGCCTCGTTGACCCCGGTGATGTCGGTCTGTCCGTTCAGCCGGGCCGGGGTGTAATCGTTAACCCCGCAGAAAACCATGGGGACCCCGGGAAACAGGAAAGCTCGATGAGCCAAAAGAAAGTCAAAGGCCGGATCATCGGAACAAGCCACTATGTCAAAAGGGGTATCGCGATACTTCCGATGGAGGTAATCTCGCATGAGTTCGGCGGTTTCGCGCGGTTTCTTGCGTCGGTCATCGAGAAACTCTACAAAAAGGCCGGTGGGTTGTCGTTTCTGTATTCCCTCGGAGAACCCCTTGATGATCTGATCGGTCCACCTGTCGCCCTGGTGGTATGAGACGAGCAGGAGGACACGCTTGTGATGCGCCTGAGCGTTGGCGGCACAACACAAAAAGCCCATGATCAGAAGAAAAGACCAGACCGAGCATAGAGCGAGGCGGAGGCTTTCCTTGAACCAGGGCAAAAAAAGTTCCTTGAAACCGATCCGTGGCCGGGGGGGGGGCATAGTGGTTTCCTATGGTCAGTATTTAACTCCATCAGGGCGGTTCCTCCAGAGAAAGGGGGAGCACTCAATATGGGGCTGGTATCATTTAGAAAAATCACGAACCAAGACGCGCGCTTCTCGTGGAGCTTCGAAAAGCGCACCGGGTGTTCGACCGCGGTCAGCTGCAGGTTGGCCTTGAATTTCTCTATGTCCTTAGCGAGTGCAGCCGACATTAGCGACCGGCCCAGGAACCCAATAATTAAGGAGAAGTGCCGCGTTACCACCGAACGCAATGTCAACAAGGAGAGATTGCCAAAGCTCCATTCGTATCCTCTCGCCCGGCTAACAAAGAGGTCTATAGTCCGTATAATCCCCGGAATCCGGTAAGCGAATAGGGTTCATCCAAAATTGAGATAGGAATAAAGGTTGGACTTCGATCGATGCAACCCCAATTTTTTTCGGATATGGTGACGATGTGTCAATATGGTACTCTTTGAAAGATTAAGGGTGTTGGCAATTTCCTTGTTGGTTTTTCCAGCTCGCACGAAACTGGCAACCCGAGTTTCTGTCGGACTCAACTTGATCTCTTTTGAATTAATCCTTTCCCAAAATGGCTCTGCAAGCTTCGAGAGAGCAATCTCAATTGATTCAATATAATTCATCTGAGTTTGGTTTAATCTTGATTCCTTAAGGGCAGTTAGAGATGGAACGATCCCCTTTTTTAGATCTTCAGAAAACTTCTTCTTGATCAATGTAATTTCATCAGTCTTTTCTCTTATTAAAAATCGAATGGTTGCCTTAGCGTCTTCAAGATCTTTCTTTGCGCCTTCCAATTCTTGATTTCGGTTCTGAATGATTAAAGACAACTCATGTTCATTCATTTTAAGCTCCCCTCGCTGATTTAAAAATTGAGTTGCTGCAGCTATCGAAGCATGCATGCACTGACTGTGCCATTAATAAGTTATATGTGATTTCAGTATGTTAATAACATATTCAATTCCCAAAAGTGACATATTTTTGACACAATCTATCAATATTTCATCAAATTTACACTTTGAGATTAACGATTAACGGATAGAACAAAAAAAAGAAATCCGGAGTGTGACTGGATCTGTCGCATGGTTTTAATAGGACATTCGGGAGACAATACTTGGTTCAAGAAGATTGGGAGATTTTTAAACCGAGAGCTGGGGTTGTTTGTGACGGATTACTTATGAGAAACGGTTTTGGACCGCCGACGCGGAGCTGTAATCTGCGGACCACCTCCGGACAACATAGAAACGGCACCCTGATTTGTTCAAGGTGCCGTTTCTATTTGCTAAAATTGGTAGGCGCTACTGGATTTGAACCAGTGACTTCTACCGTGTGAGGGTAGCGCTCTCCCGCTGAGCTAAGCGCCCTGAAAATCCTGCCGAGGATCGGCAGCGTTTTTATTACGTTCTTTCCGGTTCGAAATCAAGTGTTTTTTCAGATGGCGTTTCCGCCGGGGTCTCCTCCTCCGGCAGCGCCGTTTCGTTCGCACCGGCCGCTTCCGGAGGGCTGCTTCCGGCGGCCTCGGGCGGCGGCGCGGCCATCGCACTCTCCGATTCGTCCGCCGGCGCCGCGGGCTCCGGCGGCAGCGGTTCGTCGTAGCCGTCGGCCCGGGCGGCGGCGTCTTCGACGGGCGCCTCCACCGGCGGGGGCTCTTCCGGTCCGGCCGGTTCCGTTTTCTCGTCCGTTTCGATCGTGATGCGGCCGCGTTCTTCGAGGGGGGGCTTGCCGAACTCCTCGATCTCGCGGGGGGTGGGCAGGTCCTTCAAGTCCTTGAGGTCGAAGGTTTCCAGGAATCGCTTGGTCGTGGCATAGATCAGAGGACGGCCCGCGATCTCCTTGCGTCCCAGAACCCGGACCAGCTTGCGTTCGAGCAACTGGCGCAGGACGCCGCCGCAATCCACCCCGCGGATGTGTTCGACGTCGGTGCGGATGACCGGCTGCTTGTAGGCGATGATGGCCAGCGCCTCCAGCGCGGCTTTGCTCAGGCGCACGGGCTTGGGGTCCACCAGCCGTCGGATCCAGGCGGTGTACTCGGCCCGGGTGCGAAACTGAAACCCCCCGGCCACCTCCGAGAGGAAAAAGCCGCCCCTGCGGGCGTCGTAATCGGCCTGAAGGTCCGCGAGCGCCCGGTGGATCTCCGAGGCCTCCACCGGGCCCACGAGCTTCTTGAGGCGCTCGGGGCTCAACGGCTCTTCCGCCACGAAGAGCAGACTTTCGATGATGTTCTTTAAATCTTCCATTACAGGTAGAATATCCTGATAATCCCGGAGTTCACGTGTTGAACCAGACGGACCAATGCCAGTTTGACCATTTCCAGGATCGCCAAAAAGGTGACCACGATCTCTCCGCGACCGGGGTGTTCGGAAAAGAGCTCGAAGAACGTGAGCGAGCCCTTGGCCTCCAGCTGGTCGACGATCTGCGAGATGCGCTCCTTGACCGAAATGGTGTCGGCGGTGAATTCGATCCGGGCCTCATCCGGCAGGCCGGCGAGAATTTTCTGAAAAGCGTCGATCAGCTCGAACAAACCGATCTTGATGACCTCTTCATCGTCGGCCACCGCCCGGGCCGCGGGCTGCGCCGGCCGCGTGAAGGTGTCCTCCCCCAGCAGGGGCCGCTCGGCCAGCTGCTCGGCCGCCGACTTGAGCCTCAGATATTCGAGCAGCGGGCGCACGATGGCCTGCCGCGGGTCCTCCTCCTCCCCCTCCTCCTCGGCGTGCACCGGCAGCAGCATGCGGGACTTGATCTGGGTCAGGGTGGAGGCCATGACGACGAACTCCGCCGCGTATTCAAGGTTCAGCAGGTCCATCCATTCCAGGTACTGAAGGTACTGCTCGGTGACCAGGGCGATCGGGATGTCGTAGATGTTGACTTCGTTTTTCTTGATCAGGTGCACCAGCAGGTCCATCGGGCCCTCGAAGATGTCCGAGAGCTTCACCCGATACGGCGCCGCCGCGGTTGCATGCCGTTCCGTCACCGTCGACCCCTTCCCCTCACAGCCGGACGGCCGCCCGGACCTCCTCAAGGGTCCGGCAGGCCGTCTGCCGGGCCTTGTCGCTGCCGGCGGTGATGATCTCCTCCACGAGCCCGGGGCGCTCCAGGTAGAAGCGCCGCCGCTCCCGGATAGGCTCCAGGAACGCGTTCAGGTGGCCCGCCATCCGCTTTTTGCACTCGACGCAGCCGATGTCGGCCGTGCGGCAGCGCCGGTTGACCTCGGCCACCTCCTCCGGCGGGGAGTAGAGCTTGTGAAAATCGTAGACGTTGCACACGTCGGGGTTGCCGGGGTCGCTCTTGCGCATGCGCTGCGGGTCGGTGATCATGGTCCCCACTTTGGCGGCGACCGTCTCCGGGGAATCGGAAAGAAAGATGGCGTTCCCGTAGCTCTTGCTCATCTTGCGGCGGTCGGTGCCGAGCAGCTTGGGGGTTTCGGTCAGGATGGCTTCGGGTTCCGGGAACACGGGGCCGTAGAGATGGTTGAACCGGCGGGCGATTTCCCGGGTGATCTCGACGTGCGGGGCCTGGTCCACGCCCACGGGAACGCCGTAGGGTTTGTACATGATGATGTCCGCCGCCTGGAGCACGGGATATCCCAAAAACCCGAAGGTGGAAAGATCCTTGTTGTTGAGCTGATCAATCTGGTCCTTGTAGGTCGGGTTGCGCTCCAGCCAGGGCACCGGCGTGATCATCGACAGGATCAGAAAGAGCTCGGCGTGCTCCTTGACGCGGGACTGGATGAACAGGGTGCTCTTCTCGGGGCTGAGGCCCGCGCTCAACCAGTCGAGCAGGATTTCGGTGGTGAAGCCCTTGATAAAGTCCGGCTTTTCGTAGTCGCTGGTCAGGGCATGCCAGTCGGCGACAAAGAAGAAGCAGTCGTAGGACTCCTGCAGGCGCACCCAGTTGGCGAGGGCGCCATGGTAGTTGCCCAGGTGCAGGGGGCCGGTGGGTCTCATTCCGCTCAAAAGACGTTTTTTCATGCGTGTCGAACTCGCTCCTTGATGCTGATAGTGTGCGCCGGCGCCGGACCGTGCCCTCGCCAACGTCCGCCCGAACGGCATTGTTCGCCGGCGGCGGAGGCGTGCGGTCTGCAGCGGCGGAATCGCGGCGGAAAAACCGCGCCCGCCGGGTGGCCGAAAGGCGGTCCGGGAAGGGTCATCCGCTGAGCCGTTTCCGGGCGAACTCCAACTCCTCTGCGCGTGTCTTGACCTGTCCGTTCAGCTTGGCGTCGAAGACCGCCTGGAAGACCTCGCGGTAGATCGGGCCGGGGCGGACCCCCATCTGCTGCAGGTCTTCGCCCTTCAGGGAGATGGTCGTCCGGCGCAGGTGGGTGAAATACAGGGAAATGGCTTTCTTCACCTTCTCCTGATCGGCGGCCGCCATCATGAACAGGATGATCTCGGTCTGGAACCCGGCCAGCCGATGGTACACCGTGCGGTTGTCGGCCGGCAGGCTGCGCGCCAACGCGTGCAGGCACTGCCGCGCCTCGGCACGGGAATCCACGAAGAGCTTCCGCATCCGCGGCGCAAACTCGAAGCGCCGGCAGATCTCCTGAACCTGTTCCTTTTCATACGGATGGATCAGGGCCAGAAAATAAACGGCCCACTTCATATAGGATTCATCCAGAAAAAGCAAATCATACCAGGCAACGACCTGCTGCACCGCGTTCATGAGTCCGAGCAGGGCCTTGTCGCACACCAGGTCGGGGTGAATCTCCTTTAGCAGGCTGAAATCGTCGAGCCGCGCCACGGCCGCCCCCGGGTTTTCCTCCTGCAGGATCAGCTTCAGCTCGTGGAACACCCGGCGGCCGGAGAGCTGCCGGAAGAAGTCCATCCGCACCGCGTTCTGGATCAATCCGGCCGTCAGTCGGCTGATGGTGAACCCGAAGCGCTGCTCGAACCGGATGGCGCGGAACACCCGCGTGGGGTCTTCGACAAAGCTCAGGTTGTGCAGAACCCGGATGGATTTTTCCTTGATGTCCTTCTGGGCGTTGAAAAAGTCGATCAGAACTCCGAAGCGGTCCGGGTTGAGCTGGATCGTGAGCGTGTTGATGGTGAAATCGCGCCGGTAGAGGTCGAGCTTGATCGAGCTCATCTCCACCACCGGCAGGGCCGCCGGGAAATTGTAATACTCCATGCGGGCGGAGGCCACGTCGATGGTCATCCCGTCCGGGTAGATGATCACCGCCGTGCCGAATTTCGCATGGGTGTGGATGCGGGCGCCGGCGATGGCTGCGAATTGACGGGCGAAGGCGATGCCGTCGCCTTCGATGACGATGTCCAGGTCCTCATCGCCGCGATACAGGAAGAGGTCCCGCACGAACCCGCCCACCGCATAGGCCCCGCAGTTGAGGGAACTCGCCACTTCCCCGATCTGCCGCAGGACCGCCATCAGCCGGCGCGACAGCCGCTCCTGCATGAATCTGGTCACGTTGCGGGTGCGCGGCAGAAAGGAGTCGCGCAGCGGCTCGACCGACGTCCCGGCCTCCGCGCGCCCGTGGCCGACCAGAACATTCAGAAGATCGGTGCGCGTGATGACCCCGGCGATGCGCCCGGCGTCTATCACCGGCAGGATGCGCTGCTTGTTGTCGATGATTTTTTTCTGGATCTCCTGCAGATCGGCCTCGGGACCGACGCTGGCCGCGTCGGTGGTCATGTACTCGCGCACCGGAACGGCGCCCAGCTTGTGGAAGAGCGCTTTTTCGATGACTTGCCGGGTGATGTATCCCCGCAGCTCCTCCCGCCCGTTTTGCTTGACGGTGACCAGCAGGGCGTTGACGTTGTAGCGGGTCAACACCTGGTTGGCGTCTTCGCAGCAGACCGCCGGGTCGACGGCAATGGCCGGCGAGGACATCAGGGTCCGGGCCAGACGCCGGGGCTTGATGTTTTCCTGGAGCTGCTCGAGCAGCTGGTTTTCGGTCTGGATGAGGGTCTGTCCCTTTACGGTGGCCGCCGCGGCGTAGGTGTGGCCGCCGCCCCCGAAAGCGCCCAGGATGGCCCCGACGTCCACCTCGTCTTTTCGGCTGCGGGCCACGATGTAGACCTTGGATTCCATCAACGCCAAGGCAAAGATGACATCGATGTTTTCCATCTTGGCCATTTTCTGGACCAGAAAGGCAAAGTCGGGGATGTAGGCCTCGCGGGAGATGCTGGTCACCACGACATCGACGCTGTTGATGGTCAGGCGGTGGGAGGCCTCGATCATGTCGTTCAAAAGGCCTACCTGCTCGTGGTTGAGCTCCCGGGCGATGAGATCCGAAACGACATTGAGGTTGGCGCCCCTGGACAGCAGAAAGGCGGCGGCCAGCAGGTCCCGCTCCGTGGTGGAGGGGAAGGTGAACGCGCCGGTGTCCTCGTAGAGCCCCAGGCACATGATGGTGGCTTCATCCGGCGATATTTCGACGGCCCGCTCGCGGATGGCCTCGACCAGGAGGGTGACGGTCGCCCCCGTCGGTTCGCAGACCTCGAGGGTCCCGCGGATGTCAGCGTCCCCGGCCGGGTGGTGGTCGTAAATGTGGATCTCCACATCCCGCCGGCCGACCAGGTCGGCCAGTTTGCCGATGCGGCCGGGCAGGCGGGTGTCCACGAGCACGAGCCGCCGGACCCGGTCGAGGTCGATCGACTGGAGGTCGGTCATGTTGAACAGGTAGACCAGCGAGCTGATGAAAAAATTTCTCAGGTTCTTTTCCTGGGACCCCGGAAACACGACGCACGCCTCCGGATAGAGTTTCTGGGCCGCCAGCATGGAGGCCAGGGCGTCGAAATCCGCGCTGATGTGGGTGGCGATGACGGTCAGTGCGGAGGCGCCGTCATGCCGGGGTGGGGTCGTCATAAAATGGTTTTAAATCCAGTGGGTTTAGACTGAGGTTCCAATCTATCACATTCGCTCATTAATGCCAATCTGAAATGATTTTAAACAAATACCCCATGCGGGGGCTGCGGCGTGGGATTCGATCGAATTTTCCGGCGCCGGGGTGAAAAAGCCTCAAGTTTAAGGCCTCGCGGCCGATAGATAATCCGAAACCATAATTTGTGCCGCGCGCCGGTGCCGTGCGCAGGCCGCGAGCAGCCGGAAGCTGCCAGGATCGGGAAAGAGATTTTTTTAACCGCCAGCGCAGGGGCCCGCAGGCGGGTTGTCGCGGGCCGCACAGGCAAGCGTCTCAGGCGCTTGGTCGATCAGGGAGGAATGCCGCATGCCAGTCTATCAATGGGTCGGGAAAAACAGACTGAACAAGGTCCAGAAGGGGGAGATGGAGGCGCTGAGCGAGGACGGTGTCCGCGCCAGTCTCATGCGCCAGAAGATCACAGCCACCCGGATCAAGCAGAAACCCAAGGACCTTTTCGAGAACATCAAGTTTCTTCAGCCCCGGGTCAAGGAAAACGACATCATCTTGTTCGCGCGGCAGTTTTCCACCATGATCGACGCCGGCCTGCCCATCATTCAGTGCCTGGACATCCTCCACAACCAGCAGGGCAACGCCACCTTCAAGAAAACACTGAAACAGATCAAGGAATCCGTCGAAGGCGGCGCCACCCTGGCCGAGGCGCTCAAGAAATTCCCCAAACAATTCGACGACCTGTTCGTCAACATGATCGCCGCGGGCGAGGCCGGCGGCATTCTGGATGCGATCCTGCGGCGCCTGGCCGCCTACATGGAAAAAGCCGCCCGGCTCAAGGCGAAGGTCAAGGGCGCCATGACCTACCCGCTGGTCACCCTGGGCATCGCCGTCGTCGTTCTGGCGGTCATCCTGATTTTCGTCATCCCGGTCTTTGAGGAGATGTTCGCCGACTTCGGCAGCGAGCTGCCGGTGCCCACCCAGCTGGTGGTCGCCATGAGCGACATGGTTAAAAGCAAGATCCTGTACATCGTCATCGCCTTCATTCTGGCCGGCTTCGCCTTCAAGAAATACTACGCCACGGAGAAGGGCCGCGACACGGTGGACGCCCTGGTCTTGAAGCTGCCGGTGTTCGGGATGCTGCTGCGCAAGGTGGCGGTGGCGAAGTTCACCCGCACCATGGGCACCATGCTATCCAGCGGCGTGGCCATTCTGGAGGCGCTGGACATCGTGGCCAAGACCGCGGGAAACCGCAGCGTCGAGAAGGCCATCTACAACGTCCGCTCCGGGATCACCGAGGGGCGCACCATGGCCGATCCGCTTTCGGAAAGCGGGGTCTTCCCTCCCATGGTCTGCCAGATGATCGCGGTCGGGGAGTCCACCGGCGCCCTGGACGCGATGCTGGAGAAGATCGCCGACTTCTACGACGAGGAGGTCGACCAGGCGGTCGAGAACATGACCGCGCTGATCGAGCCGATCATGCTGGTGTTCCTGGGAGTTACCATCGGCGGTCTGGTGGTGGCGATGTACCTGCCGATATTCAAGATGGCCGGCGCCATCGCCTGACGGCGGCGGGGGCGTTCGCCGCTCCCGCGGGCCTCCATGGTTCAGCCGAGCTCGTCGCAGGCCGCCCGGGGTCGGGCGGCCTGTTTATTCTGAAATCGCCCGGTTCATAGCCAAGGCAAGTACATGGGCCCTGAAGGGGATTTGAAAAGCAAGCTGCGGAAGCTGATCGGCGCACGCCTTCTTTTTTCAACGCTGCTGCTGGGGTCGACCCTTTTTCTGCAGTTCAACCGGGCGGGTTCGCCGGAAACGGCACCGCTGGCGGTGCTCTACGGCCTGATCGGGTTCATCTTCATTCTCTCCGTGGTCTATGCCGTCGTGCTGATGCGTCTGCGAAGGCCGCTGGCATTCGCCTATCTGCAAACCTTCGTCGACACCGCCATCGTCACGATCATCTTGCTGGTGACCGGCGGCTTTTCGAGCCCGTTTTCGTTCCTGTATCTGGTGGTGATCGTCACCTCCAGCCTGCTGTTGCCCCGCCGCGGTACGGTGCTGGTCGCCGCCCTCTGCAGCCTTCAGTTCGGCCTGATGGTCGACTTCGAGTACTATGGCCTTCTGGGGTGGTTCGAAGGACTGGGGGTTCTGTCGGAATTCTCTGACGGCTGGGATCAGGTCATCACCAAGATCGTCACGATCATGACGGCCTGCATCGTGGTGGCGTTTCTCAGCAGCTTCCTTGCGGATCAGGCCGTGAAAACCCGCCGTGAGCTGCGGGACATGGAAGCGCACGTCAAGCGCGTTGAGAAAATGGCGGCCGTCGGAGAAATGGCCGCCGGACTCGCGCACGAGATCAAGAACCCCTTGGCCGGTCTGGCCGGCGCCATCCAGCTGCTGCGCGAGGAGATCCGATACGACCCGGACCACGACCGCCTGATGCAGATCGTTTTGCGCGAAGCCGACCGTTTGAGTTCGCTGGTCGGCAACTTTCTGCTCTACGCCCGGCCGCCGGTCGGAAAACCCGAACCCATCGACCTCGAGCGGGCGGTGAGGGAGACCGTCGAGCTTTTCGGCAAGAAAGGAACCCTCAACGGGCGGGTTTCAACGACCCTGAAGGCCCAGCCCAATGTCTGGGTCGGCATGGACTCCGCCCACCTGCGACAGGTTCTCTGGAACCTGCTGATCAACGCCGCCGAAGCCATTGAGGGACCCGGCCGGATCCGCATCGAGCTCTCGGCCGGCAAGGACCGGCGGGCCTGCCTGCGGATCGCCGATTCCGGCGTCGGCATGCCGCCGGAGGTCCTCGCGTCGATTTTCGACCCTTTTTACACCACCAAGGCCAACGGCACCGGCCTGGGGCTGCCGATCGTTCACCGCATCCTCGAGGCGTATGATTGCCGCCTGGGCGTAGAAAGCGTCCCGGCGCAAGGGACGACCTTCAGCCTGCATTTTCGCCAGATCGACCCGCCGGTGCCACCCGCCAACTAAGCCTTGACAGGCTTTGCCCAAATAAGCTATCGAATAGCGTTTTAACTCAAGCAATTCATTGCGGGATGCCATGGAAACCGTCAGCGACGTCATTCAAAAGCGGCACGAAAAAATCGAAAGCCTGAAGCGCTCCGGGCTCAATCTCTACCCCAACGACTTCAAAGTCTCCCACGTGATCGCGAAAATTCAGCACACCGTCCAGCGCGCACCGGAAACCTTGACCGAACAAGGCCCTTTTTTCGAGATCGCCGGGCGGATGATGGCCGTCAATCACTTCGGCAAGGCGGCTTTCGTGCGGGTGCGGGACCGTTCGGGACAGCTGCAAGCCTATCTGCGCAGGGACCGCATCGGGGAGGAGGCCTTTGCGCTGTTCAAACAGCTCGACATCGGCGATTTCGTGGGGCTGAAGGGGCCGCTCTTCCAGACCCGGACCGGGGAATGGACCCTGATGGCCGACTCCCTGCGCCTGCTGTCCAAGGCGGTCCGTCCGCTGCCGGAGAAATTCCACGGGCTCAAGGACCCGGAAAAGCGCTATCGCCAGCGTTATCTCGATCTGGTCATGAATCCGGATGTGCGCGAAACCTTCCTCCGGCGCAGCCGCCTGATTCAGGAAATCCGCGCTTTTTTCCTGGAGCGCGAGTTTCTGGAGGTCGAAACCCCGATGATGCAGCCCATCCCCGGCGGGGCGGAAGCGACCCCCTTCAAAACCCACCACAACGCGTTGGGGATGGACCTCTACCTGCGCATCGCCCCCGAGCTTTACCTGAAACGGCTGGTGGTGGGCGGCTTCGAACGCGTCTTCGAGATCAACCGCAATTTTCGCAACGAGGGGGTGTCCACCCAGCACAACCCCGAGTTCACCATGCTGGAGTTTTACCAGGCGTATGCCACTCACACCGACCTGATGGATCTCACCGAGACCCTGATGGCCCGGGTGGCCGAGAGGATCACCGGTTCGGCCACCGTGACCTGTCAGGGGCAGCGCATCGAGTTGGCGGGCCCATGGCGCCGGCTGAGCCTCTTCGACGCGCTGGTGGAGATCGGCGGGCTGGACCGGGACATCTTGCAGGACCGGGATCGGCTGCTCGATTTCGCCGCCCGGCGGAAAGTGACGATCACAAAAAGCGGCAAACTGGGCAAGGTCCTCACCAAGCTCTTCGACGCGCTGGTGCAACCGCAGCTCACCCAGCCGACGTTCATCACCGGTTACCCGGCCGAGGTCTCGCCGCTGTCCCGGCGCAGCGATCAGCACCCGGAGCTGACGGAGCGTTTTGAACTGTTCATCGGCGGGCGGGAGATCGCCAACGGGTTCTCCGAGCTCAACGACCCGGCCGATCAGCGGGATCGTTTCCTGCAGCAGGTGCGGGAGCGGGAAGCGGGAGACGCCGAGGCCCACTGGATGGACGATGACTACATCGAAGCCCTCGAGTACGGCATGCCCCCCACGGCCGGGGAGGGCATCGGCATCGACCGGCTGGCCATGTTGCTGACCGACGCTGCTTCCATCCGGGAGGTGATACTGTTCCCGCACATGAAGCCCCGCGAGTGACGGCCGCGCCGAAAGCCCCATTTCGGCGTTGCGCTTCAGCCCGCGGGCGCTGCGGCGTACAGGGAGTACGCCTCGCGCCGCGGGCTTCGCGCGCCTTGAACTGGGGCTTTGGGCGCGGCCGTCAGCCGGCCGATAGAGGGATACGCCTCGCCGAACGACATTTGCGGCGCCTTGAACTTGAGCTTGGGGCGAAGCCGTCGGCCGGCCGAGAGAGAGACGGGCCTCGCGGCGCGGGCTTCGCGCGCCTTGCCATGCCCCAGTTCGGAGGGGAACTTGCGCTTTGGGCGCGGCCATGAAAAGTTACCGATACTGAACACCAGACACCAAACACTAAACACTAAACACGAAACACCAAACACGAAACACCAAACACGAAACACCAAACTCGTCCCATGTCATTCGAACTTTTCATCGGCGGGAGGTACCTGCGGGCCAAACAGAAGCAGGCCTTCATTGCGCTCATCACCTACCTCTCCATCGCCGGAGTGGCGGTGGGGGTCATGGCCCTGATCGTGGTCATCGCGGTGATGACCGGCTTCGAGGCCGACCTCAAGAGCCGCATCCTCGGCGGGCAGGCCAACGCCATCCTGATGCGTTACAGCGGCCCCCTCGAAGACTACCGGGGCGTCATGCGCCAAATCGAGACGGTCGAGGGGGTGGCAGCCGCCACTCCCTTTATCTACAGCCAAGTCATGCTGCGCACGGCTTCCGCCACCACCGGTGCGGTCCTGCGCGGCATCGACCCGGAGACCGTCGGCGGCGTGATGAAGACCCTGGAAAACGTGAAGCTGCCGGAAGCGGGGCCGGCCTCCGGCCAGGAGGGACCCGGGGGCGCCATGCCGGGGATCGTTCTCGGTCGGGAGCTGGCCAAGAACCTGGGCGTGGTCCAGGGCGACGTGGTGCACCTGATATCCCCGCGCGGCATGCTCGCGCCCACCGGCCACGTGCCGGCCATGAAGGCGTTTCGGGTCAGCGGCTACTTCGAGTCCGGCATGTACGAGTTCGACCAGACGTTCGCCTATATCAACCTCCTCGACGCTCAGCGGCTGTTGCGCATGGGGGATGCCGTGAGCGGCCTCGAGATGCGGGTGGACGACATCTACAAGGCCCGGGAAGTGGCCGATGCCGTGGTGGCGCGGCTGGGCTCCGGATATTATGCCAGGGACTGGATGCAGATGAACCGCAACCTGTTCAAGGCGCTCAAGCTCGAGCGGCGGGTCATGTTCATCATCCTGACCCTGATCGTGCTGGTGGCGGCGTTCAACATCGCCAGCTCCCTGATCATGCTCGTGATGGGCAAGACCAAGGACATCGCCATCCTGAAGGCCATGAGGGCGACCGACCGCAGCATCCTCAAGCTTTTCGTGTTCAACGGCATGGTGCTCGGCCTGATCGGCACCAGCCTGGGGCTGCTTCTCGCCGTCATCGTGTGCAGCCTGCTGAGGCGCTACAACATCCACGAGCTCACGGGCGACATTTACTATTTCACCACTCAGTTGCCGGTCAAGATGGAATGGCCGGATGTGGTTTCCATCGTTGTCGCCGCCCTCGTGATCTGTTTTCTGGCGACGCTTTACCCCGCCCGCCAGGCAGCGCGGTTGAACCCCGTCGAGGCGATTCGATATGGCTGAGGATCGAGTGCCTTCGGCGGAAAACGAGGGGGCCCGAACACGCCCGGCGCCGCTTCTGGCGGCAAGCCGGCTGTGCAAGCGCTTCCGAAACGGCGGGACCGTGGTGAAGGTGCTGCAGGACCTGGATTTCGACCTGGAGGCGGGGGAAACCGTTGCCATTGTCGGGGCTTCGGGGATCGGCAAATCGACGCTGCTGCACATCCTGGGGACGCTGGACCGGCCCGACAGCGGCCGCTTGAGCCTCAACGGCCAACCGATCCTGGACCGCCCGGACATGGATCTGGCCCGGTTTCGCAACGAGTTCATCGGTTTCGTGTTTCAGTTTCATCACCTGCTGCCCGAATTCAGCACGCTGGAAAACACGATGATGCCGGCCCTGATCCAGGGCTGGTCCCGGCCCCGGGCGGCCGAGGCGGCGCAAGCGATCCTGGAGCGGGTCGGTCTGCGGGCGCGCATGGACTACCGGGTCGGAAAATTGTCCGGCGGCGAACAGCAGCGCGTGGCGCTGGCCAGGGCGCTGGTCCTCCGACCTCCTATCCTGCTGGCCGACGAGCCCACCGGGAACCTGGACCGCGCCAACAGCGAACAGGTTCATCGGCTGCTGCTGGAACTCAATGCGGAGATCGGCATGACGCTGGTCGTGGTGACGCACAACCTGGAACTGGCCGCCTGCATGTCGCGACGGGTGACGCTGCTGGAAGGTGGCCTCGCGGCGGTGCCCTGAGGCGCCGGCCGGCAGGCGAACGGATGACCTTGAAAACGCACGACATCAGAAACGGCAGGCGGCGGCTGGCAATGGATTGCAACCCGCGCGTTCCCATGGTGCGGCGCATGGGGTGCCTGCTGGCGATCGTGTTCGGGATCGTCAGCGGCGCAGCGGCACAACCCAGCGTGGGGGTCGTTGTCATGCCGATTTCGATCCATGCGCCGGCGGACATGGCCTATCTTCGGAGTGAAATACCGGAGGCGATGCGGCAGCAGTTCGCCGAGGACGGCGCCAATGCCCGGGTGTTGGATGCCGAAACCGCGGCGGATTGGCGCAAGACCGGCGGAACCGATGCCGATTTCGCCCGTATGGCCCTGCAGACCGGGGCCGATTACATCGCCACGGGGAGCCTCACCTGGATCGGACAGGACTTCAGCCTGGACATGCGCCTGCTGCCCGCCACCGGCGACCGGCCGGCCAAGGTGTTCACGGCGGTGGGCAAAGGGGTGGAGAACCTGCCCGGCACGGTCAAGCGGCTGGCGCGCGACATGGGGCTCGCCCTGTTCAAGCGGGACAAGATCGCCGGCATCGTGATCGAAGGCAACCAGCGCATCGAAACCGACGCGATCCGGCGGGTGGTCAAGGAGAAGGCCGGAGATGTCTTCATCGCCAAAAATGCGGCCGATGACCTCAAGGCCGTCTACGGGATGGGGTATTTCGAGGATGTCCAGATCCAGTCCGAACCCGACCCGGACGGCATCCGGCTGGTTTTCAAGGTCACTGAAAAACCGACCGTGCGGTCCATCCAGGTGTCGGGCAACGTCGTGTTCGACGCGGACGATGTCAAAAAGAGCCTGACCTTGAAAAAGGGTTCGATCCTGAATATTTTCACGGTCCGCAACGACGTGCGGCGCATCGAGGACATGTACAAGGAGAAAAATTATCACAACATCAAGGTCGACTTCAAACTGCTCCCGCAAAAGAACAACCAGGTCGACGTGGACTATTCCATTGAAGAGGGGAGCAAAATTCTGATAAAGAAAATCCTCTTCACCGGCAACTCCGCCTTTTCTGAAAAGAAGCTTAAGGGGGAGCTCAACACGTCGGAGAAAAGCATCTTCTCCTGGATCACCTCGGCGGGCGACCTCAATCAGGACATCCTGAGCCAGGATTCGGCCAAACTGACGGCTTTTTACCACAACAACGGTTACGTCCGCGCCCGGGTGGGAGAGCCCCAGGTGGAGTTCGAAGCCGACGGGATCGTCGTCACCTTCAAGATCAACGAGGGCCCGCGGTTCAAAATGGGCACGGTGGACTTCGGGGGCGACCTGATCCTGCCCAAGAACGAGCTCATGAAAAAACTCAAGATCACCAAGGAGGTGTTCTACAACCGGGAGACGTTGCGCACCGACGTGCTGGCATTGAGCGATCTTTACAGCGACGAGGGTTACGCCTACGTCGACATCTCCCCCAAGGTGGATCAGGACAACGAGAAGCTGCTGGCCAACATTATGTTCCAGATCGACCGGGGCAAACAGGTCTACTTTGAAAGCATCCAGATCAGCGGCAACACCAAGACCCGCGACAAGGTGATCCGGCGCGAGCTGCGCGTCTACGAAGAGGAGCTTTACAGCGGCACGCGTGTCAAGCGGGGCATTCGCAACCTGAACCGCTTGGATTATTTCGAGAACGTCAAGGTCGACACCGCCAAGGGCAGCGCCGATGACAAAATGCGCATGGACGTGGAGGTGAAAGAGAAGAACACGGGTGCTTTCACCTTCGGTGCCGGTTACAGCACCGAGGAAGACGCTTTCTTCTCGGCCTCGATCGCCGAGCGCAACTTCCTGGGCCGCGGCCAGACGCTCGGCGTGCGAGGGATGGTCGGCTCGAAGACCCAGAGATACTCCGTAAACTTTACGGAGCCCTGGCTCTTTGATATACCGCTTTCGGCCGGGGTCGAGCTCTACAAGTGGGACTACGAGTTTGACGAGTACGACAAGGACAGCATCGGCGGCAAGATCCGGTTCGGCTACCCGCTTTACGAATATGTGCGGGGGACGATGACCTACACGCTGGATGCAACCGACATCCGCCACGTGGAGGAGGACGCCGCGACCTCGATCCAGAACGACGAGGGCTATCACCTCAAGAGCAGCATCAGCCCGGCGATCCGGTACGATTCGCGCGACAGCACCTTCAACGCCAAGGAGGGTTCGATTCACAGCATCGAGTACGAATTCGCCGGCCTCGGGGGGGATGTCGGGTTCAACAAGGTCATCGTCGACTCGGGCTGGTATTTCCCTGTCTGGAAACTTGTGTTCGTGCCCCACGGCCGGGCCGGGTATGTGAACCAGATGCCGGGCTGGGACCTGCCGGATTACGAGAAATTCTATCTCGGCGGCATGAACACTGTCCGGGGCGGGGATCGCAACGACCTGGCGCCCAAGCAGGACGGGCAGCCGGTCGGCGGGGAAAAATTCATCCAGGGCAACTTCGAAGTCAAATTTCCACTGGTGGAGGAGGCCGGCGTTTTCGGGATTCTCTTTGTGGATGCCGGCGCCGTTTACCGAAAGGACGATTCGATGGACCTCGGCAATGCGATCGTGACCGCCGGGCCCGAGATCCGCTGGATGTCGCCCATCGGCCCGATCCGGCTGGCATACGGCTGGTACCTGAACCCCAAGCCGGAATACAAGAGCAACGGGGGCTTCGAGTTCTCGATGGCCTCCGCTTTTTGAAACGAGAACCATCGCCCGCCGCCGATCGTGCGGGCCACGGGTGAGGAGAGGAAAGGAAACCGGAATGCGAATCATTACAGCCTTGACGGGGGTGGCGTTGGCCGTTCTTTGTATCGCCGGGGGCCGGCCGGCGGCGGCCGCCGACCCGCCCAAAATCGCGGTGGTCAACCTGCAGACGGTGCTCGAGACCTCGGTGGCCGGCAAAGCGGCCCAGGATCAGCTCAAGTCCCAGCGCGACAAGCTGGAGGCGGATCTGAAGCAGAAAGGCGGGGAGCTGCAGGAGATGGAGAAACGCCTGCAGCGCGAGGCGATGGTCATGAGCAAGGAAACGCGCGAGGAAAAAGAGCGCGAGTTCCGGATCAAGGCCAGCGACTTCCAGGCCTTGCAGAAGAAATACCGCAGCGATCTCCAGGACCTCGAACGCAGACTCATGGGCGAGCTTCAGAAGGACATCAGCGCGCTGGTGGACGAGATCGGCAAGAAGGAAGGGTACCTGCTGGTCATCAGCAACATCGGGGTGCTCTACCACCAGCCGGCCGCGGACATCACCCAACGTCTGATTCAGGAGATGAACGCCAAGCCGGGCAAGAAGGCCGGCAAATAACCCACCGGAGCGCCGGCCGGCTGAGCCGTCCGTGCCGCGGCTGCGGTGCGAGGAGGTTGGGCCTGCCGGCCGTGGAGGCAAGCGATGGAAACCCCGCTGGACATCATGGCCATCATGCGGCGGCTGCCGCACCGCTACCCGTTTCTGTTGATCGACCGGATCCTCAAGATCGTCCCCGGCCAGGAAATCCTCGCCCTGAAAAACGTGACCATGAACGAGCCGTTTTTCCAGGGGCATTTTCCCGCCCTGCCGGTGATGCCGGGCGTGCTGATCATGGAGGCCCTGGCCCAGGCGGGCGGGGTACTCGCCTCCGAGGTCCGGGGCCCGGAAAAGCAGGGCGAGATCATCTACTTCATGGGGATGGACCACGTGCGGTTTCGCCGACCCGTCGTGCCCGGCGATCAGCTGATGCTTGAGGCGCGCCTGCTGAAGATGCGGTCGAAAGTCGCCAAAATGGCCGGCCGAGCCCTGGTGGATGGGCAGTTGGTGGCCGAGGCCGAGCTGATGGCCTCTTTCGGTGAAAGCGCCTAGCCGGTTGTTGAATAAGACTCCGGCCGTCAAGCAGGTCAAGTTCAGCATCTCACGCACAGGCGAACCGCAGTCGGAATGTTCAGTTGCCGGAGTGACAGCCGCGGCCCAAGCCGTGATCCGGCGTTGCGTTGCGCACGTAATTGAAGCCATGAGGAAGAAGCGATGACCATTCATCCCGAGCTCCTGGAGATCCTGGCCTGCCCCAAATGCAAAGGGGAGATCCGGCTGAGCGGTTCCCAGGACGGCCTGATCTGCGACCGCTGCCGGCTGGTCTACGAAATACGGGACGGGATCCCGATCATGCTGATCGACGAGGCCAAGCCCCTGTCGGACCGTTAAGGGCGGTTACCCGCCATGAGCATGCCCCATGCCCCCCGGCCGGCCAAGCTGGTCGTCGGGGTGATAGTGAAAGATCAGGGACTTTTCCCGGGCATCGTCGGGGAATTGGAAGCCGCCTTCGGGGCCTGCGACGTGGTGAGCCCCTGGTTGGCCTTCGATCGCACCTCCTACTACGAGGAAGAGATGGGGGCCCCGCTGTGGCGGCGCATGTTGGCCTTCCGGAGGCTGATCGAACAGGATCGCCTGGCGGAGGTCAAGCTGGCGGCCAACGCCATGGAGCAGGCCCGCAGCCCGGGCGGTCGACGAACGGCCAACATCGACCCCGGTTACCTGCTGCTGGAGCGGCTGGTGCTCGCCACCGGCAAGAACTTCAGCCACCGCGTCTACATCGGACGGGGCATCTACGCCGACCTGACGCTGATCTATCAGCGCGGCGCCTATCGGGCGCTGCCCTGGACTTACCCCGACTATGCCGGCGAGCCGCTGCGCCGCTTCCTGGTTGCGGTGCGGCGAAAGTACGCCGTCGATATGACAGGGGAGACACCGACACCATGATCAAGAGCATGACCGGCTTTGCCTCCGCTTCGGCCACCTCCGGCGGTTTGACGGTGGTCGTCGAGATTCGCGCTTACAACAGCCGCAACCTGGACCTCGCGCTGCGGCTTCCGGCTGGTTGCACCGACCTCGAAGAGCGGGTGCGCTCGGCCATTGCCGCTCGCGTCGCGCGCGGGCGCGTCGAGATCCGGGTTCAGGTGGAGGATGCCTCCGATTCGGCTGCGCCCGTGGAGTTGGACGTGGTGCGCGCGCGGGCGGTGTTCGCCGCCCTGGAACGTCTGAAAACCGAACTCGGAGTTGAGGGGGCGACCTCGCTCGAACTGCTGGTGGGTGCCGGCGGCATCCTCAAGACGGTTCAGCCGAAAGTCGACCTCGACACCGTCTGGTCCGCGCTGGAGGGGTGTCTGCGCCAGGCCCTGGACGAGCTGGACGTTATGCGCGCGACGGAAGGGCGCAACCTGGCCACGGATCTCGGCGCACGCATAGATGCCCTGGCGGCGGCGGTCGACGAAATATCGCGGACCTCCGCCGGGCTGGCGGCTTTTTACCAGGAGCGACTCAAGGAGCGCATTGCGACCCTGACCCAGGGGCTGGTCGACATCGACCCCGGCCGGCTGGCCCAGGAGGCCGCTTTTCTGGCCGACCGGGCCGATATCTCCGAGGAGATCGTTCGCGCGGGCAGCCACCTGAGCCAGTTCAGGTCCATCATGGGCGCCTCTGAGCCCGGCGGCCGCAAGTTGAACTTTTTGCTGCAGGAGCTCAACCGCGAGTTCAACACCATGGGATCCAAGATCGGCAACGCAACGGCCAGCCATGTGGTGGTGGAGGTCAAGGCCGAACTGGAAAAAATCCGCGAACAGATTCAAAACGTCGAATAAAACGCCCCGGGGCGCGGGCGGCTGAACACAAAGGGATAGGGACGATGGAACAGGCCCTGCTCAACATCGGTTTCGGAAGCACCGTGGTGTCGGATCGAGTGGTGGCCATCGTTTCCCCGAACTCCGCCCCCATGAAACGCCTGAAAGACGAGGCGCGCGAGGAAAGGCGGCTGATCGACGCCACCCACGGCCGCCGCACCCGGTCCATCATCGTTCTGGACAGCAACCACGTGGTGCTCTCCGCCATCCAGGCCGAGACCGTCTCCCAGCGTTATGCCCAGCTCAAAGGGACGGCGGACTCGGCGGCACCGCAGGAACCCTAGCGGGGGGCCCATGACCTCAAGCGATTCCTCTCTCGGCGGGCTCCCGCCGCTATCCGCAGGGCACGTGTTCATCCTCTCGGCGCCGTCCGGCGCCGGGAAGACCACGCTACGCCGGGCGGTGCTCGCTCGGCTGCCCGCTCTGGGCTACTCCGTGTCCTACACGACACGCCCGCCTCGGGCCGGAGAGGTGGACGGCCGCGACTACGTGTTTCTCTCCGCGGGCGTATTCGAGGAGGGCATCCGCTCGGGTCGCTGGGCGGAATGGGCCCGGGTGCACGGAAACTACTACGGGACCTCGGCGGAGGTCCTGTCGCGGGCCTTGGCAGAGGGCCGCGACATCCTGCTGGACATCGACGTCCAGGGGGCCCGCCAGATCCGCAGCCGATTCCCGCAGAGCGTCACGATCTTCATCCTGCCGCCTTCCTTGGAAATACTGGAGGCGCGGCTGCGGTCCCGGGGCACGGACCGGCCGGAGGAGATCGGCCTGCGGCTTCGCAACGCGCACGCGGAGATGGCCCAGAAAGAGAGCTACCGCCATGTGATCGTCAACGACGACCTGCCCACGGCGGTCCAGGAACTGTTGGCGGTCATCGGGTCTTATCGAAAATGAAAACGGAAATCCTCTATGGGGTTCACGCGGTGCAGGAGGCGTTGGCGGCCGGCCGGCGCGACCTGCTCGAGGTCGGCGTCGATCGAAACCACGCCGCCGCCGGGCGCCTGCCGATGATTCTGTCGGCCGCCAAGGCCCGCGGAATTGCGATCCGGCCGATGGACGCGACCCAGATGGCGTCTTTGGCCGGGACCTCCGCGCATCAGGGGGTTGTCGCCCGGGCCTCCGTCTACAAGGGGCATGACTTCGCGAGCGTGCTGGATGCCGTCGGGCGGCCGGAATCGGGGCTCCTGCTGGCCTTGGACCAAATCGTGGACCCCCACAACCTGGGCGCTGTTCTGCGCACGGCGCTGTGCGCGGGCGTCGAGGCCGTGCTGGTTTCAAAAGACCGTTCGGCCCCGCCCACCCCGGCCGTCTCCAAGATCTCCGCCGGAGCCCTCGAGCATGTCCGGTTCGTCCAGGTGACGAACCTGGTGCGGGCGCTGGAAGCGTTGAAGGAGAGGGGGCGCTGGGTGGCCGGTCTGGACCGGTCCGCGGCCGAGAGCATCTACCGCTCGGACCTCACCCTGCCCATGGTCCTGGTGATCGGCGGCGAGGGCCGGGGTCTGCGGCCGCTGGTGCGCAGTACCTGCGACCTGCTGGTGTCGATCCCCCAGGCCGGCCCGCTCGACTCCCTGAACGCCTCGGTGGCCGCCGGCGTGGCACTGTTTGAGATCGTCCGCCAGTCGGCTTCAAGAAGTCTGCCGGATGTCCGCCGCCCGACCGCCTGAGGCGCTGCTGCGGCGGGCGTTCGCCGGCGCTTTCCGGGCGTGCCGCGCGGCGGTGTTTCCGGCCCGCTGCCTGGAGTGCCGCGACTTCATGGCCGGGACCGACCGGGAAGGTGCAGGCGAGGAAGACGTTCGGCCGGACGCCGTCGCCCTGCTGCGGCCTTTTTTCTGCGCGGCCTGCCTGCGCGGCGTGATGCCGCTCGACTCCCCCCTCTGTCCGCGCTGCGGGATTATGTTCAAGGGCCGCAGCGGCGAGGACCATCTGTGCGGACACTGCCGGGAGCAGCCGCCCGGGTTTCTCAAGGCGCGGGCCGCGTTCGTCTATGACCGATCGCTGGTTGATGTCATCCACTGCCTGAAGTATAAGGGAAAGCTGCAGCTGGCCGCGCCCTTGGGCCGGCTCCTGCACCGGACGTTCGTGCACCACTGGGGGGGTGAGCGGATCGACGCGATCCTGCCGGTGCCGCTGCACGGCCGGCGCCTGAGGTCGCGGGGGTTCAACCAGTCCGAGCTGCTGGTGAGGGGGTGGAAAGAAGACCCGGCCGGAGCGCCGGCGCCGCCCATCCTTGCCGGGGTTTTGCGGCGGGTGCGGGCGACGGTGCCCCAGGCGGGGCTCGGCCGGCGCGACCGTGAGAGCAACATTCGCGGGGCTTTTGCCGTCCGGCGGCCGGAGGCGGTGGCCGATCGGCATCTGCTGTTGGTGGATGACGTCGTCACCACCGGGGCGACCGCGGCGGAAGCCGCCCGCGTGCTGCTCAAGAGCGGTGCCGGCCGGGTGGACGTGCTGGCCCTGGCAAGGGTAATTTAATACTCCGGCAAACAGGTTCAACGTGAATCGACGTTAGGCGGCGGGCACCCCCCTCCGCCTCTGCGCGAGGGCGGGGATTTGCACATAATGAAACACCAAGGAATAATAACAGACCCCCCGCTCCGCCGTTGCGTAAGATTTTGAACGTGGCGGTTTTGAATGCCGGAGCCATGATTGATCGTATGCAGCTCGCTTCCAAGATCAAAACGGTCGAAGCCCTGGCGCCGCTGCTGCGGCAGCTCCGCGGTGAGGGCCGCACGGTCGTCTTCACGAATGGCTGCTTCGACCTGCTGCACGTGGGCCATGTGCGCTATCTCACGGCCGCGCGCGCGCTGGGGGATCTGCTCGTCGTCGGCCTGAACTCGGATCGATCCGTAAAAACGATCAAAGGGGATAGCCGGCCCATCGTGGCCGAGGCCGAGCGGGCGGAAGTGCTGGCGGGGCTGGCCTGCGTCGATTTTGTCACGGTGTTCGAGGAGGCCGACCCGCTGCGGGTGATTCAGGCCCTGCAGCCGGATGTGCTGGTCAAGGGCGGCGACTGGGCGGAGGCGGAGATTGTCGGCGCGGATGCGGTCAAAGGGAAGGGCGGCCGCGTGGTGCGCATCCCGCTGGTGGAGGGCGCCGGCACCAGTGCCCTGATCGCCCGCATCCTCGACCGTTACCCGCAAGGAAGATCGTCTTGATTCTGAGAACCGAAAACGGCGCCGCCTATTACCAGTTCGAGCATCTGGCGGCGTTTCCCGAAATCCGGCACGGGATTTTCGCGGCCGCACCCGGGGGCCGTGAGGCGCCCTTCCACCGGCTCAACGTGAGCCTGGCCGTGGGCGACGACCCGCAGCGGGTCGAGCGCAACCGGCGGCGGGTGGCCGACTGCCTGCAGACGGAAGAGCTGGTGTTCGTGCGCCAGGTGCACGGGGACGCCGTCGTGGTCATCGACGGCCGGCCGGTGAGCCCCGACGCGCCGGAGAGAACCGGCGTTCCCGTCGGCGATGCCATGGTCACGGACCAGCCGGGGAAATTCCTGACGGTGAGCGTGGCGGATTGTCAGCCGATTCTGATCTACGACCCGCGTCGGCGGGTGGTGGCCAACGTTCACTCCGGCTGGCGGGGCAGCGTCGCGAACGTCGCCGGGCGCACCGTGGCCGTCATGGCCGAGCGCTTCGGCTGCGACCCCGGCGACGTGCGGGTCGGGATCGGTCCCTCGCTGGGGCCGTGCTGCGCGGAGTTCATCAACTACCGCGAGGAGATCCCCCCGGAGCTCTGGGCCTACCGGCACGATTCGGTGCGGTTCGATTTCTGGGCCATGAGCCGCGACCAGTTGATCCGCGCCGGCGTCCATAAAGACCGGATCCAGGTCGGCGGACTGTGCACGAAATGCCGCACGGATCTTTTCTTTTCCTACCGCGCGGAAAAGACCACCGGTCGTTTCGCGGCCGTGATCGGAATGAAAGAACGTTAGATGTGGAGGTATTTGGGTATTTGGGTATTTGGGTATTTAGGTCTTTTAGGTGTTTGGGTATTTAGGTATTTGGGTATTTGGTAAAAACAATTCCTGACCGCAGTTAAATACACCCAGACACCCAAACACCCAGACACCCAAACACCCAAACACCCAGACACCCAAACACCTTAACACCCTCTATGATCCAAACCACCGCCACCGTGTTGCAAAACGAGGCCCTCGCGGCAAACTACGGCCGCATTTCGCTCTCCTGCGACGGGGCCTTCGCCCGCTCGAAGCCCGGCCAGTTCGTCATGCTGGGGTTTCCCGGCAGCATCGATCCCCTGCTGCGCCGGCCGTTTTCCATCCACCGGCTGCTCTCGGCCGACGGAAGCTGGCAGGGCATCGAACTGCTGTACAAAACGATCGGGCCCGCCACGCACCGGCTCTCCCGACTGCGAGCCGGTGAAGCCGTCAGCCTCCTCGGGCCGCTCGGCAACGCCTTTCAGATCGCCCCCGGGACCCGTCGCATTTACCTGGCCGCCGGCGGCGTGGGCGTGGCGCCGATGGTTTTTCTGCTCGAGTGGCTGCGGTCCCTGCAGCGGGAGCCGCCCGCCTGCCGTCTCTTTTTAGGCGGGCGCAGTCGGGAGGATTTGCTCTGCGCCGGGGAGGTCGAACGCCTGGGCGTCCCCGTGGTCCTGACCACCGACGACGGCAGCTGCGGCGACCAGTGCCTGGTGACGAGCCCGCTGGAGGAAGCGATCCGGCGCGAGCCGCCCGACCTGGTGCTCGCCTGCGGGCCCAGGGCCATGCTGGCCTGCGTGCTGGGCATCGTGCGGGCCTGCGCGGTCCCCTGTCAGGTCTCCATCGAGACCATGATGGCCTGCGGCATGGGCGCCTGTCTGGGGTGCGCGGTCAGCGGGCGGCGGGACGACTCCCGCTACCTGCACGCCTGCCTGGACGGCCCGGTCTTCGACGCCGAAGAGATTGAGCTCTAGGAAATTGACGTTGACTTGTGCGGATGGCTATGGTAGGTGCAAACGGCTTTATGGGCGGGGCACTCGCCCGGCGATCACCTCCTTGATGAAATGAAACAAGACACCAGACGGGCGTGGCGAGAGCTGGCCTATTTCAGCAGCATCGGTTTCTCCGTGGCGCTCTCGGTTTTCATCGGGCTGGGCGCGGGGGTATACCTGGATCGGCGGTTTGAAACCTCCCCCTGGGGTACGCTTGTTTTTTTAGTGCTGGGGATCGCGGCGGCCTTTCGCAACATCGGGCTTGCGATCAAAAAGAGCCGAAAGCTCTGATGCCGGCGGCAAACGATTCCGTGGTACCGAAATTTTGCAAATTCAGCAGCGTATAATGAGCTTCGTGAGCCGGGCCAACTGGGTCCTGCTCGCGGGGGCGACGGCGGCGGCAGCCCTGCTCGCGCCTCTGGATTTCGCGCTGGGGGTTTTAAGCGGCGGGCTGATCGTTACCATCAACTTTCACCTGTTGGCCCGGACGCTGCAGCGGGCGCTCAAGCCTCCGCACCTGGCCTCTCACCACGCGGTGCTGGCGAAATATTACCTGCGGTTTATCGCCAGCGGGTTCGTGATTTTTCTGCTGATTGCCGGCGGGGTGGTGAACCCTCTGGGGCTTGTCATCGGCTTGTCGGTTGTGGTAATGAGCATCATCCTGGCGACCATTCGGGAAGTGAAAAAAATCATCTTTAAGGAGGCGGCCTAAGGATGGAACATCCCTACCTGTTTCTGCCCAAGTTTTTCGAACTCTTCGGTCTGGGGCATTTTGCCCAATCTTACCCGCACGTGGTCTATTCCTGGTTCGTTCTGCTTTTGTTGATTCTGCTGGCCTACTTCGGCACGCGCCAGATCACCCTGGTGCCGGGCAAGGCCCAGAATTTTTTCGAGGTGGTTGTTTCGGGCATGGAAGAGTTCATGGTGGATGTCACCGGGGAGGAGGGGCGCTGGTTTTTCCCTCTCGTCGGCACCATTTTCCTTTACATCGCCACCTGCAACCTGATCGGGCTCATTCCGGGGTTTTTCCCGCCGACGGCGAGCATCAATACGACGCTCTCCTGCGCCCTGGTCTCCTTTGTCTTCACCCACTACATCGGAATCAAATATCACGGCGTCAAGTACATCAAACATTTCCTGGGCCCCATCTGGTGGATGATCCCGATCATTTTTCCGATCGAGCTCATCGGCCACCTGGCCCGCATCATGTCCCTGTCGTTCCGTCTCTTCGGAAACATGATGGGCCACGAGCTGGTGCTCATGATCCTGTTCATGCTGGCCGGCGCCTTCTTTGCGCCCCTGCCCATCATGGCGATGGGTATTTTCGTGTCGTTTGTGCAGGCGTTCGTGTTTTTCCTCTTGTCGGTCATGTACTTCAGCGGCTCCATGGAGCACGCGCACTGATGCCCGCACCCGGGCGGAAGGTCATGGGATTTTGCAACGCGCTTAACGGGAAGATGGAAGAAGCCCACTAACATACTACTCAAAGGAGGAAAAAAAGTATGGAAGCAAAAGCATTGGAGTTCTTCATCGCTTGCGTCACGGCCGCCGGTTTCGGGATCGCCATCGCCGCTTTCGGTTGCGGCATTGCCCAGGGTCTTGGCCTGCGGGCCGCGGTCGAGGGCATCGCGCGGAACCCGGAATCCTCCGGCAAGGTCACGGTGACCATGCTGATCGGCCTGGCCCTGATCGAATCCCTTTGTATTTACGCGCTTGTCGTCTCCCTGATTCTCATTTTTGCGCATCCCCAGGCGACCGCCATTGCCAAGCTGTTCATGAAATAGCTTTTTCGCGTTTTCTGAAAAAGCCTGCGGAGTTTCTCCGCAGGCTTTTTTTATGGCTGGAGGCTAAAGAATTTCCCGGGCGCGCCGATATTACTCACGAGGGGGCGCCGCAAACAGCGGAGCGCCCGTGGCGCGCATTTTTTCCAAAAGGATTTTCATGGCCGGGCGGCCGCCACGACCGGTGGTGCGGTCGTTGAAAGGGAGTGGATTTTTATGGACGAAAAACAATTCATGGAAAAGCTTGATCGCATCAGAGACATACCCACCCTGCCCAGCATCGTGTTCGAGTTGAACCGGTTGCTGCAGGACCCGGATACCTCCGTCGCCCGGATCAGCCAGACCATCGAGAAGGACCAGGCCGTGGCCCTGAAAATCCTCAAGCTGGTCAACTCGGCCTTTTACGGCTTCAAATCCAAGGTGAGCGACATCCGCAGCGCGGTCATCATGCTGGGCTTCAATGCCGTTCGCAACGCCATCGTCTCGGTGTCGGTGATCGATGCTTTTTCAAAGAATATCAAGCTGAAGGACTTCGACGTAACCGGCTTCTGGAAACACTCCCTGGCCGTCGCCGTGACCAGCAAGAGCATTTCCTACAATGCCCGCATCAATTCACCGGACAACTGCTTTGTCGGCGGCCTGCTGCACGATGTGGGCAAGGTCATCATGGCGCAGTATTTCCAGGAGGTGTTTGCCGACGTCTGGAACACCTCCTGCCAGGAGGCCATCCCCTTTTACGAGGCGGAAAAAGACCGGGCCCCGGCCAACCATGCCGTCATCGGCGCGCACCTCGCGTCCCGCTGGATGCTGCCGCAGGGATTGACCGAGGCCATCCGCTGGCATCACGACTACCAGCCGGCGGCCCAGAACGCCGAATTCTCCATGATCATCTACCTGGCCAACATCATCGTGAACAGCTACGATCAGGACCCGGACTGCGTGATCGAAATCACCGCACTGCACCCGGACGCACGCAAGCTGATCATGGGCGCCTTGCAGAACATCGGCGACTTTTACACCAACATCGCCGATGAGATAAATGCGGCCCACGCGTTCTTCCTGCCCGCCAAACACTGACGAAAAGGTCTCGCTGGAATCTGATTTCGCCCCGTGGTTCGCGGCGGCGGACTTCTCGTGCGCGATGCTTCAAGGGATTCGCGCGCCGTGCCCGCCCTGTTTCAGCGCGGAACCTGGTTCTGCCGAGAGGCCGTTCGCCCTGCCCATCGGATATTACGCCTTCCCAAGAGCCTTTTTTAAATGGGCGCCGGTATACGAGCCGGGGGTGGCGGCCAGCGCCTCCGGGGTGCCGCAGCCCATGATGCGTCCGCCCTTGTCCCCGCCGTCGGGCCCCAGGTCAATGAGGTAATCCATCGTTTTGATCACGTCCAGGTTGTGCTCGATGACGACGATCGTGTTGCCGGCGTCCACCAGTTGGTTCAGGACGTGCAGCAGCCGGCGGATGTCGTCCGGATGCAGGCCGGTGGTGGGCTCGTCCAGCACGTAGAGGGTCCGGCCGGTGCTTTTGCGGCTGAGTTCCCGGGAGAGCTTGACCCGCTGGGCTTCGCCGCCGGAAAGGGTGGTCGCCGCCTGCCCGATGGGAACGTAGCCGAGCCCCACCTCGGAGAGGGTGAGCAGCTTTTCGCGGATGGCGCCGATCCGGCTGAAGAATTCCAGGCACTGGTCGACGGTCATCTCCAACACGTCGGCGATCGATTTGCCTTTGTAGAGAACCTCCAGGGTCTCCCGGTTGTAGCGTCGGCCGCGGCACACCTCGCAGGTAACATAGACATCCGGCAGGAAGTGCATCTCGATGCGCACGGTGCCGTCTCCCTGACAGGCCTCGCAGCGCCCCCCTTTGACATTGAAGCTGAAGCGGCCGGCCTTGTAGCCGCGCATCCGGGCATCCGGGGTGCGTGCGAAGAGCTCGCGGATGAAGCCGAACACGGCGGTGTAGGTGCCGGGGTTGGAGCGAGGGGTGCGGCCGATGGGCGCCTGGTCGATGTTGACCACCTTGTCGATGTGTTCGACCCCCCTCAGGCCGCGGTGGGAACCGGCCGTCACCCGCGAGCGGTAAAGCCGCTGGGAGAGGGCCGGGTAGAGGGTCTCGAACACCAGGGAGGACTTGCCCGAGCCGGAGACCCCGGTGACGCCGATCAGGCAGCCCAGCGGGAATTCGGCCGTGAGGTTTTTCAGGTTGTGGTGGCAGGCGCCTTCCACGACCAGGCGGGCGCCGGTGTGCGGTCGGCGTTGTGCGGGGATCTCGATCTGCCGGGACAGGTATTGGCCGGTCAGCGACCCGGCGGCGTCCATCAGCTCGGCGGTGGTGCCGGAGAAAACCACCCGGCCGCCGTGAATGCCGGCCCCCGGCCCCATGTCCACGACGTGATCCGCGGCCCGGATGGTGTCCTCATCGTGTTCGACGACCAGCACGGTGTTGCCCAAATCCCTCAGCCCCAGAAGGGTTTTCAGCAGGCGGCCGGTGTCGCGCGGATGAAGACCGATGCTGGGCTCGTCCAGAACGTACAGCACGCCCGTCAGCTTTGAGCCGATCTGGGTGGCGAGCCGGATGCGCTGGCTCTCCCCGCCGGAGAGCGTCTGGGCCGTGCGGTCCAGGGTGAGATAGGGAAGCCCGACGCTCTCCAGAAACCCCAGCCGATCCACGACCTCCTTCAGCACGCGGCGGGCGATCTTTTCCTGACGCCCCTGCAGGCGCAGCTCGGTGCAGAACGCCAGCGCCCGGGAGACGGTCATGGCACACAGACGCGAAATGGTCATCCCGGCGAGCGTCACGGAGCGACTGGCGGGGTTCAGCTTGGCGCCACGGCACTCGGGGCAGGGCCGAAAGGTCATGAAGCGCTTGATCTCCTCCCGGATCGTGGAGGAGTCTGTTTCCCGGTAGCGGCGGTCCAGGTTGGGCAGGATGCCCTCGAAGGGCTTCCGGAATTGGACGCGGCTTGACCCGCGGTCGAAATGGTAGGTGATGGTCTCCTCCCCCGAGCCGTGGAAGAGCACCTCCCGGAAGTGGGCCGGCAGGTCCTGGAAAGGGGTGTAGATCGAGGTGCCGTAGTGCGCCGTCAGGGCTTCCAGGAACTCCATGAAATGCACGCTGCTGCGGTTGGCCCAGACGGCCACGGCGCCTTCCCGCAAGGAGAGGCGCGGGTTGGGCACGATTAGATCCGGGTCAAACTCGGAGCTCGACCCGAGTCCGCCGCAGGCCGGGCAGGCGCCTTGCGGTGAGTTGAAGGAAAAACTGGCCGGCGTGAAGTCGGGGTAGCCGATGCCGCAGGCGCTGCAGACGGCCGTGTCCCTGAAGGCGAGCGCCTCGCCGCCGGCGACATCGATCACGACCGCGCCGCCGCCATGGGCCAGCGCGAGTTCGATCGAGTCCGCCAGGCGATTGCGGATCGACTCCTTGACGACCAGCCGGTCCACCACCACCTCGATCGTGTGCGGTTTACGGGGTGCCAGGACGGGCACTTCGTCGATCTCCTGCAGGGCACCGTCCACCCGCACCCGGGCAAATCCTTTTTTTTTCAACCCCTTGAAAAGCTTTTCGTGGGTGCCTTTCTCCGCGCTCACCAGCGGAGCCAGGATGGTCAGGCGCGATCCGGCCGGCAGCGACTCCACCTGGTCGACCATCTGGTCGATGGTGCCCGCGGAGATCGGGCGGCCGCATTGGTGGCAATGGGGAGTGCCGGCACGGGCGTAAAGCAGCCGCAGGAAGTCATAAATCTCGGTGACCGTCCCCACCGTGGAACGCGGGTTGTGGCCGGCCGTTTTCTGCTCGATGGCAATGGCCGGTGAGAGCCCCTCGATGAGATCGGCATCGGGTTTTTCCATGCGCTCCAGAAACTGGCGCGCGTAGGTCGACAGTGACTCCACATACCGACGCTGGCCCTCGGCATAGAGGGTGTCGAAGGCCAGGGTGGATTTTCCCGAACCGGACAAACCGGTGATCACGGTCATGCGGTCCCGCGGGATCGTGACGTCGATGTTTTTCAGGTTGTGCTGGCGGGCGCCGCGGATGATGATGTCCTGCGTCGGCATAAGGCCTCATATGTGCGGGAGCCCGCCGGCCGGCGGGCTCGCAACGTTCGGAAATATCCTTAAAATTTACCTGTAACGGTCGAAAAGCCGCTATAATCCTTGGTTCTTGAAGCGTTCCGCTGTCTCAGGGGCCGGCCCGCAAGGCTTTGCGCCCCTGCCCTCCGGTCGATCTCAGCAAACTCAGCGCTTTTAGCGCCGAAGCAATGCCGATATGTATAAAATATGTAAAATAACAATTACTTAAGTATGAATTGGCGTTGGGCAGGCAAAGCCTGCCATGGCCTTTCAAAACGGCGGAGGCGCCGTTGGACAGCCCCAGTCGAGAGAGGCATCGCCGTGTCGCGGGGTCATTCATCCGGGATAAAAGTTTTTGAAAATAGAAGATAATCATAGGAAAAAGATGATTTCAAGAGTTTTAACATATTGGAGGTCGGATGTCGAAGGGGGAGGATCCCCCGATATTGTTTGGAAATCTAACAATCCACGAGAGGGACCAGAATCGGCCACCCGGACCGTCGGGCATCAGTTAGGCATATGATAATAAGCAGATATAAATTGTTCATAACCCCCCCCTGAGAATTCGCCAATCACGGAATTTCAGGTTTGACTCCGCACGGCCGTTGCTTTAAAAAGCACGCTCATGGCCGGATGCCGTCGCACCTCCGGCGGTCCTGCACACGACGCCCTGATTCTTGTGGTTAGTCGACCGATCGCGAAAACGGCGGCCACGGCAGTTGGAGATCAAGCACCTGATGGAAAATGTTTGGAAAGAACTTCGAGCGGTATTGAAGAAGCGTGTGGCCGCGCACAGTTTTCGCATGTGGATCGAGCCGCTCGACCTGCAACACAACGAAGAGGGTGAATGGGTATTCACCTGTCCAAACGCCTTTTCCCGCAAAAGGGTTCAGGAGCACTTCGGGGAGGTGATCACATCCGAGCTGCGGCGGATGGTGGGCCAGCCCGACAGCCTTGTCCGCTATCATGTGGCCGGTCGGTGCAACGGACAGAAGCAGAACCTCGAAAGCGCCCTCCAGCTGCCCCTTCCCAGCGAAAGCCTCCGGCCCAACAACGGCCGGTTTCTGCGCCGCGACTTCACCTTCGACCACTTCGTCGTGGGAGCCAACAACGACTTTGCCTACTCGGCCTCGCTTTCTCTCGCCTCCCGCCGCGAACGTCAGCAGCCCGCATTGTTTCTTTACTCGGACACCGGTCTCGGCAAGAGCCATCTCTCCCAGGCGGTCGGCCATCACATCCTGAACCAGAACCCGGACGAGCGCGTTTATTACATGACGGCCGAGGACTTCAGCAATGAGATGGTCCAGGCGTTCCGCCACGACACGCTCGACAAGTTCAAGACGAAGTACCGCAGCCACTGCGACGTGCTGTTGCTCGAGGATGTCCACTTTCTGACCGGCAAGGAGCGCACCCAGGTCGAGCTGGCGGCGACCCTGGATACGCTTTACGAATCCGGCAAACGCATCATTTTTTCAAGCTGCTACTGCCCTTCGGAAATTCCCAAGCTGCACGACAAGCTGCGATCGCGTTTTTCCTGCAGCCTGATCTCGGCCATCGAGCCGCCCAACTTCCGCACCCGCATGCGCATCCTGCAGCGCAAATCCGCGCTGCTGGGATACCGCATGCCGGGGCCGGTGATCGATTACCTGGCCGCGGAGCTGGTCGATGACGTGCGCCAGTTGGAAAGCGGGTTGAACGGAGTGGCCGCCAAATCCTCGCTGCTGGGCATTCCGATCGACCTCGCGCTGGCCGAAAGCGTCGTGAAGCACATTGCCGGCCAGCGTCAGAAGATCACCCTGGACGTCATCAAAAAGATGGTCTGCAAGTATTACAATATCTCCGCGGAAGATCTCGTTTCGCGTTCGCGCAAGCAGACCCTCGTGCGGCCGCGGCACATGGGGATCTATCTCGCCCGCCGTTTCACCGATTCCCCCCTGCAGGCGATCGGCAAGAGCTTCAACCGTTACCACGCCACCGCGCTGCACTCCATCCACTCCATCGAGAAAGGACTCAAGGCGGACAGTTCCATCCGCCAGCAGGTCGATTTCTTCCGGCAGAAACTGGAGTCCGGGAAGTTCTAGCGGCTACTGGAATTTCAGCATCTGGCTGTCGACCTCCGCCATCTCCTCGCAGACCTCCACGTAGATCTTCTGATCCCTTTCGATGGCGCACCGGATCCGGATCCCACAATGACGACGGCAGATCCTGTCTTCGGAACGGAAATCTCCGAAACAACCGAAGCGGAGGACGCTGGTCACGCGGGCCCGACGAAAACGAACAGGGGTCTTTTCTATCAACTTTTACCTTCCTCCAAAAAAGATATCATTTCCGAATGGATACGGCCGTTGGTGGCCAGAACCTCACGGGCGCCGGCACCGGCCGGCCGGTTTGAAAAATCAGTCGCCCGGCCGCCCGCCTCGCGAACGATGAGAATGCCGGCGGCCGAGTCCCACGGCTGCAGGCAGTTCTCCCAGTAGCCCGCGAAGCGTCCGCAGGCGACATAACAAAGATCCAGCGCCGCAGACCCCAGCCGGCGGATGCCCCGCGCGGCCCGAAGGCACCGCAGGAACCTTGCCGCCAGGCGATCGAACTCCGGCCCCAGGTCGTAGGGGAACCCCGTCGCCAGCAGACTCTCCGAAACCAGGGTTTCCGGGCTGACGCCGATCGGCTGCCCGTTCAGCCGGGCCCCCCCGCCGGCGCGGGCGGTGAACAACTCCCCGCTGACCGGGTTGAGAACCACTCCCACCCGCACCTCATCGCCCTCGACGCAGGCGATGGAAACGGCGAAAAACGGCACTCCATGCGCATAGTTGACGGTGCCGTCCAGCGGGTCCACGAGCCATCGCCAGTCGTTGCGGCCGCTGCGGGTGCCACCTTCCTCGGCCACGATGGCGTGATCGGGGTAGGCGGAACGGATCTCGGCGACTATCTCGGCTTCGGAGGCAAGATCGGCGTCCGTGACAAGATCGGTCGGCCCTTTTTTCTCGATCGAGCTCAGCTTCCCGTAACAGGCGCGCAGCACCTCGCAGCTGCGATAGGCGGCGCGAACGGCTGTTCGTTCCAGCGATTCAAGATCCATAATCGCATTATATCGGTTTGGCGGTGTGTGTCAACCGCAATAGCTTGTGGTGACAGCAAGGCAAGGGTGAGGGGCTCATTCGGGGCCGGCGGAAGCCGGCCGGTGCGGATCGAGCCCCGGAGCGCTCAGCCCCGTGATCAGGGACTGCACTCGTTCGATGAGGGGGGCGAGGGTGGTCTTGTCCACGGCGGAGATGGCCACAGCGCCGTGGCGGCGGCACAGGGCCTCGACCCGGTCGGCGGGAGCGAGGTCTTTTTTATTGAAGACATTGAGCGTGGCCTTGCGGTCGAGATGGAGGTCGGCCAGGATGCCCTCCACGGCCTGGATCTGGTCCTCGACCCGGGGGTTGCTGATGTCGATCACGTGCAGCAGAAGGTCGGCGACTTCCAGCTCCTCGAGCGTTGCGCGAAAGGCCACCATCAGGTCCTGCGGCAGGTCGCGGATGAAACCGACGGTGTCGGTGATGATGACCTCGAAGTCCCGGGGAAACCGAAGCCGCCGGCTGGAGGGGTCCAGCGTGGCGAAAAGCCGGCTTTCGGCCAGCACTCGGCTCCGGGTCAGGCTGTTCAGCAGGGTGCTCTTGCCCGCGTTGGTGTACCCGATGATCGAGATCACCGGCAGGTTTTTCTTGTCCCGCTGGGATCGCAGCTGCCGGCGATGGCCCCGGACCTCCTCCAGCGCCGCCTCGAGCTGGCTGATGCGCTTGCGCACCCGGCGTCGGTCGACTTCCAGCTTGGTCTCCCCGGGCCCGCGGCCGCCGATGCCGCCCGCCAGGCGGGACATGGCGGTTCCCTTGCCCAGCAGCCGCGGCAGGAGGTATTTGAGCTGCGCCAGCTCCACCTGGAGCTTGCCTTCCCGCGAGCGGGCGCGCTGGGCAAAGATGTCGAGAATGAGCTGAGTGCGGTCGAGGACCTTGAGGGCGATCTGGTCGGTGACGGAGCGGATCTGAGAGGGGTTTAACTCCTGGTCGAAAATGAGGATCGTCGCCCCCCCCTGGAGGGCCTGGATGGCCAGGTCCTGAAGC
>CAZLSV010000037.1:0-24339 GCA_964562235.1 uncultured Desulfatibacillum sp.
CGGCCGTCATCTTTGCGCACGGTGAGCCCGAAAAAGGTGTTGATGCGGGAGGCCGCCTGGAAAACGGTCTTGCCCAATCCCCAGCGCCCCAGGTCGGTCAGCTCTTTTTTCGTGCGCCCGATGTTGCGCCAAAAATAGAAAAAATCGTTCTTTTTGATCTCATCGTCCAGGTCGTCGTACTGCCGCTCGTCCCCCTGGAGGCCCCGCGTGCCGAAATCCTCGATCGTCATGAAGCTCAGCGGTTCGATCGATGCGGGCGTTTCCGGAAGGCCCGAGTGCCTGGAATCCAGATGCGGGGAGAGGCCATCTATGTAGATCTTGCGAAGCTCGTCCGAGTCGACGCCGGGGGGCGGATTCAGGTACTGTGTGAAGCGCACCGTGACCGGCTCCTCCTTGGCGGAGGCATCGAGGGAATTTTGAATGGATTCGCGCACCAGCGCGTCCGTGACGCTTCTCAACGCTTCTGTGGTGAAAAATTCACCCTCGATCGGGTCGACGTTCATCTCTCCGGGCTGCATCTCCCGGAAACGCCACTGCGGCCTTGGGTTCGTCATTGAATGATTCAGCCCGTTGAGGGATCCACTTCGGACATCGATCTCGAATCTACCAGCGCCCCCCCTTCCCCGTCAATCGTTCTGGAACGGGGGGTGGCCGGTACTGCATGCCAACCTGGAAAAGGTTGCCTCCAACCATACATTCGTGGTATAGTTGCAACTCAGATCTACCGAGGAGGAACCCGTCAATAGCCACCATGGAAAAACTGATTCACCGCTCATCCGCGCTGTCCAATCGCGCTGGATTCACGCTTACCGAAGTCATCATCGTCCTGGTCATCATGAGCGTCCTCAGTTCTATTGCGATTCAAAGGATTCTCACCCTCGACTCGACCGCCACCCGGAAAGCGTTTGATTGTGCCGTCAGCGAACTGAACACAAGGGAGTGCCTGACGTGGACCCTGCTGAAGACCTCGGCCAGTGGCCTCATCGATGACAGCCAGGTGTATGCAGTGGTCGATACCGATTTGGGTGCTGAATACCGGTGGGTTTCCAGGGCACCCGGCGGCGGCACGCTCCGTTTCAAGGAGCATGCGGTTCAACTGGCAAGGGTTCACTCATCCAATACGCAGTCCGCCATCTGGAGGATGCAGTAGGTTCGGATCCAGGGGGTTCACCCCGGGCCATCCCACCGCCAGCCCGTCATAACGTGAGGCCGCCCGGCCCCCCATCTGTTCACATCGACCACATCCGCATATGCCACCCCCCCATGAGCGCATTGAAGACCCCAAAGGCGACAGACCCGATCACGATCAACAGGATCAATGCCGGAATGGTGGCGATGGCCCACTTGACCATGAGCACGACCATTGATGTGAACGGGATCTTGATGTCGGTCACAACGACCTTGCCGTAGTCTGCGGACATATTGCCCTCCCCCTCACTGAAATGAGCCTTGTTTGCGTTTAACGCGCGCTCAAGATGCAAGGTGCCACATTTTATGGTAGAATGGAATCTTGGACGCTGCGACGTTAGGCTCGGCCTGACTGTATCCGCTCCCGGAAGGCGGCTTTTGCCTTCGGGATGCTAACGCGAAAGCTGAGGCGAATCCATGTATCTATCCTACTACGGACTGAAAAAGCTCCCCTTCAGAACAAACCCCGACCCCGATTTTCTCTGGTTTGGTGAAAAACACAAAAAAGCCATGTCGCTTCTTAAATATGGAATGTCGAAACGTGACGGCTTTCTGCTGTTGACGGGCGAGGTCGGCACCGGAAAAACGTCGCTGATAAAGTATCTTCTGGAATCAACTGATGCTTCATCCATCATCGCCACAGTCTCTGACCCGATGATGCCGGTTATCGATTTTTACAATCTGCTCTCTGAAAAATTCGAGTTGGACAAGAAAATTTCCGATAAAGCTGATTTTTTTATTCATTTCAAGAAGTTTTTGCTTGATGCGTATTCAGAACGCAAGCTCGTCTTCCTCGTAGTAGATGAATCCCAGACGCTCGATCACGATCGGCTGGAGGAGATACGGCTTCTGGCCAACGTTGAGTTGGACGGCCAAAAACTGTTGAACATTTTCTTCGTTGGCGAAATCGAAACTGAAGCGGTCCTGATGGACCCGAGGAATAAAGCCACCCGGCAAAGAATCAACATGATCTCTCAGCTTCAACCTTTGGATGAGCACGAAACCGCACACTACATCGGGCATCGTCTAAAAGTGGCAGGCGCTAAAGGAGTAATTTTCTCCGATGATGCGTGCAGGAAAATTTTCGACATTGCCGATGGAATACCGCGGTTGATCAATTCCATTTGCGATTGCGCGTTGCTGAGCGGGTACGCGAAAAAACAGAAAATGATTGATTCAACATTCCTCCGGGAATGCCAGATCGACGAAAGGATTCCCATCGGAACGATATTCATCTGAAACCGATGGCCGATCCGCTCCGACGGTTGGGTTCTTAGCGCTGTGCCGCCACGGAACTATTTCACCATGCTCTTCAGCAGGCGGATCTCCTCCGGCCACCGGCTCTCGTCCGGCGTCTCAAGGATCATGGGGATGCCGTCGAAACGGGGATCGTTCATGACCCGCCGGAATGCCTTCAGCCCCAGGGTCCCCTCCCCGATGCGCTCGTGACGGTCCACGCGGCTGCCCATGGCCTTCTTGCCGTCGTTGAGGTGCAATCCCTTCAGAAACGAGAAACCCACCACGGCATCGAAATGCTCCAGGGTGGCGGCGTAGCCTGCCGGGCTCACCAGGTCGTACCCCGCGGAATAGCTGTGACAGGTGTCCAGACAGACCCCCACCCGTGAACGGTCCTCAACGCCGGCGACGATGGCGGCCAGGTGCTCGAAACGGTGGCCCAGGTTGGTGCCCTGGCCGGCGGTGTTTTCGATGACGGCGCTCACCCCGCGGGTCTGTGCCAAAGCCAGGTTGATCGATTCGGCGATGCGCGCCAGGCAGTCGTCGACGGATATCCGGCCGAGATGGCTGCCCGGGTGGAAGTTCAGATACACGAGCCCCAGCTGCTCGCAGCGGCGCATCTCGTCGATGAAGGCCGCCCGCGATTTTTTCAGCGCATCGGCGTCCGGGTGCCCCAGGTTGATCAGGTAGCTGTCGTGGGGCAGAATCTGCTCGGGCGCGTATCCGGCCTCCCGGCAGTTGGCCTTGAAAAGCCGGATCTCCTCCTCCGACAACGGATTGGCCGACCACTGGCGCTGGTTCTTGGTGAAGAGGGCAAAGGCGGTGGCCCCGATCTGCCGGGCGTTGAGCGGGGCCTTGTGCACGCCGCCGGCGGCACTGACGTGGGCGCCGATGTATTTCATTTGATCCTTTCCTGCGCCGGTGGCGTCGAAGAGGGATTCATTGATCTGGCAATAACATACGGCCAATTCCAGAATCCGACAAACCGCTTTTTTTTCCGACACGCCATGAAAGTAGGCAAGGCGCTCACGCCGCCTACCGGCGCTTGGGGTGCCTTTCGAAAAATTCAAACATCAGGGCATTGGCGGAGAGCAGCTGGGTGGGCTCGTCGCCCAGCCGATAGCCCTTGCTCCCGCCGGGCCAGGCGTGGCCTTGGTTCAGGAGCACGATTTGCACCACCTCGCTATCCCCGGCCCCGCCCGGGTAGGTCGCGCGCGTGAATTGCGCGGCCTCGTTTCGCTCGACCACGGGCTCGGGTTTGCAGCGGTTGTGCCGCACCCAGAAGTCAGTGCTCTGCCGCGCCGACCAGATCTCGACCGGCTCGGCCCAGGAGCGCTGCTGCAGGCCGCCCGCCAGCGGTATCGACTGATCCAGGACGCCGTTGAAGCTGATGACCGAGACGGGGTGTCTGGGCGCCGGCGGCTGCAGCCACTCCGTATGCCCCCTGGCCCGGCCGCCGGCCGTGGCCACGATGGGTGCGATGGCCGCGATCCGCTCCGACAGGTGGCCGGCCAGCAGGTGGCAGAGGATGCCGCCGTTGCTGATGCCGGTGGCGTAAATGCGGTCGGGGTCGATGCGGTAGGCGGTCTCGAGCGCCTCGATCAACCGGCGCACGAAGCCGACGTCGTCCACCTGGGCCGACATCGCATACCCGAAACCGAACCCCACGTTCCAGGTCAGAAATCGGTCCAGCCGCCCGCTGCCGGCCGGCGCGACCAGGATCCACCCCTTCCCGGCCGCCCGCTCGACGATGTCCGTGCTCTGCAGGACCTGCGCGGGGTTGCCCCCGCCCCCGTGGAAAACGAAGATCAGGGGGCGCTTCTCGCCGCCGGAATAGCCGGGCGGCAGGCTGACCAGGTAATTGCGCTCGGCCCCGGCCCACTGGATCGACTGCTCGACCGGCGCGGCCGAAACCGCGGCCCCCCCCGCCGTCAACGCTGTAAGGATTCCGATGTAAAGCGCCAGCCGCCCAGGCATATTAACAACCCTTAACCTGAAAATCGCACTGATGCGCACCTTTTTGCATCGTCAAGAATATCACAACAAAATTAACACACCAAAATTTTAATGAAATAATTTTCCGATTGACACGCAATCTGTTTTCCATCAAAATAAAGCTATACAATTTTGAAGGAAAACCAATTGGTAATATATTGTCGTTATATCAATTTTCCTTCAAATTAGGAATTTCACTTTATGATGGAAAAACGCCTTCACTGGTTTGAGATGAGCGGGGATCAGCGTCGAATTCTAGTTGACGCTGCCCAGCTTCACCTTGGCTTCGTGGAAGCTTTCGCAAAAAACCGGGCTTACCGGGGAGGCATGCACTGGAAAAAGGCAAAAGGTAAAGAGTACCTGTTCCGATCGCTGGATCGTCGCGGTTATGGAAAGAGCCTGGGGCCGCGGTCCGCAGAGACGGAAACGATCCACAGGGAGTTCCACGAAAACAAGAATTACCTTGCGGAAAACCTTCGCCACCTTCAGGATCGTCTGAAGGAGCAGGCTCGTTTTTGCAAGGCGGCCCGAATCGCTCGAGTGCCGAGGGTGGTCGGCGGCATCTTGAGGCTGCTTGAACAAAAAAGGCTGCTGGGAAGCAACCTCCAGGTGATCGGGACCAACGCCTTGTATGCCTATGAGGCCTACGCGGGCGTCCTTTTCGAAAGCGGCCTGACGGCCACCCAGGACGTCGACATCCTGTGGGATGTCCGATCAAAGCTTCAACTGAACCCCACTGCCGGAATCGAGCCGGGCGGTTTTTTGGATATCTTGCAGCAAGCCGACCGATCGTTTGAACTTGTCCGGAAAAGAAGCTTTCGCGCGGTCAATCGCAATGGCTACATGGTGGACCTGCTCAAGCCGGAGCCGCGGCCGGCTCATTTGCAGGAAAAACGGAGAATGGGGCGCGCCGGGGAGGACTTGGTCGCAGCCGAGCTCCCCAACCTCCATTGGCTGGTCTCCTCCCCGAAATTCACGCATCATGTGATCGGCGACGACGGTTACCCGGCCCTCATGGCGGTCCCAGACCCGCGGGCATTCGCCTTGCACAAACTCTGGTTGAGCCGCCAAGCCGACCGTGAGCCGATCAAGCGCAAACGCGACGAGGAACAGGCGCTCGCGGTCTGCACGCTGGTTCTTTGCCATATGCCCCACTTAACGTTCGCCCCGGATGAGTTGAAGATGTTCCCGAAATCCGTGGTCGATGCCGCGACCGCGGCGATCAGGGGCTCGCAGCTGCCTCCCGGTTACGATTCATGACCATGGATCCGATCAGCCCCTCAGAACGCGATCGGCCATACGTCCCGGTCGCCTGCATCCGCCAGCCCGCGGATGAAATCGGCAACCCTGCCCAGGTTTCCCTCGAAGGGGGGCGTTAGCAGTTGCCGGCACGCGTCGAACCGACCGACCTCACGAGCGATTTCGACCTTGAAGATGCGATAGATGTCCTGGGTCTCGTCCAGCATGCGGGCTTCGCGCTTGGTGTCGGTGTCGCCGATGGCTTTTCCGAAAACCGTGGACTCTTCCACCACGTGCCCCTTGCACTACCGAAGATGAATGTTACAATATCTCGTCGCTGGATTCGATTTTTTATAAAGAAGACCCAAAAAAAACTCCAATTCGGAAAAATGCGCTCATCAGGCCAATTATCTTCAAGCACCTTTCTCTTTATTCCGCACCACAGCAATTGCCTTGCCACTTAAGCTCTGATCCTCCCTCATCGCCTGCCTCGCTTAAAACCGTATTATCCTCACTGCCAATTTAAATAAATTTCCAGAAAAGACGATAGGATATCGAGAAATTTTTTTTAATAAAATATCGTAATAGCAGACAGATTAAAACTCATCCCTCTGCGGTTTAATTCTGATGAGATACTTCCCAAAAATTAAATTACAAGTTTGCGGTTCTTGCCGTCTCGCTTTTACCGTCATCGCAGTCGTTTTGATCAGCGCCCTCTTTTCACCCGCGCTCGCCGTCGGTTACAGGTGCAGCCGGGTGGTCGACGGGGACACCATCCTTGTCATGGAGAACGGCAAGGCGGTCAGCTTGCGGCTGGTCGGGATCGATGCCCCGGAAGTCTCACACGGAAAAAATCAGCCCGGCCAGCCCTTCAGCCAGACCGCCACCAAATATCTGGCCGCGCTCGTTTTGAACAAACCCGTCGAATTCAAGAGCTTCGGCACGGACCGCTACGGCCGGCGCCTGGCCGTTGTCTTTGTCGACGGGAGGGAGGTGAACCTCGAGTTGTTGAAAGCCGGGTTGGCCGAGGTCTACCGCGGCGCTTCGACCACGGGTCAGCCGCTGGCGCTTTACTGGAAGACCGAAAAAGAGGCGCGCGAGGCCGGCCGCGGCATGTGGGCTTTGAAGGAGCGTTATGTGAGCCCGCGGGAGTGGCGGGCGAAACAGAAAGACCCGGCGGCCCCGAAAAGGTTCTCCACCCCGCGCGGTCTTGAACCCGCCGGTTATCAACCTTAAGAGTAACCGCCTGATTTGGGTTTTGATGGCGGTCGAGTTGTTGAGGTGGGAGCGGCATCTTGCCGCGAACCGGATCGAGGCGGGACGCCTCTCCCACCGCTTCGGTCGACGGCCCGGATTCAGGTGGTCCGTATCCGCCCTTTCCCGGAATGAGAGCGCACGGCATGTTTGATTGCCGGAGTATGAGTGGCGATGGGACGTCAACGCCGGCCCCCGCCCTATTGACCCTCTTGAAGGGGAGTGCTAAGCCTCGTCAGCTACCGGTGGAGCATACGGAAGCGATCGGGGAGGCTTGCACGCATGATACTGATACGAAACGGGGAGGTCTTCGGGCCGCGCGCCATGGGGCGCTGCGACGTCCTGACCGGCGGCGGGAAGATCCTGGCCATTGAAAAGAAGATCGATGCCGCGGGGCTGCCCGGCGAGGTGGATCTCATCGACGCCAAGGGGCTCGCCGTGGTGCCGGGCTTCGTCGACGGGCACCAGCACTTCACCGGCGGCGGCGGCGAGGGGGGCTTTCACACCCGCACCCCGGAGATGCAGCTCAGCATGAACACGCGCAACGGCGTGACCACGGCCGTGGGCCTGCTCGGCACCGACGCCCTCACCCGCTCCGTCGAGAGCCTCTACGCCAAGACCCAGGCCTTCAACGCCGAGGGGCTGACGGCCTTCATGCTGACCGGCTCCTACTGGCACCCCTCCCCGACCCTCACCGGCAGCGTCGCCCGGGACCTGGTCTATCTCCAGCCGGTCATCGGCTGCAAGCTCGCGCTCTCCGACATCCGCGGCCCGCACATCGACGCGGCCGGCCTCGCAACCCTGGCCGCGGAGCTGCGCGTGGCGGCCCTGGTGGCGAACAAGCCCGGCTTCATCACCGTGCACACCGGCGCGCGGCCCACCGGCCTGGATCTGATTTTCGAAGTCGTCCGGGAGCACGGCGCCCGGCCGGACATGTTCATCCCCACCCACATCAACCGCAGCCACCCGGGCCTGGCCGAGCAGGTGCTGGAGCTCGCCCGCCTGGGGGCGGTGGTCGACGCTACCTGCATGAACAGCCTGCCCGCCGAAGGCGCGGCGCACGTGGCCGCCGCGGACTTCGCCCGTCGAGCGGACGAAAACGACCTCTTCGAGCAGGTCGCCTTCAGCTCGGACGCCGGCGGCTCGCTGCCGGTCTGGAACGAGGACCGCAGCCGCATCGTCGGGATGGGGATCGGCACCCCGGCTTCCCTCCTGTTCGAGCTCTCAAGCCTCGTCAACCGCAAGGGCATGCCGCTTGAAAAGGCGCTCCGGCCGCTGACAAGCACCCCGGCCCGGGTCTACGGGCTCGCCGGGGTCAAGGGCGAGCTGAAGCCGGGCGCCGATGCCGACCTCCTGGTGCTCGATCCCGCCGCCATGACCGTCCGGGACGTGCTCGCCCGGGGCGCGGTCATGGTCCGCAACCGCGTGGTCGAGAAAAAAGGCTACTTTGAATAGCGGGCCCGCTCTTTCCGAGGCGATGCCGCCGGAGGAGGTCCTCTCCGTCCGGAATCTTTCGCTCAGCTTTCCCACCTACGGCGGGTTCACCCCGGTCCTGCACGACGCCTCCTTTTCCGTGAAGAAGGGCGAAACGCTCGCGATCGTGGGCGAGTCCGGGTCCGGGAAGACCGTCACCCTGCGCCGGGTCATGCACCTGCTGCCCCACGTGCGCACCGACGCCGGCCGGATCACGCTGCGCCGGAAGGACGGCAGCGTCCTGGACATCACCCGCCTCACCAACGCCGAGGCCCGACAGATCCGCGGGGTTGACCTCTCCATGGTCTTCCAGGAGCCCATGACCTCGCTGAACCCGCTCTTCACCATCGGCAACCAGCTCGAAGAGGCCATCCTCTCCCACCAGGCGCTGCCGCGCGGCGAAGCCGCGCAGCGGGCGCTCGAGCTGCTCGAAACCGCACGCATCCCGGATGCCCAAAAGCGCTCCACGGAGTACCCGCACCAGATGTCCGGGGGCATGCGCCAGCGCGTGATGATCGCCATGGCCCTCGCCTGCCGGCCCCAGGTCCTCATCGCGGACGAGCCCACCACCGCGCTCGACGTGACCATCCAGGCGCAGATCCTGGCGCTGATCCGCTCCCTGCAGCAGCAGTTCGAGATGGCCGTGGTCTTCATCAACCACGACATGGGGGTGGTGGCCGAGCTGGCCGAGCGCGTCATCGTCATGTACCAGGGCCGCATCGTCGAAACCAACGACGTCCGCACCCTTTTTGCCAACCCCTCCCACCCTTACACCCGCGCGCTGCTGAAGGCCGTACCGCGGCTGGGCAGCATGCGGGGCCGCAAGAACCCCGCGACCCTGCCCGTGCTGGAGATGGAGAGCGAATTGAAACGCGGCGCGGCCGAGCCGCCCCCTCTGGAAAAGGAGATCGACACGGCCGACTACGGAAAGGACCCGGTCCTGGAAGTCCGCAACCTGACCACCCGCTTCGTGTCGCGCAAGACCTTTTTCGGCCGTCCCACGCACCTGGTCTACGCCGTGGAAAGCGTGAGCTTCCGGCTCTACCCCGGGGAGACCCTCGGGATCGTGGGCGAGTCCGGATGCGGCAAGACCACGGCCGGCTACTCGGCCCTCAAGCTGGTCCCCGCCGAGGGGGAGGTGATTTTCGACGGAAAGAATGTGATGCAGGTCCGCGAGGATGAAATGCAAAAGCTGAGGCAGAACATCCAGTTTGTCTTCCAGGACCCGTTCGCCTCGCTCAACCCCCGCAGGAGCATCGGCGATTCGATTGCCGAGCCTCTCGTCATCCACCGCATGGGCGACCGAGAGGGGGTGGCGAAAAAAGTGGGGGATCTGCTCGAGCGCGTGGGCATCCCGGCCCGCCACGCCGCGCGCTACCCGCACGAGTTCTCCGGCGGCCAGCGCCAGCGGATCGCCATCGCGCGCGCGCTCGCAACCGAGCCGCGGGTGATCGTCGCCGACGAGGCCGTCTCCTCGCTCGACGTCTCCATCCGGGCCACGGTCCTCAACCTGATGATGGAGCTCCAGAAAGAGATGAACCTCTCTTACATCTTCATCTCCCACGACATGGCGGTGGTGGAGCGGGTGAGCCACCGCGTCGCGGTCATGTACCTGGGGCAGATCGTCGAGGTGGGCCGCCGCAGCGACATCTTTGAAAACCCGCAGCACCCCTACACGCGCAAGCTGCTGGCGGCGGTCCCGGTGGCCGACCCGGCCCGGCGGACCTCCTTCAGCATGCTGACCGGGGAGATCCCCAGCCCGGTCCGGAAAGTGGGTGACCCGCCGCCGCGGGTGCGGTATGAAGAGGCGGCGCCGGGCCACCTGGTGGCGGTGTGAGACCGCCCATGAAAGAATGCCTCGGGCTTTCGTACCGCGTGCCGGAAAAAGGGAAACTTACCGGTGGGAGTGGATTCCAGCCACGAAAAGCCAGGTAACGGAGATCCGAAAATTGCGATCGCGGCTGGAAGCCGCTCCCACATGAAAGCAACAACTGCATGTAACAGAAGAAGCACTGACACGCATCAACCCAAGACCAAAAGGAGGAACGCCATGGTTTACAAGAGATTGTTTCTGATGCTGATGTGCCTGGCCTTGATGGCCGCGCCGGCCTTCGGCGCAACGAAGGATGTGATCTACGCCTCCGAGTCCACCCCGAAGTCCCTGGACCCCCACGACACCACGGACACCTATTCCGGCGCCATCGAGAAGGCCATGCTGGAAGGCCTCATGGGGTTCGACCAGGATCTGAGGGTGGTCCCCCTGCTGGCGGAGAGCTACACCTTCAACAGCGCCGCCACCGAGTTCACTTTCAAGCTGCGCAAGGGCATCACGTTTCACGACGGCACGCCCTTCAACGCCGAGGCCGTGCGCGTGAACATCGCCCGGCTGATGGGCGGAAAGCTCAAACGCAGCAGCCTGATGAAGCCGGTCAAGGAGCTGGTCGTCATCGACGAGTCGACTGTCAAGTTCGTCCTGAACGAGCCCTTCGGCGCCTTCATCAACACCGTCGCCCACCCCGGGGCCCTGATGCTGAGCCCGGCGGCCATCGCCAAGCACGGGGACCAGGTGAGCAAGAACCCCGTCGGGACGGGCCCCTTCATCTTCGTGGAGTGGGCCTCGGACACGGTCAAGATCAAAAAGAACCCCGGGTACTGGAAGGGCGCGGCGAAGGTCGACACCATCACCTTCCGGCCGATCCCGGAAAGCGGCTCGCGGGTGGCCATGCTGCGCGCCGGCCAGGCCCACTACATCTACCCCATGCCGGCCGAGATGCTCAAGGTGGTCCAGGCCGACCCCAAGATCGAGATCATCGAGCGCCCCTCCATCGTCGAGCGCTACCTGGTCCTGAACACCCGGTTCAAGCCGCTGTCCGACCCGCGCGTGCGCCAGGCCATCAACTACGCCCTGGACAAGCAGGCCATCATCCGCATCGCCTGGGGCGGCGCGGCCACGGAAGCCGATTCCATTATCCCGCCCAACCTCCAGTTCTACAAGAAACAGGGCACCTGGCCCTACGATCTGGCCAAGGCCAAGGCGCTGATGAAGGAGGCCGGGTATGAAAGCGGGTTCAAGGTGGTCTTCCTGACCCCCAACCCCTCCAACCGGCTGCGGGCCACCGAAATGGTCCAGCAGCAGCTCAAGGAGATCAACATCACCGGCGACCTCCAGTCAATGGACGTTGCGAGTTTCTACAACAAGCTCGAGGCCAACCGGCCGGACGACTCCAACCTGATGCCCTTCATCGGCTTCGGCGGGTGGTCCTCCTCCACGGGCGACGCGGACTGGGGCATCCGGCCGCTGCTGGCGACCGCGGCCTTCCCGCCCGCGCTCTCCAACTTCGGGTTTTTCTCCGACCCGAAAGTGGACGAGCTGATCCAGGCCGGCCTGGTCTCGGCCGACCCCGCCGTACGCCGCGAGGCCTACGCCAAGTGCCAGGACGCCGCCTGGCCCCTGGCCCCGTGGGGCTATCTCTTCGTGGACAAACTGATCGCGGCCAAGGCCAAGAACCTCAAGGGGATCTATCCCCTGCCCGACGGCGGATTTTCGGTGGAGAATGCGGAGCTGACCGACTGATAGGCGTTTATCGTGGTTACTCCGGCGCTGGATTAGGCCCATTTCCCGTATTTCACGTAGAGGCGGAGCGGGGTGCCCGCCGTGGCGGGCACCCCGCTCCGCCGGACGTCGACTCCCGTTAAGCTTTTTGACAGGCCGGGGTAATAACACCGTCACGAAGTGCGCCATAAATTCACCCTCTCCCTGCCCTCCCCCTGAGGGGGATGGTTCGGGTGAGAGTAGCGCGACGAATATAGTTGTTATTATAAAATGATACATAAGATATGCTGAAGTATTTTCTCAAGCGCTGCGCGGCCATCGTGCCCGTGCTGGTAGTGGTTTCCATCTTGGCCTGCGGATTCGTGCATCTGCTGCCCGGAGACCCCGCCCGCATGATGGCCGGCCCGGAGGCGGACGCTGCCACCATCGAAATGCTGCGCGTGCAACTCGGCCTCGACCGCTCCCTGCCGGTGCAGTACCTCACCTACATGGGCAACGTGCTGCGGGGCGACCTCGGGTTGAGCCTCAAAACCAAGCTGCCGGTCTTCCAGGAGATCTCCCTGCGCTACCTTCCGACCATGTACCTGGCCCTGGCGGGGATGGCCTGGTCGGTCCTCTTCGGGGTCTTTTTCGGGGCGGTGGCGGCCATCTACAACGGCAAGTGGCAGGACCACGCCGCCATGCTGATCTCGGTCTCCGGCATCTCCCTGCCCCAGTTCTGGCTGGGGCTGCTGGCGATCCAGCTTTTCGCGGTCCACCTGGGGTGGCTCCCGGTCGCCGGGTTCACGGGCAAGTGGTCGGAGCTGGTCCTGCCCTCCTTCACCCTTGGGGCCACGGTGGCGGCCATCATGGCCCGGTTCACCCTCTCGGCCTTCCTGGATGTTCTGAACGAGGAGTACATCAGCACCGCCCGCGCCAAGGGCGTGCCCGAGTCCCGGGTCATGTGGAAGCACGCCTTCCGCAACGCGTTGATCCCCGTGGTGACCATGGCGGGCCTGCAGTTCGGTTTTCTGCTGGGCGGCTCCGTGGTGGTCGAAACAGTGTTCGCCTGGCCGGGCCTGGGACGGTTCATGATCGAGGCCGTCGCCGTGCGCGACTACCCCGTCCTGCAGGCGCTGCTGCTGCTTTACTCCTTTCATTTCGTTTTCATCAACCTGCTGGTGGACATGGTGTACGCTTTGATCAACCCCGAAATCCGCTTCGAGTGAACCGCCCTATGAGCGAAAAGAAAGCGACCCCTTTGAGAATCGCCTGGTACAAGTTCCGGCAGCGCAAGACCGCGCTGGTGGCGGGGGTCTTCATCCTCCTGCTGGCGCTCGTGGCCGTCCTCGCGCCGGTGATCGCCCCGTACGACCCGTACGCGATCAACTACAGCCTCTCCAAACTGCCCCCCAGCGCGGAGCACTGGGCCGGCACCGACCTCTACGGCCGGGACATCCTCAGCCGGATCATTTACGGCGCCCGCATCTCCCTGGCGGTCGGTCTGACCTCGGTGCTGGTGGGGGCGCTGGCCGGGGTGGCGCTGGGGCTGATCAGCGGGTTCTTCGGCGGGTTCCTGGACGGCCTGATCATGCGCACCTCGGATGTCCTCTTCGCCTTCCCCGGAATTCTGCTGGCCATCGCCATCGTGGCCATCCTGGGCCCGGGGCTCGTCAACGTGGTGGTCGCCGTGTCCGTCTTCAGCATGCCGACCTTCGCCCGCATCGTGCGCGGCAGCACCCTGGCGCTGAAGGAGACCCTCTACGTCCGGGCGGCGCGCAGCATCGGCGCCTCCCGGAGACGGATCATGTTCGTGCACATCATGCCCGGCACCCTGAGCGGGGTCATCGTCTACTTCACCATGCGCATCGGCACCTCCATCATCACGGCCGCCAGCCTGAGCTTCCTGGGGCTCGGGGCCCAGCCGCCCACGCCCGAGTGGGGCGCCATGCTGGCCGAGAGCCGGGACTACATCGGAGTGGCCGACCACATGACCATTTTCCCCGGCATCGCCATCTTCCTGACCGTGCTCTTTTTCAACCTCTTCGGCGACGGCCTGCGCGCCGCGCTCGACCCCAAGTTGAAATAGACGTTCCTTAGGGGACCTTTTTCACAAATACCGTCACGAATTACGCCACACCGCCACCCGCTCCCTGGCCGCCCCCTGAGGGGAAGGGTCCGGGTGGGGGTTCTAAGTGGGGAGGAACATGTTTGAAGTTTTAAGGTGCGAGGTGCAGGGCGCAAGGTTAGGGGTCTGCGGGAGAGATCAATGGGGGGCGACGGCTGGACGAAGATCCTGAAAATTTATTATAAAAAACATTAATAAAATTCAAACAACTATTTGTTTTAAAATCTTATAATTCATTCTAAATTAATTCAGACGTCCAGGTTACGGCGGCGCGGCGCGGGGGAGCTCTCGGGCCGGCGGCCGGCCGCGGCCTAGGTGGCGTTGATGGCGTCGATCAGCTGCCGGAGCCTTGCGAAATCCTTCTTGTTGAAGTCAAGGACCAGCCGCGGCAGGTGGGCGAGATCCGGCTCGTCCCTCTCCTGGGCGAGCGCCCCGGACGGCACCAGGTCGCCGCCGTCGACGATGAGATCGGCGAACCCGCGCCGGAGTTTCCCGATGCGCGCCTCCGGCAGTGCGGAGGCCATGCGGATCACGGCTTTCCCGCCCACGAAGCGCAGGCTGTGGTAACGGCGGTAAAACCCTTTTATGGCGGCAACGGCCTCGTCGACATCCTGGGTGTGGTGGAAAAAGGCGAAATCGTCCGGCCCGATGTAGCCGCCCGAGGCGAGGTGGTCCCGCATGAAGCCCATCCAGCCCGACCAGTAGGTGTCTCCGGGCTGGTCCATCAGCACGACCGGCAGGGGGTAGCGTTTGCCGGTCTGGAGCAGGGTCAGGGCTTCCATGGCCTCGTCGAGGGTGCCGAACCCGCCGGGGAAAAGCGCTACCGCGCAGGCTTCCTTCATGAAAGCCACCTTGCGGTTGAAGAAATACTTGTACATGATGTCGCGCGGGCTTCCGTTCATCACGGGGTTCGATTTCTGTTCGAAAGGCAGACGGATGCCCACCCCGAAGGAGTTTTCGAGGCCGGCGCCCTCGTTGGCCGCCTGCATGATCCCCGGCCCGCCGCCGGTGATCACCATGAAGCCGGCGGCGGCCAGCTTCCGGCCGAACTCCCGGGCCATCCCGTAAAGCGGGTGATCCGGGGTCGTCCGTGCCGATCCGAACACGGTGATTTTGCAGGCGTCGCGGTACTCTCCGAACACCTTGGAGGTGTAGCGCATCTCCTTCAGGGTCCCGCACATGATTTTCAGGTCGGCCTTGGAGGGGTTCTCCTGGCCGGCCTTCAGCGCGGCGATGATCATCTCGCGCACGATGGCGCGGTGGCGTATGGGCCCGACCATGTCGAGCAAATCCTTGATGGCCGTGTCCACCGGGCCGTTGCCGGCTGTAAAACGAAGATCCATTCCCACCTCCCAGGTTTTCTTGCTGGGCCCATTATAGCAGGTTGTGCGCGAGTTCCAAACCATTCCCGGACTGCGGGATGAATCCCGCCATCGGCGGGCGAAATCGGGTTTCCAAGGCAGTCGCTTCTCAAATCCCCCCGGCCCCCTTCGCTAAAGCCAACAATGTTCAAATGCCCGCGGACGTGTTATCCTGCCGGCCGGCAACCGAAGCCCCCTCCCCCGGCCCGCTCCCATCGTCCCGGGAAGAGCGGCGGGGAGAGGGGCCGATCGCGGTTAATATTGTTTCGACACCATCAACAGCAGGCGTTCATGGTCCCATGGAAGTTCATCGGTAGCGCCCGTCTGCCGGCCGGCGGTGAAGAGCTGCGGCTGTACCAGCGGGGGGAAGAGTTCTCGATCCGGATCGGCGGCGGCGAGCTCATGAACAGCCGCGCCCACGAGTCCGAGGAGGCCCTGGCCGATCTGGCGTGCGCCCGAATCGCAGGCCGCCCCAAGCCCCGGGTCCTGGTCGGAGGCCTGGGCATGGGCTACACTGCGGCCGCGGCGCTCAAACACATCGGCCCCGCAGGTCGGGTGGTGGTGGCCGAGCTGGCCCCGGAGGTGGTGGAGTGGAACCGGGGGCCGCTGGCGGAGCTCGCCGGCCGCCCCCTGGAGGACGGCCGCCTGAGCGTGCGCGAGATCGACGTCGGACAGCTCCTGCGGGAGGCGCCCCTGGCCTTCGACGCCATCCTGCTCGACGTGGACAACGGCCCCGAGCGGCTCGCCCACCAGGCCAACGAATGGCTCTATTCCATGGCCGGGTTGGAGGCCGCGCACGCGGCCCTGCGCCCGGCCGGCGTGCTGGCCGTGTGGTCGGCCGCTTCCGTTCGGGCTTTTTCCAAGCGTCTGCGCCGGGCGGGTTTTACACTCCGGGAGGTCGGCTCGCACGCGCGGGCGGCCGGCCGCGGGGGCCGGCGCACGATCTGGCTCGCCGCGCGCGGCGCCTGAGGCACCCGGAGTCTCCATGGCATCCACCCTTCTCATCCAGTGCCAGTCCATCAGCAAGTCCTTCTCCCTGCACCCCCTGTTCGCGGCCATCACGCTGGGGTTTTTCGAAGGCGAGCGCATGGGGCTGATCGGCCCCAACGGCTCGGGCAAGTCCACCCTGCTCAAGATCCTGGCCGGGCTGGAGACGCCGGACGCCGGGGAGATCACCCGCAAGCGGGACACGCGGCTGGTTTACCTGCCCCAGGCGGACGAGCTCGACCCGGAGAAAACCGTCGAGCAGACCCTGCTTGAAGCCGTGGACAACCCGGAGCAGGCCTCCGCGCTCATCCGCGAAACCGTCCTGCGGATGGAGTTTGAAAGCACGGACCGTCGGGCCGGCACTCTCTCGGGCGGATGGCGCAAGCGGCTGGCCATCGCCCGGGCCCTGATTCAGCAGCCCGACCTGCTGCTCATGGACGAGCCCACCAACCACCTGGACCTGGAGGGCATCCTGTGGCTGGAGGCCGCGTTGAAGCAGGCGCCGTTTGCCTTTGTCCTGGTCAGCCACGACCGCACCTTCCTGGAGGCCGTGACCAACCGGACCGTCGAGCTCAACCGGCTCTACCCCGACGGGTACCTGCGGGTGGAGGGCAATTACTCGGCCTTCATCGAGAAACGGGAAGCGTTCGCGCGGGCCCAGACCCAGCAGGAGGCGGTGCTCTCCAACAAGGCCCGCCGCGAAATCGAGTGGCTGCGCCGCGGCCCCAAGGCCCGCTCGACCAAGGCCAAGTACCGCATCGCCAGCGCCCACCAGCTCCAGGAGGATCTGGGCGCGGTCCGGGAGCGCAACGCCGTCAACCGCAGCGCGCGCATCGAGTTCGACGCCACCGGCCGCAAGACCAAAAAGCTTTTAAAAACCAACGGCCTCGCGCTCGCCCGCGGCGGAAGGCCGCTTTTTTCGGGGCTCGACCTCACGCTCTCCCCCGGCTCCTGCCTGGGCATCATGGGCCGGAACGGGTCGGGCAAAAGCAGCCTCCTGCACCTGCTCAACGGGGACCTCGCCCCCGACGCCGGGTCGATCGAGCGCGCGGAGGGCGTTTCTATCGTGGTCTTCGACCAGAAGCGCGAACAGCTCGACCCGAGCCAGACCCTCAGAGAGGCGCTCTGCCCCTCCGGGGACATGGTCGTGTTCCAGGGCCGGCAGCTGCACGTCGTGGCCTGGGCCAAGCGGTTTCTGTTCCCCCCCGACCAGCTGCCGCTTCCGGTCTCCCGGCTCTCGGGCGGGGAGAGGTCCCGGCTGCTCATCGCCCGGCTGATGCTGAGGCCGGCGGACATCCTGCTGCTCGACGAGCCCACCAACGACATCGACATCCCCACGCTGGACACGCTCGAGGAGGGCCTGCTCGGGTTCCCGGGGGCCATCGTGCTGATCACCCACGACCGGCTGCTGCTGGACAACCTGAGCGACCGGCTGCTGTTTCTGGACGGCCGCGGGCGGGCGGAATTCTTCGCGGACTACGATCAGTGGCGCGCGGCCCAGGCGGCCGCGGCCGCGCAGGAAACCCCTGCGAGAACGCCGCCCAAGCCGAAGCGGGCCGCCCCGCGCAAGCTGCCCTACGCGGAGCAGAGCGAGTTGAACCGGATGCAGCCGGCGATCGAAAAAGCCGAGGCGGCGGCCGCGGCCATCCGGGGGAGGCTCGACGACCCGCTGATCGCCAGCGACGCCGCCCGGCTGGGGGAGCTGTATGCGGAACTCACGCAAGCCGAGGCGAAGGTGCAGCGGCTCTACGACCGCTGGGCGGAGCTGGAAGCCCTGCAGGAGCGGCTGAGCCGTGAGAAGGATGGTGAAGAGGGTTAAGGGTTCGGGGCTAAGTACACGATTTTATAAATACCACCACATGCGTCGCGCTATCCACCACCCGAACCCTCCCCCTCAGGGGGAGGGCAGGGAGAGGGTGGCGGTGCGGCGCAATTCGTGATGGTATTCACATAAAGGCCACCAAGGGTAAGGGAAAGCTGAAGTATTGTTTGCGGCTCGCCGCGGAGCGGGCACCCCGCTCCGCCTCTGCGTGAGAAGCTCAACTCGGCATATTTGATTGCCGACGATTACTTGTCCAGGTACCGCAGAATGGCCTTGAACTGGCTCTCCCCGTCCAGCCCGGCCTCCTCCTGAACCTTTTCGGCCGTGCCGCTGCCTAAGAAACGCCCCTCCCGGAACGGGTGCAGCGTGTGCCGGCGGCCGCGGCCGGAGCAGATCCAGCGCTCCATGGTGGGAAGGGTGAACCCCGTGATCCCCATCGCCTCCTGCGCGGCGGCTTCCGGAAAGACCTTCTCTCTTTCCGCGGCCGGCAGAAGATCGAAGAGCTCCGCGCTGGCCACGTAGTAGACGTCCAGGTCGACCCCCTTTTCCGTCAGCAGCGGCAGGGTCTGCTCGACGAAGGCGTAGCCCGCGTCGCTGCCCTGGAGCACGAGCGTGCCGTCCCGCTTGCCCTGCGCCGAGCGCAGCCGATAGATCCCCGCCGCCGCCGCGGTGGCCGGCGCCAGCCCCAGCGCCTTTCGATCGATCACCTTCTCCGAGGGCCGCGTCACGAACGGGGCCACCACCGCCGGCCGCTTCGCGAGCGCCGCGGAGACGAGGGGCCAGAGTTCCTGCGGGTCCCAGGGCGTGAGGGTGATCATGGTGCCGAGGGGGAAATTGCCCTGGAACAGCTGCAGGGCCTGGGGGTCGGCATGGGTCGGCCCGTCCTCGCCGGTCTTGACCCCCGCGTGCGCGCACACCAGGATGAAAGGCTTGTAGGGCTCCCCACGGACGGCCTGCCGGGCCTGGTTGCCGATGGCGTGCAGGCGGGCGGCGACATGCCCTAACGCGGCGAGAAAGGCCCCGTAGGAGGAACCCACCCCGATGTGCCGGCCGAAGGTCGAAAGCCCGGCCAGAATCCCGCTCATGGCATCCTCGCAGATCCCGCCGGTGGCCATCATCCGCGCCCCGGGGTTCGTGGCGGCATTGTACCAGCCCTCCGGGAATCCCTGCCCGATGGTGTTGACGCTTGTTGAGGCGTACAGGTCGGCGGAGGCCGTCAGCAGGGCGCCCCCGCTCGCCCGGTTGTAGTGCTGCAGGACCCGCCCCAGCTCGCCCCTCAGCGTGGCCGCCTGGCCGGGTTTCAGCATCAGCTCGGCCGGGATGCGGCCCGCGGTTTTATCCGCCAGTTCGAACACGGCCTGAACCGCCGGTGCCTGCGGCCGGGGCGCGCGCGCCCGGCGGTCCAGGCGGCGCCGCGCCTCGCGCAGCCGCTCGGCGAACGCCGCCACCAGGGGCCGGTTGCGCTCCAGGGCGCCGCGGATCACCGTCAGCGCTTCCCAGAAGCAGGCCTCGAGCGCGCCCGGGTCTGCGCCCGCCCGGCAGCGCTGGTTCGCGCTCTCGCAGTGCGGAAGCCGGGCGGAGGCCCCCTCGACGAAGGGCGCGACGGCCTTGAAGAACCCGTCCGCGCACAGGCCGTGGCCCGCGCCGTGGGAGGCCTTGCCCTCCACCCCGTACTGCCAACCCTTTCGGGTGCGATAGACGATCGCCGTCGGCTGATCGTTCGGGATGTCCAGCGCCCGGCGCCGGGCCGCGGCGATCTGCGCGGGATCCATCCCGTCCGGGACCAGGACGGCATTCCAGTCGTGCAGCAGCGCGAATTCCAACGGGTTCCACTGCACGTATTCGCCGGGGGCGTCGCCGTCGCGACAGACCCGGTTGGAGTCGATCGAGGCCTGGTTCCAGTCCACGTGAAGGATAGCGTTTTTCAGGCAGGCCGTCCCGGCCGCGGCCATGGCCTCGCCGACCCGGCCGGGGGTCATCCCGCCCTCCCCCTCGACGATGTGCACGCGCGGCGCGTCCGCGCCGAAATAGTCCATGGCGCCGAAGGCGAGCCCCAGCGAGGCCGCGACCCCGACCCCCGAGGCGCCCGTTGAGAGGCGCAGAAACGGAGTGGCCGGGGTCGGGTGGCCGTCGAGCGGCTTCGCCCCGAATTTCAGAAAAAGCGGGGTCCGTGTGAGGGGGTTGCGCCGGAAACCGAGCAGGTCCTCCAGCCGCAGCCGGTGCTTTCCGTCTTTGGGGAGAAGCTCCGGGCAGCCGATGCGGATCACCTCGTCGCGCAGGGCCCACATGGCGTAGAGGCCTAACGTCTTGTGGCCCGCGGCGTAGGAGACGATGTCGGCATCCTCGCGGTCGGGGTTTGCGACGTCGTAGTCCAGGCCGTCGAAGAGGACGCCGGCCACAAAGCGGCCGGAGGAGATGGACCCGCCGGGGTGGCCGGACATGGGCACGTAGTTGTACAGCATGGCGCACAGCGACCGGTAGATCAGATCGAGCTGTTCGAAGTGCTTCAGCGCTTCGGCGGCAAGCGGCTTTTCCGGCTTCTCGGTCGAGATGTCGATGTAGACGCCTCTTCGGGGTCCGAGTTCAAATCCCATGACGGCCTCCTTTTTTTGCGAATCCGTTCTTTCGGCGGGTTTCACCCTATACAACAAAATGATCGCTGTGTGAACCTCGCGCGAATGCTCCGCGCCATTTTATCGCTATTTTCCTCGCCGCGTCGCCAGGAACCCCCAGAGCATGACCAGGGTGAGGCCGGCAATCGTCAGGTAGAGGGTCGGCAGCCCGAAGTGGGCCAGGATGGTGGTGCTCATCATGGGACCTATGGCGTTTCCGACGAAGCGCCCTGAATTGAGGAACCCGAGGGTGCTCCCGCCCCCTTCCCCGACAAAGGTGGAGATGACCAGCGGGATGACAGCCGCGATCATGCCCGTCTGGAGCACCCGGACCAAGGTGAAGCTGTAGACGCCGGCGCTGAAATAGAGCAGGAGCTGCAGCGCCGCAGCCGACAGGCAGGCGATGGCGATAATGCGCGCCAGGCCCCACCGGGACGCAAGACGGACCAGCACGTGGTTGCCGACGATGGCCGCGGCCGTGTAGGCCATCATGATGGTCCCGGCCGTGGCAATCGCCTCCTGCCCCGTCAACCGGAAGTCCTCCAGGACGTGCGGCAGGACGCTGGGGAGAAAGAGGAGGTGGATCGTGCCGACGATAATGAGCCCCCACCCCCACAGGATCCCTCTCGTAAGCGACTTGCCCTGCCGGGCGCCTCTGGGCTGGACCGGGATGTCCCGGACGTGGCCGTGGCAATAGATGAGCGACAAGGCGACCACCACCGAGGCGAGGATGAAGGGGGAGTGGTGGCCGAAAAGGGCCACGGCATAGGCGCCCAGGGGCGGGCCGATGAGCTGGCCGGCCGTCATGGAGTTCTGGAAAAGGCCCAGGTATTTGGGGAGGCTGTTCTTCGGCGCGGAGACGGCGATCAGCACGATCCCGGTGGTGGAGACCGCGCCGAGCGCCCCCTGGATGAGCCTGAGGGCGAGGAGCAGGGGCAGGCTTTCGACAAACCCCATGATGAAAAAGATGACGCCGTTGCACAAGATGCCGGCTTCGAACAGCAACTTCGGGCGGATGCGCGCGGTGAGGCTTCCCCAGAAAGGGGCCGCCAGGGCGGCCACCATGGACGTGGCCCCCATGATCATGCCGATCCAGAGCATCGTCTCCTTCTCGCCGTAGCCGCTGACCTTCAGGATGTAGAAAGGCATGAAGGAGATGATGCAGTTGAAGGAGAAGGCGATCCCGAACTGAGAGACGGCGATGAAGTAGATGCCCTTGACAGGGTCCCCGGCCGGGGGCGGGGCTACCTTAGGCGCCGAAGGCGCGACAGGGTTCATTTCGTCATCCATCACGCGAACGGCCGCGGATGGTTCTTCGTCGTCATAAACCCGCCTCCATCGCAGCGGGGGTCTGTTCCCGGCTGTTTGAACATGGTAGGGATGTGTTGAGAATCATTAGTGGCGGGCCATGGCGCTCGGCGCCACCTGGTCGGCACAACAAGCTTGTTTGTTGTGGGAGCGGCTTTCCAGCCTCGATCCTCGCGGCTGGAAAGCCGCTCCCACCGGAAGAAATGCCAACTTGCGGCAAGGCCGGCCATTATGGCAACTCTTGATAAGGCGCAGACGGCGCGGAGTGCCCGTCCGTTAGTCGGATTCTGGAATTTGCCAAGTTTAATGGCCACGGCAACAAGTGTCGATGCCCCGAATTCCTGCATACGGGCAGAGTCTACCACGAATCAACCAGGCGGAGGAGTCTAAAATGAAGATGCTTTTCAGGGTCCGGCCGGTCGGGCCATGGCAGATGAACGCGCACGTTCTGGTGTGCCCGGCCGGCATGCAGAGCGTGCTGATCGACCCGGGGGCCGATCCCGGCGCGCTGGAGACGATGCTGAAGGGCACCCGCCCGGTCGCCATCCTGCTCACCCACTCCCACCCCGACCACATCGGTGCGCTGCGGGAGATGCGCTCCCGGCTGCGGGTCCCGGTCATGGCCCACCCGGCGTTTGCCGGCGGGCCGATCGACCGGCCGCTTGAAGCGGGCGGCACGATCGCGGTCGGCGAGCACCGGCTCAAAGTGCTTCACGCCCCCGGGCACACGCCGGACCAGGTGTGTTTCGCCGTTGAAGACGACGAGCGCATCGTCGTGGGCGACACGCTTTTCGAAGGCGGCCCCGGCAAGACCTGGTCGCCGGAGGATTTCCAGACCACCCGGGAGACGCTCCGGCGCGTGGTCCTGGCCTGGCCGGACGACACCCTCTGCTACCCGGGCCACGGAGGCCCCTTTCGCCTGGGCGCGATCCGCAGCGCGATCGAAGCCTTCATCGCCAGGGACCACGGCCCCTTCTGCGGGGATGCCACCTGGGGGATGTGAACGAAAACCCCGCGCCCCTCTTCGCGAGCAAGGCGCGGCAGCGCCGGCGCCCCACGGCGAATGAGTTATTAAGTGTAGCGTAATTATATATACACAGCGGCCCCCTCACCCTGCCCTCCCCCCCAGGCCTGGGGGAGAGGGGGCCGCTTTCGGTCCAAATTATTTCGAGACGGTTAATATCATCAGACCATGGCGCCCGGCGCCGCCTTGTCGGCAAGCGCGATGGTTCCATGTGGGAGAGGCTTCCAGCCTCGATCGTCGCGGCAAGATGCCGCTCCCACAGAAAGAAAGGCCGACCGGCCAGGAAGATGAATTCTATTTTTCGAGCCGGACGTGCCGCGTACAGCGTGATCAGGGCCGGCCGCGGCCGGAAAAGTCGATCCACTCCGCGGCCGGCCTGGGTTTCCAGCGCTTGCCGTAGAGAAAGTTGTCGATACCGGGAAAAACGCTCCGGGCAAGGTGCGAGCGGCGGATCGTCCGGCGCGCCAGGCGGTGGATGCCGCGGTTGGGCCGGCTGAAGGGGCAGACCCCCATGCAAACCGAGCAGTCGGTGCCCACCTTGGCCCAGTAGTCGAAGCAGCTCTCCGCGTTCAACGTCCACTTCTCGATTCCGTTCACCACGCGCTTCTCCCCGGCGGGGATGGAGCGCGAGGGGCAGGCGTCGGCGCACTTGCGGCAGCGCCGGCAGAACCCTTCCACGCCGAGGTCGACCGGCGCATCGGTTTGAAGGGCCATGTCGGTCGTCACCGCGAAGAGACGCACCCGGGGGCCGAACCCCTCGGAGATGAGGTAGCCGAAACGGCCGAGCTCGCCCAGGCCCGCGTCGATCGCCATCGGCACCAGGTTGAGGTCGTAATGCCGGCTGTGCTGAGCCGCGGCCCGGTAGCCCATGCCGGCAAACCAGCGCGCAAGGATGCTCGTGACGAAGGCGCCCTTGCCGTAGTTGAAGGCGCTCTCGAAAAGCGCCGGGGTGTGGGGTCCGGCGCCGACGTTGCCGTGGTCCATCTCGGTGGCCACGACGACCGCATAAGGCAGCGGCGCCGTGATTTCACGGCCCCACTCCGCCCAGTTGCCGTAGAAGATCTCGCCCCGGCGCGAATAGGCCCAGGCCGGGTTGACCCGGCAGATCCCCACGAGGTCGGCGCCGATGCGCCGGGCCAAGCCCTTGACGACCGTGGCCGCGCGGCCGGGGTCGATCTTC
>CAZLSV010000037.1:24349-25064 GCA_964562235.1 uncultured Desulfatibacillum sp.
TCGATCTTCGCGGGCGTCGAGCCGGCCGGCGGCGCGGCCTCGGCCACCGGCCCGAACACCGGCGGCATGTCGAAGCAGGCCCCGATCATGGCGACGTTCGGCCGGTAGCCGTCGTCGATCGCGCCCACCCGGCCCACGACCCCGCCCTTGCCGCGGCGCGCGGCATCCGGCGCTTCCCGTTCCGGGTGCTCCTCGTAGTAGCGCCGGTAGACCTCCGAGCCGGGCGGCAGCGAGCGGTTGCGCGCGAAGACCAGATCGCGTTCGTCGAAGCGCGCGATCTCGCCGACGGCATACCCGACCCCGCCTTTCAGTGCCTTCGGGTTGGGCGCCCCCGGTATCAATAAAAGGAGGCCGAAAAAAACGACCAGCCCCAAAAAGGCCCCGATGACCGGCCGTGCCGCAGGCAGAAGGGCGCCGGCGACACCCAAGGCCGCCAGAAGGCCGCACACGCTGAGCCCCACGAAGGGGGCGCGCGGCTCCTTCTCGCGATAGGACTCCCAGGTGAAAAAACCGGCGGCCGCCAGCAGCAGCGCATTCACCCCGAAGAGAAGCACTCCCCCATCCATACTCACCCCTTGACGAAACGGCCGCCGGCCGCAGGACATCGTCCGACTCGCACCGTCGCTAACGGGCCGGCCCCGGCGGCTGGTGCCTTCTACTGTTCGCCGTTCGCGGCGCGTGGGTTGTCCGCGGCACAGACCCGGATCACGCGTTC
>CAZLSV010000037.1:25088-49692 GCA_964562235.1 uncultured Desulfatibacillum sp.
TTGCAACCGCCGTCCACGTTGAGCGTCGCGCCGGTGATGTAGGCGGCGTCGGGCCCCGCCAGGAAGGCCACCGCAGCGGCGACTTCCTCCGGGCGCCCGTAGCGGCCGAGCGCCGTCAGGTTTCGCATGTGGTCGGCGCGCTCCCCGCTCTCCGGGTTCATCTCGGTGTCGATCGGCCCGGGCTGGACGGCGTTGACCCGGATGCCCCTGGCGCCCAGGTCCTTGGCCCAGCTCCGGCTGAAGCCGGTCACGGCGAACTTGGAGGCGTTGTAGACGCCCATGTCCGGGCCGGAGGCGCGCTCGCCCAGCACGCTGCTGATGTTGACGATGCAGGCGCCGGGCTTCATGACCTTGACCGCGGCGTTGGTCAGGAGGAAAACTGCGTCCACGTTGATCCGCATCAGCCGCTCGTAGTCGGCGGCCCGGATCTCCCCGATCCGGCCCGAAAGAAAGGTCCCGGCGTTGTTCACCAGGATGTCCAGCCCCCCGAACGCCTTCAGGACCTTGCCGACCAGTCCCGGCAGGGACTTGGGCAGGGCGGCATCGGCCGCGTAGGCTTTGGCCTTTCCGCCCGAACCGGAGATCTCCTTCACCAGCCCCTGGGCCGCCTTCGCGGAGACGCTGTAAGTGAACGCCACCCGGGCGCCCTCTCCGGCCAGCCGCCGCACGATGGCCGCGCCGATCCCGCGCGAGCCGCCCGTCACCAGCGCCACTTTTCCGCTCAATGGTTTGCGCATGTTGACTCCTCTCTGAACCCGGGTCTGCCGCCTGGTTCGCCGTGTGGTCGCGGCCGGCAGGTCAGGCTCGAAAAAAAAACGGGCCACGCCGGCGCGAAGCCCGCCGGTTGCTTCCGCCGGTTTGTTTTCACATCACAGCCCCGATCTGCCAGGGCACGAACTCGTCGTCGCCGATGCCCAGGGACTCGCTGCGGGTCCGGCTCCCCGAGGCCACCTCTAAAATCCGCCGGAACACGACCTGGCCCAGCTCCTCGACCGACGCGTCGCCCTCGGCCACCGGGCCGCAATTGATGTCCATGTCCTCCGCCATGCGGGCGTACATGGGGGTGTTGCTCGCCAGCTTGATCGAGGGCACCGGCCGGCAGCCGTACACCGACCCTCGCCCGGTGGTGAAGCAAATCACATTCGCCCCCCCGGCCACGATCCCGGTCAGGGAGACCGGGTCGTACCCGGGGGTGTCCATGAAGACGAAGCCCTTGGAGGTGACCGGTTCGGCATAGCGGTAAACGTCCACCAGGTTCGACGTCCCGCCCTTGGCCACGGCCCCCAGGGACTTTTCCAGGATGGTCGTCAAACCCCCGGTTTTATTCCCGGGGCTCGGGTTGTTGTCCATCTCGCCGCCGAGCCGGGTCGTGTACTCCTCCCACCAGCGGATGCACCCGATCAGCTTTTCGGCCACCTCCCGGCTGACGGCCCGGCGCGTCAGGAGATGCTCGGCCCCGTAGATTTCAGGGGTTTCCCCCAGGACCGCCGTGCCGCCCTGCCCCACCACCAGGTCCACGGCGGCCCCCAGGGCGGGGTTGGCCGTAATCCCGGAAAGGGCGTCCGACCCGCCGCACTCGAGGCCGACGACGAGGCGGCTTGCCGGTACGGGTTGGCGCCGCGCGCCATCGGCCGCCGGAAGCATCTCGCGAACCCGCGCCACGGCTTCCTGGATCGTCCGGCGCGTCCCGCCTTTTTCCTGGACCGCCAGGGTCTGGACCGTCGGGCTTGCCCCTCCTCCGACCAGGCCGGTCACGGCATCGAGCTGCATCACCTCGCAGCCCAGCCCGATCAGAACAACCCCCGCGAAGTTGGGATGCCGACCGTACCCGGCCAGGCTGTCGCGCAGGTAGTCGAAGCCGCGGCCGCGGCCGGCCATGCCGCAGCCCAACCCGTGGCAGATCGGGACGACGCCGTCCACGTTGGGGTAGTCGGAAAGGGCCCGGCCGCGGAATTCGTCCGCGACCAACCTTGCGACCGAGGCCGAGCAATTGACCGTGCTGATGACGCCGATGTAGTTGCGGGTGCCGACCCGGCCGTCCGGCCGCACGATGCCCTGGAAAAACTCGGGAGGGCAACCCGGCGCGCCCGGCGGCCGCAGATCCGCCCCGATGGCGTAGTCCCGATCGAAGCGGCCCATGCCGAGGTTGTGGGTGTGCACGTGGTCGCCGGCTCGAATGTCGCCGGTGGCAACGCCGATGGTCTGGCCGTATTTCGTGACCCGGCCCCCCGCCGGTATGTCGGCGGCCGCCACTTTGTGGCCGGCCGGAACCGCCTGCCGGCAGACGATCTCCTCTTGGGCCAGGCGAGTTCCCGCCGCCAGGTCGATAAGGGCTACGCGCACATTGTCCAGCGGGTGGAGCCGAAGCACTTGGAATTTGTTCGACATTGGACGAATCCTAACGTTTTCGAAAACCGGCGAGACCGTTCACGAACCCGCCGCACAGGGCCCCCAGAACAACTACCACGGTGACGGTCACTCTCTGTATACCTCCGGCCCCGGCAAGGAGTTAGGGTATGCGCTGGCCTTGACCGCGTCAACGGTCCGCAGATCGACCCGGAACGGGTTTTCCGGCAACACCGCTTCCGGCAGGTGTTTTTCGGCCGCAAACGGGGTGTTCCGGATGGCCATGTTGTAGGCGGTCACCAGCAGGCGTTCCAGGTTGATGGTGTCCTGGACATTGTACGCCAGCAGGGACTCCAGGGCTTTCAGGTCCCGTTTGCGCCGGTATCGATCCCACAGGTAAACCGCCAGAAGTCCGTCCACCTCGGCAAGCTCGCCCCGGCTCATGCCGAGCTGCCTTTCGCAGCGCTTGAGTCCGCCGCTGAAACCGAGGCTCTTGAGAATGTAGCGCAGATCGATCTGGGCATGGCTCAGCCGTGAGCCGAACCAGCGCTCGATAAAGGGCAGATCGAAACTCTTCCCGTTGTAGCTGACGATCGTGCGGTAGTCCTGGATATCGTCTGCAAATACGCCCAGGTTTTCCCCCTGGACGTAGGTCCTGATCGAGCGGCCGTCGTAAAGGGCGATGGTCGTGATTTCGTCGCCGGCCCGGTCAAGACCCGTGGTTTCGATGTCGAGGTAGGCGATCGAGGAGCGGAATTCCGGAAACATTCTCCACGCCTGGCCGGATAAAAGGCGCTCGCCGAAGTAGGCCGGGTTGTTTTCCTCGAGGTTCCTTATCGACGCCTCGATGCCGGCGTGCAGAAACCCGTTGAGCTTGGCCGGAAAACGCCGCAACGAACCCGGGGAAATGCAGTTCCACTCCGTGAACCCCGACTCCCAGAGCTTCTCTTCGGTCCTGACCCCGATGCCTTGAATATGAACGAAGGTGTTGGTAAGCATGCCGCGGGTTATATCCTTATTGATATCCTTATGTTAAGTTTTTTTCACATCCCCGCTTGCCGGCAGCACCGGTAAAGATAATATCTATTTGATTTTTATATTAATTTTTACCTGCATGACCTTGGCTCCGTTTTTGCTTTATGCCTATGCAAGGCCGCCCGGCTGCAGGGTGCCCACGGAAACCCGAAGCGCTGCTCCGACCGGAGACGGCTTTTCAGCGGGCCATGGCCCTCGGCTCTACCTTACCGGCGAACGTGTTTGTCTTTGCGTGGGAGAGCTTTCAGCCTCGATCCTCGCGGCTGGGAAGCCGCTCCCACAGGAAGAAAGGCCAGCTGGCGTGAGAAACCGGCATTTTAAAATGGCAGCCCTTGATAATACGCCCCACTCCGCCTGCCGGCTGCATTTTGGAATTTGCGGTGTCAATGGCAACACCAAGGCCCAAAATGAGGGCGAGGAGAGTCGATGATCGCAGGTTTGCTGGTCGACCAGAGCGTTACCGCGTCGTTTGGACCTCCCCGGACCCGCAACAATTTGACCCTGCGGGAAGAGGGCCGAAAAAGCACCAGCGCCTTGATCTGCAATTTGGCCGACGGAAAGCGCTGGAGAGGTTTCCGTGATCGCGGCGTGAGACAATACCCGTTTTGCGCAGAAGCGTATTCGGCGCCTGTCAGAAGCATCCACCTGCGGCCGCCCGCCACGCGGGTCGAGACCTACGTTTGACGACCGTCGGATGATTCCGCGTTAACGGGAGGCCCCTCCCCCTATCTCTTCGATCATCTCCCGGGTCTTGCGCCACCCGCCTTGATGCTTGCGCGCCGGCATCAATCAAACCCGAGCCACCTGGTTTTCCGGGCCACATCCTTCTTGGGCGGCATGGGGGGCTGGTGATCCGGGTAGCCCAGGGTGACAATGGCCGCGAGCTCCCGGTCGGCCGGGACCCCCAGGAAGGCGGCGATCGCATCGGCCCGGGCCTTCAGCGGGCCGGTCATCCAGCACGTGCCCAACCCCCGGCCCCAGGCCGCGAGCAGCAGGTTTTCGATGGCGGCGGCAGCGTCGCTGAGGTTGTTCTTCCACGCCCAGGGGTCTTTCTCCTTCGGCAGGCAAACGCCGACGGCAACGGGCGCGCCGCCCAGGGTGCGGTAAAAGGTCCCCAGCGCCTTGAGCCGGTCGCCGCTGTCATCCTCCGGCAGCGAGAGTTCCTTTATGGCCCGGCGCATGGCCTCTTCGCTCACCCCGGCCACCCGCTCCCGGAAGGCGTCTTTCAGGGTCTCCTCGAGCCGGTCCAGGTAGGAGCGGTGAACCACGATGAACTCCCAGGGCTGGCGGTTCGTGGCCGAGGGGGCCAGGTTGGCCGCCTCCAGAAGCTCCAGGACGAGTTCCTTCGGCACCGGCGTGCTTTTGTACCGGCGCACGCTGCGCCGGGTGTGAATCGCGGTCTTGACGTCCATCCTCTATCTCTCCTTTGCGTTTTCAGGCCAAGTGGCCTTTTTCATAAATACCATCACGAATTGCGCCGCACCTCCCCCCTCTCTCCCTGAAGGGGAGGGTTAGGGTGGGGGTAGCGCGACGCATGTGGCGGTATTTATGAAACGATGTACGAAGGCCTCATTCGCGCGGCCGTCAGAGATCCCGACGGCGGTTCGGGATCCGGCCGGCGGCCTTCATTCGTTCATCCGGTACTCGCCGTTCAGGGGCAGCACGCAGCTTTTCCAGATCCGATCGGCCTCCTCGGCGGCCGGCACGGACCGGATGAGCATGATCTCCCGGCAGAACCCCCGCTGGTCGTCCCGGGCGGCGGGCATGCCGTAGATCTGCAGCGCGAAACGGGCGAAGTCGCGCACCATGAAATCGAAGACCTGGTTGACGATGCCGGGCTCGATGCGCTCCAGCCCGGCCTGCTCGAGGATGAGCTGGCCGTAGACCACGATCGCGAACATCTCGCCCAGCGGCAGTGAGAAGGAGGGGTCCAGGTCCTGCGCCTTGTCCGGTCCGGCCTGGGTCAGCATCTCCTTGAAGAGCGCGATCTGGCGCCGGAAGGCCGCCACGTTGGGCAGGCTGTCGTTTTCCGCGAAGACCGGCGCGAAGTCGTGGAACCGGATCGCGCCCAGGCCCTTGGCTGGCCCCTGGCGGAAGACGAACCCGTCCTCCCGGTCGTCCAGTACCGGCGCCACCGGGGAAAATTCGGCCGGATGGAAGAAATAGTTCTGCATGAACTTGCGGATGAGCTGAACGTTGACGTGCACCGTGCCCTCGAGCTTGGAGGGCCCGCGGATGTCGACCGCTCCCATGGAGAAATAGGTGTCCTTCTCGAAACCCTTGGCCGCGATCACGTCCCAGAGCAGGTTGACCACCTCCTCGGCCTGCAGGGTGACCTTCATCTTGCTCGTGGGGTTGTAGAGCAGGTAGCGGCGGTCGGTCTCGGAGGCGCTGCGGAGGTAGTCGGTGGCGCGGCGCTGGTAGAGCTTCATGCCCATCAGGCGCAGCCAGGCCTCCATGAAGTTCTTCCGGACGTGGGGCATGTCGGTGACGCGCATCCCGTAGAGAACGCGGTTGGCCGCATGAGTGATCGCCTCGTAAAAGCAGTGCTCGGCCACGCCGATCGAGGCCGGGCCGATGTTGAACTTGCCGATGTTGACCGTGTTCAGGGCCGCGTCCCAGGCCGCCGGCCCCCGGGAGAGCAGCTCGTTTGCGCCGACGGGGTAGTCGTGCAGGGCGAAGCTGGCCACGTACTCCTGGTGGGAGATCACGTTGCGTTTCAGTTCATAGGCCTTGTGGCGGTAGTTCGTCACGAAAAAGGCGTAGTCGTCGCTGCCGTCCTTGATCCGGCCCAGGGTGGAGACCATCTCGGCCTCGTTGCCGTTGCCGATGTAGTACTTCTCGCCGTTGGCCTTCCAGGCCCCCTCGCCCGCGGGCGTGAGGGCCGTCTCGGTCGCGTAGATGTCCGCGCCGTGCGCCCGTTCGGAGAGGCCGAAGGCGAAGATCGCCCCCTGCCGGAGCAGCTCCGCGGCCCGGCGCTTGGCCGTCTCGTTGGCGCTCATCCAGATCGGCCCCAGCCCTAAAATGCTCACCTGGAAGCAGTACCAGTACCCCAGCCCGTAGAAGGCCAGCAGCTCGCTGTACTCGCCGTTGCGGGCCGTGTCCCAGCGGCAGTCCGGGTCGCCCTGCCCGTAGGCTTTGGGGGTGAGCAGCTTGGAGAAGATTCGCTCCGCGGCGATGAAGTCGACGAACCCGCGGTACCACACTTTCCGGTTGAACTCCTCGGTCAGCCGGGTCTTACCCATGGCCTCGAAGAAGGCGACTGTCTTTTCCATGATGGACCGGAAGCCGGCGTCGGCGCAGAGGGTTTTCAGTTTTTTCGGCTGAAGCAGAAAGTTCATCGGGCGCTCCTTTCGCAACGCAGGGTACGGGTGTCTACTCGAGGCCGGGTTGAAGATCCGGATCGTCATCGGCCGTCCGCTCGGCATCGGATCCGTCGGACAGCCGGTGGGCGGGCAGGTGGTCGAGCTCCAGGGCCGGGATCGCCGGGATTTGGCCGCCGATGATCCCCTGCATGTCCCCGTAAAGGCCGACCGTGTTTTTGACGACGCGCTCGATCTCCTTTTCGCGCTGTTTCCAGATGCGTTCCATGGCCCGGCGCTCCTTGTTCAGCTGATCCTGCATCGAGCTGAAGGCCTCGACGATGCCTTCGATTTTCTGCTTGAACTCACTGCCGGAGAGGTACTTGTAGAGCGCATCCATTTTCTCGCTCTTCCCGGCCGATGCAGCGCGCTCGCGGCCGACCGCCAGCAAGTGCTCCCGCAGCGCCGCGGCCAGCGGAACCGCGCACAGCGGGTCGCTCACCCAGACGCCGTCGACCTGCCCGAAGCGGTTGACGCCGTCGGGCAAAACGACCGATACCAGGATGGCCATCGACGCCCGGATTTCGATCATGTCGTCCTTGAGCTTGGGAATCCAGGCGTGAGACCAGGCCTTGGTGTTCTTGGTCTCCCAGAGCAGAAGGCCGCATTCCGCCCCGATCGGTGTGCGCACGATCTGGACGAGATCGGCCCCCCGGATCCCCTTGGGCACGGGCTGGATGTCGTCGTGGAGGAAAAAGCTCCGCAGCTGTGCTTCGAAATCCTGCTCCAGGACCTCGCCCTGGGTCTCCATGGAGCCCTGCTCGGCCTTGCGTTTCATGACGTCCAGGGAGGCCCGCAGATCGTTGATGATCTTGTCTTTTTCCAGGTCCTTGAACCGATGTTCCTCGGAGATTTTTCTGGAAGCCTCCGCGCGTATCGTTTCCCGCTCCGCGTCCAGTTTGCGGGCGACTTCCAGCTGCAGCGATTCCCGCTCCTCCTCAAGCTTCCGCTGCCGCTGGCGCAGCGCCAGCTCCTGGTCACGGAAGGATTTGATCGCCGCATCCCTTTCCAGCAGGGAGCACTGCAGATCCTTCAGCTGATCCGCATACTGCCCTTCGAGCTTGCGCGCCGCCTTCTTTTCGGCCTCGGCCAGGCGTTCCTTCAAGCGGGAGGCCACTTCTTCATCGATCGCCTCGCGGCTTTTGGAGACCTGCGCTTCCAGATCCTTGAGCCGGTCGGTTTTTTTTTTGAGCTCGGCCTCGCGGCGCGCCACTTCCTGCAGCAATTCGCCTTTCAAATGCTCCCGGAGGCGGCCGGTCAGTGCTTCCGACAGCTCAAACCCATGCCCGCAGCTGGGGCAGGTGATCATGCCAGTGTCCATCGTTTACTCCCTTTCGCAATAAAAACCCGGGTCACAAGCTCAAACCACCCTGGACCCGGGCCACCCCGGCCCAGCGTTGCGGGCCGGAGATTCCACTCATATGCGTCGGCTGTGAAGTCGGGTTGAAGATCCAAAACCACCCCTCAGGCGGGAAATGTCTCCGCAGCCGGTGGCCTGAAAATTCAGGCCCCGCCCGGAGCTGGGGACAGAGAATACCACGCCCAGCCTAACGCTTCAAGATTGTTATAAAACAGGAATCATCTCCCCTCCCGGGCAACAGGTTTGTCTGAAAGGGCCGACGAAGAACCCATCCCGGCATTGTCACACGCCTAAACGAAATCAGTCCGGGCGTGAAAATTTTGTAGTGAACTCCTGCGAGACACCGTCCTGCGGCCCCATCGCGTCGCCGAAGCGAAACCTGAAAACAAAGCCGGACTTCGGCTCTTGGCCCGGCGCCTCGCCGGGGGCGCCGACGGCGATGTCGCGATGCTTCTGGTTTGAGAAACGGCCCGTGGCGAGCGCAAACCCGAACTGGTCGCCCACCTCGTTGGCGCCGGCGCCGGCCTGATCGAACTTCAGCTGCGGCTTGAGCAGGCCGCCGCAGATCAGGGAACGCTCGTACGGAAGCATGAGGCTCGGCCGGGTTCTGGCAAAATCGAGGAGCCCCGGCGGCGGGGTCCAGCCGGAGCGCAGCGAAAGGCCGCGGCAGCCGAGATAGACGAAAGCATCTCCGCTCCCCGGGGCCCCTCCCGCCCGTTTGTCGAACGGCGCGCCGACCAGAAGATCGCTCTTGCCGTCCTGGTTCAGGTCCCCGGCCGCCAGGGACCAGCCGAACATGTCCCCTGCCCGCGTCGTGTCGAGCCGGCCCTGCCCGATCGTCTGGCGGTGTTCGAGCACCGTGCTTCCTTCGGCTGCCGCATAGATGTAGACCCGCCCGCCGCGACCCTCGGGGGTCTGGTTCGTTTCGTAGACTTGCCCGACGGCCAGTTCGGGAAACCCATCGCCGTCGAAATCCGCGCTGGCCAGGGCCGCGCCGAAATTGGCCTGCCAGACCGGAGGGTAGGAATCGATCTCACCGCCGGCCTCGAGATCGTGCGGGCAGAAAGAGACCATGCCCTCGGTGTCCGGCCGCGCCAGCCGCTGGCGGATGGAGATCTGCTGCCCCGTACCGCCGATGGCGCGCGCCACGTAGGCGGAGGTCTCCGGGCATTCCGCCCAGGTGAAGCCGGGAGCGCCGATCGCCAGATCATCGACCGAAGACCGAACAAAAGGGTCGTGCCGCGGCATCGTCGCCAGGGCATAGCCGAACTGCCCGTGTTTGAGCAGGGGCTGCGAGCCCGGGGCCACGGGTTCATGGTGGATGGGAGCAAAGCCGACCCGGGTCATGGCCCACACCCGCCCGGTGCGGCCGGCCTCGCCGTCCCGCGCCCCCGGCGACCCGATGGCCAGGTGGGACATGCGGATCTTGTCATCGTCGACGATCACAAAGCGGCCGGCGGCCAGCGCATGACCGAAGCGATCCATGGCCTCATACGGGTGCTGGGGATCGTCCACCGGCTTGTGGATGCGCAGCCAGTTCTCCACCTTCTTGTTGCCGCGGATGCTGAACACGTATACCGCTCCCACGGCAATCTTGCCGCGATGACTCTCCCAGGGCGCTCCCACGGCCAGGTCCATGACCCCGTCGTTGTTGAAGTCGCCCGCGGCCAGAGACCAGCCGAAACGCTGCCCCCCGTAGGTCGGACGCTGGTCGGCCGGCAGGTTTTCAAGCGCCGGCAGGTCCGGCCGCAGACGCTTCCAAAGGACAAAACCACTCGCCGTGCCCTTGTAGAGCGCCACGACGCCGGTGTTGGCCTGGCCGTCGATCGACTGGCTCGGCGCGCCGACGGCGAGATCCTCGTACCCGTCTCCGTCGAAATCGAAGGAGAGCAGCGTTTGGCCGTAGCGGTCGCCGGCTTCGTTCACGAGCGGGCCGCGGCCGTACATGTGGTGCAGGGCGTTGATGTCGTGGCGGCTCAAGTCGAACGTCGAGCTGATCACACCGGTGGCATCCCCTTCGGCCCGTTTGTCCGGATGTTTCACGAGGTCAAAGCAAGCTTTACGATCCCACGGCGGCCCCTTTTCTCCGGCCCGGGAACCGTAATGCATGATCGAGGTGTAGTCGTAGGGGCCGATTTGAGTGAAGCCCTCCTCGATCGCATAGTTGCCGGAGACGGCGTACCAGAAATCGGCGCAATCCGGGTCGTAGACGACCCATTCGTCGCGGTCGGGCCGGTTGTGCTCATGCGCAAAGCCCAGCGTGTGGCCCAGTTCATGCAGCACGGAAGCGACGATCAGGCCGAACTCTTTTTTGATTTCGGTGTTCTCGCGCTGGCGGGTCTGGATTTTGACATCCTGCCGGTTGCCGGTCTTGCCGATCGGGCTCATGCTTGAGAGATACGGCCATGTCATTTGAGGCACGAAACGGACGAAATTCTGCTCGCCGTTGCGTCGGCGAAAGTTGACCGGTGTCGCGGATTCGAAGCGCCGGATGGCGGCCTCCACCTCATCGCGGGCATCGAAGTCTTCCGCAAATTCATATGGCACCACCCCGCCCGGCCAGCGCTCCCCCAGCCGCGGCGTCACCACCGCCAAGGCGAAACCCACCGGGCCCTCCCCCTGGATCAGTGCCTGCTGGGCGCGCACCTCGTCAAACGGCCCCAGGACGATGTCCCGGTCGGCAACGGCCAGCCCTTCGACGTTGCGGTATGTGAAGATATAGGTCCGGTTGCCCGCCTGGTAAACGGCGATGTGGGTGTCATCGGCCTCCAGGGGCTTCCACCGGCGCACTTTCCGCCAGAATTCAGCGTTGATTTTAGGGGTGGATTTGATTTCGAGCAGCAAGGCTTGCGCGGTGGCGTTCCAGGGTTTGGCTCCCTCCGGCTCGGCCGCCTGGGCCATGCCGATCACAAAAAATACAAGAACCATTATCACATGCGTTTGCACGGGGACCTCCTTGGTGGGAAAACCGAAAGCGGGCAGCCCGCTGCGTTTGAAGAGCGGCGGAAGCGGCAGGAGGTTTCTACGGCCCGAGGGGAAAATTCAGAAGGCAGCGGTGCCAATTGCCTCGAACCACGATCTGCCGCGTCGACCGAAACGGATGGGAACTCTCCCATCTCCTGTTTCACGGATCTCTGTTTAGCCTGGCATTGGGCACGGACGGAAAAACCGACTCAGCTCTTTCGGCGGCACGCTTGCGGCCGTACGCGGAGGAGACGGTTTATGCGTGGCAGAATAGGTATGGCGAGCGCATGCCTCTGTCAATAGGAGATGATTATGCCTTGAGGGGGCTCAACCCCGGGCGCCCTTGGGGCCGCCCTGCTCTTCCGGGGCGTAGATCCGGCCGCCCCAGCGGGTGGAGAGAAACTCGGCCAGGCCGACCGATTCCTGCTTCACGAACCCGTGGCCCAGGCGGCCGCTGCTGAAGAGCTCCAGGACGGCCACCAGGCCGGCGGCCGTGGAGAGCTGGATCGCCGAGTAGCGCCGCCCGTCGAGCTGGTCCCCGTAGATCTTCTTCGCGAAACTGCGCTGCTTGACGCCCTGCTCGTCCTGGCCCACGACGTTGACGTAAATGATCACCACGTCGGTCTCGGTGGTGGGGACCTCCTGGTCGAAGATCTCCGTCAGCAGCTTGCGGTTGTCGATGAGGTTCAGATCGTAGAGGAGGAATTTCAACAGGTCCCGGTGGCCCGGGTACCGGATGGTCTTGTAGTTCAGCTCCCGCACCTTGCCCTCGTAGGTCTCGCAGAGAGTGCCGACCCCGCCCGAGGTGTAGAATGCCTCGTACTCGGTGCCGTCCAGCGTCATCCGCTCGATTCCCTCCAGGGCCTTGGCCTTGAGGCGCCGGCCGTCGTAGAGCATGTCGCACAGGTGGCAGTATTCGTTGATGAGCCCGGCGGTGTTCCAGCTGAGGTAGTATTTCATGGAGTTGCTGGCGTATAGCGGCAGCGCGCCGACCCGCAGCTCCAGGCTGCGGACCGACGGCAGCCCGATGATGTTGATGGCACCCGGTGCCAGGCCGCACTGCGGCATGAAGGGCACCGCGGCCTTCTCGGCCAGGCGGCGCACCGCGGTGGTGGTCTCCACGTCCTCGGTGAGGTCGAAGTAGGCCACCCCGTGGCGGGCGCAGGCCTCGGCGATCTCCCGGTTCAGGTAAAAGGGGGCGGCGCTCACCACGGCCGTCTTGCCCTTGACGAAGGCATCCAGTTTCTGGCGCTCGGTGAAATCAAGCGGCTCGTAGCGCAGTTTGGAAAAAGGCGGCAGCACGAGCCCGCCCCGCAAGTCCGCGAGATGGGTTTCCCGACAGAAATCACAGGACTCCAGCATGGCCGCGATGGTCACGCCCACTTTTCCGCCTCCCAGAAGGCCGATCTTCATTTTCTTTTACTCCCGATAGGGTGAGTTCCAAGCATGGTCAGAAACCGACTGATCAAGGGCTGCATATTTGTGCAGACACGGCCCCCCCATCAACCCAGCCCTCTCCTCTAAAACTGGGGGAGAGGGTTAGGCTTAGGGGGCCGCTCTCGGTCCATACTACTTCGAGACAATTAATAGCTTAGAAGGGGGAAGAATTCAACGTCGGCTTTCCGTCGTCGAACCGGCAGACAACGGCGTGACCGTTTTTTGAACATATGAGTTGTTGCCGGGAGAGACCAATGAGACAGTCTCGGCCGCCGGCAGACTCGGACATCCGTGGGCAGCCGTGTTTTTCCTCGGCGGACCGGGGGGCGTAGACGCTTGACACGATTTTCGTGTTACACTATTATTGTGGGATGAAGAACGTCACAATCACTCTTGACGAAACGGTGGCCAAATGGGCGCGGGTTCGCGCCGCGGAGCTCGACACCAGTGTTTCCAGACTGTTGGGCGATCTGCTGCGGGAAAAAATGCTGCAGGAGCGCTCTTACGAGGCCGCCATGGAGAAATTTCTCTCTGTTGACCCTGTCCGCCTGAAAAAGCCCGGCGCTCGCTACCCCCGGCGGGGCAAACTGCATGCCCGTTGACGTTTTTGTGGACACCAATGTCCTGGTGTACAACCGGGACGCCTCGGAACCCGCCAAACAGGCCCGGGCGCACGCGTGGATGGAGCACCTGTGGCGCACCCGCAGGGGCCGGCTGAGCTATCAGGTCCTGCAGGAATACTACGTGACCGTGACCGAAAAGCTCTCTCCGGGCTTGAGCGCCGCCACTGCCCGCGAAGAGACGCTCGCCCTTTGCGCATGGCAGCCCATCGTCATGGACCAGCGCGTCCTGGAAGCTGCCTGGCGGATTCAGGACCGATACCGTCTTTCCTGGTGGGACGCGCTTATCGTATCCGCCGCATGGCGTGCGGATTGTCGATACCTGTTGAGCGAAGATTTGCAGACGAATCAGGATCTCGGCCGTCTAAAAGTCATATCACCGTTCAGCCTCGCGCCTGCGGCCTTGGAATAACAGCAGAGGTCGCTTCCACTCCCCCCTTCCGCATTCTTCGCTTACAGACTCCAAAAGGAAACCCGGCGCCAGGAGTTCACTTGACGGCGTTGTCGTGCTCGACGCAGGCGTTGAGCCGGTCCTGGAAATCGGGCAGGGCCGCGGAGACCCGTGCCCAGGCCGGCAGCATGGGGATGCCGACCGGGTCATCCACGAACTCGGTGGTCGCGCAGCGCAGCGACTCGACAAAGGCTTCCACGGCCTCGATTTCGGTGTGACGGTCGTAGGCGAGGCCGTTGATCAGGGACAGGGCGTGGTATTTTTCGATCGAGATCCGCGCCTCCTGGATGTAGGCGGTGAGAAGGGTCCGGAAGAACGCGTTGCTCAGCACGACCCCGTCCTGGGAGAGGACCCGGAACAGGGCCTTGGCGATGTCGCTGGCCATTCGGATCAACCCGTTGCTGGAGGGCTTCTTGTCCAGGGCCTGGTGTTTGTGCTCGTAGTAATCGGCGATTTCCACCTGGCAGATCCGGTTGACCGAAGCGCGCTGGTAGATTTCGCTCAGCAGGGAGACCTCGAGCCCCCAGGTCGGTGAGATCCGGATGCCCGCGGCCAGGCTCGCGATCATGGCGAACTCCCCCGAGAGGGCGTAGCGGAAGTGGTCCAGGTAATAGAGAAACGGGGTTTTTCCCAGAATGCGTTCAAGAGTGCGAATCAAAGGGGAGTAGAAAAGCCGGGTCACCCGGCCGTAGAGACGATCGGTCACCCGGACGTAGTAGCCCTTGCTGAACTCGAAGTCCGTGGCGGGGTGGACCACGGGGTAAATCAGCCGGGCGAGCATCTCGCGGCTGTAGTTGACGATGTCGCAGTCGTGGGTGGCGATCGCGTACACGTCGCGCTCGGAGAGGATGCAGCCCAACGTCATCCAGACGGACTGGCCCTTTCCGGGATGCGCCAGCCTGAAATCGTTTTGCCGCAGCTCCCGGTAAAGCGCCTGCATGCCCGGCCCGTCGTGCCAGACCACTTTCACCGGACACGGGATCCCGGACATCAGCTCCCGGGCTCTTTTGAATTCGCCTTCATCGGCCTGGTCCAGGGACAATATCACCTCGTGAAGGTAGTCGACCTTTCCAAGCTCGGCGATGATCCTCGGCATGGCCGGGGTCTGGAACTCCGAAAACAGCGCCGGCAGCAGGAGCACGATCTTTCGCCTCCGCGCGATCGAACGGATCTCTTTTTCGAGATCCTCCACGGGCCGATCCCGCAGCCGCTGCAGAACGGTGATCGGGCCGTTTTGCCAGAAGTCCGCCATCTCAGGCGCCCTTCTTCCAGATGCTCAGCAGGTACGCTTTCATCTCTTCGAACACCCGTGCGTTTTCGTCGAAGTGCCGCTCGGCCTCCTCCGGGCTCTTGTCCCGCAGCTCGTTCGTCAACGACGCCACGCGCGCGTAGTAGAGCGGGATCATCGTGTCGACGATCTTCATGCGCTGCCGCGGGGTGACCTGGTAAGCGGCCGCGTAGCGGTAGACGGTGCGCACCCAGGCGTCGATCGGCAAATGGAAATCGTCGCGGCCGTCGCTTTTGACCAAAGCCTTGTAGACTTCCATGTCCCGCTCTTCCAGGATGCGCTCCCAGATGCCTTCGAAGTTCCCGAAGCCCAGGCGGAAATAATCCATCAGCCCCTCCCGGTCGATCTCGAAAGTGGGCGGCTCCTCCAGGATCTCTTCCCCCAGAATGGGCACCTCGCGGGATGATTTCACTTCGCGCCAGAACGCTTCGAAGGTCTCCATCAGGGTGAAAATCGTTCCCACCACCTGGCGGAACATCGGGCCGAGGTCCGCCGCCGGGTCCTTGTGGCCGTGTATTTTCGCCCCGAGCCGGGTCTGGCAGGTTTTAAAACCCCGGACGACGGCGCTCGTCGTCATGTAGATGTCGATCCCGAACTTGGCCACGTCGGTCTCCCACACCTCCTGGTCCAGGTAATGCCCGACCAGGGCGGGCGATACCCCGAAGTCGCCCCCGATGGGCTGTCGAATCCTCACGCCGTACAGGGCCCGGGTCAGGTTGTAGGCGATGGTGTTGGTGATGGTCCCGTCCAGTTTGAAGCGCCGGTAGTGCGGGGTGACGAAATCGTATCCCTCGAAAACCGGCTGCAGCATGCTCTTGATCCAGGCCGGGTTGATGGATTCCAGGTCCGAATCAAAAACAGCCACGGCCCGGGCCTTCAGGAACTTGGCGGCTTCGAACACCGCTCGCAGCCCGGAGCCTTTTCCGGGCAGCCCGCGGTAAATGGTGACGAGCTTTTCAATGTTGAAGGAGTTGACCTCCGTTCGCCGCGCCACCTCGCGCGAATCGTCGGTGGAGCCTCCATCGGAGATCATGATCAGGGCTTTCGCCTCCGGAAAATGCATCTCGATTCCCTGGGCGATGGTCCGGATGACATGCGGAAGGGACACGGCGCTCTGGTAACATGGGACGCCCACGACGAGGTCCGCCTGCCCGAGGCGCTCGATCGTCTCCCGCGCCTCCTCCCGCAATCCGGTAGAAAAACGCAACTGGTTCATTTCGCTATCCTCCATTCCGCCAGGCGGTTCAACTCGTTGAGAATGGTTTCGTTCCACCCGCGGCTGCCGGGGTGGTCCGCTCTTGTCAGGTTGGCCAGATCGACCTCCTCGTAACTGCCGTCCGCATGCGGGATGAGAATGGGGATGTCCACGCTTTTGAGCATGGGGATGTCGTTGGCGCTGTCACCCGCCCCGATCGTCACCACCCCGCCGTCCGTGTTCCGTGCGAGGATCTTTGTGCACTGCCGCACTGCGCGGCCCTTGTCCTGCCGCATCCCGATCAGGTGAAAAAACCGGCCCCCGGAGGTGATTTTAAACCCGCGCGAGGCGGCGATCGCCGCGAATTCCTCGAGTCTTGTTTCATCCTCGATCATGAACGGCTCCGTGAACTCCCGCCGCTTGGCCAGCAGCGCCTGCTCCGGGGAAAGGCCCGTCAGAAGTTCGATCTCCCCGACGCTCAAATCGCCAAAGCCTCTGATTTTGAAGGGCTCCTTCACGGAATAGACAAACCGCCTGATTTCGCTGTAGGTGGCCCCCAGTTGCACCACGGTGTAGGGGGGCTGGCGAAACCCCGCTCCGATCTTGTAGTTCCGATAGCCGTCCGGAAAGAAAATGGCAGCCCCGTTTTCGGGAATGAACGGTTCCCGGATCTGTAAAGCGGCCTGCAGCCGCTCGATTTCCAGCCGCGTTTTGCTGGTGGTGAAAATCAGCGGTATCTGGTGGGCGCGAATGCGCTCCAGGGCGGCCTTGGCGGCTTCGCAGGAGTAGCTCTCGTGATCGAGCAGGGTGGCGTCAAGGTCTGTAAAGACCACCGGGTTCATGGTTCTCACTCCGTATCGATTGGGTTATGATTTTGTTGAGGCAGTGCAGTGCCAAGGAGGCAACGGAGGCAAAAATGGGAAATGAACGAAATTTTTCAATTCCGGTGGTCGAAGCGAAAAACAGCAGCCGCGTCGTTTGACGCCGGGCTGCCGACTCGTTCATCCCAGGGCGGTCAACTGAGGGGCGTCGGGTTCGCAGAAGACCGTTGAGCTTAATCAGAATTTCAGGCGGTTTTGCCTTCTTCCTGAAACCCGTAGGATTTTTTGGAAGCAGGCGCTTGTTTTTTCTTTTCCGGATACAACTTCAACCCCAGCATAACGGACAGTGCCAAGCCTGCCAGTATGAAAAAGACTCCGAAAATTGGGTTCATAGTAGGAAATCCGTACATAGTACCTCCCTATATTTCAGGTGACTCATTATTCCGAAACAGAATTGCCTGGTGGAGCCCCCTGCCCCGTCCCCCTCCTCCGATTCCGGGGAACGGGACGGGAGAGGTGCTGTCCGCCGCGTCAGAACATATGTGCAACGCCCAGCAAGTAGGCCTCATCCGCCGAATTTTCGGTAGGCGGCCATGATGCACGTGAAAAGAAGCACCGCCAGAATGCCCCACTGGGCAATTTGCCGGACGATCGTCATCACCTTGCCGGCGGGGGCACTTTCCTTGGGCATGGTCTGCTCTGTCATAAGAAGCCTCCTTCTTTGAGATCGGCCTTGCGGAACGCCGGGCGTCGGGCGCAGAATGCCGGCGCAAGCCTGGCCTTTTGGTTTGTAAATGTTTACATACTATAATGCGAGCGGCTTTTTGTCAAGGAAAACCTCCTCTCATTTCCTGCTGAAATTCATGGTGATACCCCGTGTCCTGAAAAGCCCAGCGAAAAAGGGAGGGCGGCATGCGTGGTTGAAAAAAAACCGTCAGTCGAAGCGTTATTTTGACAGCCACTGTAGCCGGGGGTTCGACGGACCGGGATAGCCGAGTCTCTATTCGGGAGGATGGGATTTCAAATCCTTGCGTTCCATGCGGGTCGGAATCGTTTGCGTCACCGGGGCGAGGAATCCCCCGGCAAGCGCGGGGCATCGATTCGTTGGCGGGGCGCTGAGCGGGGTCAGGTTTTCGGTCTATTTTTCTGGGGGCCGGGCGCGCCGTGGGCCGCCGCCAACCCTTCAAAAAAGCGGCGGGCGTTGGCGCCCAGCGTGCGGGTGCGGTACCCGCCTTCCTGCACCACTAGCGTCGGAAGCCCGAGCTGGCCGAGCATGCGCCCGTTGATCTCAAAATCCCGCGGCGTCAACGCCCACGTGCCGGTCGGGTCCCCCTTGGCGGTGTCCAGCCCCAGCGCGACGACCAGAAAAACCGGGTTGAAGTCGACCACCCGCTGGAGCGCGGCCCCCAGCGCCTTGCGGTATCGATCGCCGTCCACATCCTCGGGTAGAGGGAAATTCAGGTTAAAACCCTCCCCCTCGCCTTCCCCGCGCTCGTCGCTGAAGCCGGAAAAGTAAGGATACGCGAATCCGGGGGAGCCGTGGATGGACACCGTCAGCACATCCGCCCGCCGGTAAAAAATATCCTGCTGACCGTTGCCGTGGTGGTAATCGAGGTCCAGAATGGCCACCCGGCCGAACGGGCGCAGGTATTGAGCGGCAATGGCGTTGTTGTTGAAATAGCAGAAACCGCCGAAAGAGCGCCGCTCGGCGTGGTGCCCCGGCGGCCGGACCAGGGCATAGGCCAACCGCCTGCCGTTTAGGATTTCCCTGGCGGCGGTCAGCGCACAGTTGACGGCGGATCGCGCCGCCGTGTAGGCATGGTTGGTCAGCGGGGTGAAGGTGTCGATGCAGTAGTATCCGGCCAGGATGTAGCGGTCCTTGGGCAGGCGGGTTTTGTTCCGTATGGGGAACACGTAAGGGTAGACGTAGCGGTTTTCCTCTATCTCCCGGCAGGTGCGCCGAAAATAATTCACAAAATCGATGTCGTGCACGCTGGTGATCGGCTTCTCCGAAAAGACCGAGGGCGCGACCATTTCAAAAAGGCTGCTGCCCGCGATCTCCTTGAGGATGCTGCGGATGCGCACCGGGGCCTCGACATAGCCCTGCTCGTGAACGTGATGGGTGAAGTGCTGGTCCGGATAGACCAGGGCGACCCGGTCGCGAGGTGGCTCGGGGACGGCCGCCGACACCGCGGAAGGCTTGACGTAGCGGAATTCCCTCAGTCGAACCGGGTCCTGATCGATGGAGTCGTCCACCATCTGGATGTAATCCGCCGGCACGTAGCCGGCGTATTTTCGCTCCAGGATCGCCCGGACGACCGCGCGCACAAATTCGCGCTCCGGTTTCTCCGTCCGCCCCAACCCGTCGAACATCAGGTGCGGCATGCAGCTTTGATCGGGTTTGTAGGGCTTTTCATAAGCGGTGCCGACGATCGGGCGGGCGCCGTATTGTTCGTAAAACCGGAGGCGCCGGCGGTTTTCACTGAGGAGGGCTTCCACCGGGCACAGGCGCTCCTCGTCCGGCAGACTTTCGAAAAAAAGCCCTTTCGCGCCCACGGCCGCGGCCTCCTGCCGCACCCGGGCGTAGAGCGCCCCCCCGATGCCGCCGCTGCTCTTGCCCGCCTTGGTGGCGATCCAGTCGAGATAGCAGAAATGGATCTGCGGTTCGTGCAGCACGAAGGCGAACCCCTGGACGCGCTGGCGCAGGTTTTCGGCGACGAAAAGAATCGCCAGAAACCGCTTCAGAAAGGGATTCTGCAGGTAGCGGCCGATCTGCTCGACCTCCCCCGCGGGAGCGGCCGAGAACCGGCTGCGCATGATGGCCTTCACCTGCTCGAGGGCGTTTCGGTTTCCGGGAAGCACTTCATCGTAGATGCGGCGAATTCGGAACATGGTTCAAGCGATCCTTTGGTCGACATTTGAATTCATTGGGCCGCTGCCGGCATGCGGAGTGAGCCGGGGCATATCGCGCAACTGCAACTCCGTTTCAGGTCGTTTTCGGAATATGCCATCCAAACCGGGGGGTTGCAATGAAAAAACCCCGGACCCCCACCGCAGGCCGCGGCGGCCGTTTAACCGGTGGAAACCTGTAGGAAAATCGCAGAGACTCTGTTAATTGTCGGTTGTTCGCCCTACAGCGACCGTCGCTGAAGTGTCAACGCCAAGGCGGCGTTCCAGACAGACCCCGATGCCGCCCGCAGGCATATTCACATGAGCCCGCGGTGCGGCTGGCGATCTCAGCAGGCCGAATAAACCCCTAAACGCACTCGAACTCCTGAAGGAATACCGTCATGGCCGAACCCGCCACACCCGCCCCGCCGGAAACCGAAGTTTCATTTGCCCGCGACCTCGGTCTTTTCGATGCCACCATGCTCGGAATCGGGGCCATGATCGGCGCCGGCATTTTCGTCCTCACCGGGATCGCCGCCGGCGAGGCGGGGCCGGGCGCCCTGCTGGCCTTTGCCCTCAACGGTCTGGTGACGCTGCTGACGGCGCTCGCCTATGCCGAACTGGCCTCGGCCTACCCCAAATCAGGGGGCGGGTACTCCTTCATCGTCAAAGCCTTCCCCGGCCCGACGGGGTTCGCCGCCGGGTGGATGCTGTGGTTCTGTTACATCATTGCCTGCGCCCTTTATGCGCTGGGCTTCGGCAGCTATTTCTGGGAATTCATCCACAGCTATTTTCCCGCGATCGCCAATCGGGTGTTCAGCCTCGCCGGCCACAACGCCCCGGTCCTCGCGATGACGACCCTGGTGAGCGTTGTTTTCATTCTCATCAACATGCGGGGCACGGCCGTCACCGGGAAGGTCGAAAACATCATCACCATGGCCAAGATTATTATTCTGGGCATATTCATCGCTTACGGGCTGAATCGGATCCTGGAGATCCCCGGCGAAGCGGCGGAGAGCTTTACGCCCTTTCTGCCGAACGGCTTTGGCGGCGTGGTCATTGCGATGGGGTTGACCTTCATCGCCTTTGAAGGCTACGACCTGATCGCGACCGTCGCCGAGGAGATCAAGGCGCCGGAGAAAACCATTCCCCGGGCCACGTTGATCTCCCTGGGCGTCACGGTGCTCATCTACCTGCTGATCCTGGTGGTCTGCATCGGGGCCATCCAGCCCGAGTCGGGCAAGTCCTGGGAGTTTCTGGGTAAGTATCAGGAGACGGCGATCGCCCGGGCGGCCAAGAGCTTCATGCCGCTTTTCGGCGTGGCGCTGATCATTTTCGGGGGCCTGCTTTCGACCATATCCGCCTTGAACGCGACCATCCTCGCCTCTTCGCGGGTGGCCTTCTCCATGAGCCGCGACAAAATGCTCCCGAAGTCCCTCAGCGCGATCCATGCCCGGCGCCGCACTCCGCACATCGCCATTGCGGTCACCGGCGCGATCGTCGTCGTCATGGCCCTGCTCTTCCCGATCCAGGTCATCGGCTCGGCCGCCAGCGTCATGTTCCTGCTGACGTTTGCCCTGGTGAATCTTTCGCTCATCGCCCTGCGCCGCAAGTTCCCCGAGTTGAAAGGCGGGTTCCGCGTGCCGCTCTACCCGGCCACCCCGGTCGCCGCCGTCGTCCTCAACCTGTTTCTGGCGTTTTACCAGTTCAACTTCGACCCCCGGGCATGGTACATCGCCGTGGTCTGGGTCGTCCTCGGCCTGTTTGTCTATTTCGTGTACTTCGAAAAAACAGCGGCCGTCGACATGCCCCAGATCCTCGAGGTCCAGCAGCCGAAAAGCACGGCCGCCTACCCGTATCGCATCCTGGTTCCGCTGCACAACCCCGACCACGTGATCCCGCTGATGAAGCTGGCCATCCCCATCGCCAAAAGCCACCAGGGCGAAATCGTCGTGCTGGGCGTCATCGACGTCCCGATCAACCTTCCGCCGCACGAAGGCATGCGGTTTGTCCACCACAAAACGCCGCTCTTGAAAAAGGCGATCGAGTACGGCCGCGGCCAGGGGGTCGAAACCCGCTCGGCGATCCGCATCGCGCACCGGGTGTGGGACGGCATTCTCCACACGGCCGATGCGGAAAGGGCCACCCTGATCCTGATGGGCTGGAAGGGCTACACGACCACCCGCGACCGGATCATGGGCGAGGTCACCGACAAGGTCGTGCGGCACTCCCCCTGCGACCTCATCACCGTGAAGCTGATGGGGGACCGCCCCGTCCGGCGCATCCTCCTCACGGCCCCCGGCGGCCCGCATGCGACGCTCGCCGCCGAATACGTCGGAATCCTCCACGACCTGGAAGGCCTCGATGTGACCTGCGGCTTCGTGGTGGCGCCCAATGCCTCCGAAAACAAGCGGGAAGAGGCCCGCCAGTGGATCCAAAAGACCATCCGGCTGACCCATCTCGAGGGCAAGGCCGACCAGCGCCTCCTGGAAGGCCGGAAGGTGGCGACAACGCTGGTGCGCGCGGCGGCCGAATACGACATGATCGCCCTGGGGTCGTCCCGGGAGGGAGTGTTCTCCAATGTCCTCTTCGGCGAGATCCCCGAAAAAGTGGCCCGCTACGCCAAGTCCCCGGTCATGATCGTCCAGCGTTACGAAGGCCCGATCAAATCGCTTGTGAAGAGAATAATGGGGTAGCCCGGGGTAGACCCCGAGTTCGGGGTGCGATAGCATTGTTGCTCCGGCAGTTAATTGTTAATCGTCTCGGAATAGTAGAGCGCCCTCCTCTCCCTAACCCTCTCCCCCGGCCCTGGGGGAGAGGGTTAGGGAGAGGGGGCCGCCGTGTCCATTTAATTACGCTACCCTTGATATGTTCAATTCCCGCATCTCACGAAGAGGCGGAGAGGTGCCCGCGCCGGTTCGGTGTCAAGCAAATGACGCCCGGGCCTCAGCGCCCCCGCTCTGCCGATTCCCGCTCCCGGGCCCGAAGCCGCCGCCCCACTGATTCTCTCCCCGGTTGCAAAGAAGGCATACCCCTTGCATGCTCCTGACCTGACGTTTGCGCCGCCGCTCGCGGTTTCAGTCATCGGACGGAACAGGCAGCGGTCTCCCACCTCCAGGATCGCCCGACGCGATGGCGGCTCTCGATAATCGTTGTTTGAATTTCCCGGGAAAGGAGTCTTGAAATGAACCGAATCTTGAAGCCGGCCCTCTTCGTCCTTGCCTGCCTGGCGCTCTCTGGATGCAAAACCATCACCTCCTCCCTGACGGATTCGATCTCCTCCCTGGCGAACCAGGCCCCGGCCGGCGGTCAATCCGAGCGGATCAACGAGATCAACTCCCAGTTGGCCAACATCAGCCAGCAGCAGTCCAAATTGAAGAGCGACCGGGACCTGGCCGAGAATCAGCGAAACGAGTCCTTGATCGAAATGGGCAAAATCACCGGGATGGGGCCCAAGGCCCCGGGCGGGGAGATGTTCAATGAAACTCTCACCGTCGACCCCGGCATGATATACGTGATGCACAACAACAACTGCACCGCCGCAAGGGAGGAGATGAGCCGGATCGACAAGGAAATGAGCCAGCTCAGCCAACAGGCGGCGAACCTGCAGGCCGAAAGAACAAAATTGGAGCAATCCCTGCAGAGCCGGAACGCGCCCCCTGACACCGGGGCCGGCGCGGGGTGCTTCTCGGCCGACACCACGGTCCTTCTGCCCGGCGGCGTCCTCAAACCCATCCGTTTCATCGAAGAGGGCGAACGGATCGTCGTGTTTAACGAAGCGAGCGGGGCCCTGGATGTCCGGCCGGTGATCGGCAAGTACCAATTCTGCCAGAACCACTATTTTCTTTTGAACCACCGCCTTCGCGTCACCGCCATGCACCGGTTCTTCACCGACGAGGGGTGGGTGCGGGTCAAGGACCTGCAGCCGGGCACCCGGCTCAAGACCCGGGACGGCTGGACGCTCCTGGAGTCGAAGGAGGTGATCGGCGTCGACGGGGACGTGTTCAACCTCCAGGTGGAAGAGCACCACAACTTTTTCGTCGCATCCGACGAGACGAGCTACCTGGTGCACAATACCGGCGGCGGCGGAGGGGGCGGAGGAAGCAAGTGAGCCGCCGCGGGGTTGGCGGCGGAAGCGGACCGGAGTGGCGATCGGGTAATTCGACGAATCAGCAGATCTGGACAGCGAGGGATCGATCGATGAAAAAAGTACTTTTTTTGGCAGTTGCGATTGCGTTTCTGGCGCCGGCCGTGTGCGCGGCCGCGGACTGGCAGTATCTTCGCGCCCCGGACGGGCTGCAGATGGTGCAGGTCATCAACGACAACAAAGCCCGGGTCGCCGTCAGCCGCCCCCCGAGGCCGGCGAATCAAAATTACTACCTGGTTTTCAAGGCCCCCAAGGGCACCCGGGCCCTGGAGGAGTGCCCCGGCAACGGCTGCCCCTCCTTGCGGATCCAGGTCGACGGCAAGGCGCCCCACACCCTGGAGGTCGAGCCCTCGATCAAAAACACGAACGTCCTCACTTCGTTTTTCCCGGAAGGTTCAAGCCTGCTGCAGGAGATGAAAGCGGGCAACTCCATGACGGTCACCTTCCAGGACGGGGTTTCGAAAAAGCCCCGGACGGAAAAGTTCTCCCTGAAGGGGATCACGGCAACGCTTTCCCAATTCGAAAAAGCGATGGGGGCAAATTGATCGAAACCCCTTCCGGGCGGGCCTTGTGACGCAGTTGGCCGGTTGCCGCTGAATCGGACGCCCTAGCGCGTGCGCCCAATAGCCGTCAGTGCGTCAGGATCTTGCTCAGGAAGAGCTTGGTCCGTTCGCTCTTGGGTTGCGCGA
>CAZLSV010000038.1:0-28428 GCA_964562235.1 uncultured Desulfatibacillum sp.
CATGATTCAGTACATCCAGGCGATTGAAAAGGGCCACCTTCGTCCCGGGGCCGCCCCCGAGATCGTTTGCCAGACCGACACCACCGTCCTGGTCGATGGCAAATGGACCTTCGGCCAAGTGAGTGGCCACCTGGCGATGAAGCAAGCCATGGAGCGGGCGAAGAACCATGGGATCGCGATTGCAGGGCTCATTCACGCCTACCACATCGGCCGACTGGGTGAATACTCCGAAGCGGCATATCGCGAAGGTTTCGTGAGCATGGTGCTGACCGGCGGGTTTGAGGGAGTTGGCGGGGCTTCGCATAAAACCGGTGTGGCGCCATACGGGGGAGCGCGCCCTGCATTCGGAACCAATCCGATATCCTTTGGGGTTCCAGCCGGGGACAAGCCAGGCGTGCTGGTCGACTTTGCGACAAGCGCAGTTGCCGGGGGCAAGATTTCCATAGCGAAGGCAAGGGGGATACCGCTCCCGCCCGAGTCCATTCTGGATAAGGAAGGCAACCCTACGACCAATTCAGAGGATTTCTACAACGGAGGGATGCTGCTCCCATTTGGCGCCCATAAAGGTTACGGATTGGCAGTGATCATCGAACTCCTGGGGCAAGCTTTGACTGGTTCAGACCTCTGCCATGAGGAACCTTTGGGGGGCGGACTCTACACCAGAACCGGATCGATTTTCATCGTAATCGACCCAGGCGTTTTTCGGCCAATATCGGGGTTTGAAACTGCGGCAGCCGGATTTTTGGACAAGCTTAAAGGTATCCCGGCCGCTCCAGGATTCAAGGAGGTATTGATCCCCGGAGAGCCCGAGCACCGTTCTCGATCGATCCGAATCGGGGAAGGAATATCACTTCCCGAAGGGCCATGGCACGTGCTGCAGCAGCAGGCGAAACAGTATGGATTGGATCTGGAGGAGTTCACCGCGGGGCCCCAATAGGGGAACAAGACAGCTGGACACCCTGAAGTAGACATCGAAATGACCATTTAAACTACCCAGTGGTATCTTCGTTCGCCAAGATAGCAAGGACGCTCTCAGCTTGGGGCTAAGCACGGAGTTTTTTTGTTTCTGGCGCATCTCAGGTTTTCTTGAGCCGGTCTGAACCCGAGGGTAGCAGGCTTTTCAGTACCTGCGGACCGGCGCTGCGGGCCTAATGTAGATTCCGGCGATGAACCAAACCATAGCCGCAGTTGTATATTCCTTCAGATGATCATGTCCCAGCGATTATAGTTTTGTACATTTGCAAGCGAGAGCTTTTCGCTGTCGATATCGACTGAGGCAAGGCAGTTCGATGTCAAAGAGCTTCATGCCGCCGACCAATTGAGGGCCACTTTTTCCTTTATGTGTTCCAAAAAGGTCTTTACCCAAGAAAGGACTTCAAAATGAATATTAAACGAAGCGGTTCACAGTCTTCCAGCAAAGGATCGGTAGAGAATTTTACAGGCACCGTACGCAGAGACCCGCTTTTTCAGGCCGATGATCCTGCACGCGCTTTCGGGGCCAGTGTTACTTTCGAGCCGGGTGCCCGTACGGCATGGCACTCGCATCCGCTCGGCCAGACCTTGATCATTACTTACGGGTGCGGCTGGGTGCAAAGTTGGGGCGGATTAGCCGAGATAATCCGGCCGGGTGATGTGGTCTGTATTTCTCCAGGCGAAAAGCATTGGCACGGGGCAACGGCAACGACCGCGATGACCCATATCGCCATTCAGGAGAAGATAGATGGCAGGATGGTCGACTGGATGGAACAGGTAAGCGACGAGCAATATAAGGGCCCCTCTTCTGCAACGTAAGCACGATGAACCATGTGGCAGGCCAAGGGGGAAAGCATAAGAGATTGCTCATTTGGTCTGATGTTGGCGATCTTACTGGATCAATATGGCTTGGGGTACCTATGGGCGTTACATTCCGAATCTGACGAGGCAGGATGGCAGTGCACCCGAACGGCAGCTTGCGAAGGAATTACCGTCCGTGACAGCCCAAGTTGGGCACAGTGGCCTATTTTGGGGCTCCGGTATGAAATCAATGAACTGGATTGATAGCAAAAAAAAATTGGTGGAGGCGGCGGGAGTCGAACCCGCGTCCGAAAACATTCCACTCAAGCATCTACATGTTTATCCTGGAATTTAAATCTCGCCTCATGTGTCTCCTCCAGGCGGGATGCACAATCGGCCAGCCCACAAAGTTTCGCCAATCCGGCCGCAGGCGCACCGGAACAGCTATCCCGCTAGTCGACGCCCTTTACCGGATCTGCAGGAGTGGAACCGGCAGGACGGTAGCTGCTCTAGGCAGCTACGGCGTAGGCATAATCGTCTGCGATTATGTTTAGCCCCATCAGGATTTACGAGCCGACAGGACGCTCGACATGCAGCTTGAATTTCATTGTCCCCGTCGAAACCGTATCGCCCCCAATATCATAAGCTAAAAGCTCGAGGCTGGAGGCCCGCAACGCGGAGAATCAGAGCCGGGCTTCCAGAATTAGGAGGGTATGTGAAAGAACTATGGACTGAAACATAAGGAATTTCGGTTGGTTTGTCAAGGTGAACCGGGGGCTGCCAGGCAAACCCCTATCGGCGTTTGAGCGCGCGGTCGATCTCCCGCTTCTGCTCGCGGTCGCGGATGCTGTGGCGCTTGTCGAACTCGCGTTTGCCTTTGGCGAGAGCGATCGTGACCTTGGCCTTGCCCTCCTTGAAGTAGAGCTTCAGCGGCACCAGCGTGTAGCCCTGCTCGTTGGCCTTGGCGTACAGGCGCTCAATTTCGCGCCTGTGGAGCAGCAGCTTGCGCACCCGCAGGGGCTCGTGGTTGTTGTAGTAGGCAAACGGGTAGGGGCTGATGTGCACCTGGTAGAGCCAGACCTCGCCGTCCTTGACCCTGGCGTAGGAGTCTTTCAGGTTGGCCTTGCCCAGGCGCAGGGACTGGACCTCGGTGCCGGTCAGGACCAGGCCGGCCTCGTACTGGTCGGTGATGAGGTAGTCGTGGCGCGCCTTGCGGTTCTCGGCGATGATCTTTATGGGGCCTTTTTCCATGGGTCGGCCTGCGATGCTCCGGGCGGAGAAGAGCGCGTCACTCTTCTATCAGATGGTTTTCCACCAGGTCGCCATAGGCCTCCCGGAGGATATCAAAGGCCTGCTTGGCGGTTTTGCAGGCAAGTACTTCCTGGACCATCGCGCGCGCGTCGGAGAGCTTGATGGAGCGGATCATGCGCTTGACCGCGGGGATGGCCTGGGGGTTCATGCTGAGATCGTCCAGGCCCATCCCGAGCAGCAGCGGCACGTGCAGCGGAGAGTTGGCCATCTCGCCGCACATGTGGACCTTGATCCCCTTGTCGCGGGCGATGTCCGCCGTGCGCTTGATCATGCGCAGGACCGCCGGGTCCAGGGGCTGGTAGAGATGAGAGACCAGGCGGTTGCCGCGATCGATCGCAAGCACGTACTGGATGAGGTCGTTGGTGCCGATGCTGAAAAAATCGACCTCCTCGGCGATCAGGTCGGCGATCACCACCGCGGAGGGCACCTCGATCATGGCGCCCAGCGGGATTTTGCGCTGGTGGGGCAGCCCTTCCTTTTCGAGCGCATCCGCGGCCTCGTCCAGGAAGCGTTTGGCCTCGCAGACTTCGAAATAGGTGGAGACCATCGGGATCAGGATGCGCACGTCCCCGAAGGCGGCCGCCCGCAGGATCGCCCGCAGCTGGGTCCTGAACACCTCGGGGCGTTTCAGGCAATAGCGGATGGCGCGCAGCCCCAGCGCCGGGTTGGCCTCCATGGGCGGGGCGGCGCTCGTCAACGCCTTGTCGCCGTTGATGTCCAGGGTGCGGAAGATCACCGGCCGGGGGGCCATGACCTCAATGACATCCTTGTAGCTCTCCAGCAATTCGTTTTCGGAGGGAAAGCCCGGGCGGTTCATGTACTGGAACTCGGTCCGGAAAAGGCCGATGCCGTCGCCGCCGTAGTTGATCACGGCCACGACCTCCTCGGGCAGCTCGATATTGCCCATCACCCGGTAGGGCCGGCCGTCGGTGGTTTTGGTCTCGAGCCGGCTCTCGCGCGTGATCACGGCCTGACGCAGCTCATAGCGGACCTTGCGGTCCTCGTATTCCGCCAGGGTGTCTTCGGAGGGCTCGATGATCACTGTGCCGGTGGTGCCGTCGACGACCAGAAGGTCGTCGTTGTTGATCCGGCGGGTGGCGACCTCGAGCCCCACCACGGCCGGGATTTCAAGGGTCCGGGCGATGATGCCGGTGTGGGAGGTCTTGCCGCCGAGGTCGGTGATGACCCCCTGAATGCGCTCCAGGTTGATCTGGCTGGTGTCCGCCGGGGAGAGGTCGTGCGCCACCAGGATCACCCGCTTGTCGATCTGGCCGATGGGCTTTACCTGCGCGCCCACCAGGTTGCGCATGACGAGGTCCGAAACGTGAACGATGTCGGACACCCGTTCCCGGAGATAGACATCGGTCATCTCCTCGAAGGCCGACTTGATCCGGGTCACGGCGGTCTTGAGGGCCCATTCCGCGTTCACGCGCTCTTTTTCGATCATCTCGATGGTGCGGCCATACAACAGCTTGTCGTCCAGCAGCAGCACGTGCGTCTCGAGGATCTGGGCCTTCTGAAGCGCCTCCGGGCTGTTTTCGATCACGGCCCGCAGCTCGGCCTTGGCGCGCTGGACCGCCGCCTTGAAGCGCTTGACCTCGCTTTTGACGTGTTTTTCGAGGACGCAGTACTTGTTGATGACCTCGACCCCTTCGCGGTCGACGAGGTAGGCCTTGCCGATGCAAATGCCGGGGGAGGCGTTGATCCCCTTGATCGTGATTTCTGAGTCTGCGGGTTTTTTCATCGCTGCTATTCGTCGAAACCGCGCTCCACCAGTTGTGCGAGCGCGTCGAGGATGGAACGATCCGCCGGGTCTTCGATCCGGAACTCGATCCGCGATCCCTTGGGGCAGGCCATCGTCAGCACCTCGATCGTGCTGGACGCATCCGCGCGCTCCGCCCCCCGGGCGACCCAGACGCCGGACTTGGCGCCCGCTGCGATACGGGCGATTTTGGCCGCCGAGCGAGCGTGCAGCCCGAACTCGTTGACCACCGTGACCTCGCGTGCCAGATTGCTGGGGGGCGCCACTGGGCCGCTCCATCCATTTACGGGTATTGTTTGTCGGTAATTCAGCGACCGAAGTATAGCCAAATCGGCGTTGATTGACAAGACCGGAAACCGCTGGTAGGAAAACCGGATAAGGGCGCGGTGCCATGCGCCTTGCGGGCGGAACCGCTGGTGAAGGGCCGCGCGCGGCAGGGGCCAACTCAATTTTGAGAGGTGAGACGCCATGGCTGACAGGGTAGTTATTTACGGCAAGGAGACCTGACCCCACACCCGGGCGGCTCGTGAAGCCTATCAGAAGAAAGGGGCCCGCATCGAGTATGTCGACGTCCTGCGCGACCAGACCCTGCTCGACCAGATGCTGAAGCATTCCGGAAACGAGCGCCGGGTGCCGGTGATCGTCGAAGGCGTCACGGTGACCATCGGTTTCGACGGCGGGTCCTGAAAGATCTGAGAATTTCGGCGGGACGCCGAAATCGGATGTTGGAGGTGTGGCCGTGTCGGGGGCACCCCTGGAGGAAAACGCCCTGCACCGGCGGGTGGAGGAGTTCGAGCGCGAGCTCTCCCGCCTGCGCGCGGACACCACCGCGCTGCGCCGCCAGAACGAATACCTCGCCGCGCTTCACGAAACCTCCCTCGGTTTGATCGACCGCCTGGATCAGGAGGAACTGCTCGAAGCCGTCCTGCAGCGGGCCGCCCTGCTCACCGAGACCGCCCATGGTTTCATCTACCTGCTCGAACCCGATGCCGGCGCCATTCAGATGCGGGTGGGGATGGGGTTTTTCAAAAGCCAGATCGGGTTGCGGGTCTCTCGGGGCGAGGGGCTGGGGGGCACGGTCTGGCGGAGCGAAAAAACGCTCGTGGTCGACGACTACCGCAGCTGGGACGGACGCCTGTCCGGCAAAACCTTCGACGAGCTGCGCTCCATCGTGGGCATCCCGCTGAAATACCAGGGCCGGGTGGAAGGGGTGATCGGCTTGGCCCGTGTCGAGGCGGGCAGGGGGTTCGGCGAGGAAGACGTGGCGATGCTCGAACGCTTCGCGGGGCTCGCCACCGTGGCCCTCGACAAGGCGAAGCTCTACGCCGACGCCCGGCGGGAGCTCTCCGAGCGCAAGCGCACGGAGGAGATCCTGCGCAAGAGCGAGGAGCGCTACCGCCTGCTGCTCGAATCCTCGCCGGACCCGATCGTGGTCTACAACCTCATGGGCGAGGCCGTGTATGTCAATCCGGCCTTCGAGCAGACCTTCGGCCGGCGGCGCGAGGAGCTGCTCGGCAAGAACATCGATTTTGTGCCGGAGGAGAGCTGGCCGGAGACCCGCGAGGCCATCGGGAACATGCTGAGCGGAAAGAAGATCCACCTTTTCGAAACCAAGCGTCTGACCCGGGACGGCCGCCTGCTGGACGTCCAGCTGAGCTCCACGCTGTATTCTGACGAGGAGGGCAAGGCCGCCGGCAACATCGTCACCCTGCGGGACATCAGCGCCCAAAAACGCGTCGAGCGTGAACTGCTCGAGTACCACAACCAGCTGGAGGAGCGGGTGGCCGGGCGCACCTCCGAGCTGGCCCGGGCCAACACGAAGCTGGCCCGGCAGGTGGAGGACCGCCGGCGGGCTGAAGCCGAGCTGCGCAAGCGCGAAAAAGAACTCAAGGCCCAGTCGCTGCACCTGGAGGAGGTCAACACCGCGTTGAGGGTGCTTCTCAAGCAGCGCGAGGACGACAAGAAGGAACTGGGCGATGTGGTGCTGTCCAACGTCCGGGAGCTCATCGAGCCGTACCTTGAGCGTCTGAAGAAAGGGCGCCTGGCCGAAATGCAGAAGGCGCTGGTGGACATTCTCGAATCCAACCTGGAGAGCATCATCTCCCCTTTCGCGAGCAGCCTCTCCTCGCGCCATTCCAGCCTCACCCCCACGGAGATCCGGGTGGCGAACCTTGTCAAGGAGGGCCGAACCAACAAGGATATCGCCGAGTTGCTACTGCTTTCCAAGAACACCATCCTTTTCCATCGGCACAACATCCGCACCAAGCTGGGCCTGCGAAACAGTAAGGTAAACCTGCGGTCGCACTTGCTGGGGCTTGAAAAATAGCTGGTATTTACCGCTATTTTACAACTATTTTATCTAATGTATAAAGGTATTGACTAAACAAAAAGCATCTTATAGAAATGGCTATACGAAATGAATTAAATTCAAAAATTTAAATCTTGGAACGCTGCCGCCTGCCTTGGCTCAGGCGCAGCCGCCTTGGTGAGAGTCATCTTCTTTCGGATTAATTCCGGTTTGCCGGTGCATCCATAAAATAAAAAGGGAGACGCGATCGGTGGGTGGAGCAACCGCAAGCAAAGAGGGCGAGGTCATCCTCGAACTGAAAGACGTCGCCATGTATTTCGGCAAAGTGGCGGCGTTGGCCGGGGCGAGCCTCAAGGTGCACAAGGGGCAGATTCACTCCGTCATCGGCCCCAACGGCGCCGGGAAGACCGTCATGATGAATTGCATCAGCGGTCTTTACCGACCCCAGAAGGGCGAAATCTTTTTCAAGGGCGAGCGCATCAATGACCTCAAGCCCTACCAGCGCGCGGCCAAAGGCATGTCCCGGACCTTCCAGAAGGTCGAGGTCTTCGGCGGCATGACGGTGCTCGACAACATTCGCCTCGGCCGCCACATCCATCTCAAATCCGGCGTGCTGAGCGGGGCGGTGTACCTCGGCAAGACCGCGCGGGAAGAGATCGAGAACCGCAAGTTCATCGAAGAGGAGATCATCGACCTGCTGGAGATCGAGCACATCCGGCACAAACCCGTCGGCATGCTGCCCTACGGGCTGCAGAAAAGAGTGGAACTGGGCCGTGCGCTGGCCCTGAAGCCGGACTTGCTGATCCTCGACGAGCCGCTGGCCGGCCTGAATCTGGAGGAGACCGAGGACATGGCCCGGTTTGTAATAGACGTCAACGAAGACCCGCGCTGGAACATCACCTGCCTGCTGGTCGAGCACGACATGGGGGTGGTCATGGACCTGTCGCACCGGGTGTTCGTGCTCAATTTCGGAAACACGATCATGGACGGCACTCCGCAGGAAGTGCAGAACAACCCTGAAGTGATCAAGGCTTATCTGGGGGAAGAGGACCTGTATGCGACACGTCGATAACGCCGCCGGTTCCCAAACGGAACGCACCCCTGAAATCCCAGCCGAGCTCACGATCCCCAAGCTCTTTCTCCAGAAAGCCCGTAAGTACGGCAAAGACCGGGTGGCCATGCGGGAAAAAGAGTTCGGGATCTGGCGGCCCATCACCTGGCAGGACTACCTGGACAACGTCAAGCACATCGCCCTGGGGCTCGTCAAGCTCGGCCTGCAGGAGGATGACAAGGTCGCCATGATCGGCGACAACCGGCCCGAGGGGCTGATGGCGGAGATGGCCGCCCTGTGCGCCCGCGGGATCGGGGTGTGGCTGTTCCAGGATTGTCTCATGGACGAGGTGCGCTACATCATCGATCACTCGGACGCCAAGTTCCTGGTGGGCGAGGGGCAGGAGGAGGTCGACAAGGCGCTGTCGATCATCAAGGACTGCCCCAAGCTGAAGAAGATCATCTACGACGACCCCAAGGGCTTGCGCCACTACCAGCAGGACTGCCTGATCAGCCTGCAGGAGGTCCAGCGGCTCGGGCGCGAGTTGGACCAGGAGAAGCCGCACCTGTTCGAGGAGCTGATCCAGAAGGGGCACGGGGAGGAGATCGCGCTGCTCTTCTACACCTCGGGCACCACCGCGCTGCCCAAGGGGGCGCTGCTTTCCCACCACAACATGCTCTCCATGGGCCGGTCGCTGATGGAGATCGACCCCTGCGAGGAGGCCGACGACTACGTCTCCTACCTGCCGTTTGCCTGGATCGGCGAGCAGATGATGTCCATCTCCTGCGGGCTGCAGGTCGGCTACACCCTGAACTTTCCCGAGGACCCGGCGACCTCCCAGGAGAACATCCGGGAGATCGGACCGCACGTCATGTTCGCCCCGCCGCGCATGTACGAACAGATGACCCGCACGGTGCAGGTGAAGTACCTGGACGCCTCCTGGCTGAAGCGCATGTTTTTCAAGTTCGCCACCTGGGCCGGCTACCGCTACGCGGACCTGAAATTTTCGAAAAAAGGGATCCCGCTTCACTGGCGGCTGCTGCACGGCCTGGCCATGGCGACGGTGCAAAAGAAGCTCAAGGACCACCTGGGGATGAGCCGGGTGCGCAACGCCTACACCGGCGGCGCCGCCATGGGGCCGGACCACTTCCGGTTTTTCCACTCCCTGGGGGTCAACCTGAAGCAGATCTACGGCCAGACCGAGGTGGCCGGGATCTCGGTCGTGCACCGCAGCGACGACATCAAGTTCGACACCGTCGGCCACCCCATCCCCGGCACCGATGTGCGGATCGCCGAGGACGGCGAGATCCTCACCCGCAGCCCGTCGGTGTTCAAGGGCTATTACAAGAACCCGGAAGCCACTACCAAGACCCTCAAGGACGGCTGGCTGTATTCGGGCGACAAGGGGTTCCTCGACGACGACGGGCACCTGGTGGTCTTTGACCGCACCAAGGACGTCTTCACCCTCAAGGACGGCCGCCCCTTCGCGCCGCAGTACCTGGAGACGCGCCTGAAATTCAGCCCCTACATCAAGGACGCCTGGGTCATCGGCGACCGCAAGGACTACCTGGTGGCCGTCATGTGCATCGACTATTCGGTGGTCAGCAACTGGGCCGATCAGCGCAAGCTCAACTACACCAGCTACCAGGAGCTGTCGCAGATGCCCGAGATCTACGAACTCGTGGAGAAACAGATCCGCCAGGCCAACAAGGACCTGCCGGAGGTGGCCAAGCTGCGCAAATTCACCAACCTCTACAAGGAATTCGACGCCGACGACGACGAGCTGACCCGCACGCGCAAGCTGCGCCGGGCCTTCGTGGAAAAACGCTACAAGGTGATCGTGGACGCCCTGTACTCCGAGGCGGACAGCGTTCACATCGACACCGCCATCAAATACGAAGACGGCCGCCAGGCGAAGATCGTGACGGACCTGAAGATCATCCCCATCACCGGGTGAGCGGCGGCGCACAAGGAGAACAACGCATGGACCTGTTCCTGATGACATTGACCACCGGCATCATGGTGGGCGGCATTTACGCCCTCGTGGCTTTAGGCTGGGTGCTGATCTACAAGTGCTCGGGCGTGTTGAACCTGGCCATGGGCGAGATGACCCTGATCGGCGCCTATGTCACGCTGAGCTTTCACGCCATGGGGGTTCCTTTTCTGCTGGCGCTGCTCTTTTCCCTTATCATCGGCTTCATCCTGGGGATTCTGACCGAGCGCATCTTTCTCGACCGGCTGATCGGAGAACCGGTCCTGACGGTCATCATGGTCACCGTGGGGCTCTCCTTCTTTTTCAAGGGCACGCTGGAGTTCATCTGGGGGACCGACACCCGGGTCTTCACTCCGCCCGTGTTCTCCATCGAGCCGATCCGCATCGGCCAGATCGTCATCGGCCAGGTCTACCTGTGGAGCTTTCTGGCCGCCATGATCCTGCTGGTGGTTTTTGTGTGCTTCTTCAAATACACGCGTTGGGGTTTGGCCATGCAGGCCACGGCCGACGACGAGATGGCGGCCCTGTCCCTGGGCGTGAGCGCCCGCTATGTCTACGCCGCGGCCTGGGCCATCGCCTTCATGGCGGCCGGCGTCGGCGGCACGCTGCTCGGCAACATCAACGGCCTGAACATCTCGGTCGGCTACCTCGGGCTGCTGGTGCTGCCCGTGGTCGTGCTGGGCGGGCTGAACTCGGTGCCCGGCGCCATTCTCGGCGGGGTCATCATCGGGGTGCTGCAGAACTTCTGCGGGGCCTACCTCGACCGCTATTTCCCCGGCGGTGTGAAGGAGATCGCCCCCTTCGCCTTCATGGCGGTGTTTCTGCTCTGGAAGCCTTACGGCATCTGGGGGTGGGAGCGAATAGAACGGGTGTAGAGTGCCTAAAATGCCTAAAATTAAGAGAAGATTGCTGATCGGTTCAATGCCCCATGCTCGTTTATAAAATTACGGAGTAATTTTATGTCCACGACTTTTCTACCCTGCGGCGAGTACCACCAGAACTACCGTGAAGACCACGCCTGGTGGCAGACCCGGTTCATCAAGGCCAAGATGGTGCTGATGATGCTGGTGCTTTTTTTCGGCATCCCCTATGTGGCCGACTCCTACTGGCTGAGCGTCTGCAACCAGATCGGCTACACGGCGCTCGGGGCGCTGGGCGTGCAGCTGCTCATCGGTTTCTGCGGGCAGGTGACGCTCGGGCACGCGGCGTTTCTAGCGGTGGGCGCGTACACCAGCACGCTGCTGATTCTCGAGTTCCCCTGGCCCAAGTTGTTCCTGGACCTCGGGCTGGCCTACCCGATCAGCATTCTCATCGCCGCCGTCGCCGCCGGCATCTGGTGCGTGCTTTTCGGTTTGCCTTCGGCCAAGGTGAAGGGGTTTTACCTGATATTGACCACCATGGCGGCTCAGTTCATCACCGTGGATTTCGTCATCACCCAATACATCAGCCAGATCGGCGGCCGCGGCCAGGCCTTTTCGCTGCCGCCCGGCACCATCAAGATCGGGCCTTGGGTGATCGACAACGACCTGAAGATCTACTACATGATGCTCGTTCTGGTGATCGTGCTCACAGCGCTCGTGCTGAACCTCCTGCGCTCCCGGGTGGGCCGGGCCTGGGTGGCCATTCGCGACAACGACATCTCCGCCGAGGTCATGGGGATCAACGTCGTGCAGTACAAGCTTCTGGCCTTCTTCGTGGCCGGTTTCATCGGCGGGGTGGCCGGCGCTTTCTGGATCAGCAACCTGGCGGCCATCAGCCCCGAGCACTTTCCCTGGTTCTGGTCGCTGTGGCTGGTGGGGGTCATTCTCATCGGCGGGGTCGGCTCGATCCACGGCACCATCTTCGGCTCGATTTTCATGGTGGTGGTGATGGAGCTGCTGCAGATGGCCGTCATCCCCCTGGCCTCCAGCTACCCCAAGCTTCTGATGGATTTTCTCTTTATCAAGGAGGCCGCCTTCGGCCTGGCCATCTGCGCGTTCATGATTTTCGAACCGAACGGGCTGGCCTACCGGTGGTGGCAGGCCAAGAACTACTTCAACCTGTGGCCGTTCTCGTACTAGAGACCACTGGCCGCCCGCGAAGCTCGGCGGACGGCCGCTTCCAAACCGTTTCTTTCGAAAGGAGGGAAACATGAAGGCAAGAGCATTGGTATTGGTTCTGGCGATGGCGTTCGCCTTTTCGCCGGCCGCCATGGCGCAGGAAGTGGTGATCGGGGCGCTGAACGACATGACCGGCGCCACCTCGGACGTCGGCAAGGATTACGCCCTCGGCATCGCCGAGGCCGTGAACTACTGCAACGACAACGGCGGGGTCAACGGCAAACCGATCAAGCTGATCCAGTTCGACTACGGCTACCGCGTGCCCGAGGCGCTCACCAAGTACAAGCTCTTTCAGCGCATGAAGGCCGTGGCCGTCCAGGGCTGGGGCACCGGGGACACCGAGGCGCTCGCGCCCACGGTGACGGCCGACAAAATGCCCTATGTCTCGGCCTCCTACTCCGGGCACCTGACCGACCCCAAGAAGACGCCCTACAACCTGTTTGCGGCCACCGACTACTCCACCAACGCGCGGGCGACGATCACGGCCTGGCATGACACGCGCTGGAAGGCCCACGCGGACAACGGCAAGCGCAAGCCGCGCTTCGCCTGCGTTTACATGTTCGCCTCCCCGTACGCGAGCGCTCCCATCAAGGCCATCAAGGACCAGGCGACGCTGCTCGGTTTCGATCTCGGCCCGGACCAGGACGTGTCGCTGTTCGCGGTGGACACCAAGAGCCAGGTCCTGGCGCTTAAGGATTTCAAACCGGACGTGGTGTGGCACGGCAACACCACCATGTCGGTCTCCGCCTTCATGCGGGACGCCTACGCCTTAGGCCTGGGCGCGCAGCACATCGTCAACCTCTGGGGGCTCGACGAAAACCTGCCGCGGCTGGCGGAAAAGGCCGCGGAGGGGACGATGGGTGCCACCGTGTGTGCCTTCTTCGGCGAGAACACGCCGCTGATGCCCAAGGTGATGGAGTATGCCAAGAAGTTCAACCCCGGGGTTCCTACCGAAAAGCGCCTGATCCGCACGATTCAGGCCTGGTCCAACGTGCTGGCCCTGTGGGAAGCCATGAAGCGGGCCGACAAGGCGGGAGCCTTGAACGGGGAGGGAATCCTGAAAAAGGGCTTCGAGACCATGAAAGACTTTGACCTCGGTCTGGGCGGGGCCAAGCTCACCTACACCGACTCGGACCACCGCGTTTCCGGATCGGTGCCCGTTTACGAGGTCAAGGACGGCAAATTCAAGCTGGTCCAGGTCACCGACATCAAGAGCCGCTGGCCGGACAAGTGGGCCAGCTGGATGGGTTGGTAATATCCGAGCCGCAAGGCACATAACCCCCGGGGAGGTCAGGCAGCCTTGGAGCCGACAAACAGCATTCTGAAGATCAACAACATCGAGGTCAAGTACCACGAGGTCATCCTGGTGATCAAAGGGGTCTCCATCGAGGTCCCCGAGGGCGGCATCGTGGCGCTGCTCGGCGCCAACGGGGCCGGCAAGAGCACCATCCTCAAAGCCATCTCCGGGCTGCTGAAACATGAAAACGGGCAGGTGACCGACGGCTCGATCGAGTTCATGGGGCAGCGCATCAACCGCATGCCGCCCGAGAAGATTGCCAAGCTGGGCATCGTGCAGGTGATCGAGGGCCGTCGGGTCTTCGAGCACCTCACGGTGGAGCAGAACCTCAAGGTGGGCGCCCACATGCGCAAGTTCGGGCGATCCATCAAGGAGGGGCTGGAGATGGTCTATCACTACTTCCCGCGGCTGCACCAGAAGCGCAACGAGATCGCGGGGTTCATCAGCGGCGGCGAGCAGCAGATGACGGTGGTGGGCCGCGCCCTGATGACCAGCCCCAAGCTCATCCTGCTCGACGAGCCTTCCATGGGTCTTGCGCCGCTGCTGATCCACGAGATTTTCAACATCATCACCCGTCTGAACGCGGATGAGAAGATCTCCATCCTGCTCGTGGAGCAGAACGCCAAGCTCGCCCTGAACGTGGCGCCCTACGCCTACGTCCTGGAAAGCGGCCGCATCGTCATGAACGACACGGCCGAGAAGCTGCGCGAGAACCCGGACATCAAGGACTTCTACCTCGGAATGACCGACCTCGGGGGGCGGAAGAGTTTCCGCGACGTGAAGCACTACAAGCGCCGCAAACGATGGCTTACATAACCCCACAATGAAGAACAGGAGAGAGTGCCATGAGAAAGCAATCGCTCTTCATGATCGTGATAGGCTTTGCGGCCGTTGCCGCTTTGCTGACCGGCTGCGCCGGAACCCATAAGGCCACCGACACCAATTTCAAGACGCCGGAGGTCACCCTGAGCCAGGCCGAGGTCACGAGCTACTTCGGCTATTGGTTCTACAACAACAAAGTCCAGCCGAGCCTGCCGGAAAACGCCAAGCCCGGCAACAACGGCGCGCCGCTGATCTATGCCTTCGTTTTCAACATCAAAAACACCAACGACTTTCCGGTGTTGATGGACAACATGAAGTTCACGGTGGCCCTGGATGGGTTTGATCTCAACACGGTGGGATCCCAGGACCAGATCTGGATTCCCGCCGGCAAGACGAGCCAGGTTCGCGTGCCCTGCGTTTTCGGCATGTTCGAGGCGTTCATGAGCCTCGGGGTGGTCGGCGGGATGGAGCTGCAGAAAATGGGAAAGAAGCCCTGGGACATGCTTGAAAAATGGTGGACCAAGGCGCCGGATTTCTCCTTCCCGGTGGAGGTGAGGGACGGCTCGGCCGTGTTCAAGGCGGACGGGGTTACGAAAGTCGCGCCGTTCAAAGCGAAATACCCGTGATTCGCTGAAACGCTCGAACCAGCGCCCGCCTTCGGGGCCACGGCGTCCGCAGGCGGGTGCCGATAACCATATCCCATAGCCCACAACCCGATTTAGACACGGAACCCATGCCTACCCGGCAGTGGGACACGTGAGGTGTTTTCTCGCGGCCCGTCGCTGCGGACGCCAAAGGGGGAGCCATGGCCCTTCATGACTACACGTTCTACGACCTGATCAACCGCAACGCCGCGTGTTTCAACAACCTGCCGGCCTGGCGGGAGGTCGACGACCGGCGCACGCTCAGCTTCGCCGGGGTCAAGCGGCAGGTGGACCGTCTGGCCGGGGGGCTGCGGCAGGCGGGGATTGAAAAGGGCGACCGGATCGGCGTGCTGGGGAAAAACAGCCTCGAGTACTTTCTGCTCTACGGGGCCGCCGCCGCCCTCGGCGCCATCATCCTGCCCATCAACTGGCGGCTTTCGGCCGAGGAGGTGGTTTTCAACTTAAACGACGGCACGCCGAAGCTTCTGTTCGCGGACCCCGAATATCAAGACATGATCGGTCAAGCCCAAAACCGTCTGCCCTCGGTGGGCCGCTTTTACAACCTCAAATCGCCCGGGGGCCGGTTCGAAGACTTCAATGACCTTTTGAATTCTGCAACCGCCTTCGAGCCGGTTGACGTCACCGACGGGGAGGGGCTCGTCATCATCCACACGGCGGCCATGGCCGGCCGGCCGCGGGGCGCGCTGCTGAGCCACCGCAACTTCATCAGCGCCAACATCCACCTGAACCTCCTCATGCACCTGTCGCCGACCGATGTGCACCTCAACCTGCTGCCGCTGTTCCACGTGGGCGGCCTGTTCATGGCGACCATGGCCTTTCACGCCGGCGCCCTCAACGTCAACATGAGCAAGTTCGACCCCGGCCAGGCGGTGGAGCTGATCGCGGAGGAAAAAGTCACGGTGCTGTTCGACTTTTCGCCGATCCTCGGGTCGATTCTCGATCAGCAGGCGAAGACCGGCAAGGAGATCGGTTCGCTGCGGCATGTCATCGGCCTCGAGGCCCCGGAGACCATCGAGAGATACCAGAAGCAGACCGGCGGGACGTTTTACGTCATGTACGGCCAGACCGAAACTTCCGCCATTGCCACCCTCGGTCGTTACAGCGACCGTCCCGGCTCGGCCGGCCGGAGCATTCCGCTGGCCGACGTGAAGCTCGTGGACGACAACGACCGGGCCGTGGCGGCGGGGCAGGCGGGCGAGATCGCCGTGAAAGGGCCCATGGTCTTCAACGGCTATTGGGGCCTGCCTGAAGACACGGCCCACACCTTCCGCGGCGGCTGGCACCACACCGGGGACATGGGGCGTTTCGACGCGGACGGTTTTCTCTTCTATGCGGGCCGCAAGCCGGAAAAGGAGTTGATCAAGCCGGGAGGCGAGAACGTCTACCCGGCCGAGGTGGAAAAGGCGATCCTCGATCACCCGGCGGTCGAGAAGACGGTGGTGTTCGGGGTGCCCGACCCCAAGTGGAAGGAGGGCATCAAGGCGGTCTGCCAATTGAAGCCCGGGCAGGAGCTGGCCGCCAAGGAGTTGATCCGGTTCGTGGGCGAGCGCATCGCCAGCTTCAAGAAACCTCAATATGTGGAGTTCGTCGCCGAGATGCCGCTGCTCGCCAACGGCGCGCCCGACCGGGCGAAGGTCAAGGAAAGATTCGGCGGAGAGCGGAAATAGCCAGGAGTTTAGGGCCGCAGCGCACGCTCCGCCGGCCGGGATGCGGTGAAAAAAGAGGCGCTTTTCGGTGCCGCCCTGGAAGCCGGCGTTACGGATCGATCCGTTTGTAACATTGAATCAGCCGGTTGCCCAGCATCCCGGCAAGCCGCTTGTAAAACGTCAATGCGCTTTCGGCGTCCGTGAGCAGGAACCTGTTGAGATCATTTTTTTCAAATTGAAGCAAACGGCTTGGCTCTAAACATTCCGCAGTGGCTGAATAATAGTTGCGATCAACCAGGCTCGACCACCCGAAGGCTTCACCGGCTTTGTCAATTATGTAAATCTCCTTCTCTGGCTCCCCGATGCTCAAGCGGACGCGTCCCTCGACCAGCGTGAAAAAGTGATTCGCTTTGTCCCCTTCCCGGAAAATTATCCGGCCTGCTGCAAAATCGACTTTCGCCGAGATTGCCATGAAGTTTTTAACGAAAAGGAAGTCCATTTCCCACAGAAGATCCCCCTGGTCTATCAACATGTTTTTTCCCTCCTCTCCCTGGTTATCCATTCCGGAGTGAACGCCCCGTGAATTCAAAAAGGCGACGGCTGTCACATGCGCCGGCGACAGACGAACCAATGGCCCGCAGGTCCGAAGTTCGGCAGATCCCGCACCGTCTCTCGCGGGTCCGGACTTCTCTCGTATTGAACCACCCGTCGCGGCTGAGGGGTCATTTCGGCGCGAAAGGCATCGTCAGGTGGTACACGCCGCTTTCCAGATGGGCGCGGACGGGCAGCTCTCCTTTATGGAACACCTTCATCATGGCCAGATTGTCGAACAGCACATCGGCCGTAAATCCTTTCAGGCCTCTTTCCCTGGCCAACCGGATGAGCATGCCGTAAAGGTAGGTGGCAATCCCGAGCGACTGAAAGCTCTCATCCACCACAAAGACCAGTTCGGCCAGCAAGCTGCCGGGGATGCCGAGGTAGCGGCCCTCGGCGATGATGCGGCCTTTCCCCTCCTCACCGACCAGGCCCACGATCGACAGATCCCGGCTCCAATCCACATTGACATACTCCTGCATTTTGGCGTGCGGCATGCTTCTGACCGAATGAAAGTACCGGTAGTAGCTGTTTTCATCCGAAAAACGGTAGAAAAGGTGCCGCAGGCCCTCTTCGTCGGAAGGTTTTATGGCCCGGAAGCGTACCGGAGCACTCCCCTTGCAGATAAGGGTGGCGCGGATCTCCAGTGGATACAATCGAGCGCTTTCCGCCCGGAAAACCTGATCGGGATAGACGATCTTTTTTTTCTTGGCCTCCTCGACGAGCATCGCGCGATCGTCCGGATGCGCCACCTCGATAAGGGCCTGGGCGCGTTCCCGGACCGTGCGGCCAGCGAGATATGCGACGCCGTGCTCCGTTACGACGGTGCTCACGGATTCAACCCCGCTGAACTGATTGGGCCAGTCCGCCATCGAGGGTAAAATGTTCGGCTCTCCCCGGGGGTCCCGGCTGGTGAGCGCAAAGATGGAACGGCCCTGTTCGGACAAGTCGGCGCCGTGAAAAAAATCCAAGACTTCGGAAGGGCCCGTGGCGACGGTGCCCTTGCCCACATAAAGTCCCACCCGGCCGCACAAGTCGATTTTGCGAGCGGCAATGATGGTAATGAACTTGGGGTTGCGCCCGATAACCTGCGGATTAAAAACCTTGTCGATGCGCTGGAATTCCACCAGGGGATTGTTGTGCAGCCACGTGAACAACTCGGGCGTTCCGAACGCATACGAGGTGAGCGATTTCCCCCGGTAGCTTTCCTTGCGCCGATTGGTCACGGCACCGCTTTGGATCAAATCCATCAAGGGGTCGGTGAAAAAAGGAGAATGAATCCCAAGATGGCGCTTGTTTTTCAGGTGCCGCGCCAAGGCTTCGTACAGGGGCCCGATGGAGAAGGCGAGGCAACTCCCGTCCTCGATGAAGGCCGCCACATGGCGCGCCACTTTATCCAGTGTTTCATCCACCGGCCAACGTTCGAAATATATGGGAAGGTCCTCGGATAAGACCAGGTAGTCGAATTCGGAGACCGGCACGAAGGTGTCTCCGAAGGTCCTAGGGATGTTGAGATTGATTTCGCCCACCTTGATGGCGGCTTTCTCCATGGCCTCCCACGCTACATCCACGGCGACGCCGAGACTGCAGTAGCCGGCGTCGTTGGGGGGCGTAATCTGGATGATCGCCATGTCCAGGGGGATCTGGCCGGCCGAAATGAGTTCGGGAATTTTCTGAAACCGGCTCGGAACCAGGTCGACCCGACCCTCTTCGATGGCCTTATCGGCGACCCAGCCGGAAAAGAAGGTTTTCAAGCGGAAGTTTTTCGATTTGAGCGCTTCCAGGGAAATCGCGTCGCCAAAACTGACCAGCTGGACCAGTTCGAGGTCCTCCAAGTTATTGGCCGCAGACCCCATGATGTGTCGAACCATGGTCCGAGGTTCGGCAACCCCGGTCGTCAAAAAAATGCTCATCCCGGGCCTGATCTTTTGCAGAACAGCCGCGGGAGAAACCACTGCGGATTCCCAATTGGCTCCGGGCAGCTTCATGAGTCAACGGTTTCCGGGGCTGAAGGTTCAAAATGCCGAAACCGGCCAGAATGGATGCCAAGAGGCGTGAGCGCCGGAAAGGGGATGTCAGGGCCGCTGAGCGAAACCAGAGGGCGCTTCAGGTCTGTCGGAATGGGGAAGATTCAATACGTATGTCCGACTATACCTTGGCTTACAAGTAAAAATCAAATGAAACCCTAACCCATTCGGGATGGCACCCCGATCCACCGGAAATTGATAGGGCCGCATCCAGTTCAGGTTCAGAGACGCGCTTCGGTCCCCACGTACGTGAGATGCTGGGCTTCGGCGCAGTGAACTTCCCTGGGACACGCGAGGTGTTTTCTCGCGGCCCGTCGCTGCGGACGCCAAAGGAGGGAGCCGTGGTCTTTAATGATCTGCCAATCACTTCGCCGAAGGGTACCGAGCTCGAATCTCCGTTACGCCAATGATAAGGATTCGGATAAACATCATGACCCCCACCAGCGGCAGGATCGCGTAAAGATAAACGGTGGGGATCTGCAAAATGAGCGTGCTTTGGTTGCTTTCGACTTGCAGAACGCACAATTGATAGCCGAAATAAACCATCATCACGGCAAAGATCAGGTTGATTCCGTAGCTGAAGATCTCGAGCGGGTATTTGAGCCTGGGGACGAGCTGAACCAGCGCGTCGATGCGAACCGTGGAGCGGGTTTTAATGGCTGCGCTGCAGCCGACGAAGGTCGAAAACAGAATGACTTCGCGGACCAACTCCTCGGACCACGCGAGCGAATAGGAAAAAGCGTAGCGCAGAATGATGTTGAAGAAAAGCGCCAACATGGCCGCCAGGACCGTGATAAATAAAGACCACTCCTCGAAGAGCGTCAAAATCTTGTCGACTATAGCCATCCCGACCTCCCCGTGCTATGGATCCTGCGGTTCTTCATCGTTTCAGCGGCACAGCTCGTTATGCAACCCTCATCAATCTGTATTTGTTCAGCTTCTTCTTGGTGGGATTTATAAAAGCAATGGTTCCGATAATAGTGGCGATGCTCAGCGATATACTCACGAAGTCAACTGATTGGGCCGAAAGAAAAGAACTAATAACAAAATGGGTACCAAGAACCAGCGTGGAAATAATGGCGATGACAAAATAGCTGAGATACACAAAACCATCAAAATATTTGGACGGATTCGGGTTGCGAGTGCCGACCAGCGTCACTCCAGCCACAACCACGCCAAGACAAATGAAAGCCACTCCGTAAAACAGATCCATGGTGTTCTCCTTTTTTTTATGATTTTTTAATGCCCGACTTCTCCGGCCGTTTCCAGCTTTCCATGCGATGCCGGAAAAGGCGGCGACGCGACCCGGCTTACTTGTACTTGACTTGAAGATGAGCCTTTTTCTTTGCTTTGTCGTAAATCCCGTCGTAGAGGATCAAATCCGGACATCCATCGAGGCTGTTGAAGTCCTTGACGGAAACCTTGGAAGCAATGGCGGCCTGGTCCGAAAAGACCCTGATTTCAAAAAGATCTTTTTCTTCCTTTGGTTTCAGGACAGCCTTGAGCGACCAAGCCCAGTTGGGGTCTTCCTTAAATTGAACCACCAGGGATGAACCCACCGGATCGGGTACCCCCCGGGGGCCTGGCAGTTTGCAGGATCCATCCGCATTCTTTTTTTTGAACAGTCCGAACATAGAATTCTCCTTAAAGATGCCGTTAAAAGCATGATTTATACTTCATGCATCATGGCGTAGTTTTGTCACCCGGTTATGAGAAAGTCAAGGGAATAATGTCACATACAGATTAAAATAGTTAGTGATAACTTATAGTTGTGGTATTTTAAAATTCGAGGTTGGTGTTTGAGTGCTTGCAAATAAGGTTTAATATGGTAAAAAATCAAAAAGTTAAAACGAACCATGGGAGACGGTTATGGCTGAGTGGACCTTCGTTACCAATCACGCCGTCGTACTGAGCTGCGTGGCGAAAAACCCGCGAATAACAGCCCGCGAGATGGCCAACCAGATCGGCATCACGGAACGGGCCGTGCGGAAGATCATCAAGGATCTTGAGACTGAAAATTATTTGGTTAAAAAGCGGGAGGGGCGAGGGTTGTGTTACGGCATACGGCCGAAGCGGATGCTGAGACACCCGACGCAAAGAGACAAGGAGATCGGTTTGTTGCTGAAGGTGTTGGGTTAGCGTGACGGGCCGGGAAAAGTTAAACTTTGGAAACGCCGGTAGATCGCGCATGCCTCCGAGACGGCAATTGCGTTAAAGCATGCGCGCTTGCGACCCTCCGGTGCCGCGTCTATTTGAAAATCCTGGCGGCCAGATCGATGTTTTCCGGGCAGAACACGAAGAGGCACTTGGCGTCGGGGCCGGCCACCGAGCCGTAGACGTAGTTGATGTTGATGCCCTCCTCCCCGAACTTCTTGGTGATGGCGGCCAACTCCCCCGGGTGGTTTTCCAGCTGCAGCGCAATCACGGGCATGAGGTCGAAGATGTACTCGTTTTCCGACAGCAGCCCGACGGCCTTGTCGGTGTTGTCCGACAGCATGCGGATCAGCGCGAATTCGGCGGAGTCCTTGCTCATGGAGCTGTAGCTGGAGGCCGAGGCGATGCGCTGCAGCGTCTTGCCGCGGGCCTGGAACAACTGCTGCACATACGCCGAGGCGTCCTGGATCATCAGGGCGTCGATGTTGACGCCGTTGGCGCCCAGCAGCGCGCTCAACCGGCCCAGTTCCCCCGGAACGTTTTTCAAGAACAATGAGATTTCGGTGCGTACCATAACGGTCTCCTGACGTTGGCCTTAAACTTTCAGTTTTCGCCAAATCCTCCGCCAGCCGCGGTAAATTCAGGGAAAGCTAGGGGTTGCGTTTGTCCTTGAGCACGTGGTTCGAGATGACGATCCGCTGGATCTCGGAGGTGCCCTCGTAAATGGTAAACACCCGTGCGTCGCGGTAGTAGCGCTCCACGGCGTACTCCTTGGTGAACCCGTAGCCGCCGTGAAGCTGGACGGCATGGGCCGTGATGCGGTTGACCATCTCGGAGGCGTAGAGCTTGGCCATGGACGCCTGCAGGCTGTAGTTCTCCCCGGCGTCCTTCATCTGGGCGGCGGAGAGCATCATCAGGCGCGCGGCTTCGATCTCCGTCGCCATGTCGGCGATCATCCAGCGGATCCCCTGAAACTTGGCGATCTTCTGACCGAACTGCTCGCGCTCCTGGGTGTACCGCACGGCGGCGTCCAGCGCGGCCTGGGCCACCCCGACCGACTGGGAGGCGATGCCGATGCGGCCGCAGTCCAGGCCGGTCATGGCGATCAGAAACCCGTCGCCCTCGTTTCCCAGCAGCTGGTCGGCGGGGATGCGGCACTCGTCCAGGATCAAATCGCAGGTGTCCGAGGCCCTCAGGCCCATTTTGTCTTCCAGGGGGCCCGCCTTGAGACCTTTGGTCCCCTGTTCCACCAGAAACGCGCTGATGCCGCGGTGCGCCCGGGCGTCGTCGGTTTTGGCGGTCACGATGATGAGCCCCGCGTTTTTGCCGGTGGTGGTGAAGCGCTTGGTGCCGTTGAGGACATAGCTTTTGCCGTCCCGCACAGCCCGGGTGGTCTGGCGGACGGGGTCCGAGCCGGCGTTGGGTTCGGTCAGCGAGAAGGCCCCGATGATCTCGCCGGCGGCCAAGCGCGTGAGAAATTTCTCTTTCTGTTTCTCCGTGCCGTATTTCAGGATGCTTTCGCACACGATCGAATTGTGCACCGACATCACCACGGCCGTGGAGGCGCAGGCGTAGGCCACCTCCGCGAGCGCCAGCACGTAGCTGACCGCGTCGGCCCCGGACCCCCCGTACTCCGGCGGCACCATCATCCCCATCAGGCCGAGCTCGGCCAGCTTCTTGAGGTTGTCAGCGGGGAAAAGCTTCTTCTGGTCGCGTTCCATGGCGCGCGGGGCGAATTCCTCGCGAGCCAGGTCCCTCACCATGGACTGGATCATCAGCTGTTCTTCGGTGAGCTTGAAAGACATCGTCTTCTCCTCCCCAGGGTGTCGATAAACTCCCATCTGCTGCGTTACGCTCGTTCTTTGTCATTGCGGCGTACTGAACCGTACGCCTCATTCCTCAGGACTTCGCGGGCCTTGCACCTGGGCATTTCTCGGCACCCGGGGTAATTGGCTTATGGCATCTCTCACGGCGTGTAGATCACCACCAGCAGCTCGGCGCGCTCATCGCTGACGCTTCTCAGCTTGTGGGATATTCCGGAATTGAAGTGCAGCGAATCCCCGGCGCCCAGCGTGTTGACGTGGTCGCCGACCGTCACCTGGACCTTGCCGCTGAGCACGTAGTCGAACTCCTCGCCTTCGTGGTGGTAGTCGACCCCCTGGTGCTCCTGTCGGGCTTCGATCACGACGCGAAAGGCCTTGAGGTGCTTGTTCTCGGCGCCGGGGGTCAGGGTGGTGTAAGCGTAATTGTCCGTGCGCTTGGTGTGGGCCGTGACGCGCTTTTCCAGCTTGGACTCGGGTTCCTTCAGCAGCGAGGCGCTGTCGATCTCAAGGGCCCGGGCGATCTGCAAGATGGCCCCCACGGGGGGAATGGCCGCGCCGGCCTCGACCGTCTTGAGGTAGTCGACGGAAAAGCCGGTTTCATTGGCGATGCGTTCCAAGGGAATGCTTTTCTCGACCCGCGCTTTCTTGATCTTGCCGCCGATCGGCATGCGTTGGGGCTTCTTGGGTTTTGGCATGGGACCTCCATTATCGAGGGGCGGCCGGTCCGCCGGTCGCCCGTCGACCGGTCTCGGAGAGGCGGCGCATTATCGCCGCGGCACAGACCGGCTGACGGGCCGACGGGCGACCGGGTTTACTTATATTCGAAAAACCCCCGACCGGTCTTGCGGCCGAGCCAGCCGGCTTCGACGTATTTGCGCAGCAGCGGGCAGGGGCGATACTTGGAGTCCTTGAACCCGTCGTAGAGGGTTTCCATGATGGCCAGGCATGTGTCCAGGCCGATCAGGTCGGCCAGGGCCAGCGGGCCCATGGGGTGGTTCATGCCGAGCTTCATGACGGTGTCGATGTCCTCGCGGGTGCCGACCCCGTGGTAGAGGCAGTAGACGGCCTCGTTGATCATCGGCAGCAGGATGCGGTTGGCGATGAACCCCGGGTAGTCGTTGGCTTTGGCCGGGGTCTTGCCGAATTTTTCCGACAGAGCCCAGGTGATCTTCAGGGTCTCCTCCGAGGTGGCGATCCCGGGGATCACTTCCACGAGTTTCATCACCGGCACCGGGTTCATGAAGTGCATGCCGATGACCTTGTCCGGCCGCCGGGTCTGGGCCGCGATCCGGCCGATGGGGATGGAGGAGGTGTTGGTGGCCAAAATGGCCCCCGGCGGGCAGATCTGGTCCAGGTCCCGGAAAATCTGAAACTTGATGTCCTGCTTCTCCGTGGCGGCCTCCACCACGAAATCCGCCGCGGCCATGTCCTTGAGGCTGACGCTGCCCTTGATCCGTCCGAGAAGCGCGTCTTTTTCAGCCGCGGTCATTTTGCCTTTTTCGACGTTGCGGGCCAGAAGACCCGCGACGTTTTTCAGGCCCTTGTCGACAAACTCCTGCTTGATGTCGTTCATGATGACCGTGAGCCCGCTGGCGGCCGCCACCTGGGCGATGCCGTTGCCCATCTGGCCCGAACCGATGATGCCGAATGTCTTGACTTCCATCTTTCCAACCTCCTCAATTGAAAAAGGGTTCAAGGGGTCAAGGGTCCAAGGGGCCGAGTGATGAATCAGGGACTTGAGGGTGTCTCTTTTCCAGTTCACTTGAACCCTCGAACCCTTGAACCCTCGGACCCCGGGGTTACCGCTTTACCACCAACGCCACCGCCTCCCCGCCGCCCAGGCACAGGGACGCCAGGCCGGTTTTCTTGTTTCGGCGGATCATCTCGTGGATCAGGGTCACCAGCACGCGGCAGCCGCTGGCGCCGATGGGGTGTCCCAGGGCCACGCTGCCGCCGTTGACGTTGACCTTGGCGGGGTCGAGTTTCAGTTCCCGCAGGACGGCGACGGTCGAGCCGCTGAAGGCCTCGTTGATTTCAAACAGATCCACGTCCGGGAGCCCGACACCTTCTTTTTGGAGGCACTTGGGCACCGCCAGGATCGGCGCCACCAGCACGTACTTCATGTCGAGCCCGGCCGAGGCCTGGGCGCCGATGGAGGCCAGCACCTTGCAGCCGAGCGCGTTTGCCGTCTCCTCCGCCATGACCACCACGGCCGCCGCGCCGTCGCTGATGACCGAGGCATTGCCGGCCGTGGCAAACCCGTTTTTCTGGAAGGCCGGGGCCATCTTGGCCAGAAGCGCGTAGCTCGTCTCCCGCGGGCACTCGTCCTGTTTGAAAACGACCGGTTCGCCCTTGCGCTGGGGGATGCTCACCGGGACGATCTCCTCGGTGAACACCCCGGCCGCGACCGCAGCGAGCGCGCGGCGATAGGATTCGGCCGCGTAGCGGTCCTGGTCTTCGCGGCTCACGTCGTATTTCTGAGAGCAGAGGTCGTTGGAGATGCCCATGTGGAAGTCGTTGACGATGTCCCACAGGCCGTCGTGGACCATGTGGTCCTGGAGTGAGCCCGGACCCATGCGGTAGCCGAAGCGCGCTTTCTCGAGGTAATAAGGGGCCGCGCTCATGTTCTCCATGCCGCCGGCCACCACCACGTCGGCGTCCCCGGTCTGGACGGCCTGTGCGGCGAGCATGACCGCCTTGAGGGCCGAGCCGCAGACCTTGTTGAGGGTGAAGCACTCGACTTCCCAGGGCAGTTGGGCCAAAACGGCCGCTTGTTTGGCCGGGTTCTGGCCGTAGCCGCAGGGCAGTACCTGGCCCATGATGACCTCGTTGACCGCGGTCTTCTCGATGCCCGCGCGTCGGATGGCCTCCTCGATTACGATCGCGCCGAGTTTTGTGGCGCCCACCCCGGCCAGGGTGCCGTTGAAGCTGCCAAGAGGTGTCCGGACCGCGCTGACAATTACCGCTTTCCTCATTGTTTTTCTCCTTTTTGTTTTTCGCCTCCGGCGAAAAACAAATTGCAGAAGCCGCGCCGGCGGCTTCTGGTTACATGTTGCGCCGGTACTGCCCCCCGACCGCATACAGCGCCTGGGTGATCTGACCCAGGCTGCAGAATCGCACCGTGTTCATGAGCTCGGCAAAAATGTTGCCGCCGGACAGGGCGGCCTGCTGCAGCCGCGCGAGCGCCGCCGGTGCTTCCCTTTCGTTGCGCTGTTTGAATTCCGTCAGGCGTTGCAGCTGGGACTGCTTCTCCTCCTCGGTGGCCCGTGCGAGTTCGAGGGTTTCCGTAAACCGGTCCTCGGACGCGTGAGGGTCCCGGAAGGTGTTGACACCGATGATCGGCAGCCGGCCGTCGTGCTTCAGGGCTTCGTAGTGGAGCGACTCCTCCTGGATCTTGCTGCGCTGGTAGCCGGTTTCCATGGCGCCCAGCACCCCCCCGCGTTCGGTGATGCGGTCGAACTCGACCAGCACGGCCTCCTCGACCAGCCGGGTCAGTTCCTCCACGATAAAGCTGCCCTGGTTCATGTTTTCGTTCTTGGCGAGGCCCCACTCGCGGTTGATGATGAGCTGGATCGCGAGCGCCCGGCGCACCGACTCGGTGCTCGGCGTGGTGATGGCCTCGTCGAAGGCGTTGGTGTGCAGGCTGTTGCAGTTGTCGTAGATCGCGCACAGGGCCTGCAGGGTGGTGCGGGCGTCGTTGAACTGGATGTCCTGGCTGTGCAGGGAGCGGCCCGAGGTCTGGATGTGGTACTTGAGCTGCTGGGCGCGCACCGAGCCGCCGTAGCGGCGCCTCAGGGCCACCGCCCAGATGCGGCGCGCGACGCGGCCGATGACGGTGTACTCCGGGTCCATGCCGTTGGAGAAGAAGAAGGAGAGGTTGGGCGCGAAGCTGTCGATGGGCATCCCCCGGGAGAGGTAATACTCGACATAGGTGAAGCCGTTGGCCAGCGTCAGTGCCAGCTGGGTGATGGGGTTCGCGCCGGCCTCGGCAATGTGGTAGCCGGAGATCGAGACCGAATAGAAATTGCGCACGTGGTTCTGGATGAAGTACTCCTGAATGTCGCCCATCATCTTCAGAGCGAAATCGATGGAGAAGATGCAGGTGTTCTGCCCCTGGTCCTCCTTGAGGATGTCGGCCTGGACCGTGCCGCGGACATGGGAGAGCACCCGGCCGCGGATCTCCTGATATTGGGCGGGGTCCGGTTCGCGGCCGTGTTCGGAGGAGAACTTGTCCACCTGTTGGTCGATGGCCGTGTTGAGGAACATGGCGAGCATGATGGGCGCCGGGCCGTTGATGGTCATCGAAACCGAGTTGTTGGGCGCGCACAGCTCGAAGCCGCCGTAAAGCACCTTGACGTCGTCGAGCGTGCAGACGCTCACGCCGGAGGTGCCCACCTTGCCGTAGATGTCGGGCCGGATGTCCGGATCGAAGCCGTAGAGCGTCACCGAGTCGAAAGCGGTCGAGAGCCGCTTGGCCTCGTAGTTGGCCGACAGCAGCCTGAAGCGGCGGTTGGTGCGGGCCGGGTCGCCCTCGCCGGCGAACATGCGCGTGGGGTCCTCGTCCGCGCGCTTGAGCGGGAAGACGCCGGCGGTGAACGGGAAGCGCCCCGGCACGTTCTCCTCCCGCATCCAGCGGTAGGTCTCGGCCGGGTCTTCGAACCCCGGCAGCACGATCTTGGGAATGCGCGAATGGGAGAGGGATTCGGAGTATAGCGGCAGGCGGATCTCTCGGTCGCGAACGGCGTACACCAGCTCATCGCGGCCGTAGATCTCTTTGACCTCCTGCCACTCGGCCAGGGCCTGCCGGGTTTCCGGGACGAGGGACTCCTGCGCCCGGCCGGCTTCAACCTTCAGGCGCTCAAGCAGCTGCGGCGCATCGCCGGCCGAGGCTTCAAGGGACCGGGCGGCCGCTTCCAGGTGCCAGGCCTCCCGCAACGCGTCCATCTGCCGCCGGGTTTCCGCGTGGTAGCCGCGGACGTTTTCGGCGATTTCGCTCAGGTAGCGCACGCGTTCCGGCGGGATGATGATGGTCTTCGAGGAGGAGGTCCGGCCCTTCGGCCGCGGCAGCCGCGTGTCGAAGCGCACGCCGGTCTTGGCCGCCAC
>CAZLSV010000038.1:28438-38474 GCA_964562235.1 uncultured Desulfatibacillum sp.
CAGCGCGTGGTAAAGGGCCGTCACCCCGTCGTCGTTGAACTTGGAGGCGATGGTGCCGAAGACCGGCATCTCCTCCGGCGCCTGGCCGAACGCCTTGCGGTTCCGCTGGACCTGCTTGCGCACGTGCTGCACGGCGTCGTCGCTGCCACGTTTTTCGAACTTGTTGATAACGGCCAGGTCGGCAAAGTCCAGCATGTCGATCTTCTCGAGCTGGGAGGCGGCCCCGAATTCGCTGGTCATGACGTACAGGGAGACATCCACCAGGTCGACGATGCTCGAATCGCCCTGGCCGATGCCCGCCGTCTCGGCGATGACCAGGTCGAAGCCCGCGGCCTTGACCGCCAGAAGGGCGTCGGCCAGGGCCTCGGGGATCTCAGTCGAGGAGCTGCGGGTGGCGAGCGAGCGCATGAAGACCCGTGGGCTGCCGATGGCGTTCATGCGGATCCGGTCGCCCAGCAGCGCCCCTCCGGTCTTGCGGCGCGAGGGGTCGCAGCTCAGCACCGCGACCCGCACCTCTTTGAGATCGTGCAGGATGCGCACGATGAGCTCGTCGGTCAGGGAGGATTTGCCGGCGCCGCCGGTGCCCGTGACGCCGATCACCGGCACTTTGCGACTGCCGATCCTGCGGCGGAACTCCGCCCGCAACTTGGCCAGGTGCCCGTTTTCACGGGCTTTGGCCAGTTCGGCGGCCGAGATCAGGTTCGCCACCAGCCGCTTGTTGTCCGGCGAGAGGGCTTCCAGGGGAAAGTCGAATTCGCTGACGGTGGGAAAGTCGAGGGTTTTCACCAGGTGGTTGATCATGCCCTGCAGTCCCAGTCGCGTACCGTCCTCGGGGGAGAAGATCTTGGCTACCCCGTAGGCCTCCAGCTCCCTGATTTCCTCCGGCACGATCACGCCGCCGCCTCCGCCGAAAACCTTGACGTGCGGAGCGCCGCGTTCGCGGAGCAGGTCGACCAGGTACTTGAAAAACTCGATGTGCCCGCCCTGGTAGCTCGAGACGGCCACCCCCTGGACATCCTCTTCCACGGCCGCATCCACGATCTCCTGGACCGAGCGGTTGTGGCCGAGGTGAATCACTTCGACCCCCGTGTCCTGGATGATCCGGCGCATGATATTGATGGCCGCGTCGTGTCCGTCGAACAGCGAGGTGGCCGTCACCACCCGGATCGCATTCTTGGGTTTGTAAACCTCAGCCTGCGCGCTCATGACACCTCCCTGCAATTTTCAGTTCCGAGTCGGAGTACCGAGTTCCGAGTCAGAGGCCCGAGTCAGCGGTAATCGGTTCATGGTTCACTCTGACTCAGAACTCCGACGTATCACTTCTTTTCCGCCAACGCACATTCGCAGGATGGCCGCCGTCTGCAGCTTGATGTAGTCCTCGATGCGGTAATGCTTGGAAAGGAACCAGCGTCGAAAGGTCCACATGTGGCCCAGGACCACGATGTTGTGGGCCGTGATTTCAATGGAGCGGCCGTCCAGGTGCGGCAGTTCGCCGGACTTCGAAAGTCGTGCGAGAACCCCCACGAGGAGGCCCGTGATCCGCAGCTCGTTTTCCAGGACCCGTTTGCGCCACTGGGAGGGCAACGACTGGGTCTGCTGGTAAATCATCAGGATGAAGTCGCTCATGCGGTGGCAGACCATGAAGTATTCCCGGATGACCTTCGCGAGGGCGTCCCGGCCGCCGCTGGCTTTGGCCATGGCGTTGGCGACGCCCGCCTCCATTTCGGAGTGGATGACGTCGCACACCAGATAAAGGATGTCTTCCTTGCAGGTGAAATACTCGTAGAGCGAGCCAATGGAGATTTCCGCCGCCCGGGCGATCTGGCGTGTCGTCGTCTTGTGAAAGCCTTTTTCGATGAACAGGCGCACGGCGGCGTCGGTGATCTGGCGGCGGCGGCGGTCGACCAGGTCCGGGTCCTTGACCTGCGTGGGGATGGCAGGTGGGTGCCGTTCGGTCTGCATGGGCCCTCTCGCTGGCAGTCAAAAGGTTGCGTCGGGCATGGATGAAAGACCGACGTGAGGTTGCCCGGGTTCAGCCGAGCGAGCGCTCAATCGTATCCGGTTTTAATACGCCCCCGCAACGATTGTCAAGCGTGTCGTTTCATGGAGACGATTCCGGCGATGGCGCCGGCCAGCGACAGCAGAAGGAGCCACCACGCATAGCGGTAGGACCCCGTGGCGTCGTAAATCAACCCTCCCAGCAGGGGCCCCAAACAGCCTCCGGCGCCGACGACGAAGAACGTCAGCAGCCCGAAGACCGCTCCGATGCGCTGGCGGCCGAAGCGGTCCGCGGCGATGATCGGCAGCAGCGGGCCCAGGCAGCCGTAGCCGAACCCGAACACGAGAGAGTACGCCAGGAGCATTGCGATGGTCCGCGCTTCCAGCAGGAGGACCGTGCCGGCCGCCATGAAAGCATAGCCCACCGCGGCGGAATATTTGGGGTCGCCCATGCGGTCGCTGATCCAGCCGAAGAAAAATTGGCCCAGCAGGCCGGCAAACCCGAGCGTTCCCAGCGATGCGGCCGCGGCCATGGGGTCGATTCCCTGGTCGACGGCATAAGGGACCTGGTGGACAAATACCATCAGGGCCGCCATGACGGCCGTGCCGTGGCACAGCGCCAGCGTCCAGAACCGCCCGTCTTTTCGGTTCCAGGAGGCCGCCACCGGCGCCGCCGGGGCGCTCGGAGGGGGGAGGCCTCCGCGGTGCTCCTCGGCCGGGCGCTCCCCGTCGGGCGCAAGGCCGTAGGCTTCCGGAACGGTGCGGCGCATGAGCAGTTGCGCGATGAGAACACCGGGCACCAGCAGGACCAGGCCCATTAAAAAAAAGGTCGTCCGCCAGGAAAAATGACTCAGCATGAGGGCCGTGGCCGGCGTGAGGACCATCGTGCCCAGGCTGACGCCCATGCTCGAAATGCCGATGGCCAGGCCCCGCCGGCGGACGAACCACTTCCCGACGGAGGAAACCATCGTGACCGTGCCCGTCCATGAGGACCCAAAGCCATAGAGAACACCGTAGGCGAAATAAAACTGCCAGGGGGTTTCGACGACGGCGCCGAGGAAAAAACCCGCCGCGGAAACCACCGCGCCGATGGTGGCGATCCAGCGGGGGGCCACCCGATCCAGGAGCCGGCCGGCAAAGATTCCCCCCGCGGCATACACCAGCAGGTGGATCGAGGCCGCCAGGGACACCACGGAACGCGACCAGCCGTTGTCGGCGGTGAGGGGTTGGACGAAGATGCCGAAGGTGTACCGCGTGCCGTAGTTGAGCGCCATCAGGGTGAAGGCGCCGGCCACGATATACCATCCCCAAAACAGTTTCGGCGTCTCTTTTCGGTTTTCGGCCATTGCACATGGGCCCGGCGCGCTCGGCCGGTCGGGGTGAAAACGTATTGCCGCCAGCGGCATCCCGGCAGCATACAGGACGTTGTGGCCGAAATCCATCGGCGCATCAATGTTTTCTTGACACAGGGATTGACAAGCGGGGGGGAGTTGAACTAATTATGAACGAGCGCTCGCTCATAAAGCCCGAGCCTCCACTTACATCTCATTTTATCGCTCCATGCGGTTTCGGTATTTCGGGCGAAGACAGACCACACCCCGCGTTGCGCAAAGAGCTGCCGGGAGCCGATGGGTGCCGATAGCAACTCCCTTTGCCGAGAAACTCTCCGATTTTCGGGGCCTGCACCAGGCCCATGCCGCCGAAGGTCCGCCTTCCTTTTACCCCCATACGACACGGAGCGCCTTGATCGTCCGCGTCCCACGTTTCCCAGGAGGTCCGCATGAGTGAAGATGTGCTGCTGGCAACGGAGCAAGCCGGAGTCGTCACCCTGACGCTGAACCGGCCCGAGGTCATGAACTCCTTCAACTTCGCCCTGCTGCATGCGCTGCGGGAGGCGATCGAGGGGGTCCGCTTCCGGCGCGACGTGCGGGTGGTCATCGTCACCGGCGCTGGGGAAAAGGCGTTTTGTTCCGGCGCGGACCTGAAGGAGCGCGCCACGCTGCCGCCGGAAAAAGTCCGCGAGTACATTTTTACGATCCGCAACCTCTTCACCGCGATCGAACAGCTGAAAAAAGCCGGTCATCGCAGCGGTGAACGGCATCGCCCTCGGCGGCGGCACCGAGCTGGCGCTGGCGAGCGACATCCGCATCGTCTCGAAAACCGCCAGCATGGGGCTGACCGAAACCCGCCTGGCCATCATCCCGGGGGCCGGCGGCACCCAGCGGCTGCCGCGGCTGGTGGGCCGAGGCAAGGCCAAGGAGCTGATTTTCACCGGCCGGCGGGTGGATGCCGAGGAGGCCCTGCGGATCGGCCTGGCGAACCAGGTCTGCGAGCCCCGGGACCTGCTGGAGGCGTGCGGCAAGATGGCCGCCATGATCTGCGAGACCGGCCCCATCGCGATCGAGCAGGCCAAGTACGCCATCAACCACGGCCTGGAGACCGACATCGCTACGGGGCTGGCGATCGAGTCCAACGCCTACTGGGTCTGCATCCCCACCGAAGACCGCCTGGAGGGGCTGACGGCCTTCAAGGAGAAGCGCAAGCCGGAATACAAGGGCAAATGAAGGGTTCAAGGGGTCCAGGGTTCGAGGGTTCAAGGGTAAGGGTTCGGGGTTCGGGAAGATAATTTTATATTGATTTTTACCGGGAGGCCAGTAGCCCCTTTACAGATTTAACATCGTTAGAAAGGAGAAAAAATGTCAGGTATATACATTGAAAAAAAGCAGTTTGCGGGGAAAAAAGTTGAACTCAGCGATATCAGTATCCGAGACGGTTTGCAATCGCTGGAAACCATCGTCGATACAGATACCAAGATCAAATATTTGGAAGGTTTGATTATTGCAGGCTATAAGCGTTTGGAAGCCACGAACTACGGACATCCTAAATTTGTGCCCTTTTTCCCCGATGCCACCGAAGTACTCAAACGACTGCTGAACAGCAATACGAAGGCGCCGAACGGCAAAACCATTGGTGAAATGATGAAACGCAACGGCGGCGATGTGGAGCTTACAGCAGTGTCCATCCATGAAACAGGGGCTGAACGCGCGTTTAAAGACTTTGATCAAGGGGCTGGCCCTGACCGAATACTCCAGATGACCTCAACCTGTCCCGAACATCAGAAAGCCAATTCGGGTAAGACACATGATCAGTACTTCGCAATGACCGAACAGGTCATAAAAGCCGCCCATAGCCGGGGGATGGTCGTAAATGGTACTGTCAGCACCATTTGGGGAAGTCCTTTTGAAACATATAACAAGCAATACAGCATGGCGCAAAAGCTGGACATTGCCATTTCCTTTGTAAAGCGCTACCTGGATTGCGGGGCGGACGATATAGAACTCGCCGACCATGATGGTTCGGTAACCGATTATCACAAGGCTTATGAGTTTTTCAGCCGCGTGCTGGATCCCAAAGAGATGGGCACCGGGCCGGACGGTCGCAGTTATTCCGACCCCAAGCTCTACATTGCGCACTTCCACACCAAAAACATGGCTTCGGCCCTCAGAAATGCGGCAGCCGCTCTGAAAGCCGGCATTATCCGGTTCGAATCATGTATGTCGGGAATCGGCGGTCAACCGGCCAACATGGTTGACGGAGTTGCGATTAAAGGACGTGAGGGCGATTATTACAGCGATCACTTTAACCATGGTCTGATTTCCACAGAAGATATGGTGACCATGTTTCATGAGATTGGGGTTGATACCGGAATTAATCAAGAGAAGTTGTTAGCCCTGGGGCGTGAATTTCGTGCCGAGGTACTGGATACCTTTGCCGCTCGACAGAAAGAACTGGGTCGCTCGTCCATGCCCTGCCGCTCATTGATGTTGTTGAATGGACAGCTGCCAAAGAGCGTTACCGAACTATACAATGTTTAGCGGGCCATGGCGTTTGGCGCCACTTGATCGGCCAGCAAGCCGGTTCTTTGTGGGAGAGGCTTTCAGCCTCGATCCGCGCGGCTGGAAAGCCGCTCCCACAGGAAAAATGTCAACTTGAAAGGGATTCTGTAATAATTGGGATAAGCGACAAAGCAAATTGAGAGATGAGCAACGGCTGGCGATGAGAAAATGCGGGCGACCGACGCTTTTTCGCCAAGGGTTTGACGTTTTCGACTCGTTGCTCGTCACTCATGGCTCGGCACTTCTTTTATCAAGGGTAGCGTAATTATATGGACACGGCGGCCCCCTCACCCTGCCCTCTCCCCCAGGACTGGGGGAGAGGGCAGGGAGAGGGGGGCGCTCCCGGTCCATACTATTTCGAGACGATTAATATCTCAGTGAGGCGGACATGCCGGAAGAGAAGCAGCGCATCGACGACTTGAACCGGACGGAACTGGTCCGGTTCATCCTAGACATCGTTCACCGATCCCTCCTGCACTACGGGCTGTGGTTCACCGAGGTGCGCCACCAGATGGGAAACGCCCGGGCGCTGGAGGTTCTGAAGACCGCTTGCGATCGCAGCATGGAGATCCAGATGACCCGGCTCTCCAAGGTGTTCGGGTTCGAGTTGAAAGAGGGCCTGCCGAAGGCCCTGCTGGAGATGGACCGCGGGGAGTTGAAGAAGCTTTTGGACGGCTTCTGCGCCAACTGGCTGGCCAACGACGGCGTCTGGTTTCAGGCGGTGGAGTTCAAGGACGGCATGAACGACGCCAAGCGCTGCAACGATTCCGTCTGGGGTCAGTTTTCGCCCCTCGAGGCCTGGTCCATCAAGCGCTTCCTCGGCTTGGCCGAGCGGCCCGGGCTCGCCGGGCTGAAGAAAGCCCTGGGGTTCCGGATCTACGCCCAGATCAACACCCAGTCCGTCATCGAGGAGGGCCCGGACCGCCTGGTGTTCCAGATGAACGAGTGCCGCGTGCAGAGCGCCCGCAAGCGCAAAAACCTGGAAGATTATCCTTGCAAGTCGGCGGGTCTGGTGGAATATACTTACTTTGCGCGCAGCATCGACGACCGGATCGAAACCGAGTGCATCGGCTGCCCGCCGGATCCGCATCCGGAGGATTGGTATTGCGCCTGGCGCTTTACCCTGAAATCGTGACAGCCGCCGTATCGGCCGCGGCGTGCCGGTTTTTGAAGGAAGAATCGCTCCATGCCTTCAGAAAGACGAACAAGGCCCAGGCACCCCGCGATGTCCGAGCACATGGTCGAATTTTCGTTTTCGGGGGTTCCGATCTACCAGCTCAAGGCCAGGGACCTCTCCGAGAGCGGAATCGGGGTGGTTGTCAGGCCGGACTCCAAATTTCTGGGCCTGATCCAAACCGGGCAGGAAATGAACGTGAAACTGCTCTCTCCACAGGAATCCGATCATTTGCCGGGAGTCTATCGGGTGAGGATCGCGCACGTCACCGCCCTTGCGGAGGGGAAGTTCAAGGGCCACCAGCTGGTCGCCTTGGAACTGGTATCTAAGATCTCCTCATCGTGAGCCTACCGCTTCAACGCATTCCACCCAGCCGCCCCATCAAAGACCATAGAACAGCGGCAGAATCCAGGAGAACGCTAGCCAGGTGATGGCCGCCAACGGCGCGCCGATGCGCACGAAATCGTTGAAGCGGTAGCCCCCGGCGTTCATGATGAGCAGGTTGGTCTTGTAGGCCATGGGCGTGATGAAGCTCATGTTGGCGCCGAAGAGAACGGCCAGGACGAAAGGCTCGGGGTTCAGGCCGAGCTGTTGGGCGATGGAGATTCCGATGGGGGTCCCGATCACCGCGGCCGCGTTGTTCGAGACCACGTTGGTCAGGACCGCCAGCAACAGCATCAGCCCCCCGAGGATCAGGCGTGGGTTGGCCTCTCCCATGACGGCGAGAAAGCACCTCGCCAGATAGTCGGCCGCGCCGGTTTTAAGCATCGCCACCCCCAGCGCAAGGCTCGCGGCGACGATCATGACCACCTGCACGCTCAAGGCCCGCGTCGCGTCCTTCCAGGTCAGGCACCGCGTGAGAATCATGACCAGGGCCCCGCACGAGGCGCTGATGGCAATCGGCAGAACCCCGGCCGCGGCGGCAATGACCACCCCCAGCATGAGCGCGATGGCCAGGGGGGCTTTGCGGGTAAAAGGGATGTCGGCCGAGGCATCCAGCACCAGGAGCTCCCCGCTGCGTTTGAGCTTGGCAATCTGCTCGCGCGGCCCCTGGACGAGCAGAACGTCCCCGGCCTTCAGGAGGATGTCCCCGACCTCGGCGGCGAGCGGCTCCAGCCGTTTGCCCGCATGATGAAGGGCGAGGGTGATCAGCCCGTAGCGCTCGGCGAAGCGAATGCGCTTCAAGGTCGACCCATGCAGGCGCGAGCCCTCGACCACCACCACCTCGGCGAGTTGCTGGTCCTCGGCCCGCAAGGGGTGGTCTTCGTCCAGGGGGGCCTCTTCATCTCCGAGCGAGTAAAGGGCCCCATCCAGCCGGGTTTCATATTCCTTCAGCCGGTCCGGCGTATCCTGGATCACGAGGTGGTCGCCCGCCTGGAGAACCGCATCGGGCAGTGGAAAAATGAACGTGCCGGCCCCACGCTCGATGCTCGCCACCTTCATGCCGCCGCCGGCCTGCTCGATCGCCTCGGATAAAACCATCCCTTCGGCCTTGGTCCCCTTGAGAATCGCCAGGTGGGCCTTGAAAACCCGCGGGGAGGTGTCCGCGAGCGGGGGGTCGCGGCGCGGAAGGATTCGCGGCGCGACGAGCCAGAGGTAGACGATCGCCAGTGCCCCGGCGACGGCCGCCGGCGCCAGGAAGTCGAACATCTGCAGGCGCCGCATCCCCATGTCGGCGGCCACCGAGACCACCAGCAGATTGGTCGAGGTGCCGATCGTGGTGCTCATGCCGCCCACAATGGTGGAAAAGCCCATGGGCATCAAAACGGAGCTGGCGGGCGTGCCGGTGCGCAGAGAGACGCTGATCAGAATCGGCATCAGCAGGACGACGATAGGCACGTTGTTGATGAAGGCGCTGGCCGCCGCGCCGACCAGAAGCGTCAGCAGCAGGGAGAGGCTGGGGCTTTTGATCCAGACCCGCGCCAGGAAATGCCCGACGGGTTCCAAGGCCCCGGTCCGCACCAGGCCGTTGCCGGCGATCATCAGGGCGCAAACGGCGATCAGGGCCTCGTGGCCGAAGCCCGAAAAAAGATCCACCGCATGCAGCACCTGGCCGCCGCTGGAATACGGCCAGAGCTGGAATCCAACGGTGAGGGCGACCAGCACAAAGAGGCTCGACGATTCCAGGGGGATCTTGTCGCGGGAGAAGAGAACCAGCGCCACGACGGTCAGGGCCAGGACCGCGAGGCTGTGCATGTTCGGGGGGGGAGGAATACTCATGAGAAACGCCTTGTTTTGGGTTTCGGCCGATCCGGGTGCTGGTCGCCCTCACCGTTGGATTCCAGTCTGAGGGGCGGGAGCGCCGCCGCGTCCAGCCGAAAGCCGATGGATGGACCATAAGCACGGCCGGGCGGGATTCAATTCCAGGTGGGGAATCACCACCATCGTGTCGTCGGGCGTCACGACCTCCACCGGTCGGTCAGCTATTGTTTCGGCCTGGCTCGGCCTCGGCAGCGGGGTCTATCTCCGCGGCCTCTTTTTCGGCCAGCTCCAGTTTGGCCGCCGCCTTGGCCGCCCGGCGGGCCGCCTTCTCGGATTGCTGCAGGGCCTGCTGAGCTGCTTTTTCAGCCTCGCGCACGTCACTGGCCTCGCCCCCGGCGGACAGGAGGTCGTTCAGCCGGACCTGTGCTTTGTTTGCCTGTTCCGCCGCCGTCCTGGCATCCTTGTCGGATTTTTCAGCCCGTTGTCGCGCCGCCTCGAGAGCGTCCATGATCTCGGCCCGCTCGGCGGCCTCGCCGGATTCGGGCTCGGCGTCCAGGTCAAGGTCTTCGGCCGCCTGGATCAGGACCGTCGAGGCCAGCCAGCGCATCAACTCGGAGGCCGGGCTCTCGAACAGGCTGAGGATCTCGTTGTTTTTGAACCGGAACGGCAGGAAAACCATGTCGGATTCGGCCGAGCGCTCCGCCACTACCTGGGCATCGGCCGAGTTCAGGATTTCCAGCGCCGCATCGATGCGGGCGTCCTCGAT
>CAZLSV010000038.1:38484-49645 GCA_964562235.1 uncultured Desulfatibacillum sp.
AGCCGCCTCGTCCCCTGTCGCCACCGGCGCGAGGTACTTGAACGCGGAAGGACTATGCTCGTCGCCCCTGGAGACGAAGGCCAGATCCTTCCCTCCGGCGATGGCTGCCTTTACGGCCGCGCCCGATTCGTCCTCGATCTCGTGCGCCAGGGCCGCTTTGCCTTCCTCGGAGCGATGCCGCTCCTCGGCGCTCAAGACCCTCAATTGTGCGTTCTCCCACTGCTCGTTGCCTTTCATGAGGTGGGCCAGGAGCAGAGACATCCGGCCGGTGGCATCGCTCTGCCACCAGACGTCGATGCGCGGGCCGGTCGCGGGCTCCTCGCCGGCCGTGAGTTTCTCGTTGATATTGGAGATCAGGATGTTGCATCCCAGCCGGTAGGCCCCCGCCAGGATGCGGCTCATGCGCTCGCGGCGCTGAGGGTCCCGTTCGCTCTCGGAGCTGAACCAATTGATCAGAACGGTGTTGGCCCTGAGCGGGCCGATGCCGTGGGATTGCACCAGGGTCGAGAGAACTGACTCCAGGTCCGGGGCGCACACCACCCGGGGGAAGGCCGAGAAGCCCTGCCGGGCGATGTCCCGGCGCAGCTCCGCTTCGGCGTCCGCTTGCAGAGCCAGCATGCGGCCGCCGGAGGCCTCGATGACGCGCACGGCCGTCGTGAACCCGCTGCGCCCGGCGATCCAGTCGGCCAGCCGCAGCAGCCGCTGGCGCCGCTCGGGGTCGTTGGAGAAGGCCAGGATGTGGGGCCGCCAGTCGCGCGGATGCTCGAGGTCCTCCGCCAGGCCGCGCAGGTTCTCCCGGATCTGCTGGAGGTGGTGGGAGCGCCGGCTGTCCGCCCAGCGGGCCGGGCCCGCGGTCCGCCGCAGATATTGATAGACGGCGAAAATGATGGACACGGCCAGTAGCCCGGTCACCGCGTCGATGGCGAGCATGACGCCCAGACACGCGAGCGCGCCGGCGAGGCTGAGGTACTGGTGGAAATAGCGGAAGCGCGGTCGGAAGGACGGGCTGCCCGTCCGGGCCTCGAAGTAGGTGGCGTAGTTCAGCAGCCCGTAGGAGATCAGAAAGAACATCGAGACCACCGAGGCGACGACGTTCAGGTTTCCCGCAGCGATGGTCGCCAATGCGATCCCCGCTGAAAGAATTACCGCCCGGCGCGGGTTGTTGGCGGAGCCGTAGCCTTTTTCGAAGAAGGCGAGGATCCCAGCTTGGCGTTGTCAGCCTTCCCTTCAACGATCGCGTTGCGCTTCTGGGTCACGGGGGGTTCCTGAGATCGGGCGGACAAATGCAATAGAACATCTTTAATCCGGTGATGAGCGTCATGTCAAGAACCGGTGGTTCTGATAAAATTGTATTGACATGTCGTTTTTGATTTTGCTAACCATAATTGCGCATAGCGTAATAAATTCATTATTTATTCCGCTATGCGGAATATTCGTCGAACCACGGTCTCTAAAAGCTTCAGTGTCGCATTCCCCCTTCAAATATACAGGCGGGTGCCCATGAGGGATCGAGACTATATTCAATCCATCGAGCGAAGTTTCACGATCCTCGACCTTCTTTCCGCCTCGGATTCACCCGTCACCCTGGAAAATCTCACCCAAAAAACCGGTTACAACAAGACCACCTGCTTTCGATTCCTGAAGACGATGCGCCAACTGGGCTTGGTTGAGCAGGACAAGAAATCCTACCATCTGGGGCCCGTGATCGTGTCGCTCGGTCTGAAAGCGCTCAAAGGCCTGAACCTGCGCCATGCGGCGTTGCCGCTGATGCGCAAACTCCGGGACGAGACGGAGGAAACCGTCAACCTTTCCCTGCTGAGCGGAACCGAGATCATCTTCATCGAGCGCGTCATGTCGGATTACCTCGTCAATGCGAACATCAACGTGGGCGACCGGCTGCCGGTTTACTGCGCCAGCATGGGCAAGGCCATCCTGGCCTTCATGTCCGAAGAACGGGCGGCGGCCATTATTTCCCAATTGAATTTCAAGGCCAAGACCGAGAGTACCATTCTCTCGCCCGCTTCGTTGAAAAAGGAACTCGCGGAGATCAGGGACAGGGGATATGCTCTCAACAACGAAGAGCTGGAAAGAGGCCTGCGGGCGGTCGCAGCGCCCATCATGGGCTATACGGGAGAGGCCTTCGCGGCCATCAATGTCGCCTGGACCACTGCGCGCCGACCCTCCCGGCGCACCTTCAAGGAGTTTGCCGGCAAGGTGGTCGCGGCGGCCGAAAATATTTCGCTGGCGATGGGGTTCACCCGGCAGCCGTAAACGGCGGCAGGGAGCAGCGGGACCGGGCCGGTCGCACGCCACGAAAAAATCAAAGAGGGTTTCATGCCGGAAAAGATAAAAAAAGGTGCTCTGAGCGGGATTCGGGTCATCGACATGACCCGCGTGTTGGCAGGGCCGTACTGCACGCTGCTTTTAGGGGACATGGGGGCTGAAATCATCAAGGTGGAAGTCCCGGGTCATGGGGACGACTCGCGCAAGTACCCGCCGTTCATCGGGACCGAAAGCGCCTATTTCATGAACCTTAACCGGAACAAGAAGAGCCTGACGCTGGATCTGAAGGCCCCGGAAGGGAAAAACGTTTTTCGGGATCTGGTCAAGCGCTCCGATGTGCTCATTGAAAACTTCAGGCCCGGGACGCTCGACGATCTCGGAGTCGGCTATGCCGAGCTGAAGGCCATCAATCCCGACCTCGTTTTCTCCTCGATATCCGGGTTCGGGCAATCCGGTCCCTGCAAGGACCTCCCCGGCTACGACATCATCGGCCAGGCCATGGGCGGCATCATGAGCGTGACCGGCTGGCCGGACAGCCCGCCCACCCGGACCGGAACCGCGATTGCCGATATTCTGGCGGGGCTTTGCGCCTGTATCGGGATTTTGAGCAGTCTCATGGCCGTTCGCAACGGTGGCGGGGGCCAGAAGGTGGACATCGCCTTGGTCGATTCGGTCGTATCGGCGATGGAGACGATCATCCAGATTTACCTGGTTGAGCAAAGAATCCCCCAGCGAACCGGCAACCGCTACGAGTTCATCTATCCCTACGACACTTTTAAGGCCGGAGACGGCTGGGTGGTGATCGCCGTCGGCAACAACAAATTGTGGGAGGTGTTTTGCGAGGCCATCGGAGCGGAACATCTCCTGGAGGAGCAAAAGTACAAGGACAATTACGATCGGGTCAAAGCCCACGCGGAGATCAAGCGCATCGTGGAGGAGTGGACGGGCTCCCGCCCCGTTAAGGAGGTCGTCGATTTTCTTTCGTCCAAAACCATCCCCTGCGCACCGCTCTACACGGTCAAAGAGGTCGTCGAAGACCCGCACATCGCCGATGCCCGCCGGATGATCCGGGAGATGGAGCACCCGGTGGCGGGCCGGATCAAAGTGATCGGATCTCCGATCCACCTCTCCGAGACGCCGCCCGAGATCTACGCGCCCGCGCCGCTTCTGGGCCAGCACAGCTCGGACATATTGAAAAACGTCTTGAATTACGACGAGGAACGGATTGACGCTTTGAAGAATGAAAAAATTATATAGATCGGGCGGAAAAATCGATGCCCGGTGTGATGCGCCCAGAGGGCAACCCCGGTCATGGGTTCATTGGACCGACAATTGAATATGGCAACGCTTGATACGGCGCCGGCGAAGGGGGGTTGGGTTCTGGAATTTGCCATATTTAATCGCCCCAGTAATAACCACCCATCATGAAAGGAGAGAAACCATGAAACTTTTCAGGGTCGCCATTGCTGTTTTGTCGATCGCTTTCGTCGGTGCGGCAACCGTTTTTTTCCCCGTCGAGGGATGGGCCGCGTCCAAGAAACTCCTGGCCATGGGTACGACGCAATCCTCTTCCAGTCATTACGCCTATTTCGTGGCGGTGGCCAAGGTCATCAACACAAAGGTTCCGGACGTCAGCATTTCGGTGGTGGAAACAGGGGCTTCGGTCGACAACATCAACCGGATCAAGAAGGGCGATCTCGATCTGGGGATGACCACGATCCATTTGCAATATCAGGCTTATCACGGAATGGGCCCGTGGCAGGACAAGCCGATCAAGGATCAATATGTCATGTGGGTCTACCAGCCGGCACCGCAAAACTTTGTCGTCCGGGAAGACAGCGGTGTCAAGACGGTCCAGGACCTTGCCGGAAAGCCTTTCAATCCCGGGATCAGGGGATCGGCCACGGAAAAAACGGCCGAGGCCATCCTGGATGCCCTGGCCGTTGCGCCGGAATTCTACCGGGGCGGGACCGAAGACACCGTGGCGGGAATCAAGGACAAGCGCCTGGTCGGGTACGTCAAATCCGGAGCCGGTGTCGCCACCCTGGACGCATCCACGATGGATATCGCCACCTTCACGCCTATCCGGTTGCTGAATTTCACACCGGAGGACATCAAAAAGGTTCAGGCCAAATACCCCTACCTGAGCCCGATCGCCATTCCCAAGGGCATTCACAAGGAGGCCCCGGCCTATCAGACTTTTGCCATGCTGATCGGAACGGTGGTGAAAAAAGACCTCTCCGAAGACTTGGTCTACCGGATGGTCAAAGCGGCCTGCGAAGGCATCGATGAGCAGGTCGCCGCCTACCCTTCGATAAAGGGAACGAATCTGGCTCAACTCACCATTGAAACCTGCACGGTGCCGCTGCATCCCGGCGCGGTTAAATATTACAAGGAGATAGGGCTTAAGGTGCCTGAGAACCTGATTCCGAAATGAAGGGGGTGCCATGAACGAGCGCCAAGCCCAGGGGGATGTCGCCGATTTAAGCGACGTGGTTCCGGAAAAAGTCGAGATCAGAGACCGCGATGAGGCCGAAGCCCGAAACCTCAAGGGGCCGGCCGCCGTGGCGGCCACGGTCATTGCGCTTCTGTTCAGCTCGTTTCAGCTCTTCACCGCTTATGCCGGCGCTTTCCCGGACCTCATCCAGCGCAGCATCCACATCGCGTTTTCCATCCTCCTGGGCTTTCTCATGTACGCGGCGACAAGCCAGTCGCCCAGAAACCGTCCTTCCGTCGTGGACATCCTGTACATGGCCTTCGGGCTTCTGGTCTGCGTGTACGCGGCCTTGAATTACGATCGCATCATGATGAATCCGGGAATATCGAACCGATGGGATCTGGCCCTGGGGGTCATCGCCACCGCTTTGATCCTGGAAATGACCCGCAGAATCCTGAATTGGATACTTCCGGCGATTGCACTGCTTACCATTCTGTACGCATTCTGCGGTCCCTATCTTCCGGACGCGCTGGCCCACAGGGGGTTCAGCGTCGACTACATCCTCGAAACCCTGTACATGTCCACCTCCGGTCTCTGGGGCACCGTCACCGGAGTTTCAGCGACCGTGGTCGCCGGGTTTCTGATTTTTGGATCCATCCTTTACTACACCGGCGGCGGGGAGATTTTCGTTGACCTGGCCAAGGCCATTGCCGGACGCTCGTACGGGGGCCCCGCCAAAGTCAGCTGCATATCCAGTGCCCTTTTCGGAACCATATCGGGAAGCGCCGTGGCGAATGTCGTCGTCGACGGAGTTTTTAACATCCCGTTGATGAAAAGGTTGAAATACAAACCGGAATTCGCGGCGGCCGTGGAAGCCACCGCCTCCACCGGAGGGCAGCTCGTGCCGCCCGTGATGGGGGCGGGGGCATTTATCATGGCGGAGTTGACGAGCACGCCCTACCTTAAGATCGCCCTGGCAGCGACCATTCCCGCTCTTTTGTATTATGTCGGGGTGGCGTCCTCGGTACATTTCGAGGCGCGAAAATCCGGCTTGGAACGGATTCCCAAGGAGCTGATCCCCCCGCTTGCGAAAACGCTCCCGAAAAGCGCCCCGCTTTTTGTTCCGATTGCGCTTCTCATTTATCTTCTGGTCCAGGGTTACGATCCGACCACCTCGGTGTTCTGGGCCACGGTGGCATCTGTCGGGCTGTATTTCATCACCGCTCGCAGCGTTGACCGGCTTAAAGAACGGATACGAAACCTGGTGTCGGCGCTGGAAGCGGGCGGGAAGGCGATGATTTTGGTGGCCTGCCTCTGCGCATGTGCGCAGATCGTCATTGGGATGTTCAACCTGGCGGGCCTCGGGATCCGAATTTCCGAAGCGGTTATCGGTCTGAGCGCGGGGAGTAAATTCTTAGGTTTGTTCTTTACGATGATCGTATGCATCGTTCTCGGGATGGGGTTGCCGACCACGGCTGCCTATGTGCTGGCCGCGTCCGTCACCGGGCCCGCACTGATCAAGCTGGGCCTTTCACCGGTGGCAGCACATCTTTTCGTATTCTATTTCGCCATTATTTCCGCGATCACCCCGCCGGTTTGTGCAGCTGTTTTCGCCGCCACTGCGATTGCCAAGTCCAACTGGCTGGCGACCGGGTGGCTTGCGGTCAGGATGGGTATGGGGGGATTCATCGCCCCGTTTCTGTTTGCCTATTGCCCGCCGTTGCTCTTCATGGGCTCGCCATTGGACATTCTCTGGAACTCACTGGTCTCCGGGCTGGGTGTCATGGCGATGGCCGGGGCGGCGATGGGCTACTTCGGGGGCCGCAGCAAATGGTATGAATCGCTTTTCCTGGCAACCGGGGCCTTGTTTCTGCTGAAACCTGGATTGATCACCGACATCATAGGTCTTGGCACCGTCATCTCCATCTTTATTTTTCAGAAAAGAAGGCATTACTTTGCTGAAAAAAATGCGCGGGTTTCATCGGCAATTTGAACGCTGCGAATGGATAACCCAGCAGCATCCCGGGCGGCACCTCTCAGCGGAATTGATTATTCCTCAGACGAAGAAACAGGTTCAACATGAGCCGACGTCTGGCGGGCACCCCGCACCCCCAGCGCCCTGCGCCTTCCTTTGCCCGCTATCTTCTCTTGACGCTTACCGGCGGCCGTGATTTGATATTAAGGATGTCAAGACGATGACCGACGGACGGCGGTTCGGCGTCCGGGAGGCCATTTTCCAAACAGGAAGGAGTCCGACATGCCGGTTGCCGATTATAAAGTTTATTGCCAGATGCTCGATCGGGCGCTGGCGGGCAAGTTCGCCTACCCCGCCTTCAACGTCACCTCCATGGCGACCGCCAGCGCCGTGCTCAAAGGCCTGGCCGAGGCCAAAAGCGACGGCATCATCCAGGTGTCGACCGGCGGCGGCGCGTTTGCTTCCGGGTCGACGCTGAAGGACATGGCGCTTGGGGCCATTGCCATTGCGGAGTACGTCCAGCGGGTCTCCGACCGCTACCCGATCTACGTCGCCCTGCACACGGACCACTGCCAGGCGGACAAGCTGGACGCCTTCGTGAACCCGCTGATCGCGGAGACCGAGCGCCGGCGTGCCAAGGGGTTGCCCAATCTTTTCAACAGCCACATGTTCGACGGCAGCGCCCTGCCGCTCAAGGAGAACCTGGACATCGCGCTCCAGCTGCTCGAGCGCTGCCAAAAGAGCGAGATCGTTCTCGAGATCGAGGCGGGGGTGGTGGGCGGCGAAGAGGACGGGATCAAGGCCGAGGCCTCGGCCAAGCTCTACACCACGCCCGAAGACACCCTGGAGGTCGCCCGGCGGCTGAACGCGGTCAAGGGCGCGCGCTACCTGCTGGCGGCCACCTTCGGAAACGTGCACGGCGTCTACAAGCCGGGCCAGGTGAAGCTCAAGCCCTCCATCCTGAAAGAGTGCCAGGATGCGGCCGTCAAGGCCTATGGTGAAAAAGCCCGCTTCGCGCTGGTCTTCCACGGCGGCTCCGGCTCGACGGTGGATGAGATCCGCGAGGCGGTGGACTACGGGGTCGTCAAGATGAACATCGACACCGACACGCAGTACGCCTTCACGCGGCCCATCGTCGACCACATGCTGAAGAACTACGACGGCGTTCTCAAGGTGGACGGCGAGGTGGGCCAGAAAAAGGCGTACGACCCCCGCACCTATCTCGCCGCAGCGGAGAAGGGCATGGCGGAGCGGGTGAAGCAGGCTGTCAAGGATTTGCGGGGGCAGGGGACCACTCTGTTCAAGTCCTGATTAAAAACCGTCCTGCAGGCTGGTTTTTAAAAAAAGCAGGTTGGAACGCATGGCACCATTCCATGTGGAACGAAATCCCCCCGCCCCCTTTTCCAAAGGGGGAGAGAGACCGGGAGCCTCGTACGCCCTCTTTGGCAAAGGGGGTTGGGGGGATTTGAGAAGCGACTTCCGCGCAAGTCCACAATGAGAGCCTGAGAGGGGGCGGATGGAATTGATACCAACGGATCTGGATGTCCAGCGGATCGGCGCGTGCCGCATCCAATCCCCCGTTTCCGGGGCCCATTTCGTCGACGACGAGGACCATGTGGTGCTGCACGCGAACCCGGCCACCATTAAGAGCTGCCTCGAAAAAGACGGCAGCATTCCTGCTTTCGAAAAAGCCGGGCCGCGCACGAAGATCTACTTCGACACCTCCAAGCTGAAGTGCGGCATCGTCACCTGCGGCGGCCTTTGCCCGGGCTTGAACGACGTCATCCGGGCGATCGTGCTGAGCCTGTTCCACAACTACAAGGTCAGAACCGTGCTCGGCTTTCCTTACGGATACGAGGGGCTAACTTATCGCCACGGGCACGCCCCCGTCGAACTGGACCCGGGCGCCGTGAGCCGCATCCATGAATACGGCGGGACCATCTTGGGCTCCTCCCGGGGCAACCAGGACATCGGGGAGATGGTGGACACCCTGGACCGCATGAACCTGGGGATCCTGTTCGCCGTCGGCGGAGACGGCACGCTGCGCGGGGCCCAGGCCATCGCCGAAGAAATCCAGCGCCGGGGACTCAAGATCAGCGTGATCGGCATCCCCAAGACCATCGACAACGACATCTCCTACGTGGAGCGGTCCTTTGGTTTTGAAACGGCGGTGTCCGAGGCGGTCAAGGCCATCGACGCCGCCCACACCGAGGCCAAGGGCGCGCGCAACGGGATCGGATTGGTCAAGCTCATGGGGCGCGAGTCCGGTTTCATCGCCGTGTTTGCCTCGCTGGCACGCAGCGACGTCAACTTCTGCCTGATACCGGAAGTGCCGTTCACCTTGGAGAAGCTGCTCGACAGCGTGCGGGAGCGGCTCCAGCGCCGCGGGCACGCGGTGGTCGTGGTGGCCGAGGGCGCCGGACAGGACCTGGTGGGGGACACCCATCAGCGGGATGCCTCCGGGAACGTGAAGTTCAACGACATCGGCCTTTTTCTGAAAGACCGGATCAACACGTATTTCAAGGAGATCGGAATGGAGGCCACCCTGAAATACATCGACCCGAGCTACACCATTCGGGGGGTTCCCGCCAATGCCTATGATTCGGCCTTCTGCCTGCTGCTCGGCCAGAATGCCGTGCACGCCGGCATGGCCGGACGAACCAACATGGTGGTCGGCTACTGGATGAACACCTTCACGCACGTGCCCATCCCGCTGGCGGTCTCCCGGCGCAAGAAGGTCGACCCGGAGGGCTGGGTGTGGAGCAGTGTGCTGACCAGCACCGGCCAACCCAAGGAGATCCGTTGACCGGGTTTGGAAAGGATAAGGAGTCGGCGGTCGTGATCCGGCGTTGTGCGGACATTATTACTGCGGGAATCAAACAGCTTCAACGTGAACCGACGTCCGGCGGAGCGGGGTTCCCGCCGCGGCGCGCCGCAACCATCCGTTCAACTCATGGGCGCACGGCAGCCAGCCCGCTCCATACCGACCCGGACAGCCCCAAAGGACCTTCTCCCACGGAGCCGTTGGCCGTCGCTGCCTGTCTGCGGTAACCCTGAGACGGCTGGGGGGCGTGGCAGAGTCACATGAAAAATTGGTTGCGGCGCGCCGCGGCGGGCACCCCGCTCCGCCTCTGCGTGAGATGCGGGAATTGAACATAATCAACTGCCGGAGGAATAATAAGCCGGCACCCTATACAAAACGGAGATTTTCACGCCATGGCCTTTCGACGAATCGCCATTTCCACCGGCGGCGGAGACGCCCCGGGATTGAACGCCGTCATCCGGGCGATCGTTCTTTCCGCCTTGAACCGCGGCTGGGAGTGCGTCGGCATCCGGGACGGCTACAACGGCCTGCTGGCCCCCGCGGACTACCCCCAGGGGTGGCTCATCCCGCTGGACCGCGGCGCGGTGCGCGGCATTACGCACCTGGGAGGCACCATTCTCGGGACCACCAACCGGGGCAACCCGCTGCGCTACCCGGTGACGACCGAGGACGGGAAGGTGGTCGAGAAGGACCGCACGGATGAACTCGTGGCCCTTTTTCGCAGGCAGGGCCTGGACGCTCTGATCGCCATCGGCGGCGACGGCTCGCTCGAGATCGCCAGCGCCCTGCACCGCAAGGGACTGAGCGTGATCGGGGTCCCCAAGACCATCGACAACGATCTGGACCGGACCGTGGTCACCTTCGGTTTCGACACCGCCGTGGACTTCGCCACCGAGTGCATCGACCGTCTGCACTCCACGGCCGAGTCGCACCAGCGGATCATGGTGGTCGAGGTCATGGGGCGATACGCCGGCTGGATCGCCCTGCACGCCGGCCTGGCCGCATCGGCCGATGCCATCCTTCTTCCCGAGATCCCCTACGACATCTCACGGGTGGCCGAAAAGATCGCCGAGCGCGAGCGCATCCGCCGGCATTTTTCGATCATCGTCGTGGCGGAAGGCGCGGCCCCCCGGGAAGGCGGCCGCACGGTGCTGGAGGAAAAAGCCGCCGGGAAGATGGAACGGCTGGGCGGCGTCGGCCAGAAGGTCGGCGCGGAGCTGGAGAAATTGACCGGCAAGGAGTCGCGCGTGGTCGTGCTCGGACATCTCCTGCGGGGCGGGCGGCCCACGGCCACCGACCGCCTGATCTCCTTGCGGTTCGGCGCTGCCGCCGTCAGGGCCCTGAGCGAGGGCCGCTCCGGCATCATGGTGGCGCTGGCGCCGCCGACGGTCGACTACGTGCCGCTGGAGTCGAGCATCCGGCGGATGAAAACGGTGCCGCTGGACTGCGATACCCTTCTCACCGCGCGCGACCTCGGGATCAGCTTCGGGGACTAGCGCCACCCGATGGGTTCGTACCCTTTTTCCCTGAGGCAGCGGTCCACAAAGCTTTTGAAAACGGGGTCCGGCTCGTCGGATTTAAGGGCGCCGTGCACCAGCCCGCCGGCCGCCCCGCCGGCCGCCCCGGCCGCAGCCCCCCGGCC
>CAZLSV010000039.1:0-48981 GCA_964562235.1 uncultured Desulfatibacillum sp.
ACCGACATTGCCCACATGGCAGGCAAGTCCCTGATCTCCACGATGCGCCACGGCAAGTTCGGAAACGTGGACTACAAGATCGGCATGATCATGCTGGTCGGAACCGTGGTGGGTTTCGAGATCGGCGCCCAGATGATCATGTGGCTGGAGCGCATCGGCCAGGTCGGACCGGTGGTGCGTTGGATGTACCTGGTCCTGCTGGCCCTGATCGCCTGGATGGTTTTTGCCGATGTCGCCAAGAAACGCCGCAAGGAGCAGGAGGCGATCGCCGCCGGCAGGGAAGTGGACAAGCTCGCCACCGGCATCGAATGGCACAAGACCTTTCACAAGATCAAGATCCCGCCCATGGTTCACTTCGAAGCGGCGGGAATCACCTGCTCGGCCTGGCTGCCGATTGCGGTCTCGTTTTTTACGGGCTGGCTGGCCGGCATTCTGGGCATCGGCGGTGGATTGATCCGCATGCCGGCCCTGATCTACCTCGTCGGCTGCCCGACCCACGTGGCGGTCGGCACCGACCTTTTCGAGGTCATGATCTCCGGCCTCTACGGCGCAGCCTCCTACACCTACAAGGGCCGCACCGAGCTCGTGGCCGCCATTATCATGCTGGTGGGGGCCGCCATGGGCGCCCAGGTGGGTTCGGTCGCCACCAAGTACATTAAGGGCTACGGCATCCGCATCGCTTTCGGTCTGGCCGTGGTCGGCTGTTTCATCTCGGTGCTTCTGAAGCTGATCCCCAACTACGTGCCGGAGCTCTACACGATCTGCGACGTGACCGCCACGGTCCTGATCCTCGGCCTGGTGGCCGCGATGTCGGTGTACATCACGGTCAAAATGGTCCAGGGGGCTGCCAAGGAAGTGGCCATGAAAAAAGGCAAGGCCTAACCATCGAACGGGAAATCCACGCGTCAAGGAGGATAAAATGTTGAAAAAAGGTTTTTGGCTGAACCTGCTCGTGGCGATGCCGCTGGTGGTCCTGTTGGGCTGCGCCGAGGAAGGCAAAGTGGACCAGGGCAGGGTGGTTGCGTTCGACAAGGACAAGAAGCTGGTGACCCTCATCCGGGACAAGAAAATCGACACGCTCAACCCGGACTACTCGTACCTGCCGCCCCTGGTCTACGCGCTGCCGGTCGACCCACAGGAGATCGGGCCGCTGCCCAAGGCAGGCGGCCGCATGAAGCTGGATGCGGAGAAAAACCAGATCGTCATCTTCGACCCCAAGGCCCAGAACTTCAAAGCGATCGATTTCAAACCGGTCGAAAAGAAAACCGGCGTGGAGCGCGATGACCCGCTCGTCAAGGGCAAGAAATTCCCGGTGGTCGACAAGGCCAAGAAGACCGTGACCATCTACTCGAGCCGGCAGAAGATCTACGAGATCATCAGCCTCCCCGAGGAGTACTTCGCACTGCCGGAATCCACCTGGGATGCCGGCGATGAAGTGCGCATCTACTACAAGGAAGAGGGCAAGTCCCTGCGCTTCATGAACATTTCCCAGACCGACATTTTCAAGAAGTAAACGTTGGATGCGGCCGGTAGTACAACCGGCCGCATCCAAAAAAAATAGCACCAGAGAGCGGAGAAGAAACATGGACCCCGTGGCAGCGGTGAGGGTAGAGAACAGCCCCCGGCAGTGGATGCTGGTGGTCGTCATGGATGTGCTGGTGCTGGCAGAGCTTTGCGTGGCCATGTATCTGGCCGTCGCCAGCCCCGAGGACTTCACGGGGACCTTCATCAAGGCTTTCTTCGGGATGCTCATCCCGACCCTGGGGGTCGGCGCGCTGGCCAAGCGCCGGTTTTGGCCGGCAACGGTCAAGGCGTGAGACCCTTTTAAGAGGCTTTTTTCAGGCCTTCCCGGCTAAAGGCTCCTTCAGCCGCCGGCGGCCAGGTCGCCGCGCCGGCCTGCAAGTTGCAACCTCAGCAAGACGGAGAGCTTCATGCCCCGGCCCTGCACGACCGAGATCTACATGATCAAGAAATCCGCCGAGGGGTTCATCGTCTCCTTCCGGTGCGGGACCGACCACGGGGTTCGGCCGGGGATGCAGCTGGCGGTTTTAAACGAGGATGGGTTCCGGGTGGGGGTGGTGGAAGTGCTGGCGAGCACCGAACTTGAAAGCGAAGCGCTGGTCTCGGGCGAGAGTGGGATCAAGCTGGGCTGCATGGTCCGTATTCCTGCGGTATAAAAGGCCTCTCCCAAAAGCTTTTTTCAACTCCGTGGGAGCGGCTTTCCAGCCGCGAAACTCAGGACTAAAAGCCCCTTCGCCTAAAAAGTTCCCTCGATGCACCCATAGACGGAATCAAACGCCATCCGGGGTTTTTCGAGTGGTTCGCAGCTGCCTTTGGCGTCCGCCGGGCGATTGGGTTGCAGCAATAATCCGACCTACTGCGGCGCTTGCCGGCGTTCACCTCCCGGCAGGGGGCAGGCGCCCGCGCTATTCCCGTTGCCGGCGGGATCGAGGCTGTAGTTGCCCTGCAGGAAGCACTCGGTCAGTTGGGTGACGTGGGCTTCGCTGTGCATCATCATGTCCATCTGCCGCGTGTAGATCAAAAGCCGGCCCAAGAGATCAAGCTTCTCTTCGAGATACGCCTGCTCCTGCTTGGCCAAGCGCGCCCTGACCCGGTCCCCGGTCGTTTCCACCAGAAACCCCAGGCTGCCCAGCACCTTTTCGATCATGCGCGCCCTCCGGGAGCGCCGGACATTGTCGGCCGCGCCGCCCTTGAACTGAAAGTTGATGTAGTTCTTGGCCGGCGTCTTGCCGCAGTAGCAGTCGAGCACGCTGTAATGGTAGCCGACCCGTGAGCTGAAGTTGAGGTACTTGTCCGAGACAATGGCGTAGCTGCGGTCCCCGAAACGCTCATTGGCTCCCGGCTGGGAGACCATCTGCTCACCCATGACGGAGAGAAACCCGCTCAGGTTCACCGGCCGGGTCTGGTTGGCGGCGAGGTCCTTGCGCAGCATGCCCCTGAGCAGCGCCCGGAAGGGCACGGAGGTGACCTCCTCCGGGGTGACGGCGGCCACGCGCGTGGCGTCCACGCTCAGCCCGCCGAACAGGTCGATCACGTGCAGGTCGATGGGGATGGGCGCCTTCAGCCGCGCCGATATGCTCGCGCGGTCGGTGACCAGGTCGCCGAGCTGGAAGACCACGGCATAGGATTTCTCGTGGATGAAGCGCATGATGTCGTGGAGGGTGCGGCAGTTCTGCTCGGCGAAGTGGGGCGAGCGAGGGTCGGTGAGGTTGAGCGGGACGATCAGGTCCGCGCGCCGGCGCAAGGCCTGGTAGGCCGGGCCCTTCACGACGAACCCGCCGTGGCGCAGGCCGGAGTTCAAAACCTCCGGCACCCGGCCCAGATACACGCGCCCGTTGTAAGCGTCCACGGTCACCTCGGTTCCCGGTGCGATCAGGGCGGTGGCCTGGCGGGTGTTCATGAGGGTCGGCACCATGTACTCGCGGGCGAGCGAGGCCATGTGGCTCACGATGCTGCCGAAGTCGGTGATGATGGCCTGGGCCTTGTTCATGGCCATCACGAACTGCGGCGAGGTGTGCGCGGCGACGAGCACCCCGCCGTCGGGGAATGCCGCCAGATCAGCCTCCGTGCGAACGTGCACCGTCGGGCCGAATCCGATTCCCGGGCAGGCCACGTCGGCGTCGGGGATCAGTACCGTGGCGCCTTGCGGTATCCCGGAGTCGAGCGATTGGCCGTCGGACTCCCGGCCCTCGAGCCGCAGCGGCCGGGTCTGGAGAATAATGAACCGGCCCTCCTCGTCCAGGGCCCACTCCACGTCCTGGGGGACGCCGAAGTGCGCTTCCAGCTTGAGGCCGGCGGCGGCCAGCTCGCGGGTCTGATCTTCGGAAAGGCAGGCCTGAAGCCGCAGCTCCTCCGCCACCGCCTCCTCGACGACATAGCCGTCGGCGCGCCCCACGAGGCGGGCTGTTTTTTCCTGGATCCGCGACTTCAAAAGCACCGGCGGGTCGTCCTTGCTCAGGAAATAGCTGTCCGGCGGCACGATCCCGTCCACGGCATAGGGACCCAACCCCCACACCGCGTTGATGAGCACCCGGTTGTCGACGGCGTTGACGGGGTTGCGGGTGTACATGACCCCGCTCGCCCGGGCCGGGATCATCTCCATGCAGGCAACCGCCATGGACGCTTCGGTGAACGGGATGCCCATGTGCAGGCGGTAGGCAATGGCCCGCGGGGTGAAGAGGCTGGCCAGGATGTTGCGGTATTCCTCCAGGATCTTCTCGCGCGGGACGTTCAGCACCGTGAGGTACTGGCCGGCAAAGGAGAGCGCGCTGTCCTCGCCGATGGCGCTGCTGCGCATGGAGATCTTGAGCGGCCGGCGGGCGGCCGGTGTTGCGGCGTCCAGCTCGTCGTAGCCTTCCAAGATCATCCGCCCGAGTTCCTCCGGCACCTCGGACTCGGCGATGAGCATCTGGATCTGCTCGCTCACCTGCAGGATGGTTTCGGTTTCGATGATGTCGGCCTTGGCTTTCAACCGCTGCACGACCTCCACCAGGCGGTTGGCGGCCATGAAGTGGTCGAAGGCCGCCGTGGTGACGGCGAAACCCTGCGGCACCGCGAGATGGGCCTGGTTGTGCGCCTCGGCCACGTTGGCGTTTTTTTCGCCGACGGCATCCGCCTGGTCGCGGGTGGTGATCTGCGGGTATCTCAGGATGAAGTCCCGGCAGGAGGTGCGCACGGCGCCGCCGCCCTCGCCCTTGATCACCTGCTGGATCTCTTCCAGGGCTTTTTTCAGCGGGTGGTAGGGCCGGCCGGACATCTGCTCGAGGCAGTGGATCATCCGGCCGCAGTGAAAGAAGGCCCGCATGGTCTGGGCTTCGATGTAAGGCAGGCCGAAGGCGGACTGGCCGCGCAGCTTCTGCTCGATGTCGGAGATGATCTTGAGCAGTTCGGTGTTGGACTCCAGGAGCAGTTTGAAATTGTCGTACTTGACCGTAAAGCCGGCCATCAGCTCCTGGCGCGACGGCCCCCGGCGGGACCTGAAGATGTTGAAAATCGGCAGTTCGCTGAGTTTCATTCCGCTCATCCGCGGTGACCGGTGATGTCCGGGATGCGCCGGACGGCGCCTGCCTGCTCCCCGAAAAACCACCATACTAGAAGCCTTGAACAATTGCGAGAATTTTCCGCCGACTTGTCAACGCCGGTGCACTGCCTTATTTTCCCGGATATGCCCAGCCGCCCCTAAAAGGAGAAATGCGCATGCCAAAACCCAAACTGCACATCGAATCCATGGTGCTTCACTCCGGACACACGCCCGATTCGCAAACCCTCTCCCGTGCGGTGCCCATCTATCAGACCTCGAGCTACGTCTTCAAAGACACCCAGCACGCGGCCGACCTCTTCGCCCTGCGCGACACGAGCGGCTTCATCTACACCCGCATCGGCAACCCCACCACCGACGTGCTGGAGCGGCGGCTGGCGGCGATCCACGGCGGCACGGCCGCCATCTGCACGGCCTCGGGCATGTCGGCGATCTTCTACACGGTGGCCGCCGTCACGGGCGCGGGCCAGAACATCGTCTCCGGCTCGAATCTCTACGGCGGCACCCACGTGCTTTTCGAGAACACCTTGAAGCGCTTCGGCATCGAGGTGCGCTTCGTCGACACTTCCCAGCCGGCCCGGGTCGAGGCCGCCATCGACGCCAAGACCCGCATGGTGTTCACGGAGAGCATCGGCAACCCACGGTGCAACGTGGACGACATGCAGGCGCTGGCCGATGTCGCCCACCGGCACCAGATCCCCTTCGTCGTCGACAACACCGTCTCGCCGCCGCCGATCTATAATCCCTTCGATTACGGCTGCGACATCGCCGTCTACTCGCTCACCAAGATCATCGGCGGCCACGGCAACAGCATCGGCGGGGCCGTGGTGGAGGCCGGCGGCTTCGACTGGGCCAAGGCCGGCAAATTCCCCGAGCTCACGGCGCCCGATCCGAGTTACCACGGGCTCAATTTCTGGGAGGCGCTGTGTTCGCTCGAGGGCACGCCCTGCACGGCTTTCTGCGTGAAGCTGCGCACCGGGTTGATGCGCGACATCGGCGCGGCACTGGGGCCCATGAACAGCTTTCTGATCCTGCAGGGATTGGAGACCCTGCCCCTGCGGGCCACGGCCCACTGCGAAAACGCGCAGAAGGTCGCCGCCTTCCTTGAAAAGCACCCGTTCGTGAAGTGGGTGAACTATGCCGGCTTGAAAAGCCACCCGGATTACGCCCGTTCGCAGAAGTACTTCCCCATGGGCCCGAGCGCCGTCTTCGGCTTCGGCCTCAAGGGGGGGCTTGAGGCCGGCAGGAAGTTCATCGAGTCGGTCAAGCTCTGCTCGCATCTGGCCAACATCCTGGACGCCCGGACCCTCGTCATCCACCCGGCCACCACCACCCACTCCCAGCTCCCGCCCGCCGAGCAGCTCAAGGCCGGGGTCGAGCCGGAGATGGTCCGGATCTCCGTCGGCATCGAGCACGCCGAGGACATCATCGCCGACCTGGACCAGGCGCTGAAGGCCGCTCACCCATAGGCTGCTTCGGAACCCTGCACCCCCCGAGCCCTTTCGAAGTCGATTCGGAAGGGCTCGATTCTTGTCGGACCCATGGGAGTTGATGGCAACAATAGCATGCGGGTCCTCGGGGACCCCGGGAAGGTTCAACGATGACAGGGGATCGGTCCAAGATGCTCCAAACGTTGCGCGAGCGCTATTTGGTCGAATACAGGAGCATATACAGAAAAAGCGATCGCATCGCCTTCTTCGAAGAGATCAGCGAAACGGCTGCCGCTGCGAACGTCTTGTTTTGGAAGAGCTTCGCGGACGCAATGTCCGCCTGGCTGCGGAGGGACCTGGGGGCCGCGCTCGCTTTTTCCGAAGATGCGATCGCCCGCGACCCCGGATGGGCCTTTCCGTGGAACGGCAAAGGCAACGTCCTGCAGAGCCAAAACCGCTACGCGGAAGCGCTGGCGGCCTACGGCCAGGCCATCGCGCTCGACCCCGCATACGCCCTTCCATGGATCAACAATGGCAACGTTTTCAAAAGGCAAAAACGCTACGATGAGGCGCTGGCGGCTTACGATCAGGCCATCGCGCGCGGACCCGGCTACGCCCGCCCGTGGATCAACAAAGGCACGGTCCTGCTGAAGCAGCGGCGCTACGCGGAGGCGTTGGCGGCCTACGAAAAAGCGAGCGTGCTCGACCCCGAATACTCCCACCCATGGAACTGCAAGGGCAACGTCCTGCAGCGCCTGAAACGCCATGAGGAGGCGCTGGCGGCCTACGAAAAGGCGATCGAGCTCGAACCGGACTACGCCGACGCGTGGAGCGGCAAGGGCAATGCCCTGAAAAGCCAGGGCCGTTTCGAGGCGGCAACGGCGGCGCTCGAGAAGGCACGCGCGCTCGCCCAGAATCAAGGGGCTTCATCCTGATCGCGAAGGACCGGCTCCGGTGTTGCCCGGGATGCGTTGGGGACTCCGGCGGGCTGCAATCGAATTGGATTCCGGAATTTGCCCTGTTTTCTGCCACAGTAACAAAAGGCCCACCGCGTCCGCCGCGGTGGGCCTCTTGTCGATTGATTCCGGAGTATAGTTCCGGGCGCAGGGTCCGCCGGCCCGATCTCCCGCTCCTACCGCCCGCTCACTCCGAAGCTGAAAGCGGTCCCGGCATCAAACACCGACATTCCGAAGAAGTAGCCGCTGGGCGGCGGGGCAGCGTAGCGGACCGGTCGGTGATAAACGTGGCGCTCGACAACGACCGGGTAGTAGCGATGCTCGACATAAACCGGCCTGGGCGGCGCGTAATGCTGGTAACGATGTTTCTCTCCATGTTTGTGATGGCCGTAGGCGTGGCCGCGGGGGTACCGGCCGTCGTCATCGGCCAGCGCCACACCGGCACCGACAAACAAGATCAACAGAACAACGGATAATATTTTCATAGTGTTGATTTTCATGGCGGCCTCCTGTGCCTGTTGGGTTTTGACCGGTTAGACGCGGCATCGGACAGGAGGGTTTACATTGTCGTTGGGAGTTCTACCGGTCCTACCGACCTCCCGGGGAAGTCAGGCGCTTTTTCAGTGGGAGCGGCATCTTGCCGCGATTATCGTGGCTGGAAGCCACTTCCCCAAGAAGAACAGGGGCTTTGCACCAACGGGTGATGCCGTGCGTCACAGCCCGCTATTAGAGAAAAAACCGGTGCGCAAAAAATACGGCCAGCCCAAAGGCAATGGTTGCCAGCAAATTCCGGAAAAGGACCCCGGCGGTCGTGGCGGCGATCGCCGCTACAAGGTAGGGGTTGGAGAACGAAACCTGCCAGTCGCCTTTCGGCAGCAAAACCGCGGGAAGCGTTATGGCGGTCAGGACCGCCGGAGGGATGAACTTGAGGGAGTCTTCGATCCAGGGGGCCATCCGGATGCGGTCGGCCAGGGCGAAAAGAAAATAGCGGATGCCGAAGGTAACGGCCATCATTCCCGCAATCATCCAAGCTTCGTCAGCCGTCATTTCGGAAGGGCCCTTTTTCTGTCGTTGGTGACACGCTGCGCCATGAGGCCGGAGGCGATCCCCGCGAACGCGGAGACGACGATGCCCAGCTTGTAGGGCATCGTCAGGGTCAGCAGCGAAGCCGCCCCGGCCGTCAGCACGCAGACCGCCACGGGGATGGTTTTTACAAATGGGATGATCATGCCGATGAAGGTGACCGCCATGGCCACATCCAGCCCCCAGCCCTGCGCATCGGGAATCCGGTTCCCCAGGGCCAACCCGAGAAAGCACCAGAATTGCCAGTTCAGGTACATGGCGATGGAGGAGCCGAGCTGGTACCAGTGCTTGAAGGGCGAGGGGTCGTCTTTTTGAAAGCGGTGGACCGTCACCGCGAAGGTTTCGTCCGTCAGCCAGAACGCCAAGGGGATGCGCCATTTTTGGGGCAGGTTTTTCAGGTAGGGCAGCAGCGTGGCACTGTAGAGCATGTGCCGCAGGTTGACGATGAAGGTCGTCAGCACGATGATCGCAACCGGGGTTTGAGCCGCGACCAGCCCCACGGCGATAAACTGCGAGGCGCCCGCGAAGACCAGTGCGGACATGGCCATGGCCGCCGGTGCGGACAACCCCGACGTCGCGGCGACCGCCCCGTAAATCAGCCCGAACGGCAGGGCGCCGAGAAGCAGCGGGAAGGTGTCCCGGGCACCCGAGAGGAACTCCTGTTTTTTAACAGACTCCAACCGATTCATGGCGTGGATGTTCTCGATAGTTTCAGCGCCGGCCGAATCCAGGGTCCATCCCAGAGATTCACTCGGCTTGCGCTTAAATGCCCCTGGTTGATATCGTATTTTTGTTTCAGAAGCCATAGGCGGCGAAGGAGGCCGTCACTCGGCCTTCGTTTCGGCTGCGGCCGGTTTTTTCAACAGATCCATCACGGCCGTTGCCATCGCCTTGACGCCGGTGCGGATGGTCGGCTCCGGCACGGGCGCAAATTGCGGAGAATGAGACGCCGGCAGCCCGACGCCGGTTTGCAGGCTCGTTTTAAGACGCTCCGGGTCCGCCGCTCCCAGCCAGAACATGAAGATCGGGATCTCCCCTCCCAGACCCCAGGTCCCGAAGTCTTCGCTGCCCATGACCGGTTTCCGCAGGAGAACGTTTTGCTCCCCGAGCGCCTTTTTCCAGGCCGCGGCAATCGATTCGGACAACTCCGGGTGGTTGTAAGTGGCGGGCAGCCCCAGCCTGAACTTTACGATCGGCGCGCGGTCCTCCGGAACTCCGGCCATTTGGGCCACGCCCGTCGCGATGCGTTCGATCGACTGGAATATTTTGTCGCGCACTTTCTTGTCGTAGGTGCGAATCGTCAGTTCCAGCCGCACCTCGTCCGGGATGATGTTGCCGGCGTTCCCACCGTGAATCGAGCCGACCGTGACCACCGCCGGGTCAAAGGGCGACTTTTCCCGGCTCACCACGGTCTGCAGCGCCAGCACGAGCTGAGCGGCCATGACGATCGGGTCTTTGGTGTTTTCCGGGCTGGCGCCATGTCCGCCGACCCCGCGCACGACGATCTCCGCCGAGCTGGCGGCGGAGGTGAAGAATCCCGGAGTGTATCCCACCTTGCCCGCCTCGAAGCTGACGGTGTCGTGCAGCGCCAGGGCGTAATCCGGCTTGGAAAATCGTGTGTAGACCCCGTCATCGATCATGGCCCGTGCGCCGCCGCCCGATTCCTCGGCCGGCTGCCCCACCAGCATGACGGTACCCTGCCATTCATCCTTCAGCCGGGTAAGCACCCTGGCCGTGCCGAGCAGAACCGCCATGTGGATGTCGTGGCCGCAGGCATGCATGACCCCGACCTCCGGCCCCTTCTCGGTCTTGGTTTTGACCTTGCTCGCGTAGGGCAGGCCCGTCTTCTCCTCCACCGGCAAGGCATCCATGTCGGCGCGCACCAACACGGTCGGGCCGGCTCCGTTTTTCAGGACGGCGACCACCCCGTAGCCCTTCCACGGCCTTGCCTTGTATTTCCCGATGCCTTCGGTGACTTCATAGCCGTGGCCTCTCAGCGCCGTTGCCAGATAGGCCGACGTTTTTTCCTCTTGGCCGGAGAGCTCTGGCGCCGCGTGCAGGTGCTGGTAAGCCGCCACCAGTGCCGGCAGCTCCGTTTCAATCAGACTGTCAAGGGATGGCGTGGCGGAAACCGGTGGCGACAAAAAGAGAAAACCCACCAGAGCCAAGGCCCAACCTACATTTTTCATACAGAGTTTCCTCTTTTTAAAAGAAATAAACGGTGCGTTTGGCGGTGACGCAAGGCTGTTGCGATGTCTCATACGATATCCCACAAGATTAGCTACCTGCCGCTTCAAGGCTCTTTCAACCGGTCGATGTCGATGGGCAGCGCCGGGCGCTGCCCATCCTCGAGGCTGAAAAAGTTCTTGAGTTCGGCCGGAGTCAGCACCTTGGCGTATTCGTCCACCAGGTAGCCGGCCAGCCTCTGGGCGCCCCGGGCCAGGCTTTTGGCGAAAAACTTTCGAAACGGGTACGTGAAGGCCAGCCACAGCCGTCGCTTTTCCACCCGCTGCTGCACGGCCCACAGCAACTCGCGGCGCTCTCGGGGGAAGTCGCGGCCCAGGCGGTGGTCGACGGCCAGATCCAGCGCCATGCGCCGCACCTGCCGGTCCTGCGCTTCCGTGGGCATCGGCGGCAGGCCCCGGTGAAGCTCGACGATCCTCTTTTCGTACTCCCCGTCGGAAAGCCGGGGGCCGTGGTTAAGCGCTTCTTGCATCGTGCGGCAAGGGTCCTTTGCAGGTTATTACGGTGGCCATTAAATATGGCAAATTCCAGAACCCAACCACCAGGCGGAGGGGGGGCCGCCGCGGCGAGCACCCCCTCCGCCTGCGCGATATCAAGAGTTGCCGTATTTGATGGCCGCTTTAAAATTGTTTCATACCGCGGGCTCGGCTAATTGTCACCGTAGACGCTCTTCACGATGCGCGGGTCGGCCAGCACCACGGTGTCGCCGGGTTTCAGCCCAAAGAGCCGCTGGTATTGAGCCGGCTTGAGGGCGTTGGCCGCCGCCTCCTGGAACAGGATCGTCTCCTTGTTGAGAGCTTCCACGAACTCGCGGGTTTTCATCTCTTTTTCGGAAAACAAGTCCTCGATCTTCATGCGCGACCACTCGGCCGACATGCGGATATCCTTCAGCTTGGCCGACAGGGCTTTGCCCAGCCTGGGTCCCAGGCTGTATTCGGCTTTGTGCATGAAGAGTTTAAGCTGAAAGGCGGCGAGGTCGGGGCCCCTCAAGCCCTTGGGGGAGCGGGCCGTTCGTTCGTTTTTTCCATAGATGGCCAGCACTCCGTTAATGTACTTTCGCTCGCGACGGCGCTCCTCGGGCGAGAGCGCCCGGGCCTTTCGAGCCCCCTGCCTTCGTGTCGTGCGGGGTTCAACGCATTCCGGCAGCTCGCCGGTGACTTGAGGGTGTTGGTTGAACGGCGAGAGGCATGTGCCGAAGGGGCCCCTGGGCCTGCCATAGGTTCCGAACAAGGCCTCGGAGACATCATACCCGCGGGCGCCTCTGACCGTGATGCCGGCGGGAAACAGGATTCGGTTGGCCGCCTGGTGGCAAACGCCGTTGACGAGGTAGCACTGGATCCCGGCGCGTTCGTCGGCTTCGGCGATGGCATCCGCCCGCCGGGTGCTCGCGGTCGCCCGCCGCAATTCGTCCCCCCCGGTTTTCCCGCCCCAGCACCCCCAGGCCTTGCCGCCCGCGCCGCACTTGACGTAGGTGTGGTCGGCCAGGTTCGCAAACAGACGGGTCGCATAACGCATGACAACGAGTGTACCCATAACATTCAACCTCCTTCGGGATTTACTGCAAACGGTGCGTCCAAAACGCCTTCCGACCCCAATTCAATTGACAATCCGAGCACACCTTCGCTACCCTTTCAGAAACAGTTTCCCAGGATTCTACCAGAGAGATCATTTTCATTGCAGCCTTATTGATCCTTGTCTTCTCACATGAGTCGCTTCCTCAGATACGCGGTGGCATCCCTTTTGCTGGCCCTCATCCCCGGCTGCGCCCGGCTGCCGGAATACGCGCGGCCGCGCGTGGTCCAGGCGGAAGATTTGCAGCCGGCGGGCGCGGACGTTTTTCCTTATCGGGAACTGACAGTGGATGATTTTCGGGCCGCCGCCATGTCGGAGCACATGGCCGATCACGCGCGGCGCGTCCAGGCGCACGCGGCCACCCAGATCCGGTTGTCCGCCGATTCCAGCTTCAGAATCACCAGCGGGGATCTCTACGGCCAAAGTTATTTCTTCGGCCGAATCGAACGGCTCGGGTTTGAGGCCGTCATGCTCCCGGACCGGTCCTGGTGGAACCCCCAAACCCCGGTCCACCTGCGGGGCTATGTGCTGCAGCATGAACAAATTCACTTTGCGCTCACGGAGCTGGCGGCACGGCAGCTGACCAGCGACAGCCGGAAATGGGCCGTGGAGGTTATGGTGATCAAGCCGACGCCGCAGGAGGTGCGGGCGGAATTGGCGCGGCAGATCAAGGAGCGGGTCAACGCCGCCATGGCGGCGAGCCTGAAGCGGCAGGCGGAGTTCGACGAGGACACCTCGCTTTTCTTCAACCCGCGGCGGCAGCTGTGGTGGTCATGGACGGTGGAGGATGAACTCAAACAGACGGCCCCCGGCGCCAGATGAGCTGAAGCCGTCAAAGCGGCCGAGCTTGTTGGACCGGCCATCCAATATGGCAACTTTTCACAAGGCGCCGGCGGAGCGGGGTGCCCGCTGCGGCGAGCACCACGCTTCGCTTCTTGGTTGGAATTTGGAATTTGCCATTCCTAATTGCCACAGCCATAACGCCGACCCCGCCCCTCCTCCGGCCAGCGCTGCCGGCGGCGGCTCTTTGGCGAGGTTATGCGCGGAATTTGCATGCCGCTCGCCTGGGGCCGTTCACGCGGCCAGAACGGCTTGGTCTTCGATCGCTTCCAGCGCGTCATGATTTGAACAGCTCCGTGGAGATGTAGCGCTCGCCCGTGCTGGCGAGGATGGCCACGATCATTTTGCCGGCGGACTCCGGCCGGCGGGCGATCTGCAAAGCGGCCCAGGCCGCCGCCCCGGAGGAGATGCCGCAGAGCAGGCCTTCGGTCTGGGCGAGCGTCCGGGCGGTTGCGAAGGCATCCTCGTTGGTCACTGTGACGATCTCGTCGATGACGGAGCGGTCCAGCACCTCCGGCACAAAGCCGGCGCCGATTCCCTGGATCTTGTGCGGCCCCTTCTTGCCGCCGGAGAGCACGGGCGAGTCCGCCGGCTCGACGGCTACGCTGCGAAACGACGGCTTGCGCGTCTTGAGCACCTGCGAGACGCCCGTGATGGTGCCGCCCGTTCCCACCCCCGAGACCAGGATGTCGGCCTGGCCCTCGGTGTCGGACCAGATCTCTTCGGCCGTGGTTTCGCGGTGCACGCGCGGGTTGGCCGGGTTGGCGAACTGGTCGGGCATAAAGGCGGTTTTGGCCGCGGCCAGGATCTCGCGCGCCTTTTCGATCGCGCCCGGCATGCCCTGGGGGCCGGGCGTCAGGACAAGATCCGCGCCTAAATGGGTCAGCAGCTTGCGGCGCTCGACGCTCATGGTCTCGGGCATGGTCAGGCACAGGCGGTAGCCCTTGGCCGCGCAGATGAAGGCCAGCGCAATGCCGGTGTTGCCGCTCGTGGGCTCGACGATCAGCGTCTCCGGGGTGATCTTGCCTTCAAGCTCCGCCGCCGCGATCATCGAGGCGGCGATGCGGTCCTTCACGCTGCCGAGCGGGTTGAAGAATTCCAGTTTCGCGAAAACCCGCGCCGGCAGGCCGTCCGCCAGGCGGTTCAGCCGGACCAGGGGTGTGGATCCGATGGTGCTGCCGATCGATGTGTAGTATTTCATTTTAAGGGCCCTCCTTGTCGGGCGTCTCGCCGTTACGTGTTTTGTAGATCAGCCGGGGCGCCTCCATCACGACCATGGTGTCCGGCGGGACGGACTCGGTGATCCAGACATTTCCGCCGATCACCGAACGGGCGCCGATGACGGTGTCCCCCCCCAGAATGGTGGCTCCGGAATAGATGATGACGTCGTCCTCGATGGTGGGGTGGCGCTTCCGGCCGCGGTATTGGTTGCCGGCGTCTTTGGGAAGCGACAGCGCTCCCAGTGTGACCCCCTGGTAAATCCGCACGTTTTTCCCGAGCCGGGAGGTCTCGCCGATGACGACACCGGTGCCGTGGTCGATGACGAAACTCTCGTCGATCTCCGCTCCCGGGTGGATGTCGATGCCGGTGATGCCGTGGGCGTGCTCGGTCATGATCCGCGGCAGCAGCGGGACCCCCAGTTCGAACAGGCGGTGGGCGATGCGGTAGACCGCGATGGCGTAAATGCCGGGGTAGCTGAAAATGATTTCGTCGTGGCTTCTCGCGGCGGGGTCGCCTTCGTAGGTGGCGCGCACGTCGGTGGCCAGGATCCGGCGCAGGGCGGGAATCTCCTCCAGCAGCTTCAACGCCAGGTCGTGGCCGCGGTTTTCGCAGTCCGTGCAGGGCTGTTCGTAACGGAAGCAGTCGTGGCGGATGCTGCGGCAGATCTGCTCGGAGAGCAGGTCGAAGGTCTCGGCGACGGATTGCCCCAGGCTGTAGCGCAGGGTGACCGGGTCGATCTTGTCCCGGCTGAAAAACCCCGGAAAGAGCAGCTCCCGCAGCCGTTCGATGACCGTGACGACCACCTGCCGGGAGGGAATCGGCTCGTAGTCGATATGGGTGTGGCACTCGGGCTCGGCGCAGCTCGAGATGATGGCTTCGGCGACTTCCGGCAGCCGGGTGCGGTAGTTCGAGACGGCCTCGGCCCCCAGTTTGCAGGTTTCCCGTTTGATGGCGTCGGCGCCCATGGCCTGCCTCGCTTTTCTTGGGTGTGCGACCGGAGAGAGCGCCGCCGGATCGAAGGGGATGCAAGCCCTCGAATGCGCGCGGCGCTCAGCCGGTGAAGGTCACTTTCGATTTTCGCAGAAAGTCGACCGGGTTGTAGGACAGCTTGGCCTTTCTCAGCCCTTCGCTGCCCAAGTCCTGCTCGCGGTTGACGAACCGGTAACCGGAGGCCGAACGCGCGAGGAAGATCTGGTTGATGGCCTGGTAGGCCCCCTTGTAGGCCGGGCAGCCCTTTTCGAAATGGATGACCAGGGTGTCGGCGGTCAGCGGCTCGGCGAGGGTGTAGGCCACGATGATGTTCTCGACGAACAGGGCCCCGCCCAGGATGCGGTCGAACGCGTTCCAGTGATCGAGAACCCGCAGGATGGCGCTGTTCTCCGCGGCCAGCAGATCGGAGGTTTCGCAGTCGCGCCAGGTGCACCAGTCCTCCTGCATGGCCATGGCCTGCTCGATCAGCTTGGGGCCGAAATCCATGTAGGTGAACTCGTAGCTTTTCAGGAACTGGTTGAGGAGATTTTTTTTGTTGTGGAACCGGTTTCCGGGCAGATCCACGAGATCGCTCACTTCGTAGAGATAGTCCCAATGGCCGCGCTCCGGGGCCACGACCACGCGCTCGCCGAAGCGCGCCTGCCAGATTTGGGCCAGCTGTTCGGGCACGCGGATGATCGCCCCGCCGCCGTTTTGAACCGAAGGCAGGAGGGATTCCCAATCCACCGCGGCCCAGGGGCCTACCGGCGCCCAGAGGGCGGCATGCGGCCGGGTCTGCTGGATCCAGGCCAGCTCCCCCTGCCAGGCCCAGCGCAGGCCGTAGTCCTCGGCCCAAGCCCAGATGTTCAGGAAGCTGTAGTCCGAGGCCGCCTGCGGGCAGGCCGCCAGAAGATCGAGATAGTCCTTTTGCCGGTCGAGTGAAATCGGTTCAAAACGAAGTGGCATGGGGTCTTCCGTTCATGGGTCGATGGCCGCGGCCAGGGGCTCGGCCGTGAGGGTTTCAGCGAGCTGCCGGCCCGCCAGATAGGCTTCGTCCAGATAGTCCGGGTGTTGCTGCACCTCGTCCGCGTTTTCCAACCCCCGGTAGAGCAGGGACTTCCAGAGGTCCATGTCCAGGGTGTCGAAAAAGTAGCGCACGCTGAGCAGCGTGCCCTCGAACAGCCGTTGGCCCCGGGTGGCCCCGGCCGAGATGAAAAGCCCTTTGCGCCGCGCGGCCGCCGGACGTTTCCGGTCCGGATCCACCCAGTGCTTTTTGACCCAGACCGAGTGGAACCGGTCCATGAGGATCTTGGTGTGGGCGCTCACGGCGTAGTAGAAAATGGGCGAGGCCAGCATCAGGCCGCCGGCGGAGAGGACCCGTTCGCGGAGGTTCTGGAAATCGTCCTGGATGCGGCACTCCCCGTCCTGCTTGCAGCTGTAGATCTCCAGGCAGGGGGAGAGCTTGAGGTCCCGCAGCACGATCTCCTCCACCCGGGCGCCGGCCGCCTGCGCGCCGGCCACCGCCTGCTTCAGCAGTGTCGCCGTGTTGCCCCGGCGGCGGGGGCTGCCGTAAATGGCCACAATCCGTTGAGGGTCCATAAAACTCCTGGCGTCGCCGGTCACCCCGTCAGCCGGTCGGTACCTCGGCATGATCGGGCTGCCGTGCCGGTGCCCGTTTCATATTTCCACGACCAGGCCGATCGGGCAGTGATCGGACCCGAAAATGGCGTTGTCGATAAACGCCTCCTTGACGCAGCCGTTTTCGATCAACTCGCGGCTCACGAAGAAGTAGTCGATGCGCCAGCCGATGTTGCGCTCCCGCGCCTTGAAGCGGTAGGTCCACCACGAGTACTTCACCGTGTCGGGGTGGAAGTGGCGGAAGGTGTCCACGTAGCCGGCTTTCACGATCCGATCGAGCCAGTCGCGTTCGATCCGCAGGAAGCCGGAGGTGTTCGCGTTCGCCTTGGGGTTGGCGAGGTCGATCTCGTTGTGGGCCGTGTTGTAGTCGCCGCAGATGACGACGCTTTTGCCGCGGCGGCGGCAGGCATCGGTGTAGGCGAAGAATTTATCGTAGAAGCCGAGCTTGTACCGCAGGCGCTCTTCGCTCATCTGCCCGTTCGGGAAATAGACGTTGAAAAAGAGAAAACCGCCGAAGTCCATCTCGATGACGCGGCCCTCGGCGTCGAAACGCGCCTCGCCGAAACCGGCGCGAGCGTCGACCGGGGCCACCCGGGTGTAAGCGCCCACCCCGCTGTAGCCCTTCTTGACCTCGCAGTGGGACCACGTGGAATCGTAACCCGCCACACGCGCCATTGAGTCGTTAAGCTGGGCCTGCTGGAGCTTGGTCTCCTGGATGGCCACCACGTCGGCGTCGAGTTTGCCCAGGGACCCCGGGAAATCCTTCTGCATCACCGCGCGCAGGCCGTTCACGTTCCAGGAAATGAGCTTGAAGGTTTTTTTCGGCTTCGGCATGCCGTCTCCGGCGGAGCTTATTGCTCCGTCAAATAAACAGGTTCAACTTGATTCGCCGCGGCGGGCACCCCGCTCCGCCTCTACGTGAGATGCGGGAATGGAACATAATTAAACGCCGGAGTAATAAATCTCAATCGGCGATCAGGGCCCTGACAGCAGCCAGGCTCGGGTTTCCGGAAAACTGCTTCAACACCCCTTCGAGCGAGCGCAGGGCTTCGCGCACGATGGCGGTCTTCGGTCGGGAAGAGCCCAGCTGGTGGGCGATCGTCTTCAGATCGGCCAGCACCTCCGTCAAGGTGTCGAAATCTAGCCCCAGGCGGCCGGCCAGGGATTTGACGTCCTCGCAGACCCGTTCGACGGCCTGGCAGGCGGCCGGGTCCATGATGCGGTTGTCCCCCAGCCGGGCCGCGGCCGCGCCCCGGCTTCCGGAGCCGAGCGCGGACGGCACTGCGGCGGCCCCCTCGGCGCTGATCCCGACCCCTCCGGACAGGGTCCGGATTTCAACCAGCCCGGCGGCCATGAGATCCTGGGCCACCCGCGCCGCCGCCTCCCGGTCCAAACCCAGCCGCGCGCCGAGGTCGTACATGGAGACCTGCCGGGAGGATTGACCTTCCGTCCGCTCGAACAGGCTCTGGAGGAATTGGCGGGCCGTCGGTTCCATGTCGTCGGATGTCATGGTGAGCCCCCCTGCCCCATGCGGTTTTGCTGCCACGATGGCGCTTGCTCTTTTTCCATGGGAGCGATTCGAGACCGCCCGATTTGCCGGCTAAGGCTCATGCGTTCACAACGGCCTGCACCGCCGAGCGGATGTCCGGATGCCGGAAGCCGAAACCATGCTGCAGCAGTTTTTGCGGGACCGCCCGCTGGCTGCCGAGCAGAACGTCGGCGAACTCCCCCAGCGCCATGCGCATCATGAAAGCCGGCGCGGGGATGAAGGCCGGCCGGTTCAAGGCACGGCCGAGGGCGCTGGCAAGATCGCGGTTCGTCGCCGGCTCGGGTGAGCAGAGGTTGACCGGACCGGTGATCCCCGGGCGTTCGATCAAAAACAGCATCCCCGTGATAAGGTCCTGGAGATGAACCCATGAAAGCCACTGCCGGCCGTTTCCGACCGGCCCGCCCACGAAAAACTTGAAGGCCGGGATCATCTGCGCCATGGCCCCGCCGTCCTTTCCCAGCACCACCCCCAGGCGCGTCAGGACCACCCGGGCCCCTTTGGCCGCCGCCGCGAGCGCCTCCCCTTCCCAATCCTTCGAAAGCCGGGCGAGAAAGTCGCTCCCGGGGGGGGCATCTTCCGTGAGCACCTCGTCGCCCCGGTGGCCGTAGAAGCCGACGCCGGAGGCGCTTATAAGAACCGTCGGTTTTCCCGACGGCAGGGCCTGGACCACGTGGCGGGTGGTCCGGATGCGGCTCTCACGAATCTCGGTTTTCACCGCGTCGTTCCAGCGCCCGAAAATCGAACGGCCGGCCAGGTTGACCACGGCGTCGACATCGGCGAGGGCCTCCTGCCACGGGCCGGGTTGGGCGGTGTCCGCCGCAATGAAGCGGTAGCCCGGATGAGAAAAGCCCTTGTCCCGCGGGGACCGGGCCAGGCCGATCACCTGGTGGTTCCGGTTGAGAAGATAAGCCGTCAGGCGCGTGCCGATAAAACCCGATGCGCCGGTAACCAGGATTTTCATAGCGATCGTTCCTTAAACAAAACAGATCAAGGTGTTATCTGATCACGCTAGGTCGCAAGCGCAGGTTTGTCAATACGCAGCGGGGGATCAGCCGGTGGGGGCAAAGGCGGCGGTGTTCGGCCGCACCGTCGACGGGCGCTGGCATTGCGGGCAGATGCCCACAAACTCCAGTTGGTGGCCGACGATCAGAAAGTCGGAGGCCTCCCTCACCGGCCGGTCGATGTCCGCACCCAGATCGACAAAGGCATCCACCAGCCGGTCGCAGCGCAGGCAGCGGATGTGGTAGTGATCCTCGGCGCGGCCGTCGAAGCGTTTCAGGTGACTTCCGGTGTCCAGCCTGCGGATGTCGCCGTTCTCGGAGAGGATCTCCAGGTTGCGATAAATGGTACCGAGGCTTATTCGGGGAAGCCGCTTGCGCACCATTTCATAGATCTCGTCGGCGCCGGGGTGGGTGGTGACCTTGCGCAATTCCTCCAGGATCACCGTGCGCTGCCGCGTCATCCGAAGATGGGGCGGCTTCGGCACGGGTTTCAGCCTTCCGGCTTGAGGAGATGAAGCCACTGCTATCCCTTTTGGCGCCCTTCAAGCGGCACGAATTCGCAGACATCGGGGCCGCAGTAGTCTCCTATGTATTCGGATTCCGGACGGTAGAGCACCGGCTTGGCCGCGGCCCCGCCAAACTGCTCTTCGATGATGTGCGCCGCCCAGCCGGCCACGCGGGCGATGGCAAACACCGGGGTGAACAGATCGACCGGGATCCCGAGATAGTAGTACAGCGAGGCACTGTAGAAGTCGACGTTGACGGGGATGTCCGCGTTTTTGCGCGTGCGGAAGATTTCCTTGGCGGTCTTCTCGATCAGCGTCGACATCTCGTACCACCGCGGGTTGCCGATGCCTTCTCCCAGCGCCTTGGACATGGGCGCCAGGATGTGCGCCCGGGGGTCGTCCACATCGTAGACCGCATGCCCGAGACCGAAGATCCTGCGGCCCGCGTCGAGCTCGGCGTTGACGAAATCCGCCACCTTGTCGGCGCTGCCGAGCGTGAGCAGCATCTGCATGACCTTGGCATTGGCCCCGCCGTGCAGCGCCCCTGACAGCGAGCCCACGCCGGCGGCGACCGCCGCGTACATGTGCGCCTGGGTGGAAGCCACCTCGCGGGCGGCAAAGGTGGAGGCGTTGAAGGCGTGCTCGGCGTGCAGGACGAGGGCGGTGTCGATGGCACGGGCCGCTGTTTGGTCCGGCGCGCGGCCGTTCAGCATGTAAAGGAAGTTGGCGGCATGGCCGAGTTCGGGCGACGGCGCCACCGGGTCCTGGCCGCTGCGGATGCGGTGCCAGGCGGCGACAATCGTCGGGAACCTGGCGATCAGGCGATGGGCCATGCGCAGCGCGGCCTGACTGGAGTGATCCGCGATGTCGGGGTCATGGTTGGCGAGCATGGGCACCGCCGCCTGCAGGACGTCCATCGGTAGCGATCGGGCCGGCCGCGTCTTCAGGGCGGAGATAAGCTCCGGCGGGATGGCTCTTTCCGAGGTCAATTGGGCGCGAAAGCCCTTTAACGCTTCGGCCGCCGGCAGGGCCTCATACAGGAGCAGGTGGGCGACCTCTTCGTACGTCGCCTTCGCCAGGTCCTGAATCATGTATCCGCGGTAGATCAGACGGCCGTTTTTGCCGTCGACCTCACAGATGCGGGTGTTGGCGATGGTGACGCCGCGCAAGCCGGTGTTGAGCGTGATTTTGCACTCTTCTTCCACAGAAACCCCCTTATTGCGCTATTGGGTTTTTCCCTTCGCCGCTGCGGGTGCCCGCCTGAAAATCACAAGCCACACTTCAAATCTGATCAGCCGTGCTTGAAAAGTCAAGAACGGCTAAAAAGGCATCTTTTCCGGAGGGCGGCGTTCGGGAACGTAGTCGCGGGGGGCTGTGCCCTCGTTCCATTCTTTTGAAACGTAGAGGTTGCAGTAGCAGCTGCCGAACTCGGCGATGTCGGGAACGCTGTACACGCAGGGGCAGATGATGTCCCGGTCTTTTTCCCGGTTGCCGACGAGCAGGCGGCAGGGGCAGCCCATGTAGCCGTAACGCTGCTTGTTCAGGATCAGCGATTCGAGCAGTTCCATCACGCGCTCGCGGTCCTGGTTGAAGAAGTAGCCCTTGGGCTCCTGCACTTTTTTCATCATGTCGTAGAGCTGCTGTGCGTTCATTCCAGGCCCAGCGCCTCCTTGATTTCCTTTTCCTTGTAGCCGACGATGACCTTTTCCCCGATGATCACCGTGGGAAAGGAGCAGCGCGGGTTGAATTTCTTCACATCTTCGATGATGGCCTTGCGCTCGTCGCCCTCGAGCAGGTCGACGTCGATGAATTCGTATTTAATCGTGCACTCCCCTAAAAATTTCTTGGTGGCTTTGCAGTGGCTGCAGGTGCTCAGCGAGTAAATCGTCACACCCGGCTGGGTATTGCCATTCGGCGGGGTCTTGGTTTCGGGTTCAGACATGTCGGGGTCCTTTCATCATTCGCCGTTCCCCGCCGAGGAAGGGGTCGGCAACTGCGGGTGGCGTGGCGGCGGTCCCTCGGCAAAAAGTCAAAAACATCACTCTTTTATGACTAATACAAATCCGATCAGGTTTCAACTCGAAAAAAACACGCAGGGATCGTTGGTGACAAGTCTTTAGGAAATACCCGGTTTCCTCCAAGGCCAATCGAGAGACGGCGCATAAATACCGGTGCCGGTGCCGCGGGGTGCAACGGCCGTGTCCTAATTCTGGCGGCGCAGCCGGCCGGGCCGCTGATCTGAGATTATGGTTGCGTTGCCGGAGAGGGCGTGCCACTATGTGTCATGGCCAATAAAGACCCCTCCGGCTTTCAATGCCTTCGGCGCGGGCGCAACTGGCGATGGCGACCGGCCACAACCTGAAAATGGTCTTATATATCAATCTGTTTTGACGCCCTCGGTGTCGTCGCCCGAACGGCAAGTCGGAAAGTCCCGCGCCACAGAATTCGAGCACCCGGTCCGGCCTTTACCGCCGCCGTTTCCGGTTTCTTGCACTGACGCTTGACAAAACTTTTTTTTTCCCGTAGGCACATAGAACCGATTCTTAAATGATTCCCGCCACATTACATAAAACTGTTCGCAAGGTTTTATAATTTTCGCAATCTTTCCACGAAGGGAGGAGTTCCGCATGGAAGAGAAGAAAGAAATCCTTAAGAAAAAAGAGAAAGATCTGCCCGATCCCAAAGATTTGACCACCTGTGACGCCACGGCCCAGATGATCATTAAGGCCCGCAAGGACGGCGTCGAGACCGCATTCGACCGCGCTCACAGCATGAAGGCCTGCCCCATCGGCGCCGAGTCGGCCTGCTGCAAGCACTGCTTCATGGGCCCCTGTCGCCTGAACGCGCGGGACCCCTATTCCAAAGTGGGCGTGTGCGGCGCCACGATCGACACCATCCAATCCCGCAATTTCGCCCGCATGGTGGCCGCCGGCTGCTCTGCCCACACCGACCACGGCATGAGCATGGTGGACCTCTTCCGCGAGGTGGTCAACGGCAACATCAAGGACTACCGCATCAAGAACCCCCAGAAGCTCGAGGCGGTCGCCCAGTCCATCGGTATCGAGACCGAGGGCCGTGAACTCATGGATATCGCCAAGGACCTCTACAAAGAGCTCGAGCGCACCTACACCCAGGTCGAAGGCGAGATCCCCTTTGCCCAGCGCGTCCCGGAGAAGACCCTGGAAACCTGGCGCAAGCACGGGCTGGTCCCGCGCGGCGCCATGCGCGAGATCATGGAGCTGATGCACCGCAGCCACATGGGCGTCGATCAGGACTACGCCAACATCACCAAGCAGTGCAGCCGAACGGCCCTCGCCGACGGCTGGGGCGGCTCCATGGTGGCGACCGAGATCTCGGACATCCTCTTCGGCATTCCGACCCCGGTTTCGATCGAAGTGAACATGGGCGTGCTCAAGGAGGACCAGGTCAACATCATCGTCCACGGCCACGAGCCCAATCTGTTCGAGTCCATGATCGAGTCCGTGAACGAACCCACCTTGATCCAGGCCGCCAAGGCCGCGGGCGCCAAGGGCATCAACCTGTGCGGCATGTGCTGTTCCGGCGCCGAGGTGCTGGTGCGCCACGGCATCCCCCACGCGGGCAACTTCATGTCCACCGAAACGATCATCGTGACCGGCGCCGTGGATGCGATGTGCGTGGACGTGCAGTGCATCAAGCAGGGCCTGGTCAAAGTGGCCGAATGCTACGGCACGAAGCTGATCACCACCAACCCGCGCTGCCGCATTGAGGGCGCCACTCACATCGAGTTCCACGAGCACACCCCGAAGGACTGCACGGATGAGGTGGTGCTGCAGGCGATCGGCCGCTTCAAGGGCCGCACGGCCAAAATCGAAATCCCCAAGATCAAGAACGCGGGCGTGCACGGCTTCTCGCACGAGTACATCAACTACATGCTGGGCGGGACCTTCCGCGCCTCCTATACCCCGCTCAACGACAACATCATCAACGGCCGCATCCGCGGCGTGGCCGGCGTGGTCGGCTGCACCAACCCGCGCACGAAGCAGGATTGGATCCACGTTGAGCTGGTCAAAGAGCTGATCAGAAACGACGTGCTCGTGCTGCAGACCGGTTGCTCGCAAATCGCACTGGCCAAGGCGGGGCTGACCACGCCCGAGGCGGCGCATCTGGCCGGGCCGGGCCTCAAGGAAGTCTGCGAGACCGTCGGCATGCCGCCGGTGCTCGGGATCGGCTCCTGTGTCGACAACAGCCGCATCCTGATCGCGGCCTCCGAAATGGTGCGCACGGGAGGTTTGGGCAACAGCATCGCCGACCTGCCGGTGGCGGGCGCGGCACCCGAGTACATGAGCGAGAAGGCCATCTGCATCGGCCAATACTTCGTGGCTTCCGGCGTGTTCACCGTCTTCGGGGTCACCTTCCCGATCGTGGAAGGCACGAAGTTCCACAAGCACCTGTTCGAGGACTTGGAAAAAATGGGCATGGGCAAGTGGGGCTTTGCCACGGATCCCTACGAGATGGCGCGCATGATCATCGCGCACATCGACAAGAAGCGCAAGGCGCTCGGCATCGACAAAGCCCGCGAACGGCAGTTGATGTCCATGGCCGACCGCCGGTCGCTCGACTCCGCCGCTTAACCGGCATTTTTTTTCAGCCATCGCACCGGGGCGCTTTTACGAGCGCCCCGGTTTTTTTTGGTGCGCCTGGCAGGGCGCACCCGCTTGGAGGAGAGCTCCGGGTGGACAGCCCCTGCCGGCTGTCTTATTAATCCGGCGGTGGGTTTTTTTATGAGCGGGCCATGGCGCTGGGCGCCACCTTATCGGCCAGAAAGCTTGTTCTTTGCGGGAGAGCTTTCAGCCTCGGCCCTCGCGGCTGGAGAGCCGCTCTGCCAGGCATCGGCTCCTGTTGAACCTGTTGGTTTGCCGGAGCCATACCTTTCCCGGCGCCCCAAGGAGAATCGGACATGATGACACTGGAGGATTTGAAGAAAAAACCGGATCTGATCGATGAGATCAACTGGGACATGACTCCCGAGGAAGCTATCCGCCTCTACCTGGAATGGGGCAACAATTGGGCGCGGGGGGACGGATATGTGATCCGTTCCAAGGGCGACACCACCACCTACTTCGTGGTGAACTGCTGGGCCCGGCCGTATTGCATCTATCTGATCCGCCGCAATTCCGATGAAGCCGTGGAGCTTGCGAAATTCGAGCTGCCCCGCCGGTTCGAGAAGGATGTCTGCGAACTCAAAGGCGTCTATGCGCTGGACCCGGGCGTCAGGCAATGGCTGCAGTCCGAGCTGAACGTCCGGCCCTGAGCTTCACTCCGCAACCGCTCACGCCAGCTCCGGGTGGTCCTTCAGGAACCGGTAGAGCGTCGCGCGGCCCACCCCCAGCAGCTTGGCCGCCTTGGCTTTGTTGCCGCCGGTGCGGGCGAGCGCCTTGCGGACCGCCTCCGGAACGAGCTTGCGTGCCGGCCCGCGGCGCCCGCACACGTCCGCAGCCTCCCGCAGCTCCAGCGGCAGGTCCTCCGGGTGGATCACCTGGCCGTCGCATTTCACAAACGCAAACTGGATGGCATTCTGCAGCTCGCGGACGTTTCCCGGCCAGCGATAGTCGAGCATCAGGGAAAGGGCCCGCGGGGACAGCTTCAGCGGCTCCCGGCCGTAGCGGCCGGCGGCGTCCTTGAGAAAATGGTCCAGCAGCAGCGGAATGTCGGTCTTGCGCTCGCGCAGCGGCGGCAGGTGGATGGGGATGACGTTGAGGCGGTAAAAGAGGTCTTCCCGGAAACGGTTGCGCTCGACCTCCCGTTTCAGATTGCGGTTGGTGGCGCTGATGATCCGCACCTGGACCGACAGGGTCTGCTCCCCTCCCACCCGTTCGAACCGTCCCTCCTGCAGGAAACGCAACAGCTTGACCTGCATGGTGTTGGAGAGCTCGGCCACTTCGTCCAGAAACACCGTGCCGCCGTCGGCCAGCTCGAAGCGGCCCTTCTTGTCGCGCACGGCCCCGGAAAACGCCCCTCGGACATGGCCGAACAGCTCGGATTCGATCAGGCCCTCGGGCAGGGCGCCGCAATTGATGGGCACGAACGGCGCGCCGCCGCGGCGGCTTTCGCCGTGGATCGCGTTGGCCACCAGCTCCTTGCCGGTGCCGGTTTCACCCGACAGGTGCACCGGGAAATCATAGGTGGCGACGTCCCGGATCTGTTTGAAGATGCTCAGCATCTTGCTGTCCTGCCCGATGATGTTGCCGAAGCGCGTCAACTCGCCGGCCCGCAGCTGAAGACTGAGGATGTCGGTCACGTCCCTGAAAGAGGACAAGACGCCGGTCAGCCCGCCCGCTCCGTCCTGCATGCGGGTCACCCGCATTTCGATGCGACGGGGCTCACCGGAGCGGGTGGTGATGTTCAGGGTGTAGTCCGCGGTTTCCGCCACCTCCGGCGGGGTGTCGCAGAAAGCGCAATGCCCGCCGCAGAAGGGCGCCCCGAAGGCTTCGTGGCAGTCCCGGCCCAGCACCTCTGCGCGCGGGTACCCGGTGATGCGTTCGGCTTCACGGTTGAAAAAAAAGATGCGGCGCTGCGCGTCGTGGGCGATGATCCCCTCTTTCAGGCTGTCCAGGACGTGTTCCAGATTGTCCCGGTGGCACATCAGAGACTCAAGGGCGAAGGCTGTCATGCTCGTTATTACTCCGGAAAATAAACAGGTTCAACGGGAGCCGACGCCAGGCAAAGCGGGGTTCCCGCCGTGGCCAGCCGCAACCACCCCGGCAAAAATTTTTAATAAATTTGAACAGCAAAGTCAAATGGGAGGCGGTTCGGCCCGGTCAGAGGCCGCCCGCCTTGACGGCGGCGTGATTCGATGCGCTTGCGAGCGCGCGGCGGATTTCCGGGCTCGGGGGAAGGGTTGCGGACAGGCGCTCGAGGTAACGGCCCCTTACCGTTTCGCGGAAGGAGACCGCGAAGTTCAGGTCATACACCCAGGAGATGTAGAGCAGTTTCGCGTCGCACACGGAGCGCACCGCGTCGATCGGAACGACGCGACCGCTTTTCAAGGCCGCGAGGACGGCCGGGGAGCATTGGCCGTTTCCCGAGAGATCGAATTCGCTGACCGCCCTCGGCGTGCGGCCGCGGCCGCGGTAATGGCCGATGACCACTCGCCATATATCCAGCTTGTCGGCGTCCCGCAGAAGCTTCAACAGGAACAGCGACGCCGGGTCGCCGGTCGGCGGCAGCTGCGCGGCATTGTGACCGGCGAGCGCACGCGCGATTTGCCGACGTTCGGCCGGGCTGAAAACCGAAAGCAGGCCGTGACGGTTGGCCACGCGCAACCCGAGGCGGCCGTGGTTGGTCGAATCCTTGTCGCGGAAGGTGCGATAGCGTGCAAATTGAGGAAACCGCCCCACGTCGTGCAGCAGGGCCGCGGCCTCGGCCAATCGCAGGCCCCTGGCGGAGAGACCCATCGCCGTTCCCAGCCTTCGGATGGTCAGGCAAACCCTCGCCGTGTGCATCTGCTTGAGCTTGAACACCCGGTCGAGTTCATCCGCGCCGGTGAAAAAACCCGAAACATAGCTCGCAAACCAGGATCGCAGTCGGGCGAGATCGCCGGGCGTCATTGCGACTCACCGCCGGGGGCGAGGAACCGCTGGGCGAGGAACACAGCGATGGCCCCGGGGTCGTTCAGCCGGAAGACCGGGACATGGACGTCGATGTTCGCATCGGTGACGACCGCGATGAGCCCGGGGTCATCGCGGCACAGGAGTTCGGTGCCCACGGCCGCCCGCAGGACCTCGACCTTGGGCTTGTTCTCTCGTTTGTAGCCTTCCGTGATCAGCAGGTCGACGTCATCGAAGTAGCGGATCAGCCCGTCGAGTGCCTCGGAGGCGGTGGTCTTGAACATGGCGATCCGGCCCGGGGAGGCGAGCATGACGGTCTCGGCGCCGGCGTTCCGGTGCCGCGCGCTGTCCTTGCCGGAGCGGTCGATGTCGACGGCATGGTGGGTGTGCTTGATCGTGCCGATTCGGTAGCCCCTCTGCGTGAGCAAGGGGATCAGCTTTTCGATCAAGGTCGTTTTACCGGATTCGGATTGCCCGACAATCGACACGATAGGTGGCATAAGAGGGTCCCTGTCTCACTAAACCGTTCCGGCCAGGATGCCGGAGTCGTTCGGCGTCTGGACGGGTATGCGGCGGATGTCCCGCACCCCGGCCTGTGCCAGCATGCCCCGCAGTTCGCGTTCCGAGTAGGCGCGGCCGGATTCGGTTCCCAGCAGCATGTTGAGGGAAAACAACGCGGGAAACTCAGGCCCGTCCATGGCGTCGTTCAGGATGAATTCGTGGACGATCAGCATCCCCCCGGGCTCCAGCGTGGCGACCGCCTTGCGGATGAGCTTGAGGCAGTCATCGGCGCCTTCGGCGTGCAGGATGTGCGACAGCCAGGCCACCTCATACCGGCCGGGGATCTCATCCTCGAGGTAGTTGCCCTCGGCAAAGCCGATGCGGTCGGTCAAATGGAAGCGCGCGATCGTTTGTTCGGCAAACGGCCGGGTGGTCGGAAGATCGAAAACCGTGGCCTTCATCGCGGGGTTTTTCTGACAAAAGTGAATGGCGTAGGTGCCCGGTCCGCCGCCGAGGTCCAAAAAGCGCGGCCGGGCGGAAAGATCGATGGCCTCGACCATGCGGGGAGCGATGGCCATGGCCAGGTTGAACATGCCCATGAGAAAGCTCTCCCGCCACTGCTCCCGGCCGACGGAGGCGCGCTCCCGGACCGGCCGGCCGGAGGAGACCGACTGGTGCAGCCGCGCCCAGGACTCCATCAGGTGATGGTGGTGCATGATGATGTGGCCGAGGTAGGCCGGGGACGCTTGCGACAACAGCGTGCGGGCCGACGGGCTGGCGGCGAACCGGCCGTTGCGTTTCTCCAGCAGGCCCATGGCCGCCAGCGCGTTCAGCAGGCGTGAGATCCCGTCGTCCGACGCGTTCACCCGGCTCGCCACCTCTTCCGCCGTGAGCGCTTCGGCGCTCACCCTGGAGAACACGTCCAGCCTGACGCCGGCGTGCAGGGCGCAGGTCTTCCAGAAATAGCCGGACAGCTCCAGCAGGTCACCGGCAGTCCATTCTTTTGAGCCCATTCATCGCTCCATCGGGAACCGGCCGGGTGGAGCCGGTATCCTCAAGGGTCCGTTTCTAATCATCCTTCTGCTCTCTCTCTTTGGCGAGCTGCTCCGGTGTCATGGTCCAGAAGGGCGTGCCATCCTTGGTCAACCGGAACTTCACTTCATGCGATTCCCCTTTTTTGACCTTGGAAGCCAGGAACACGTCTTTTCCGTTGATCTCTGCCCAGGCGCCTCGGATGGTGACCGAATCCCCGGGTTTTACCCCGATGTCACCGGGCTTGGCAAACCACGCGGGGCAGAGGTGGACCAGGATGGCGCTGTTGCCCTCGCGCACTTCCATCGCGGTTGCCGGCGACATGCCGGCCATGGGCACCACCTCCATGACCTTCACCACCTTGGCTTTGATTTTTTCCAATTCCTTCGAGTTGTAAAGCCTGGCGTAAGGGTCATTTCCACCCCAGCCTTTTTTTTCGGCCGGGTCGGCAGCAAAAGCAAGAGTTACACAAAACAGCGCGATCATCAAGGCGATCGACCCTGCCGCTGATCTACGATTCGCTTTCATGGTTCCTCCATCGAACTGTGCCGGTGGCAGCTGACACGTATTATCAAGCATTCGACCGCGCTGCGGCGGGTACCCCGCTCCGCCTGCCTCGCCTCATGTTGAACCTGTTCACTATAGCCGGAGCAACAATATAAGTCAGTCGGTGTGCCTCTTCAACCATCCGGAAGGGCGCAGGGCTTTCGAATCAGAACCGCATGTGGCGTTTTTCGATAATGACGATGGGCTCGTAGCCGAAAAGGGCGTTCAAGTGGTGCAGGAAAGCGTGCCGGCCTTCGTTTTGCCAGAGGGCCGTGATGTCGCTGCCGGTGCCGGAATAACGCTCTTCGATGTTTTTAAAGCCCGGGGGCGTCCCCGTGGCCGGGTCGCTGGGGGCCATCCCGCAAATCAGATTCAGCCACATTTGGCTTGCCCCCATTATGTAGAACGGCCAGGCCTGCTGCAGAGGAGCCGGCCACCTGGGGTCGCTGGTGTCGGCGATGGCCGGGCGAGACGCCGCCGAGGGGTCGTCACACACCACGGCGATGACCCGCCCCGAGGCTTTTGCCTGCTCCAGGACGGTGCTGCCGGAAATCTCGGAAAAAATCTTGCGTGCGGTCGCGGCCGAGGCAAAGAAAATGAAGCTGAACTGATGTCCGGCATCATCCCGCGCGGCCCGGCGATGAAATCGCCACAAGGCGATCTCCTGCGCATGGCGGTCAAGGACCGGCTTGACTACCCGGTGGGCGATCAGCAGGTCGATATGCCAGGCCGGGTCGACCCCTTCCGGCCAGTCCATGCGAAAGCGCGCATACCACCATGCGCTTTCCGCCGAAGGGGCTGGCGCCGGCCGGGGTACCATCTCCGCCGGCGGTGTCGGCAGGACGGCGCAGCCGGTAAAGCCCAGGGCGATCCACAGCGCCACGATGCTTCGCAGCGGAGTCCTTTGGGTGGGGTATGGGCGCATCAATCGCGGATGATCAGCCAGATGCCGGCCAGCACCACCGCCATGCCGGCCAGACGTGAAGCGTTCAACGGGCGTACGACCGCCCCCATCCAGCCGAAATGGTCGACCAGCGCGCCCACGGCGAACTGGGCGGCCACAAAAACCGTGAACGCCACGACAAGCCCCAGGCGCGGCGTGCTGAAAGCAAGCGCTCCGACAATCACCAGCCCCAAAACCCCGGAGGTGTAAGCGTACCAGGGGGCTGCGCCGCCGGCTCCCAGATTACCTCCGCGCTGGAAGAGCATGATCAGGCCGATCAAAAGCCCGCCGCTGAAGTAGGTGATGAAGACGCTCTCCAGGGTGCCGATTTTTTTGTCCAACAGCCCCATGAAGTGGGCCTGGATGGCTGTGGCCACTCCGCCGACCCCGGCGACAGCTGCTATCCAGTAGACATTCATTCTATGAGTTCCTTTCCGACCCCGCTGTAGACATTGTTTCATATTCTCATGGAAAATTTTTCACAACAAGAGGTAGGGGCAACAAGGGTTCATATTTAACCAATTGAAATACATTTAAAAAATCTTTTTAAGGACAGGCACGTTTTGTGCTTTGCCAATTCAAATTACCCAGTCGGAGTGAGCGCGATGGAGGAAGTTCTTATTTCGCTGGCCACCGGCCTGATCAGTTTGCTGACGGTGGTCATGGTGTTTCAAATCTTCATTCTGCTCTGAGCCTTGGCTTCCCGCCGGGGGGTATCGGGTGGGAGAACACCCTTAATCTGAACGATATTGAAAAATGGAACCAGCGAGCCAAGAGTCAAATAGCGAGCAGCGCGCAAGCCAGCGGCTCCCCTTCACCGCCACCGTCATGTTTGAAAACTACTTGACGGGCAACTACCACGACGGCCGCATGGTGAACTACAGCCGCGGCGGCCTGTGTTTTGAGGCGGACGTGGCCCCCGGCATCGACACGGAAGTTTTCATCGGGATCGAAAAGTCGCCCTATTCGTCCCAGCACGACGTCTTCCGCGCCAAAGTGGTCTGGATTCGTGAACAGCCGCTGAAGGAGTCCTACTACGCCTATGCCGTCGGCGTGAAGTATTGCTGAGAAGTGGTTTTACAACCCTGCCTAACTCCCGGGGGCGGCGTTGCAGGCGGCTCGAAATGCTCACATACTGCCGCGTATGCTGCGCTTTCGAATCCGCCTGCGCCTTGCCCTCGGGCGTGATCCGAGGTTTTAAAACCACTTCGAGGATTCCCCCGGGTCACCGGCGGATCGACTGCGCCACGTCGTTCAACCGTTCGCGGATGGAGATGACAAAGCTTGCCATCTTGCCGCGATGGTCGGCCATGATGGAATCGTGGCGTCCCCGCAGCACCACCAGCGGGTCGAACGTGCAGACCCGCTCCATTTCGTGGAAGGCGATCTTGATGTTTTCACTGCCTCCTTTTTCCCGGATCGTCGGGTAAAGCTGCACGGTGGCCCACAGGAAATCACGCAGCACCAGGATCACGCCCTGCGTGTAGTAGATGCGATCGTCCAGCTCGGAGTAGGGAACCTCCTCGGTGCCCTGGACCAGCAGGCCCAACGGCTGGTCCAGGAACTGGTTGCTGAGGATGAAGGTGAACAGGTTGTACATGTCGTCGGTGCGCATGTTGTAGACGGCCTTGCCGTCCGCCAGCCCGGCCTCGTATTTTCTTATCAACTCGATGCCCTTGCGGAATTCGCTCTCACTGGAGGGCAGCCACCAGCTGTCCTCCGAGAAGGCGAAGCGCTTCTCCCGTGCTTCTTTCAGCCACTCGTTCTCTGCGTCCACCGTTCCGTACTTGGCCAGGTGGGTGGCATAGAAGGTCACCAGCATGCGCGTGGCGAACATGGTGCCGCGCTGCCGGTTGGCGCGGTTGTCCAGCCAGCGCGTGGGCGACACCCAGAGATCGTTCACGGACCAGCCGAAGGTCGAATTCAACTCTTCCTGCAGCCGGTAGGTCATGGCTTGCGCCAGGACAGCGCCTTTTTCGACCTCGGGCGAATCGGGTTTCACCTTCTGGAGCAGGGCGTGGATCTTCGATTCGGGAAACGGAAAGCGCGTCGGATCGACGGACGTATATCCCCTGTCGGTCAGCCAGACCAAACCGAACGTCAGCGGCCAGGCCAGCAGAACCGCCAATAGGACACCAATTACGATTTTCAGAAACCGATGCGTTTTGGGTGTTGCTCCAGCGGCATCCATGGCTTTATCCTCGATAAGAGACGCGTATGGGTCGGAATTCCCCGCGGCCGGCGGCGACCCCGGTGGACCTCATGTCCTGCCGGCGAGCCTAACGCCACAATGTCAACGCCACGGAAGTAAAACTCTACACACGGCGCTCGGCAAAGTCAATCGAGTGCTGAGCGCCGCCCTTGACAGATCCGCCGTTCATGATAGGCTGCCTGGCGTATGTCCGCACTTATTCACCGGGAGCGAAAGGCATGATGTCGAGAAAAATATTCGCTTGCATCGTTGTTCTCGCAGGGTTGCTGTCGACCGGCTGCGCCGCCCTCGTGGTCGGGGCCGGCGCGGGCGCCGGGGCCTATTCCTACGTGAACGGCGAGCTGGCGAGGACCTACCAGGTTCCGTTTCCCCGGACCCTGGAGGTCTGCACCCAGATTCTAAGCGACCTGAGCATGCCGGTCACCGCGCAGCGCAGCGAAGGTGCGCAGACGGTCATCGAAGCCGAGCGCAAGGACGGGACCCCCGTCACACTCAAGGTCACGATCATCGGTTTGGACCTGACGGAAGTATCGGTGCGCACCGGCGTGGTCGGCTACTGGAACAGGGATCTTTCCACGCAGTTGCAGGAGTTCATCGCCCAGCGCCTTCAGCCTTGAAGCCGCCGCAGCGGCAGCGCCAGGTTCAACGCCGCGATGTGTTCCCGCTCCAACCGGTTGATGGCCGGGATGTTCTGCTCCATCACCCGGCGCAGGACCGGATCCCCGAACCGGTGCAGGCTGTGGTTGGCGGTGGCCTTGAAGCCGCGCCGCAGCTTGTGGTCGCCGCCCATGCCGGGGTCGAACACGCGGATCCCATGCGCGATGGCCCACTCGATCGGCCGGTAATAGCAGGCGTCGAAGTGCAGGAATTCAATCTCCCGGCTGCACCCCCAATACCGCCCGTAAAGCCGATCGCCCTTGGCCACCAGCAGCGACATGCCCACCGGGGCTTCCGGGCGGTCGCCTTCGAAGGCCGTGGCGAACACCAGCCGCTGCCGGAAGTAATCGGGCAGAGACGTGAAAAACGCCCGCGTGAGATACTTGCAGCTCCACGGGCCGAACTGGTCGTTGGTGCGCTCATAAAAGGCGTACATGCGTCCGAAAAGCGCCGCCGGCATCTGCGCGCCCGGGATCATCTCGACGCGAACCCCCCGGCGGCTCAATTCCCGCCGCTCGCGCCGGATGTTGCGGCGCTGGTTGGCGTTGAAGACGGCCAGATAATCCTCGAAGCTGCCGAAATCGTTATTTTCCCATGTAAAGCTCTGGTGGGTCCAGGCGCTGTACCCGTGCCCCGCCACGGTTTCACCCCAGCCGGGCTCCACGAAATGGAAGCTGGACCCGGACAGGCGGTGAGCTTTGCAAAACCCCTCTATTTCCTCCAGCATGCGCAGGGTCAACTCCTCCGGGTCGATTTCCGGCGCCATCAGGAAACGATAGCCGATCATCGGCGTGAAAGGGCTCATTCCCACCAGTTTGGGGTAATAGACCCGGCCCAGTCGGCCGGCCACATCGGCCCAGGCCTGATCAAAGACGAATTCGCCGGCGCTGTGAAGCTTGACATAGAGCGGGGCGGCGGCCACTAGGTCGTTCCCGGACCACAGCGTCAAATGACGCGGGACCCAGCCGGAGGTTGCCCCGACGCTGCCGGAGACTTCCATCAGCCGCAGCCAGTTCCACTCCAGAAACGGCGTCTGCAACGGCGTGGCCAAAGCGTCCCACGCGTCCCGGTCGACCAGGGACAGGGATTCGATCCAGGCGGCTCTCAAGCGGGCGGGGTGCATGCGGTTAAGGTCCGGATGAGCTGTTCTGCATTGGGTCCTTTGGAAAAATATAGGCACTGCGGCCCTGCTGTCATCCCGTCGATCCGATCCACGGCGGGGAAGTTCCCCGGGAACACGGAATGTCGGTCAGGGATCTTTGATCGATCCAGGTGACGGCTGCCTGTGGTGTGAGATCATCCGCCGCCGTCTCTTTTCGGTGCCCCGTTGCGCTTGACAATCCGGCAAGCTTCCATAATACTATAGAATTACTAAAAAACTTAATTTGGAGAGGCGGTCTTCATGCCGATTTACGAGTTCAGGTGTCTGTCCTGCAATGAATGCTTTGAGATTCTCGTCCTGAAAAAAGACGAAACGGTCGAATCCCGCTGCCCGAAATGCGGCGCCGAGGGCTTCGAGCGGGTGCTGAGCAAGACCTGCTACGCCATGGGGGCGGGCGAAAGCAAGGGCGCCGGTGCCTCCGCCCAGACCCGCACCTGCTCGGGGGGGTCCTGCACCACCTGGGATATTCCCGGTCCGACCCGTTGATCCGAACCCGATCGCATTGTTCCGATTGAGACGATGACGCCACTGCACGCACAAGAAAAAGAGCAGTTCAAGAAACTGTTCCAGCAGGAACGTATCGAGAACTTTGAAGACCGGTTCAAGGTTCTGGAGGCGTTTCTTTCCACCGAAAAGCACGTGACCGCCGATGAACTGGCCGGGCGGCTCGAGGCCAAGGGGACCCCCATCTCAACCGATTTTGTACGGGATACCCTGAAAATGCTCAGCCGCCTGGGCTTCGCCCGTCAAAGCCGGTTCGACAACGGCGTGGTTCGCTACGAGCACCACCATCTCGGGGACCACCACGACCACATGATCTGCACCAAGTGCGGGAAGATCATCGAATTCAAGGTGGATCGCCTGGAGGCCTATCAAACCAAGATTGCCGCGAACCATGGGTTCCACATGCTGCGGCACAAAATGGAAATCTACGGCATCTGTGCCGACTGTTTGAGGGAGCGCTCCCGGCAGATGCCCCTGACCATGGCCAAGGCCGGCGAAAAACTGGTCATCCGGGAGATTACCGGGGGCGCGAACGTGCGCCTGCGGTTGATGTCCATGGGGCTTCGCCAGGGGGATTCGATCGAAATCATCACCAACAACCATCAGGGTCAGATGGCGATTGCCGTCGATTTGAAGCGCTACGCCCTCGGCCGGGGCCTGGCGCAAAAGATCGTCGTCGAAACCTCCGGCCGCTGAGCCGCCCGGCCGCCCCCGGGTTCAGCCGCTGCGTAACAACCATGCCCAGAATTGAGCCGGTCTACCTCCAGACGCACCGCAGCGGCCTTCTGCGCCGCAAGGCGGAAAAGGCGCTGGAGCGCCTCGGCGATTGCACGCTGTGCCCGCGCCGGTGCGGGGTGAATCGGCCGGCCGGAGAGACCGGGGTGTGCCGGACCGGTCGCATGGCCGCGGTCTCAAGCTTCAACGCCCATTTCGGCGAAGAGGCCCCGCTGGTCGGCGAGCAGGGCTCGGGCACCGTCTTTTTCACCCACTGCAACCTGCTGTGTCTGTTTTGTCAGAATTTCGACATCAGCCATCAGGGCATCGGCCGGGAGGTCGCGGACGAACAGCTGGCTGGCATCATGCTCGCGCTGCAGCGGCAGGGGTGTCACAACATCAACTTTGTCACGCCCTCGCATGTCGTGCCGCAGATTCTGGCCGCGCTGGAGATCGCCGTGTCTCGCGGGCTGAACGTGCCGCTGGTGTACAATTCCGGGGGATACGACCTGCCTGAAACGCTGAAGCTCCTGGACGGAGTGATCGACATCTACATGCCGGACTTTAAATTCTGGGACCCGGAAACCGCGGCGGCGGCATGCGAAGCGGCCGACTATCCCGCGGTGGCGCGGCAGGCGGTGATGGAGATGCACCGCCAGGTGGGGGATTTGGTCTTGGGCGAAGACGGGCTCGCGCGGCGCGGGCTGCTGCTCCGGCACCTGGTCATGCCCGGCGGCCTGGCCGGCACCCGCCAGGTCATGCGCTTCCTCGCCCGGGAGATATCGCCCCGGACCTATGTCAACGTGATGTCTCAATACCGGCCCTGCGGCAGGGCGCATGAAGTGGCGGGGCTGGAGGAGGCGCTTTCCCCGGCCGAATACCGCCGGGCCCTCGAGGCGGCGGTCGAAGAGGGCATCACCCGGCTCGACCGGCCGCATCGGGCGTTGGGCCGGGGGTGAACACCACCATGGGACGCATTTTTGCCATCGGCGACATCCACGGGTGCTACGATCAGCTGCTCGTTCTGCTGGGCCGGGTCCCCATCGACTGGGACGGCGACCAGCTAATTTTCATGGGGGACTACATCGATCGCGGGCCGAAATCCTTCGAGGTGGTGGAGCACCTGATCGGCCTGCAGGCGCTGCACCCGGGCATTGTTTTTCTGAAAGGCAACCATGAGCAGATGCTGATGGATTATCTTTCCGGAAAAGACCGCATGACGTATCTGTACAACGGCGGCCAACAGACCCTGGAGAGTTACTTGAGTCACAGCGGACCGAGGTCCAGCCGCCCGATTCCGGACGCCCATCTGCGGTTTTTCGAATCCCTGGCGCTGGTTCATGAGACCGAGAACCACATTTTTGTCCATGCCGGTCTGCGCCAGAACGTGCCCATGGATCAACAAGGCCCCGAGGACCTGCTGTGGATTCGCGAGAAATTCATCCACACCTCCCATTCCTTCGGAAAGCGCGTGGTCTTCGGTCACACCCCGTTTGACGAGCCGCTGGTGGAGCCGAACAAGATCGGGATCGACACCGGCGCGGTCTACGGAAACAAGCTGACGTGCCTGCAGCTGCCGGAAGAGAAATTTTTCTTTTCATGAACGGCTGCGCGGAAAGACTGTGCAGCCGTTCATATTGACAAAAGCCATTGCCGGGGAGTGGGTTCCGAATGGTGGGAGCGGCTTTCCAGCCGCGATCATCGAGGCTGAAAGCCTCTCCTGCAGACCGTTGCCGATAGACCGTGGTCGCGCGCGATCGCCCGCTTCGCAGCACCTTATTCGATTCGGGAAGCAGAGAGGGACATGGGGCATGCAAAGGATCTGTGCTGTTTTGGTCATATTGGCCCTTCTGGGATCGGTCGCGCTGGCGGCCGAGCGGATGGCGGTGAGCGTTAAAGAGGCCAACGTCCGCGCCAAGCCGCAGCCCAACGCGGACGTGCTTTGGAAGATCGAAAAGTACCATCCGGTCGAGGTCCTCGAGGCCTCCGGCGTCTGGCTGCGGTTCAAGGACTTCGAGGGCGACGGGGGATGGGTCCACAAATCCATGCTGGACAAGACCCCCGCGGTCATCACCAAACAGAACGGCTGCCAGCTGCGCGCCGGCCCGGGCACCGACCAGCCGGTGCTTGTCAAGATCGACAAGGGGGTCCCTTTCAAGGTGCTCAAACGAGAAGGCCGCTGGGTCCAGGTCGAGCATGCCGACGGCGACAAAGGCTGGCTGAGCGACGCACTGGTGTGGTAAGCGCGGGCCGTTCGGCGGTTTTCCACGACACACCCAACCGACAACGGGAAACATGGGTCACGGATGAAGCCTGATAAACAAACGGAAAAGCGAAAAACGATTGTGGGAATCGGATCCGCGCTCGTGGATATACTCACCCGCGAGGACGACGCGTTTTTGTCCGAGGCCGGCGCCGTCAAGGGCGGCATGCTCTACGTCGACAAGGAGCACATCGAACAGGCCCTGGCTCGGGCTTCCGGGCCGCCGGCGCTCGTGCCGGGGGGCTCGGCGTGCAACACGGTGGTCGGGGTCGGCCGGCTGGGAGGCCGCGCGCGTTTTGTCGGAAAGCGCGGCAACGGACGAATGGGAGATTTTTTCGAAAACTCGTTGCGCTCCAACAACGTCGACCCCCGGCTCGTCCGGACGACCGTTTCAACGGGTCGCGTGCTTTCGATCATCACCCCCGATGCCCAACGGTCCATGCTCACCTTTCTAGGTGCGGCCGCCGAAACCCGGCCGGAGGATATCCGCGCGGATTTATTCGCCGACGCCGCAGTGGTGCACATCGAGGGCTATCTGCTGTTCAACCCCCGGCTGATTCTGGCGGCGTTGACGGCGGCCAAGTCCGCCGGGGCCCTGGTGTCGTTGGACCTGGCCAGCTTCAATGTGGTGGAGGAGTCGCGCAGCTTTCTGGCGGAGGCGGTTCAGGAATACGTGGATATCCTCATCGCCAACGAAGACGAGGCGCGGGCCTATACGGGGGAATCCGAGGCGTTGCCCGCCATCCGGGCGCTCAGCAAGGGGGTGCAGATCGCCGTCTTGAAGCGTGGGCCGCAGGGCAGCTTGATTTCCCGGGATGGACGCATTCTCACGGTTGCGGCCGATGGCGACGGTCGGGCGATCGACACCACCGGCGCCGGCGACTTGTGGGCGTCCGGTTTCCTTTTCGGCCTCGTGGAGGGCTACCCGCTGGAAAAATGCGGGGCGTTGGGGTCCGCCTGCGGCTACGAGGTTTGCCAGGTGGTGGGTGCGAGCATTCCCGAGCACGGCTGGCAGCGAATACGAAAGTTGCTGGATAAAATAGACAAATAAGGCTATAGACCAACGGTCGCGCGCATGCGCGGCATGAAAAGGCCCCCACCCGATGAATCGGGGGGGAGCCCGAACACCTGGACGCAGGAGGACAACCCCGTGGCGGCAGCAAAAAAAAAGACGCGCAAGGAACTTCTGAAAGAACCCGATGAATTCCTCACCCTATCCTCACGGGCCCTCGGCTGGATCGCGCAATACAAAAAAGAGATCAATGTCGCCGTGCTCGCGGTGCTGGCGGTGGCCGTCGTGTTTTCCGGCTACCTGTATTATGTCGACCGGCAGGAGACCAAGGCGGCGTCGCTTCTGGCGCAGGCGCTTGACAAACTGGAGCGCCTCGGCGCCGGGAAACCTACGGCCAAGACGGTTCAGGAGGTGTCCGAAGATTTCCGGCGGGTTTATAACGACTACGGCAGCCGCGCCAACGGCAGCAACGCCCGGCTGATTTACGCCAACCTTTGCTATGAGACGGGCGACTATCAGCAGGCCGCGGACCTGTACAAAGCCTCCCTGGCCCCATTCGCGGATCAGCCCCTGATCCACTTCCAGATCCTCAAGAGTCTGGGATACACCTACGAAGCGCTCAAAGACCCCGCGGCGGCAGTGGCGTATTTCGAGCAGGCGCAGTCGGCCGGCGACAAGCGGCTCCAGGACGACGTGCTGTTTCATCTGGGGGATCTGTACGCCCGGATGGGTCAGAAGGAAAAGAGCGCGGACGCCTTCAAGCGGATTCTCAGCGACCACCCCGAATCGGTCTACGCCGACCTGGTCCGGCACAAAGTGAACGGCTGACCGCGCTGGCGCTTTATGCCGGGTCAAGCAAGGTTTTGGCGGGCTGTTTCGAAACGGTCAGGCGCCGGGCGAGCGAAATCCCGAGGCATGCGGCGCCCGAATCGTGCGCCGTAAGGACGAAAGGACGCGCCTGACGCCGCCGATGGCCGTTTATCAACCGCCCACTCAGTGTTTGGCACCCACCTCGAGGTTGTACCGCTTGATCTTCTGATTGAGCCCGCTTTTGCCGATGCCCAGGGTTTCGGCCGCATGGGCCTGGACGTTGTCGGCCATCTTGAGCGCCCGCTGGATCATGGCCCGCTCGACCATTTCCAGGGTTTCGTACAGTTTGGCGCTGGCCGGAATCCCGTCCAGATGCAGGGCGTTGTCCAGATTGCTCTTGAAGCCTCTCGGCAGATCGTCGATCGTGATGGTTTCGTGCGGGCTCAGGATCATCACCCGCTCGATGACGTTCTCCAACTCGCGCACGTTTCCGGGCCAGCTGTATTCATAGAACAGACGATCCACGTCTTGGGCAAATCCCCTGACGGGCGGGGCGGATTTTCTTTCGCAGCTGTATTTTTCAATGAAGTGATTGACCAGCAGGCGGATGTCTTCCCGGCGTTCCCGCAAGGGCGGGATGACGATGTGCAGGACGTTCAGCCGATAGAACAGGTCTTCGCGGAAACGGCCGGCGGTCATCTCCTCTTTCAGGTTCTTGTTGGTGGCGGCGATCACGCGAATGTCCACGGCGACCGACCGCACGCCGCCGACGCGTTCAAACGTTTTTTCCTGAAGCACCCGCAGCAGCTTGACCTGCAGATTCTGAGACAACTCGCCGATTTCGTCCAGAAACAGCGTCCCGCCGTGGGCCAGCTCGAAGCGGCCCTTCTTGCTCGATACCGCGCCCGTGAAGGCCCCCTTTTCGTGGCCGAAAAGTTCGCTTTCGAGCAGGCTTTCGGCCAGCGCGGAACAGTTGACGGCCACGAACGGGCTCTCCCGGCGCGGGCTGTTGAAGTGAATCGATTTGGCCACCAGCTCCTTGCCGGTGCCGCTCTCCCCCTCGATCAGCACGGTGGCATTGGATGGGGCCACCTTCTGGATGGTTTCGAAGACATCCCGCATGGGCTTGCTCTTGCCGATGATTTTTCCGAAACGGTATTGCGACTCGACGGCGCTGCGCAGGCGGCGGTTTTCCTTGACCACCTGATAAAGCGAGATGGCTTTCTTGACGTAAAGGGTCAGCCGCTCGTTGTCGAAGGGCTTCAGAATGTAGCTGTAGGCACCCTTCTGCATGGCCTCGACCGCTTTGTCGATGGTCCCGTGGGCGGTCATCATGATCACCGGCAGCTCCGGGTCGTGGGTCTTGATCTGCTCGAGCAACTCGATGCCGTCCATGCCCGGCATCTTCATGTCGGTCAGGACCAAGTCCAAATCCGATGATTTCTGGATCTCCAGCGCCTCCAGGCCGCTGACGGTGGTGAGCACCTCATAGCCCTCCTCTTCCAGCACGGCACTGAGCACCAGCAGGTAATTCTTCTCGTCATCGACAACCAGAATGGTTTCCATAATTAAGAAGCGCTCTCCGGAGGCGTAATGGGCAGCTCGATCGTCACCCGGGCGCCGTGAGGCGCGCGGTTGGCGATCCGGACGGCGCCGCCGTGCGATTCAATGATGTTCTTAACGATGCCGAGCCCCAGGCCGGATCCCTTGTCCTTGGTGGTGAAAAAGGGGTCCCATATTTTGTCGAGCAGATCGGCGGGGATCCCCTGACCGTCGTCATCGATATCGACGACGACCCGAGCGCCTTCGGCGCGGATGGCCACCCGGATCCGTCCGCCCTCGGGCATGGCCTGCATGGCATTGATGAAAATATTCAGAAACGACTGGTGCAGCAAGGGCGCGTCGGCCATGACCTGCGGCAGGGGGTTCTGGCAGTTTTTTTCGATGACATACCGACCTTCGGCGATCTGGGCGGAGAGGAAAGTGATGTTTTTTTCGATGACGTCATCGACCCGGCACGGGCTTATCTTCGGGCTGCGCGGCCTTGCGAAGTTGATAAAATCGGTGATGATCCCGTTCAGCCGAGTGGCCTCCTCGACAATGATGTCCGGCAGCGCGTTGGCGGGGTCGGTTCTGGCGACCTTCTTTTTCAGCAACTCGGCGGAGCTGCGGATGATGCCCAGGGGGTTGCGGATCTCATGCGAAATGCCGGCCGCCATCTCGCCCATGGCCGAGAGCCGTTCCGCCCGGCCCAGCTGCTCTTTAAGCCGCAGCCGCTCCTGGGCTCGCCTTTCGATGATCGCCTCGCCGCGTTGGACCACGAAGATGAGCACTACGAACAGCGCCCCCATCAACACCGTGCAGGTGATGACCACCAGGATCTGGATGCGGAAGATGGTCTGGTAGTCTTCGGACAAGTCCTGCACGACTTCTACGACCCCCAGCACCGTGTCGGTGATTCGCCCGAGCGGCTCCTCCCAGCGCAGCGGCGCGAAGGTGATCAGGCGCACGTCCTTCGGGAACCCCATGAGGATTTCAAGAAAACTGCCCCGCTGCACCAGCTTGGAGGTCAAGCGGCCGGACTTGGCCTGCTCGAGCGCTGTTCCCCCGACCGCCTTGACGCCGATGCGGTTCTCATCGAAGCTGTAAGAGACGGTGTTGTTCATGCTGTAGATGTTGAGGTCTTCCACCTTGAAGCTGTGAAGCGTGCTGCGCACGACATTGTCCATGCGCTCGAACTGCTCCGGGTTGCGCAGCTGGACTTTTCCGAACTTCATGCCGGTGGGCAGGATGAACTGGATGAACACCTGGTGGTTGAGGTTTTCAATCAGGGCGTGGGCATAGTCCTCGCTTTTCTTGCGCTGCATGGATTTGACCCAGTGGGTGTTGAGGATGGTCAGGATGATCGTGACCATAAAGATGACCACCAGCCCGGTGAAGGTGAAATACTTGACCAGCCGGAACGGCTTTATTTTTTCCTCAGGCAGACTGGCGCCCACGGGCGCGGGGGAGGCGTCGATAATGTCCATTAAGCGAAAGTATAGAGGGTAACTCCGTGAGTTTCAAGGTTATAAAAAAATCGCAAAAAAATTTTTAAGTTTAACGCGCTCCGGCCGATAAAGGAACCATAGGCATTTTGTAGATACTTCGATGGGTGGCGGCAGTGAAAAACGCATGGGCGATGTCGAGCAGGTTATTCCGGTTACAAAAATTTGACGGTATGTCGACGAAAGGTCGCTCGGCGCGGTCGACGGCGGATAGGCGCGAAGACGTTCAAATTCAGGGCACATCCGCTTGTTTTTTTAACGACTTGAGATCACATCAAATTGTACCGAAAACGCTTTTCGATTCGCTTTAAGTCGTATCTTGGCGCAAAAATTGCTTTGAGTTAAATCCGCAGATAGCTCACTTGGCATAATTTAGCATAATTAGATTTAACTTTTCTTTCTTTGATGACTTTTTGAACATCGATCGGGCGTAACGGGAAGTCATCTGAACTTACAGGGTCGTCTTCATGATCCCCAACGCTTCAGAGCGAACGATGGCCAAAAATAAATTGAAATCCGTACGCGAATCCCTTCTCATGAGCAAAACGGAGCTTGCCAAGCAAGCCGACGTCTCCCCGATCACCATCTCCAGAATCGAAAGAGGGCTGCCGTGCCGAATGGAAACCCAGCGCAAGATCCTGTTGGCGCTGGGCTTCAAGCTTTCGGACAAACCTAAAATCTTCAAGGACTGAGCTGACTCCATGCTATTCGGAAAAAAGGACACCCTGGTTGGTTTGGACATCGGGTCGCGCTCGGTGAAAGTCGCCGAGATCATCGACACCAAGAACGGCCCCAAACTCAAGCGGTTCGGCATGGCGGATATTCCGGCCAACACCATTGAAGACGGGGCCATCAGCGATCCGGACACGGCGGCGGAAACCATCCGCCAGCTCTTCAAATCCAGCAACATCAAAGAGACCAATGTGGCGGTTTCCATCGGGGGCTACTCGGTCATCGTCAAGAAGATCAACGTTCAGACAATGCCCGAGAACCAGCTTCAGGAGACCATCCATTTCGAGGCCGAGCAGTACATCCCCTTCGACATCAGCGACGTGAACCTGGATTTCCAGATTCTCGGGGAGAATGAAAACAACCCCAACCAGATGAGCGTTTTTCTGGTCGCCGCGAAAAAGGAGATGGTCAACGACTACATCAATCTGGTGACCCTGGCCGGTTTGAACCCCTGCATCATCGATGTCGAAGCCTTTGCCCTGCAAAACATCTTCGAGGCCAACTACGACATCCAGGATCAGAACGTGGCCCTGATCGACATCGGCGCCAGCAAGACCTCCCTGAATATTCTCAAGGGCAACGCCTCGGTCTTCATGCGGGATGTGGCGTTGGGCTGTCTGCAGATCAACCAGAAGATCATGTCGCTGCTGGATTGCTCCTATGAGCAGGCGGAGCTTCTAAAGCTCGGGGAGGCCTCCACCAAAATGTCCGCCGAGGAACTCCGGCAGATCGTGGGCGCGGTCGTGGCGGACTGGTGCACCGAAATCCGGCGCGCGCTGGATTTTTTCTACACGAACTACCCGGACGATCAGATCAAACGCATCATTTTGAGCGGCGGCGGGGCCAACATCGCCGAATTCCGGCAGCTGCTGGCCACGGAGGCCTCCACGGCGGTGGAGACCTTCAACCCGTTGAAGAATTTCACCGTGGATGAGAAGGCCTTCGACCCGGAATTCATTCGCCAAATCGCCCCCCAGGCCGCCATCGCCATGGGGTTGGCCCTGAGAAGAGTAGACGACAAATGATACGCATCAACCTACTGCCGTTCCGGTCCAATCGCAAGAAAGAGAACATCCGCCGCCAGCTGTCGATCTTTGTGCTCTCGATGGCTCTATCCGTGGTGGCGATCTTCGGGGTCTATCTCTTGCTGAGCAACCAGGTTGACGACCTGAACAGCCGCATTGCGAGAACTCAGGTCGAGCTGGACAAGTACGACAAGATCAACCGGGAAATCGAGGAGATCAAGAAGAAGCTGGACAACCTCAACAAGAAGCTGGCGGTCATCCGGGAACTGGAGGTCAGCCGCTACGAACCGGTGCGGCTGATGGACACGCTCGCCCAGGTGATCCTTGACAAGCGCATGTGGTTCACCACGCTGGATGTCAAGGCCGAGGGGATCGCCATCAGCGGCGTTGCCATGGACGACAAGACCGTGGCCGATTTCATGGTTCGCCTTGAAGGAAGCGGGCTGTTCTCATCGGTGAGCCTCAGAACCCTGAGGCAGGTCGAAATTCAGAAAACGAATCTCAAGTCGTTTGAAATCGGTTGTCAGAAGAAGCCGGTCACCCGAACTTTAGAAGCGGCTGAGGTAAAAAAATAATGGCTACCAAAGAACCCCTCGGCAAGAAAACCGGAAACGAGATTCTGGATAAAATTGAAAGCCTCGCCCTGTGGCAGAGAGTGGCCATCGTCGCGGCAGTGGTTTTGGTGCTCTTCGGTGCGACCACCTGGCTGGTCTACCTGCCGATGTATGACCAGATCACCGAACTGGACCATAAATTGCTGGGCCTGGAGAAAAAGCTCGCCACCGCCAAGATCAATGCGGCCGAACTGGAAAAGTTCCAAGCCAAAATGCAGGAGGCCGAAGCCCAGTTCAAGATCGCCATGCGCGCCCTGCCCGAAAAAGAGGAAATCCCCTCCCTGCTGACGAACGTGTCCAAGTCCGGTCAGGACGTGGGATTGGAGTTTCTGCTGTTCGAGCCCAAGCCGGAAACCAAAAAAGAGTTTTACGCCGAAATCCCGGTGGCGATGAGCATCCGCGGGGACTACCACAACCTGGCGATTTTTTTCGACAAGGTGGCGCGAATGTCCCGGATCGTCAACATCAACAACATCACCATCAATCGCGGCAAAGAGCTCCGTGACCTAAACACCTCTTGTACGGCCGTGACCTACAAATTCGTGGAACCTCCGCCGGAGAAACCCGCCTCGCCCAAGCCCGCGGAGGCCCGGCCCGAGACCAATCCGAATCCCGGTAAGAACGACGGCAAGCCGAAGTCGAAAAGAAAGCTAGACCTTTAATCACTTACACTAAGAATCGCTTATGAAAAACTACCTTGCTCCGATTCGAATCCTGATCCTGCTGATAGGGTTGTCGCTGGTGACGGCCGGCTGCGATGATTCCGAGAAAAGCGCCTCCCAGCCCCTGGTGGTCCGTAAGAAGATTGCGGCACCGGCGGATCGAACACTGCCGACGCCCAAAGTGGCTGTCGTTCAACCCAACCCGGAAGCGCCGGCGGCGGAACCCACGCCGGAGGTGGCCCAAGCCAAGCCACAGGCTCCTCCGGTGTCTGCGCCGGCACAGCCGCTGCCGAGACCCGCCGAGCCGCCGCCGCCGACGGCGTCCGTCGCACTGCCGGTCGCGGGGGCGGAGGCCCCGGTCGCCGCGGTCTCCAACGCCGCTTTGACCATGGACGGGGTCCGGAAACCCGCGAAGGACCTGTCGGCCACCGACAGCCAGGTGGCTTCCCTTCTCAATATGCAGGCGCCGGCGCCTTACAATCCCAAGGGCAAGCCGGACCCGTTTGAGCCGTTTATAAAGGACGAGGGGCAGCAGGTCGCTAAATCGCTCAAACCCAAGAAACGCACGCCGCAAACGCCACTGGAGGCGATCGAACTCGGGCAGTTGAAGCTGGTGGCCATTATCGCGGCCGCAACCGGCAATCGCGCCCTCGTCGAGGAGTCCTCGGGAAAAGGCTACATCCTCCGGGAGGGCACCTATGTCGGCATGAACTCGGGCAAGGTGGTGGGCATCTCCATCGACAAGGTCCTGATTGAGGAAGAATTTGAGGACGTTTACGGGAAAACCATAACCCAGAAAAAAGAAATAACCCTTCCGAAGCCTCCTGGAGAGCTGTAACATGACGACCAAACTCAGCATTCATCGAAACTTCATGGCCCCCGCCCTCATCGCTTTGTTCTTGGCCGCCGTCATGGCCGGCTGTGCATCCCAGAGCACCGTCCAGGTGAAAAGCGCGGAGGCGGACCGTCTGATCAACGACATCGTCAGTCGGGAAGATGCGGCGAGTCTGTCCGTCACGGTCAAGGGCAGCCAGCAATTGATCTACTCGGCCGTCAAGCAGGACGCGCCGTTGGGAGTCCTTTTTGTTTTCCCGGACACCGGACTGGACAACCTGAAGGAGGTCTACTATCCGCCGGAGAACGAGACGATCAGCAGCATTCGCGCCTCGGAGTTCTACGAAAACGGAAAAATCTCCCGCATCTTCATCTCCCTCAAGAGCGATGCCGCCTATCAGTTGAGCCCGGAGGGTGCCGATCTGAAAATCGTTTTCCCAAAAAAGGGGGCGCCGGCGGCAAAGTCCGCCACCCCCCCCGCGATCCAGGAATCGGATACGCTCAAGGTCGTCTCCCCGCCGCCGGCGCCGAAAAGCCCCGCCCCCGCGACCGCTCTGGTCAGCGTAGACGCGGCGCCGTCCAAGGACGGGACGCTGATCAATGTCGCGGCCGACGGCGCCTTGCAGAACTACAAATCCTTCACGCTGACGGAAACCCCGCCGCGCATCGTTTTCGATTTCGCGGGCATCCGCAGCCCCTACAAGGGCGAACAGCGCCTGGCGGTCAAGAGCGGACCGGTCAGCCAGGTCCGGCATCTCGCCTACCCGGACAAGGTTCGTCTGGTGGTCGAAACCCAGAAGCCTTATCTCGGAACCTACACGGCGGAGATCGTCGACAACGGGCTGGTGATTCAGGTGGGGGATGCGGCCCCCGCATCCAAAGGCAAGGAGCTGAAACTGGCCTCCGGGCCGGCGCCCAGCCCCCCGCCCGCCAAGCCCGCGGCGGCAGCGGCCGGGGCCCCGGCGCTGGTGAACCGGGTTGAATTTGCCGACGAGGACGGCGGAAAATCCGCGGTCATCATCGGGACCACGCGGCCGGTGACCTACGATGTGGTGAAGTCCGGCGACAAGCAGGTCCAGTTGAAGCTGGTCAACACCCAGGTGCCCGAACAGCATCAGCGGCCCGTCATCACGACCCGTTTTGAAAGTGCGGTCGACCGCGTGACACCGAGCCAAGGCAAGAACGAAACCCTCGTGGCCGTCAACCTGCGCGAGAACGTGCCCTACACCTCGGAGCAGACGGGAAACATCATCCGCCTCAACTTCGCCGGTTCCACGGTGCCGCCCAAGCCCTACGAGAGCGCCGAACCTCCGGCGTGGAAGACGGGGCTTGCGAAAGCGCCCGCGGCCATCTCCTCCCGCGAACCGGTCGTGCTGAAGACCGCCGCGCCGGAAAAAGCGGCGGCGCCCCGGGGCGCCTCCAACGTCGAGACCGGTGCCGCCTCTCCCGACAAAGTCTACACCGGCGAGAAAATCGCCCTGGATTTCTACGACACCGACATCAAGAATGTCTTCCGGATTTTACAGGAAATCAGCGGCAAGAATTTCGCGATCGACAAGAACGTCACCGGCAAGGTGACCCTGGCCCTGCAGCGCCCGGTGCCGTGGGACCAGGTGCTGGACCTGGTCTTGAAGATGAACCAGTTGGGGATGGTCCGGGAAGGCGACATCATCCGGATCGCCTCCTTGGCCACCTTGCAGCAGGAAGAGAAGATGCGCCAGGCCCAGCTGAAAGCCGAGCAGGACGCCAGAAAGCAGGAGGAGGAGGGCGAGCCGCTCGTCACCGAGTACATCCCGGTCAACTACTCCGCCGCCAGCGCCGATGTCCTGCCGCATATCAACAACATTCTCACCCCGAACCGCGGCAAAGCCTCCGTGGACGTGCGCAACAACCAGTTGATCATCACCGACATCGCCGATAAGGTGAGACAGGCGAGAGCCATCGTATCGAAAATCGACCGGGTCACGCCGCAGGTGATCATCGAGGCCCGGGTGGTCGAGGCCAACAGCAGCTTCACGCGTGAAGTCGGCTTCGACTGGGGGACCATTTCGGTC